>CBDCSK010000014.1:0-689646 GCA_965221605.1 Candidatus Aldehydirespirator sp.
CATGGATCATCCCGCTGGCGACGGTGCTGCTGCTGGCCAGGCTGCTGGCGACCGAGGACCGCTGGCAGGAGGCGCTTCAGGGCACGGTCGCGGCCGCGGTGGCCATGGTGCCCGACGGGCTCGTGCTGCTGACCAGCCTGGCGTTCATCACCGGCGTCGTCGCCCTGGCCCGTCGCAAGGCACTCGCCAAGGAGCTGGCGTCGGTGGAGCTGCTGGCCAGGGTGGACACGCTGTGCCTCGACAAGACGGGGACCATCACTACCGGGGAGATCTCGTTCGGCCGTGCCGAGCCCCTCGGCTCGACCACCGAGACCGAGGCGAAGGAGACGCTGGCCGCGCTCGCCTCGGCCGACCCCGCCCCCAACACCACCCTGGCCGCCATCGCAGCCGCTGTCGGCGACCGGCCCAGCGGATGGGAGATGACCAGCAGCGTGCCGTTCTCGTCGGCCCCGCAAATGGGCCGCGGCCAGCTTCGCGGGCCGGGGCACCTTTCACCTGGGCGCGCCCGACGTGCTGCTGCTGACCGGCGGGGCCGGCGACGAGGCCCGAGCCGGGGCTGCAGCCGCCTCCGCCGAGGGGGGCCGGGTGCTGGTCGTGACCCGCTCCGCCGCGTCCGCATCATCCGACGACAGCCTTCCCGACGACCGGGAGCCGGTCTGCCTGGTGCATCTCGGCGACACGATCCGCTCCGACGCAGCGGAGATCTTCGCCTACTTCCGCGATCAGGGCGTCGACCTGAAGGTCATCTCCGGCGACCACCCCGCCACTGTGGCCGCGGTGGCCCATCGAGCAGGAATCACCAGCGGCCCGGCGGGCGACGGTGAGGGCCGGGCCACTGTGCCCGCCTTCGACGCTCGCCGGCTTCCCTCCGAGCCCGGCCAGCTGGCCGACACGCTGGAGTCGAACGCGGTGTTCGGGCGGGTCGACCCGCACCAGAAGCGAGCCATGGTCCACGCCCTCCAGTCGCGGGGACGGACGGTGGCCATGACCGGCGACGGCGTCAACGACGTGCTGGCCCTGAAGGACGCCGACATGGGCATCGCCATGGGCACCGGATCCTCCGCGGCCAGGGCGGTAGCCCAGCTGGTACTGCTCGACAACCGGTTCGCAACGATGCCTCGGGTGCTGGCCGAGGGCCGCCGGGTGATCAACAACATCGAGCGGGTCGCCAACCTGTTCATCACCAAGGCGGCCTACGCGGTGCTGCTCACCGTGCTCATCGGGATCGTGGGCTCGCCGTTCCCCTTCCTGCCCCGCCACCTGACCCTCATCGGCACGTTCTCCGTCGGCGTTCCCGGCTTCTTCCTGGCGCTGGGCGCGACGACCAGCTCGTGCGGCCCGGATTCCTGCGCCGGGTGCTCCGGTTCTCGCTGCCTGCGGGGATCGCCGCCGCCGCAGTGACCTTCGCCCTCTACGAGGTCGTGCGCCGCCTCGACGGCATCAGCCTCCACGAGGCCCGCACCTCGGCCACCATGACCCTGCTGGGGATCGGCCTGGTCATCCTGGTGCTGATCAGCCGGCCCCTCAGACCGTGGAAGGTGGGTCTGGCCGCATCCGGGGCCGCCTCCTACGGCGCGACGATGGCCCTGCCCTTCGTCCGCGAGTTCTTCCAACTCGACAGCCCGTCGCTGGTCGCGTGGCTGTGGGTGCTGGGCGCCGTCGCGGTCGGCGGCGTCGCGGCCTGGGGCGCGGTCGAGGCGAGGGCGCGGATCGGCGGAACCGGGCCGGCGGACACATGACTCGCGACGTCCTCGTCGTCGGCGGAGGCGACCCGGCCGCCGCGCTGGCATCGGAGCTGTCCGGGAACGTGGTGCAGGTCGCGCCCGAAGCTGAAGAGGTCGACGACGGCTTCGTCGACGGTCTGGACAGCGCCGACGGCACCACGGTCGACGGACTCGACCTGGTGGTTCACGCCCTCTTTCCGCAGCAGAGCCGCATCCCGGCACGGATCGACGAGATGACGGAGGGCGAGTGGGCTGCGGCCTGCGACGCTCCGCTGGAGGCCGGCATCCGGCTGGCCCGCGGCGCCCACCGGCATCTCGCCGAGCGTGGCGGCACGATCGTGTTTTTGCGTGCCGTTGATGGGCGCGGCGGGCGCGGCCGGCTTCGTGGCGCCGTCGGCGCTGGCCGAGGGTCTGCGGATCCTGGCCCGGTCGCTGGCCCGGAGCTGGGGCCCCGACGGCATCCGGGCCCACGCCGTGACCCTGCACCCCTCGATGTTCCTGGCACCGGAGCACGCAGCCGCAGCCGCCGAGGCCACCGCGTTGCACGACCCGGCGCTGGGTCGCCTGCCGTCAGCGGCCGAGATCGCCGCGGTGATCGACGCCTTGGCCGACAGCCGGATCACTGCCGGGCTGACCGGGGCTTCTCTGGTGATGGACGGCGGCACCTGGATGGCCGGATGACCGGGGCGGGCCGGGGCCGGGTGCTGGAGGGCCAGGTGGCGGTGGTCACCGGGGCCGGACAGGGTGTCGGCGCCGGGATCGCCTCGGCGCTGGCCGCCGCGGGAGCCGCCGTCGTGATCGCCACCCGTCGCGCCGTCAACGGCGAGCCCGCGGCCGAGTCGATCCGGGCCGCCGGCAACGAGGCCATCTTCGTTCGCTGCGATGTCACCCAGGCCGGTGACGTGGAGGCCACGGTGGCTGAAGCGGTGGAGAGTCTCGGCGGACTCGACATCGTGGTCCACAACGCGGTGGCCCACGCGGGACGCCCCGGAGGGGTGCACCTCACCGGCAGCGGAAGGATCCGGCCCCAGATCGCCACCGCCACCACCGCCAGTTTCCTATGCGCGCGGGCGTCGCTGCCCCATCTACGGCGACGACCGGGCACGTTGATCCTGCTCACGTCGCCCGCGGGGGTGGAGGGATCGGCCAACCTGCCCGTCTATGCCACGGTGAAGGCCACCCAACGCGGGATCGTCAAGAGCCTGGCCCGGGAGTGGGGTCCCTACGGCGTGAGGGTCAACGCCATCGCCCCGGTGGCCCGCACCCCGGCCATGGACGCGGCCGTCGCCGCCAACCCCGACCTCGAGGCCCGCCTGGTCGCCCGCACCCCGCTGGGTCGCTTGGGCGACGCCGCCGCCGACATCGGCCCGGTGGCGGTGTTCCTGGCCTCCGACAGCGCCCGATACATCACCGGCCAGACCATCGTCGCCGACGGCGGAGGCTTCCTGGGCCTGTAGGCGGGTCCCCGGCGACGGGCACAAGCCGAGCCGGGGCTGCTAGACCGAGCGGGTGGCCGAGGTTCATCTTCTGGTCAGTCCCCGGGGCGGAAGGGGCCGCGCCGCGGCTGCCGCCCCGATCGTGCGCCGGGTGATCGAGCAGGCCGGCCACACGCCGGTGGACATCAGCGGGGCCTCCGCTGAGGAGTCGGCTGACGCGGCCCGGGCCGCCGTGACCGCGGGCGCCGAGCGGGTGATCGCGGTGGGCGGCGACGGCACCCTGCACCTGGCCCTCCAGGGGGTGGTCGGCTCCGGTGCGGTGCTCGGACTGGTGCCGGCGGGAACCGGCAACGACTACGGCCGCGCCTTCGGGTTGTTCGGGCGCAGCGTCGAGGAGGCTACGGAGCGGGCTTTGGGCCCTGCCCGGCCCGTCGACGTGATCCGCACCGACCGGCAGAGGTGGGTGGCGTTCAGCGTGACCGGCGGCTTCAGCGTGGACGTCAATGTCCGGGCCGATCGGATGCGCCTCCCCAGAGGGCCGAGCCGCTACACCGTGGCCACCCTGCTGACCATGCCGGGCCTGCGCCACCGCGAGCTAGCCGTCACCGTCGACGGTCAGCGGGCCGAGTCCCGCAGCGCATTATTCGCGGTCAACAACACGCCGACCTTCGGGGGCGGCATGGCAATCTGTCCAGACGCCGACCCCACCGATGGCCTGCTCGACGTGTGCGTTGTCGGGCCGGCCAGTCGCACGACCATGCTGCGCCTGCTTCCCAGCGTGTTCGACGGCGGCCATGTGGGACATCGGCACGTGCACATGCTGCGGGGGCGGACCGTCACCATCGAGGGCGAGCCCATGGACCTCGTCGGCGACGGCGAGACGATCGGCACAACGCCGATCACGCTGGAGGCTGTTCCCGGAGCGGTCAGCTTCGCGGCCGGCGGGTGACCGGGACGAGGGCTTCGAGCAGTTCGTCCGCGAAGTCGGGGCGGCAGATGACCAGACCGGGGGTGTGGGGACGAGGGTTGTTGAACCGCAGCGGCGAGCCGTCGGGGCACGAGACGTGCAGGCCCGCGGCCTGCGCCACCGCGGCCGGGGCGCACGTGTCCCACTCGTAGAGTCCGCCCGCGTGGACGTAGGCGTCCGCCTCGCCGCGCACCACCGCCATCGCCTTGACCCCGGCCGATCCCATGGTCACCACGTCGGCGTCGAGGCGGTCGGCCAGCATGCGGCCGTCGCTGTAGCCCCGCGACCGGGCCACCACCACCCGGCGGCGCCCGACCCGGCACATCGTTGGCTCCGGCGGCGGGTCGGTCGCGAAGGTGGTGCCCCAGGCGGGCACGGCCACCGCGGCCGCGGTAGCCACGCCCCGCTCGCACAACGCCACATGCACCGACCATGCCCCGGTCACGCCGAAGTCGTAGGAACCGTCGATCGGGTCGACAATCCAGACCCGGTCGGCGTCAAGCCGCCGCCGATCGTCGTGGCCCTCCTCCGACAGCACCGCGTCGCCGGGGCGGTGACGGCCTAGCTCCCGCGTCAGGAACTCGTGCGCCTGCCGGTCGCCCGCATCTTCCAGGCCCCAGCCCTGTGGCGCCGACGGGTCACGGAGCAGGTCGAGCAGCCGCTGCCCGCATTCGTGGGCCAGCCGGGCCGCCAGCGCGTGATCGTCGCTGGCCGCGCTCACGCGGCCGGCGGGCGGCGGTGCACCGTCACGGCGTAGCTGCCGCCGTCGTAGGGCTCGCGGTCCCAGGTGGTCCAGCGGTGCTCCAACTCGAGGCCGGCGCCGGCGGCGTACCGGTCGTAGTCGGCAAACGTAAGCGGGCTCAGCCCCAGGCGGAAGCCGGTCACCAGGCGGCCGCCCGGAGCCAAGTGCCGGGCCATGTTGGCGACTATCGCGGCCTCAGTCCCGACCTCTACGAACACCATCACATTCCCCGCCATCACGACCAGGTCGAACAGTCGCTGGACCCCATCCGGTCCGGCCACCTCGACGTCGACGAGATCACCCAGGACCCAGCCCACGTGCGGAGCCTTGGTGCGGGCCTCGTCCAGCATGCGCTGGTCTAGGTCCACGCCTACGGCGTCGATGCCCCGGCAGTCGAGTTCGATGGCGACCCGTCCGGTCCCGCAGCCCGCGTCCAGCACGGAGTCGGGCTCGAACCAGCACACCAGGTCGGCCTCGCCGTGGACCCAAACGCCGGCGGCTTCCATGCGCTTCCAGCGGTCGTCGTAGACATCGCCCTGGGACGCTCCACCGATCTCCCACCAACGGGTCACCCGATCGACCCTAACCGGGGCCGTCGCCGCCCCGGCGCCGCGGCCGGGCCCTCGATCCCGACCACCGGCCCACGACCGGGGCACGGCCCGTTAGCCTCGGCTTTGACAGCCGCTTGCTCCGACCACGCACCACAAGGGAGGGCTCATGGAGTTCGGGATCTTCCAGAACGGCTACATCCCCGGCCCGTCGGCGCACATACCTGAGCACGAGCACCTGATGCTGATGCGGGAGGCGTCGTACCCGATCCACGGCGACAAGCACAACTGGAAGTTCGCCTGGTTCGGCGAGCACCACTGCCTGACCGAGTACAGCCACATGTCCGCTCCCGAGGTCGTGATGGGCTGGGTCGCGGCCCAGACCGACTACATCCATCTGGGCACGGCCATCACCAGCCTGCCCACCACCAAGGAGCATCCGGTTCGCATCGCCGAGCGGGCAGCCATGCTCGACCACTTCTGCGAGGGCCGCTTCGAGTTCGGCACCGGACGGGGCGCGGGCAGCCACGAGGTGGCCACCTTCAACGGCACGGTGACGTCCGAGACCAAGGCCATGTGGAACGAGACCATCGCCGAGATCCCCCGGATGTGGGCCCAGCGGGACTACTCCTACGAGGGCGAGCACTTCCGGGTGCCGCCCAACCACAACGTCCTCCCCAAGCCCCTCAACGGCACGCACCCGCCGCTGTGGGTGGCCTGCGGCAACCTGGCCACATTCGCCACCGCCGGGCAGATGGGCATCGGCGCGATCGCGTTCAACTTCGAGCCCGCGCCCGCGCTCAAAGGCCGCATCGACAGCTACAAGGAGGCCATCACGGAGTGCTCCGAGCCCCTCGGCTCGTACATGAACGACAACGTGATGATGACCAACTCGCTGATCTGCCTGGAGGACCGCGACCGGGCCCGGGAGATCGCGCTGATGAACGGCCGGGGCTACCTGTACTCGATGGTGTGCCTTTATCACGACACCATCCCCAAGCGCGAGGGCGCCCCCACCTGGCCCGAGCCGCCGATGGGAATGCCCGACGAGGCCACCCTCGACTTCGCCATCGACGCCGGCTACATGCTGTGCGGCACGCCCGAAGAGGTGTGCGAGCAACTGGAGAAGTCCTACGTGGCCGTGGGCACCGACCAGCTGGTGTTCGGTCTGCCCAACGAGGGCTTCGAGTACGAGGAGATCCTCGAGATGATCGAGATCTTCGGCGACCAGGTGATCCCCGAGTTCGACAAGGACCGGGTGCACTCCACGGAGAAGTACCGGGCCGGCGCCGTGCGCAAATACCCGGAGTGGAACGCGCCGCCCCCCGACATCAAGACCACCCTGCCGCCCAGCGCGTCGATGCCGATCCCCTACCACCACTGAGGCGGCCCCGGAGCGGCGCTTCAGCCCTTGATCAGCTCCGCGGCCTGGCGGCACTCCTGCTCGGATCGGGCGGCCACGTTCAGCATGGTGACCGGAGACTTCTCCCAGGCCTGGAGCCGCTCGCGTATCCGCCCGGCCGGCCCTACCAGGGAGATCTCATCGGCGAACTCTAGGGGCACGGCCGCTATCGCCTCATCCCTGCGCCCCTCCAGGAACAGCCGCTGGACCTCGTAGGCGGCCTCCTCGTATCCCATCCGGGCCATGAGCTGGGTGTGATAGTTCTGGCCCTCGGCCCCCATCCCGCCGATGTAGAAGCCGAGGCTGGCCCGCACCGGCCACAAGGCCTCAGCGATCCCCCCGGAATCGCACACCTGCAGCGTCGTGTGCACTGCGATCTCGAAGCCGTCGGGGGCGCCGGCCAGCTGCGACCCGTAGACCTCGGGGCGCAGCGGCGAGTAGTACAACGGCAGCCAGCCGTCGGCGATCTCGACGGTCTGGGCGACGTTGCGGGGCCCCTCGGCGCCGATCCAGATCGGGATCGGGCGCAGCGGATGGGTCATGATCTTGAGCGGCCTGCCCAGACCCTCCGCCCCCTCGCCGGCGTAGGGATGCTGGAAGTGGTCGCCCTCGAACGTGAGGTGATCGGCCCGCTCGAACACCCGCCGCAGGATCGCCACGTACTCGCGGGTGCGAGCCAGGGGCCGGGCCGACGGGCGGCCGTACCAGCCCTCCACCACCTGGGGGCCCGAGACCCCCAAGCCGAGGATGGCCCGCCCGCCGGAGATGTGGTCGAGGGTCACCGCGTGCATCGCCGTCGCCGTGGGTGTTCGAGCGGCGAGCTGCACCACTCCGGTGCCGAGCCGGATGCGCTCGGTGGCAGCCGCGATCAGCACCAGGGGCGAGAACGCGTCGGAGCCCCAGGACTCCCCCGTCCAGGCCGCGTCGAACCCCGACCTCTCGGCTGCGACGGCCAGCTCCACCAGACCGTCGGGCATCGCCCGGCCCCAGTATCCCAGCGTCAACCCGAGTTGCACGAGGGCACGCTAACGCCGGAGGCCGGTGCTGGTAGCGTGTCCAGGGTTCTTGGCGGGCGGTAACCACCACCATGACCGTGCAATACCCCTACCGCCGCTTCCCTGCCCTCCACCGGCGCCGCTCGACCGTGCTGGGCATGTTGCTCGCGGTCGCGGTCGCGGTGGCGGGAGCGGCCGGCCCGGTGGCCGCCCAGAGCGACGAGGAGATCATCGACAGGAGCAAGAGGATCGTCGAGGATCGCGAAGCCAACCGCGAGGAGTTGCAGCGGGTCGCCGAGGCCGCCACCGAGAACCTCGATGCGGCCACGGCCGAGGCCGAGGAGCTGATCGACGCGCTCAACAAGGCGCAGGCCGCGGTGGACGCCCAGCAGACGGCCCTCAATGAGGCGGAGCGGGCCGTGGCCGACGCCGAACTCGTCGTGCAGGAGGCCGAGATCCGGATCGCCGAACTCGAGGAGGAGCTGCTCTCCACCCAGGAAGGGCTGCTCAAGGCTGTGATCGAGTCCTACGTCTCGTTCCAGGCTCCCACTGGAACGCTCAGCGTCCTCGGCGCCGATCCGTGGGAGAACGCCCACGAGGAGGCCCTCGCCGGGTTCGCCACCGGCAGCGGGATCGACGATCTCGACGACCTGCGCCGGCTGGGCGAGGAACTGGAGCGCTGGCGACTCCAGGCTGCTGGGGCAGCCGCCGAGGCCGAGACTCGCCGCCGGGAAGCAAACATCGTCCTTGCCGATCTGCTGGAGGCCGTCGACCGGGAGGCCGTGCTCTCGGTGGAGGCCGAGGAGCGGGTCGATCGGCGCCTCGTCGAGGTCCAGCTGATCAGGCAGCAGGACGCCGAGCTGGCCGCGGAGATCGAGGCCGCCGAACGCGAGATCAGCGCCGCCCTCGCCCGCCAGCGGGCCGCGGAGGAGGCCCGGCGCAGAGCCGAGGAGGAGGCCCGGCGCAAGGCCGAGGAGGAGGCCCGCCGCCGAGCCGAGGAGGAAGGGCGGGCACCGGAGCCGGTCGCGACGGTGGGCCCCGATGGTGTCAACTTCACGCTGGTGTGGGTGCGCGGCTACGAGGTCAACTCACAGATCGCCGACGATGTCGACGGGCTGGTCGGCGCCCTGGAGGCGGAGGGCTTCGACATGGGCGGGTGGGGCTACCGCACCCATGAGGAGCAGATCAAGCTGCGCAGAGGCAATTGCGGCACGTCGGAGTGGGCCATCTGGCAGCAGCCCTCCAGCACCTGCCGGCCCCCGACGGCCCGGCCGGGCCGGAGCAACCACGAGAAGGGGCTGGCCATCGACTTCACCGAGTCGGGGCGGCTCGTAACGAGCCGCAGCAGCGCGGTATTCCAGGCGCTCCAGCGCCTGGCCCCCCAGTTCAACCTCAAGAACCTCCCCAGCGAGCCCTGGCACTGGTCGGTCGACGGCCGCTGAGCACTCCTGCGGGCTGCGCCCGCGTCGCTAGTGCGTGTGGGTCCAGGTGGGGGGACGCTTCTCGATGAAGGCCTTGGGCCACTCGGCGCCGTCGCCCCGGGCCGCGTTGGATGCCATCACGTCGGTGGCGAACTTGTAGGCCTCGCCGAGTCCCATGTCCATCTGCGCGTAGAGGGTCTGCTTGCCGATGCCCTTGGCGTAGCGGCTGCCCCGGGTGGCCCGGCCCAGCAGGTCCATGGTGGCCTCGTCGAGCTGCTCGGGCGGCACGACCCGGTTGACGAGGCCCCAGTCCAGCGCGGTGGCCGCGTCGATGACGTCGCCGGTGAGGGCCAGTTCCACGGCCCGCTTGCGGCCCAGGGGCCGGGCCACGGCCACCATCGGGGTGTGGCAGAACAGGCCGCCCCTGCCGCCGGGCGTGGCGAAGCCGGCCTCGGTGCTGGCCACGATCAGGTCCGCGCTGGCGGCCAGCTGGGCGCCGGCCGCGGTGGCCAGGGCATGCACCTTGGCCACCACCACCTGGGGGACCTCGGCCATCGCGGTCATGGCCGAGCTGCAGAGCGTGAACAGCTCGTGAAGCTCAGGCTCGCCCATGTCTGCCATCTCGGCCAGGTCATGCCCCGATGAGAACACCGGGCCGTTGGCGGCCAGCACCACTCCGGCCACGTCGCCGTCGCCCCCGGTGGTGCGCAAAGCGTCCTCGAGCTCGCCGAGCATCTCCGACGACAGGCAGTTGCGCCGTTCGGGCCGGTTCAGCGTGATCGTCACATAGCGCTCGTCGCGCTCGTACAGCAGGTTGCGATAGTCCATGGGAACCTCCGGTTTTGAGCGATCCTAACGACTCAAGAGTCCGCCAGAGCAGGCAGCACTTGCTCGGCCGCCAGCTGGACACTGGACCAGGCCTCGTCTATGGGCATGCCGCCCACCAGGGGATGCAGGGCCAGAGTGCCGGAGCTGCGGGCCAGGTCCACGGCCTCTGTGGGGGTGAGGACCCGGTAGATGCCCTCGGCCCGCAGCTCCTCGACGGTGGTGGCCTTGGAGCACACCGCCGAGGTCTGACCCGGCGGCTGCCAGCCCTTGTAGGTCATGGCCTCCAGCATGAAGCAGTCGCCGTGCTCGGCCCACACCCGGTCGGGGTCCTCGGCCACGTTGAGCATCACCACATTGGCGGGGGCGATGCAGAAGCCCTGGGTGCCGTGGCGCTCGCACTCGGCGTAGTAGAGCGCCTCGATCTCGGGGAACTGGCCGGGGAGCTGCATGGGCAGGCCGAGCCGGGCCGCCCGTCGGGCTGCCGCCGGCGACGATCCGCCCACCAGGACCATGGGATGGGGCCGGGTGTGGGGCATGGGAAGCACCTGCACCGTCTCTCCGTTGTGCTCGAAGGGCTCGCCCTTCCAGGCGGTGAGCATCACCTCGAGGGCCTCGTCGAGGACCTTGCCCCGGCGCTTCCACTCCTTGCCCATCGCGGCGTACTCCACCGGCCGGTAGCCGAGACCGGTCACGATCACCAGCCGGCCCGGGCTCACCAGATCGATGACCGCAATGTCCTCAGCGGCCCGGATCGGGTCGTGCAACGGGAGCAGCAGGGCCGAGATCGTGACCATGAGGCTGTCCGTGCTCGACAGGATCATGGCCGCGTCCAGCAGCGGCGTGGGGCACCACGCCATGGGGCTGCTGTGATGCTCTTCCAGCGAGACGGCGTTGAAGCCGTGGTCGTCGGCGTAGCGGGCGATCTCCAGGCCGGCCCGGTAGCGGTCGCTCATCGCCTGAGCGTCCGTGGGGTCCGGCGACATGAAGTTGTAGCGGATCAGCGAGAAGGCCATGCCGCCAGTTTGCCTCAGAGCGAGCGTAGACTGGTTGACACCGGGTTGTCCTGCAGGTAGATGATGCTGTTGCTCTGGAAAGAGCGGGTCGTTCACCAAGGCAGACGAGGCCGGAAATCCTCGAGCCTTCGCCACTCGACTCTCTCGCGAAAGTAGAGGAAATCATCGGCAGCGTCATAGAATCTTTCGCCTGCATCCTCTCTCTTTTCGTCGTATTCGTCCAAGGACTCTTGAAGATCGTCTATGGAAGAATCTTGGAACCTCGCCTGATCATCATTTTCTATTCTCTCGATTTCAATCACGGTCTCGGCACCTTTGATCCAATAGTCGACCTCGGCCAGGACGGCGGCTTCGGTCGCATCCAGCAGCGCTTGCGCAGCTTCTCTGTACTCGTCGGCGCTCTCATCATCGTCTCGACGCGCGTTCGCCGTGAGTTCAGCCTCAAGCATCCTCTCGGCAAATGAGCGGCCGATACTCAGAGCCGTGTCATTCGAAAGATACTCGCCGGCCTTACGGGCCGCCTCGAGCGCCGCATCGGAGGTCTCCTGATCGGAAGATGCGGACCAAATCGCGGCTTCGGCCGCGGTGACCATATACCAATAGATGCTCGTCGCGAACCCAATGGCGTCACCTCCAAGCTCGTCGAGCTCGCGCACATCCTCATAATCGATGTCGGTGTTGCGCCTCAAGGAGCGCTCAGCGTCGATGATGACATCCGCACGCCCGTACAGATCATCGTCTCCTACGTCATCGGCATGTTCTTCGAGCGTCTCGCCGATCTCCTCAGCTGCTGAGAAAAGCCGCTCGACTGGATCGCCTCCACTTCCGCACGCCCTTGCGAGGACGACAATGAGGACGATTACCAGGACTGCGGCCACTCCAAGACCGATCTGCGTATTGCGGTCCTGTAGAGAGAACTTCAGGTTGACAGACTTGAACCCCTCACTCATCGTGGAGAGAGTCGCGTCATCTGAAGCATCCGTAGAATCTGGATTGTCTATATTCTCGCTGTTGTCCATGTGGACATTCCTCCTGTTGACGCTGGCGTTTTGTTTCAGCGTCCTGATTCGACTACACGCATCCCGTTACGCTGGCTACGGCTGGCCAGGCGGCACGCTGGGCGCGCTCGAGCGACACAGGAGTGCCGGCCACAGTCACAGGCACCCGGAGTTCGGCGAGCGCTGCCTCGAGTTCTGCGAACTGTGCCTCGCGCCTCTGTACCTCAGCCGAGGCGGAGTTCGACCAGTCCTCCCAGTAGTCCACCTCGTCCTGCAGCCAGGACACCTCACTCTCACGACTGGCCGCCTCAGTCACCGCCTCGGAGTACGCCACCTGCGCGCTCGACAGGTCCGACTCCGCCTGGGCGACCGCGGCCGCGGTCCGCTCGACTGCGGCTCTGGCGTCGATGACGCGCTGGTCAGCCTCGAGATCGGCTGCACTGTCAGAGGCCTGGTTGCGAGCGTCCGCCGCCGCCGCCAGAGCGCGGTTCTCCAGTATGTCCAGCGCGACATGGAAAGCGTTCCAGGCGATCAGGTCGGTTCCAGGATGCACCAGTCCCCGGTAGTCGGCCGTGGCGGCACTGATCCGGTCGCGAGCGGCCACGAAAGCCTCATAGGATGCGCCGCCCTCGGCCCAGTACACGTCCTCGGCCTCGGCCACGGCCACGGACTGCGCCGACGGCACCGCCTCGGCGACGGCGACACGCACGAGACGGGCCGCCGCTCGGTAGGCGAGATCGTCATAGACCGGCTGACGGTCCATCTGGGCCGCCCTCCCGCTCACATGACCCTCGTCCTCGGCCAGGGACCAGGCGGCAGTCCACGCCGAGAGGCTCGAATCGAAGGCAGAGACGATGTTCGCATCGAGACCTGCTCGCAGGGCCAGGTCGTCGAGCCGCACCGCCATCCCGGCCTGGGCAGCGTACCCAGCATTGTGCGCGAGATGGTGTGCAGTGGTGGCACGGGCAGCCTGATTCCCACCCCATGATTGACTTGCATCCGAGTAGGCGGCGTCATACGCGAGGTTGTAGCTAGCGCTAGGCGAGTCCGGGTCTCCGAACCCGTGTGCGATGGCAGCCACTGCCTCCAATGCACGGGCTTCAAGCTCCGCTTCGGCTCGCGCCGCCTCGGCGGCAGCCTCAGCGTCGACGCGAGCCGATTCCAACGCCCGCTCAAGCTGATTCCCGGCGGCGGCTGCCGCTGAGTAGGCCTCGTCTCGGAGCACGCCCAAGTCGGCCAGCTCGACGTCCAACCGCGAGCTCGTCGTGGTTGCCTCCGCCAGTACAGCCATCGCCGACGCTAGCGACTCGCTGTACGCGGCCAGCTCCGATCGGGCCCAGTCCAGGTCGGCCCGGGCCGCTTCGAGCTCCGCTTCGACCGCCCCTGCCTCCGCCTCGATCGCAGCCTGCCTTGCCTCTTGTTCGGCCTGCTCCGCCTCCAGGTCGTAGACGGCCGTGTGGAGCTGGTCCAGGGTTGCCTGCTTCTCTGCGAGGGCCTCCTCCCGCCTCTCCGACAGCGGCTCCCCCGCGGCCTCGCGGACCTCCTCGTTGATCTCGGCCTGCAGTGTCTCGATCTCCGCATACAGCGTCGCCAAGCGAGCGTCAATGGCCTGGCTGCCCCCTGAAGCACCCTGGACAGCCTCCAGCGCCAGGTCGAAGGCATCGTCATAGTCCCGCGTGTCCAACGGCTGCTCGGCCGAGTCGCCGAACACCACGAAGCGGGCAGCGTCATCGGCCGCGGCGAACGCCGCAAGGGCAGCCTCCGCGGCCCGCCGGTCCTCCGGCTCCGCGGCCTCATCGGCTGCCAACTCCTCAGCTGCGGCCACCGCCGCTCGCGACGCCGCCTCGTAGTCGGCAGCAGCGTTCTCGAATTCCCGTTCGGCTATGGGCTCGGCGCCGCCGGAACCCCCGCGGGCGTCAGCGGAGTCGAGTCGGTCAATCGCCTCGAGAAGCCGCCGATACTCTACGCAATGCGGCCTATCTGAGGCGCTAACCCCCCCCCGGCGGACGAGGCGGTCGCGTCATCGGCTCGCGAGGTGTCCGAAGCCTCCTCGTCGCCACCGCCGCAGGCCGACGCGACCAGGGCGAACAGCAGCAATACGACAGGCCAGCGCGGCAGCCGCCGCAATGCGAGCATCATCTCAGGCTACGCGCGCTCGTCCAGCGGGCACAAATCGCACGACCCGCCCCACAAGTCCGAAGGACGGTGGTCAACGTCCCATCTCGGCCCGCGCCCGCGCCAGTTCGTCCTCCGTGAAGGCGCCGAACTCTGTCTCATAGGCATCTACCGCCTCCCCCAAGAGCCTGTTCAACCGAGCTTTCTCGTGGTGGTCCGGCTCGACGTCGGCGACGGTGTGCAGCGCTGGATGGCCGTCGCGACCGGCGGGCGCTGAGGACTTGGTATTGGCTGAGGATTCGAATGTCACGGCGTCCCCCTCGCGAACGCATCGTAGGACTGGCGACAGACTCTACCCTGCTGAAGAACTAAATGACATTACCTTTTAGTGATTTATACTCAATACGGATGGATACATGTAGTATCAACCGGAGGATGGCCGCAATCGAGCGGGATCAGCCCAGTAGGCCGACAGTGTGCATGCGGTTGACGGTGCTCACCACCGCTCGCAGGGAGGCCGACACGATCGATTCGTGCAGGCCCACGCCCCAGGTGGTGTAGCGGTCGCCGGTGTCGACCTCCACATAGGCGGCGGCGGTGGCGTCGCTGCCGGCGCCGATGGCGTGCTCGTAGTAGTCGACGACCTTGCCCGCGAACAGACCGTTGGCCTGCATGGCCGACACGAAGGCGTCGATGGGGCCGTTGCCAGAGCCCTTGATGGTGCGCTCGATCCCGTCAACCCTCAGGCGGGCCTCGAGATCGGTGCGGGACGTTCCGATGGTGTCGGTGGTGGCCCGGTGCCCGATGAGCTCGATCCAGGGCCGCTCGGGCTCGACGTAGGAGGCCATGAACCGGCGATGGATCTCGTAGGAGGTGATCTCGGTGCCGGTGTCCTCGGTCACGGTCTGGATCTGCTTGGAGAAGTCCACCTGGAGGCCGCGGGGCAGGTCCAGGCCGTACTCGTGCAGCAGCACGTAGGCCACCCCGCCCTTGCCGGACTGGCTGTTGACCCTCACCACCGCCTCGTAGCTGCGACCCAGGTGGCGGGGGTCGACCGGAAGGTAGGGGACGTCCCACACGTCGTAGTCGCCGGTCAGCGGCTCACCGGGGGCCACGTCGTAGATGGCGGCCATGCCCTTCTTGATGGCGTCCTGGTGGCTTCCCGAGAATGCCGTGTACACGAGATCGCCGACGTAGGGGTGCCGCTCGGGCACGGTCATGCGGTTGGCGTACTCGAAGACCCGGCGGGCCTCCTCGATGTCGCTGATGTCGAGCTTGGGATCCACGCCCTGGGTGAACAGGTTCAGCGCGATGGTGACCACGTCCACGTTGCCGGTCCGCTCGCCGTTGCCGAAGAGGGTGCCCTCCACCCGGTCGGCGCCGGCCATGATGCCGAACTCGGCCGCGGCCACGGCGGTGCCCCGGTCGTTGTGGGGATGCAGCGAGAGCACGATCGAGTCCCGGTCGCGGATGTTGCGGTGGAAGTGCTCGATCATGTCGCCGTAGATGTTCGCCGAGGACATCTCCACGGTGGCGGGCAGGTTCAGGATCAGCGGCCAGTCCGGCGTCGGGCCGAAGACGTCCATCACGGCTTCGCACACCTCGATGGTGAAGTCGGGCTCGGTGCCGGTGTAGCTCTCAGGGGAGTACTCGAAGCGGATGCCGTCACCGCCGCCGGACTGCCTGAGGGTCCGGAGGTTGTGCATGCAGCGCTCGGCGCCGCCGGTGGCGATCTCCACGATGCCGGCCCGGTCGGTCCGGAACACGACCCGGCGCTGGGTGACCGAGGTGGAGTTGTAGAGGTGCACGATGGCCCGGGGGGCGCCGGCCACGGCCTCGAACGTGCGGTCGATCAGTTCGTCACGGGACTGGGTGAGCACCTGGATGGTGATGTCGTCGGGGATCAGGTCGGATTCGATGAGCTTGCGGCAGAAGTCGAAGTCGGGCTGGGAGGCCGCCGGGAAACCCACCTCGATCTCCTTGAAGCCCATGTCGACGAGATGGTCGTACATGCGCTGCTTGCGAGGTATGTCCATCGGGTCGACGAGGGCCTGGTTGCCGTCGCGGAGGTCGACCGAGCACCACAGCGGCGCCTCGGTGATCCGGTGGTCCGGCCAGGTCCGGTCGGCGAGTTCCACCAGGGGGTAGGGCCGGTACTTGGTGAAGGGCATGGGTTTGGGCGTGGGCATGGTCTTGGTCCTCGTGGCGGCTGGATGGTCGTGGGTTGCGGGGGCTCCGGTTGGCGGTCGGGGTTCGGTCGGGGCGGGCCGGAACCGGCCCCGACAACGACAAATCCCCCCGGCCGGCGGCACGAGGGGATTCGGCGAGCACCGATATGTGGCGCTCGCCTACACGAGAAGCAGGAGGTCGGCGAAGGTGGTCACGGCAGCACAGGTTAGCCGAACCGTTGCCTCCGTCCAACGCTCGAACGCCCGGGGGTCGCGCGGGGTGCGATCGGGGTCCGATCCGCGCCATGCTTGGGGGGTGAGCTACCTGGTGTGGGAGGCGACCCTTCCCGAGTTGCGATCGCCGATGCTGGTGACCGCCTACCAGGGCTGGTTCGACGTGGGCGGCGCGGCGACGGGCGCCCTCGAGTGGTTGAGCGAGCGCAGCGACTCGATGCGGGTGGCGCACATCGACCCCGAGGAGTTCTTCAACTTCGCCGAGCAGCGGCCCACCGTAAGGCTGCGGGACGAGCGCCGGGAGATCCTCTGGCCCTCCAGCGACGTTCATGTGCTGCGCCCGCCCGACGGGCAACACGACCTGGTGCTGGTAGTGGGCGCGGAGCCTCAGCTGGGATGGCGAACCTACGCTGACGTGGTCATCGAGCTCGCATCCCGCACGGACGCAGCGACGCTAGTGACGGTGGGAGCCCACATCGCCGACATCCCCCACACCCGGCCCTTCCTGGTGACCGGCTCCACCACCGACACCGGCCTGGCCAAGGCCTGGGGACTGGACCGGCCCAGCTACGAAGGGCCGACCGGGATCGTGGGCGTCCTGCACGAGCGGTTCGAGAGGCTCAGGGTTCCCGCGGTGTCGCTGCGGGTGGCGGTGCCCCACTACGTCTCGGGCGCCCCCAATCCCAAGGGGGCTCGGGCCCTGCTGGAGCGTTTCGAGCGCGTCACGGGAATCCCCACCGGCTGGTCGGAGCTCGACGAGGCTGCCGAGGAGTGGGAGCAGCGGGTCAACGACGCCATGAACTCCGACGACGACGTGGTGGCCTACGTGCGACGCCTCGAGGCCCGCGCCGACGCCCGGGCCAAGCGCAGCGTCCCCAGCCCCGACGACCTAGGCGCCGAGTTCGAGCGCTTCCTGCGCCAGCAGGACAACTCCGACTGAGACCGACCCTGCCTCGCCGCGACGCCGCCTAGTGCCCGGCTTCTAGGGCTGCCACGACGCGGCCGGGAAGAGGGACAGGTCCTGATCCGTCCAGGAGGAGAGGCCGCACAACTGGCGCCGGACCGGATCGGTCTGGCGTGACGCGAACTCGTCGGTGATGTCGTAGCCCTTGTCCCACTGCTTCATCCACCCCGGCTTGTACAGCACCATCGCCAGCCGGCGCGGGTCCGGGCCTGTGTTGGCGGTGTTGGTGTGCCAGATGTCGGTGTTGTTGATCAAGCAGCTGCCGGCTGGCCCGGTGAAGGGGACCTGCCCGTCGATCGGCAGCGGCTGGCCGTCCTCGCCGATGTAGTGAGCCAGTTCGGCGCCGCCCCGGCCGTGCGAACCGGGCACGAGCGTGAACGGACCCATGTCGGTGGTCACATCACCGATGAGGTAGACGCAACGAACCCAGCCGAACTGGCGCGGATACGGCAGCCGAAGGAAGTTGAAGTCTGCGTGCCAGGCGATGTAGGCCGGAGTGGGGCCGAACTTGCAGTCGAGCTCGCCTCCGGTGCCCAGTTCAAGGGTCGGTCCCAGAAGCTCCCGGACAACCGCGAACACGGGCGGATTGTCCATGAGCTGCTCGAAGGCGGGATCGAGTTCGAACAGTCTCGGCAGCTCGAGGCGGATCGCGTCCGGCTCGCGGGGGTGAAGGGCGAGTTGGCGGTCGTACGCCTCGGTGATCTCATCGAGTTGCTCCGGCGTCAATGCGTCCCGCATGACGACGTAGCCGTCATCCCGTACGAACCCGGCGACATCGGTGACCGAGGTATCCCGAGTAACGATGTTCAATCTCGCCCTCCGTCGATTTGACCAACCCCCGCTTCCGCCACCATATTTTAGTCGGTCCATTCGCATAGAACCGGGGGGTTGAACGATGGGCAAGCAAGACCGGGATCCTCGCGATCTCGTTGAACAGCTCAACTCGGGAAAGCTCTCACGACGGCAGTTCGCATTCAGGGCGAGCGCGATCGGCTTGTCAACCGGCGCCATCGGCTCGATCCTGGCCGCGTGCGGCGACGAAGCCGCAGTGACGACCACCACTGCTGCCGCGCCCACCACGGCGCCCACCACGACCGCAGCGGCAACCACGACGGCGGCTCCCGAGGCCACCACGACCACAGCCGCGCCGGGTGGTCCCATTCGGGGCGGCCGGCTGGTGACCGCCCACACTGGCGCAGGCCCGGCCGAGACGCTGCTGCCCTGGAATGAGGCCTCGTTCATCGACGTCGGGCGGCACAAGCAAATGTACGAGAAGCTCTTCGAGCGCGACGCCCGCCTCACGCCGCAGCCCATTCTCGCGGAGTCGCTCGAACCCAATGCGGCTGGCGACGTGTGGCAGCTCAAGCTCAAGTCGGGCATCACCTTCCACAACGGCAAGGAGATGACGGCCGACGACGTCCTCTACAGCTGGTCCGAGGCCTCCAACGTGGAGTACGAGAGCGGCTCGAACTTCGGGGTGTTCGACCTCGCGAACACCAGGAAGGTCTCCGATACCGAGGTCGAACTGCGCCTGACCCAGCCGCTGGCCGATCTTCCTGCCGTGCTCTCCAAGAAGGTCATGTACATCGTGCCCGACGGCCTCACCGACTACGACCAGCCGGTAGGCACCGGCGCGTTCACGTTCATCGAGTGGACGCCCGGCGAGCGGAGCCTGATGGCCCGCCACGACAACTACTGGGGGGAGGGCAAGCCCTACTTCGACGAGGTCGAGATGATCTCTATCGAGGATCCGACGGCCCGCCTGAACGCCCTGCTGGGAGGACAGGTCGACGCGGTGGAGCAGCTGGACTTCACCCAGGCCACGGCACACCGCGACAACCCCGACGTGCAGTTGATCATCGCTGAGTCGACGACCACCGTGCCGTTGACGATGCGCGTGGACACGCCGCCCTTCGATGATCCGCGGGTCCGGGAGGCGATCAAGCTGTCGGTCGACCGCCAGCAGATGGTCGAGTCGGTGTTGTTGGGCTTCGGCTTCGTCGGAAACGACCTGTTCGGCCTCGGCTGGCCCTCCTACAACGACCAACTCCCCCAGCGCACCTACGACCCCGACAGGGCCCGGGCCCTGCTGGCCGAAGCCGGCTACGACAGCCTCGAGGTCACCCTCTACACCTCGCAGGTGGTGCCGGGGATGCTGGAGTCGGCCACCATCTTCAAGGAGCAGGCCAAGGCGTCCGGCATCGAGGTCACCCTCGAGGTGCTGCCCGGCGAGGCCTACTTCGACGTCGAGCAGAGCTACCTGTCGCCGTCGGCGCCCTTCTACCAGTCCATCTGGGGCGGCGCGTTCGAGGGCCAGGCAGTAGACGGCCTGCTGGCCGACTCGCCTTACAACGAGACGGTATGGAACCGTCCCGACTGGGAGGAGGCGTTCAGGGCGGCCCAGGGGATCATCGACGGTGACGAAAGGGCCGCGGCGCTGCAGGAACTGCAGGTGCCGCTGTACGAAGAGGGCGGGTACGTCATCTGGGGCTTCAGCGCCATAATCGACGCAGCCTCCCCCAGGGTCAAGGGCATCGTCCCATCCGGCGTGTTCAACCTCGCCCACTACGATTTCAAGGAGTGGTGGTTCGAGTCCTGATCCCGCGCCGGCCGGGGTGACGGCCGGGGAGTCGCCAACGGGCGCCGTGCCCCGGCGCCTGCACCCGCTGCTGCGCTACGCGATCCGCCGGCTGCTGGCCGGCTTGCTGCTGGCCTGGGTGGTGTCGGTGCTGGTCTTCGCGGCCACCCAGATCCTTCCCGGCGACACGGCCACGGTCATCCTCGGACGCCGGGCCAATCCCGAGGCGATCGCCGCGATCCGAGCCGAGTTGGGGCTCGACCGCCCCCTGGTCGTGCAATACGTGAACTGGTTGGGCGACTTCCTGCAAGGCGATCTAGGCAACTCGTTTGCGGCCCGCATGCCGGTCACGGAGCTGATTTCCGGGCGCGTGTGGAACACGGTGGTGCTCGCAGGGATCACGATCGTGATAATGCTGCCGCTGTCGCTGGCGCTGGGAGTTCTGGCCGGAGTGCGCAGCGGCAAGCTGAGCGACCACCTCATCACCGGCACCAGCCTCGGTGCCATCGCTCTGCCCGAGTTCGTGACGGGGACGCTGCTGGCCGCGTTCCTGGCGATCTCGCTGGGACTCCTTCCGCCGGTGTCCATAATCCGGCCCGGGGAGAGCCCGCTGGCCCAGCCTGATGTGCTGGTCCTGCCGGTAGTGACGCTGCTGCTGGCCGGACTGGCCTACAACATCCGCATGGTGCGAGCGGGGGTGGTGGAGGTGCTGCGCTCCGACTACGTGCGCATGGCCCGCCTGGAGGGCATCTCCGAGAGGCGGGTGATCTGGAGACACGTCCTGCCCAACGCGCTCGCCCCGACCATCCAGGTGATGGCGCTGACGGTGCTGTGGCTGGTCGGAGGCGTGGTCGTCGTCGAGACAGTGTTCACCTACCCGGGGTTGGGAGGCTCGCTCGTGGACGCCGTCGGCGTGCGGGACCTGCCCGTGGTGCAGGCCATCGTCATGTACGTGGCCCTGCTCTACATCGCCATCAACATCCTGGCCGACATTCTGGTGGTGCTTGTGATCCCCAAGCTGCGGACCG
The DNA here is from genome assembly GCA_965221605.1 of Candidatus Aldehydirespirator sp. Classification (GTDB taxonomy): domain Bacteria; phylum Actinomycetota; class Acidimicrobiia; order Acidimicrobiales; family Aldehydirespiratoraceae; genus Aldehydirespirator. The sequence continues at coordinate 21,162 of CBDCSK010000014.1, forward strand.
GGCTCCAATGAGTACGAGCGTGTTTCGATGGCGGACGCCGCGCTTCGCCCGCGCCTGGTCGGTGAGGCTCAGCCTCCTGGCCCTCCTGGCTGTGCTGGGCGTGACGGTAGCCGGGCCCTTCCTCTCTCCTTTCTCGTCGACCGAACTGGCCGGGCTGCCATACACCCCTCCCGGTGGCGACTTCCTGCTCGGCACCGACTTCCTGGGCCGGGACGTTCTCAGCCGGGTCCTCGCGGGAGGGCGCAGCGTGGTGGTGCTGGCCGGCCTGGCCACGGTCGTCGGCTACGTGCTCGGCGCGACCATCGGCCTGATCGCGGGCTACTCCCGGTCTCTCGTCGACCCGGTGCTCATGCGGGCCATGGACGTTCTGCTGGCGTTCCCACCGATCCTGTTCCTCCTGCTGCTGGCGGCCGGCGCCGGCGCGAGCCCGGCGATCGTCGTGGTGGGGATCGCCATCATCCAGGCGCCAGGAATCGCTCGGGTGATCCGCACGGCCACTCTGGAGGTATCGGTGAAGGCCTACGTCGAGGCCGCCATCGCCCGGGGCGAACCGACCCGGCGGATCCTGCGGCGCGAGATCGTGCCCAACATCTTCTCGACCATCGTCGCCGATGGCGGCCCGCGCCTCACGATCTCGATACTGCTCGTGGCCGGGCTGAACTTCCTCGGACTCGGTCTTCGGCCTCCCGCAGCCGATTGGGCCGTGATGATCTCCGAGAATCGCTCGGGACTGTCGCTGAACATCTGGGCCGTGGTGGCTCCGGCTGTGCTCATCGGCGTACTCACCGTCGCTACGAACGTCGTAGCCGACGCCATCGCCCGCACGCGAGGCGTCTCCGTGGACGAGACGATGATGCACCGATGACCGCCGAGCGCCACCCTGTCCTGCAGGTTTCGGATCTGCGTGTCGAGACCGAGGCGGGACCGGCCATCATCGAGGATCTCAGTCTCTCCCTTGCCCCCGGCGAGGTGCTCGGGCTGGTGGGCGAGTCGGGTAGCGGCAAGACGACGACCGGCTTGGCGCTCCTCGGGTTCGCCAATCCCGGGGCGCGGATCGCCTCGGGGCGCGTCGAGATCGCCGGGCGCCAGATGTGCGACCGGCCCGAGGACGAACTGCGACGGCTGCGAGGAAGCCTCATCTCCTACGTGCCCCAGGATCCCGTCACGTCCCTGAACCCTTCCCTGCGGGTAGAGCAGCAACTGACTGAGGTGCTCAGGGCGCACGCGCCTGAGCGCCTGTCCGCCGAGACCGTGGTGGAGGCTCTGGAGCGAGTGCATCTGCCGGCGGACCGCCACTTCCGGCGCCGCTACCCGCATCAACTCTCCGGCGGTCAGCAGCAGAGGCTGGCCATCGCGGTGGCACTGGTGTGCGGCCCCCGGGTGGCCGTTCTCGATGAGCCGACCACCGGGCTGGACGTCGTCACCCAGGCCCGCATCCTGGAGGAGGTCGACAGGCTGCGCCGGGACCTCGAGGTCGGATTCATCTACGTCTCTCACGACTTGGCGGTGGTCGCGGGCATCGCCGACCGGATCGCGGTGATGTACGCGGGCCGCATCGTGGAGGAGGGTCCGACCGGCGCGCTGATCGACAATCCCCGCCACCCCTACACCCACGGGCTCATCTCGTCGGTGCCCGATCATGTCGAGCCCCGAGCGCTCTCGGGCATCCCCGGAGTGGCGGTGGGGGTGGGTGACCGTCCCGGCGGTTGCGCCTTCGCCCCCCGCTGCGCGATGCGGGTCGCGGCCTGCGAGGAGGAAGTGCCCGCCCTGACCGCAGCCACCTCGGGGCGCAGGGTGCGATGCCTCCGCTGGACGGAGACGCCCGAAGTGACGATCCGGCGCCGCGACCTCCTAGAACCAGCGGACGGCTCCACAGTCACACCCTTGCTCGATGTCGAGTCGTTGCGAGCCACATTCGGCGCCCGGGACAGCGAAGTTGTCGCCGCCGCTGACGTGACCTTCACGATGGAGATGGGTGAGTGCCTGGCTCTGGTAGGAGAGTCCGGAAGCGGCAAGACGACCATCGCCCGGTGCATTGTGGGCCTGCACCGGCCCGCGGGAGGGGGCCTGAGCTTCGACGGCCAGGCCCTCGAACCACTGGCCCGCCAGCGCTCGAAGGAGGAGCGCCGCCGCATACAGATCGTGTTCCAGAACCCTTACGAGTCGCTGAACCCGCGCCACACCGTGGAGGAGACCATCAAGAGCGCGGCGCTGTTCTTCCGTCGCATGGGGAGAGGCGAGGCTCGCCAGGCGGTACACGACCTGCTCGGGAAAGTAAGGCTTCCGGAGCGCCTCGCCCGCCGGTATCCGGCCGAGCTATCGGGAGGCGAGCGCCAGCGGGTCGCCATCGCCAGGGCGCTGGCGGCCCAGCCCGACCTGCTCGTCTGCGACGAGGTCACCTCGGCGCTCGACGTCTCGGTCCAGGCCGCGGTGCTGGCGTTGCTGAACGAACTCCGGACCGAATTGGGACTCTCCCTGCTCTTCATCACCCACGACCTCGGAGTGGTGGCCTCAGTGGCTGACCGGGTCCTGGTACTGCAGGAGGGAGTGGTGCAGGAGCGGGGTTCGACGGCGGAGATCCTCACCGCGCCCGCTCACGACTACACGCGCCGGCTCACCTCGTCCGCACCGTCATTGTCGGTCACCGGATCCTCTAGCGGTTAGGTGGGCTACTCAGGCATCGGGAAGTCGACCCCTGGCTCCCCGCGGGTGCGGTTGTACTCCTCGGTGTCGCCGGCATAGCTAGCCACCCCGGGTCGCAGCTCCAGCCCCAGCAGCTGCCGCTTCATCGGATCGGTGGTGTGGAGCAGGTCGGCGGGAAGCGGCTGGGTGAAGTAGTTGTCCATCCGCTTGATCCAGTACCGGCCGAAGTAGGGGAACAGGACCAAGCGGTTCTGGGTGGTGCGGTTGACACCACTGCTGTGCCATATCCCGGCATCGAAGACGACGACGTCGCCGGCCGAGACCGGCACTTCGATCTGACCGTCCAGGGGGTCGACTCCCTCCGGCGGGCCGTCCTCGCGCCGATGGCTGCCCGGCACGATCCGCAAGGGGCCCATCTGCGGCGTCATGTCGTACAGGTAGATGCCGGCGTTGACGGACAAGGGCTTCTCGCACACGAACGAGACATCACGGTGCCATCTCCTGCGGTCATGGCCCGGCCCTATCAGCAGCAGATCCATCGACAGCAGTTGGACGTCGTCGCCGAGCACGCCGGCGAGCGCCTCGATGAGCTCGCGGGAGTCGAGGACGTCCCGGAACGCCTTCCTGCGAAAGAGCACGCGCTCGTGCCAGATGCGGAACTCCTCCTCGGAAGCAGGCAAAGAGGCGGCCAGCGCCTCGGACTCTTGCTGGAGCTCGGCAAGCTGATCACCGCGAAACACCCCCTCCAGGACGAAATATCCGGACTGCTCGAAAGCCGTCAACTGATCCTGTGCGAGCATTCTCCGCCCCCTTAGCCTGGATCCACCGGCGCGGTGAGGTTTGTGGGGTTGGCGCGTCCACCGGAAAGGCCTCCTGACATGGGAGAATGCTGTTTGAGTCAACAGTGATTCTGGCCATGTGAGGAGGCACTTCCTGTGAGCAGCGTAGCGGGTGGTATCGACGGGATCGAGGCGGTGTTCGACGACGCTTCGCTGGTGGCCGATGCGGGGCTGCTGTTGGCGGGCACGGTGATGGGCCGGCTGGGTTTGGAGGCGCTCATCGACGATGCGGTGCGCCCGCCCGCGGCGGGCCGTGGGTCCGGGGCGAAGGCGCTGTCGGTGGTGGCGTCGATGCTGGTGGGCGGCTCGTTCATCGGCGACGCCGACAGGCTGCGGGCCGGGTCCGCTTCGGCGGTGCTGGGCTTTGAGCCTGCGGCGCCGTCGACGTTGGGGACGTGGCTGCGGTCCTTCACCTGGGGCCATGTGCGCCAGTTCGACCGCGCCCTGGAGCTGGCGCTCAGCCGGGCGTGGTCTTCGGGCGCGGCGCCGGCAGCGGCGGAGATGACGGTGGATCTGGACTCCACGGTCTGTGAGGTCCACGGCAAGTCCAAGCAGGGCGCGGCCTACGGCCACACCAAGGTTTGGGGCTACCACCCGCTGGCGGCGACCCGGGACGACACCGGCGAGGTGCTCCACGCCAGGATGCGGTCGGGGTCCTCCCAGCGCGGCCATGTCCGCTTCGCCGCGGAGACCCTGGCCCGCCTCGGACGCCTCGCGCCGGGCACGAAGCTCACCGTGCGCGCCGACGCCGGGTTCTTCTCCTACGCGCTGATCGCAAAGCTCGACACGTACAAGGCCCGCTGGTCGGTCACGATCCCACAGAACGCCAAAGTCAAAGCAGCCATCGACGGCATCGACGAGACCGCCTGGACGCCGATCGCCTACCCCGACGGGGAAGCCCAGGTCGCCGAGTGCGCCATCACAACGAGCCGCCGCGACCCCTGTGGCCCCCGAAAGCTGCGCCTCGTGGTGCGCCGCACCCGACTCCCAGAAGGCCCCCAACGCGAGCTGTGGCCCGACTGGCGCCACCACGCGTTCATCACGAACAGAGACGACCTCGACACCGAAACCGCCGACGCCTACCACCGCGGCCACGCCCGAGTCGAGCTCGCCATCAGAGACCTCAAAGACAACGGCCTCGCCCACTGCCCCTCCGGAAGGTTCTTCGCCAACGCCGCCCACCTCGCCTGCGCCGTGCTGGCCCACAACCTCACCCGCTGGACCGCACGACTCGGACACACACAGCACCCCGAACGGCTCACCGCAGCCGCCACCGTCCGCCGGCGGCTGCTCGCCGTGCCCGGACGCCTCGTCAACCACAGCCACCGACACAAACTCCGCCTCCCGCTCAACTGGCCCTGGGCACACCAATTCACCGCCGCGCTCACACACACCCGCAACCTCCCCCAACTCATCTGAACCCCCAGCCCCGGGCCCGGCGCCACCCAGAACACACCCCCCTGAGCGCCACAAACCAGCCCAGTCCCAACCGCCGGCCCAACACGCCCCAACAACACCCGCCGCACCCCAACCAGCCAAACACCCCCACAAACACCCCGACCAGCCCACCCCGACCAGCCCATCGGTGGATTCAGGCTTAGTGCTGCGATCCCAGACCTATAATGCACCCTTGGCCGATTCTCGTATGCCTCCGGCATCGCCGTGGACGGGGCCAACTCTTGAGGGGCCTCCGCCATGACGACTTCAGCCGTCGCGGCTGTGGAGGTCATCCCGCTAAGAACCCCCAAGACGGCCGCGACTCCCGACTCCGACCTCGAGACCATCGCTGAGGCCGTCGTGGTGCAAGTGACCGACGAACACGGCCGGACCGGTATCGGAGAGACCGACGCGCCGGCCATGGCAGTGCGAGAGCTCATCGAGATGGACGACGCCCATTCCTTGAGTCGGGGCCTTGGCGGCATGCTGATCGGCCGCGACCCCTTCGGCATCGCCTCACTCAACGAGGAGATGTACCAGGGCACGATCTACCACGGTCGCCGGGGACTCGGAATCCATGCGCTGTCGGCGGTGGACGTCGCTCTCCACGATCTAGTCGGCAAGCAACTCGGCCGGCCCGCCTACGAGCTTCTCGGCGGTGCCCGCGTCCCCCACGGATCGCCGTACGCCACCCTCTACGCGGGATCGGTCTCCGGGCGCAGCATCACCGAGATGATGAAGTGCCTTCTGTCGATGTGCGACCAGGCACTCGCGCTGGGGTACATGGCGATGAAGGTCGAGGTTCTCTTCGAGGACCTGGTCGACGACCACCAGCTGGTCCGCTGTGTCCACGAGGCCCGAGCGCACCTTGGGCCCGAGATCGTGATGATGCTCGACTTCGGCTATCGCTGGACCGACTGGCGAGACGCCCTCTGGGCGCTGCGCCGGATGGAGGACGCCGACCCCTACTTCGCCGAGGCGCCACTGCAGCACGACGACCTCGAGGGACATGCCCGGTTGGCGGAGCGGACCGATATCCGGGTCTGCGGGGCAGAGTTCGCAGCGACCAGGCACGAGTGCCGCGAGTGGCTCGAGCGGGGCCGCGTGGACGTGATCCAACCCGATGTCGGGCGAGCCGGAGGCCTCACCGAGATGCGCCGGATCGCCCAGTTGGCTGCCGACCACGGCGCCCTGGTGATCCCCCACGCCTGGAAGACCGGCATCACCGCAGCCGCCTCCCGGCACTTCCAGGCCGCGTCCACCAACGTGCCGTACTACGAGATGTGCGCCCCCGAGTTGAGCGGCGCCACCCTCCGCTCCGAGCTCGTCGCCCCCGAGCCTGTGGTGGTCGACGGGAAACTCGAGCTGCCGGACCGGCCCGGGCTCGGAATCGACCTCGTGCCCGAGACGGTGGAGCGGTTCAGGGTGAAGACCGGGTGACAACGCTCCGGGGCATAACCTTCGACCATCCCCGCGGCGTCGAGCCCCTGCTGGCATCGGCTGAGGCCTTCGCCGCCCAGCGGGGAATCGAGATCTCCTGGAAGGCCCGGTCGCTGCAACGATTCGCCGACCAGCCCATCGACGAGTTGGCCGCCGACTACGACCTGTTGATCATCGACCACCCCTGGGTCGGGCAAGTGAGTGTCGAGGGATCCCTGCTGCCGCTGGACGACTACCTGTCAGAGGCCGAGATGAGCGATCTGCGGGCCGGCGGCGTGGGGCCCAGCTTCGAGTCCTACCGGTACCAGGGCAGGTTGTGGGCCGTCCCCGTCGATGTCGCCGCGCAGGTCAGCGCCTACCGGTCCGATCTGCTCAACGCCGCAGATGAGTCTCCCCCGTACACCTGGTCCGATGTCATCACCCTGGGCCGCCGACTGAGGGGGCGGGGCCAATGGCTCGGATTCCCGCTCATACCCGTGGACTGCATGATGAGCTTCATGTCCGCCTGCGTCGCCGAGGGCGAACCGCCGGGAGAGTCTCCCGACGTGCTCGTATCTCGGCCTGTGGGCGAGCGGGCGCTGGCCCTGCTGGCCGAGTGCGCCGGATTGAGCCACCCCGAGACGCCCAGAGAGAATCCGATCAAGGTGCTGGACCGCATGTCCACCACCGGCGAAGTGGTCTACTGCCCGCTGCTGTTCGGCTACACCAACTACTCCCGCCCCGGGTTCCGACCCCACAAGGTGCGTTTCGATGTGGCTCCCTCCCACGACGGGACGCCGCTCGGGGGAATCCTCGGAGGCACGGGCCTGGGCGTGTCGGCGGGCACCGTCTCGCCGGATGAGGCATGCGCCTACGCGGCCTTCGTCGGATCGAGCGCCTTCCAGGCGGGCCCCTACGTGGAGTGCGCGGGCCAGCCGGCCCACCTGTCAGCGTGGACCAGCCCTCGCGCCAACGACCTGACCGACGACTTCTTCTTGAGGACTCTGCCGTCGCTGTCGGTCGCCTACCTGCGCCCGAGATTCGATGGATTCTCGGTCGTGCAGGACCGGAGTGGGGAGATCATCCACGACCACCTGTTCGGAGACCGGACCGTCCGTCAGACCCTCGACGACCTGGACCGGCTCTGGACCCAGCAGGTGGCCCTGGCACGAGCCTGATCAGGCACACCCATTCGCTCGACCACCGCGTCCAGATCGAGATCCGGGGCATTCTGAGCCGTCATGGAGTCACTCCCATGTTTCGGCGCGGGGGACGTGTTCGACCGTCAGCGTAGTGCTGTGTGTCATTGACCTACCGGGGGCCAGTGTCGTCGTCATGCCCCTCTTCGACGCCCCCGCGAGGCCATCGGAGTCGGCGCTGGAGGCCGGCTCCAGACCCAGACAGCGGGTTCGACCGTCCCAGGGCGGTTCGGGGTTCCAACCGTTCTCAAGCCAGTACCACAACGATCGGAGGCTCTCCCCCGACCAGGACACCGACACCCTTAGGTCCTCCCGGCTGTAGGCAGTCGCCCGGCCCGCGCCACAGTCCACGACGGCGCCGAACCTCTGGGTTCCCGGCGCCGGCAGGCTTGACCAGTCACCCGGGTCCGAATCCCCGTCGAGCACCCGGCGCGGTCCCGGCGGAAGGTCCACCGGCGCCACGTCCCACACGAACGCCGAGCCCAGGATAAGGTGCTCGACGGCGACGAACTCGAAGGGACTGTCCGTCGGATTGCCGATGGTGGTGACGATGGTCAATCGGTCCGACGTGATCTGATGCGTCCGAACGACCGTGGCGCCACCCGAATCGAGGTAGCGCAGGCTCAGCCGGTCGAGCGCAGAGTCGACGACCTGCCACGCCGACAGCGCGGCGTCGCCGTGGTAGGGATGGCGGCGTCCGTTGTGCAGGCACGCCGGGCCGGCGTTCGGGAACAGCAGCGTCCACCCGCCCCGCCAGCCCCTTACCCACGACTGGTCGTTGTGCCCCCGCTCGCTGGGGCTGGGCCTCCAGCCCGGTTGGAACAGGATCTCGCGCCCCTGAGCGTCCCGAACCGACAGCACGTCGGCACCACCGCCGGGGTCGACTTCGGCCCGGAGGCCCCCGCTGGACAGGATCAGGGTCCGGTCGGTCACGGGCGCGGTGGACCGCCTCCCCTGACGGCTGCCGCGCCGTCGACCCGCAGGCTGACACCGGAGATGAACGAAGCCCGATCGCTGAGAAGGAACTCGACCGCGGCCGCTACCTCCGAGGGCTGGGCCATGCGCCCGAGCGGATGCAGGGCATCGAGTTCCCTCAACTGCGCCTCCCGGTCCTCGGGAAGCAGCAGCCCGTGGGTCATGGGAGTGTCGACCGCTCCGGGAAGCACGCTGTTGCAGCGGATCTGACTGGGCCCGTACTCCACCGCCACCTGCCTGGTGAGCGCCTCTACCCCGCCCTTGGCCGCCTGGTAGGCGAACGAGCCGTCGAAGCCGACCACGGCCTGGATGCTGCTGACATTCACGATCGCGCCGCGGCCACGGCGCCGGAAGCGGCGCACCGCGGTAGAGCACCCGAAGGCAACGCCCAGCAAGTCGACTTCGAGCACCCGGCGCAGGTCGGCCTCGGACACCTCGTGGGCGCTGGCGGGGACCTCGATGCCGGCATTGTTCACCCAGCCCGACAGGACGCCCATCGAGTCGGCCGCGTCGGCGGCGCGCTCGTGGGTCGACCACTGCGAGACATCGCCGGTTACGGGTGTGAAGCGCGGGCCGAGCCGTCCTGATGCCTCGCTGAGAGCCTCGGCATCGATGTCGACACCCACGACCCCCCAGCCCTGCCGCACACACTCCTCGACGATGGCCCGGCCGATGCCCGCTCCGGCGCCGGTGACCACAACTGCTGGCCGCGCTGAGTGTTGGGGCTCTTCGCTCATGTGACCGCCAAGTCTTGCCTGGTACAGGTGCGGGCGGCCACGTCAGGCCGCGGTCCGTGTCAGGATGGCTCGCGTGGACGTAGGCGCGACGGTCTTCTACAACGGCTTGGAGCAGGATGTCCGGCTCGATCACCCCGAGGACGTCGCGGTTCACCCGTCCGACGGCAGCGTGTGGTGCGGAGGCGAGGCCGGGCAGATCTACCGCATCGAGCCGGACGGGTCCAGTGCGACGCAGGTCGCTGATGTCGGCGGGTTCGTCCTGGGCATCGAGTTCCTCCAGGGCGGTGACTACCTGCTGGTCTGCGACACCGACAACCATTGCCTGCACCGGCTCGACGCACGAACAGGCACCGTTGTCGATCGGATCGATGAAGTCGGCGGCCACCGCTTCGAGGTTCCCAACTACGCGGTCGAGTTGCCGGGCGGCGAGGTGCTCGTGTCCGAGAGCGGCTCACCCGACGTCGAGGGACCCGGTATCGCGCTCGTGCGAGCCGACGGCACGGGAGCGATGTGGCACGAGGGGCCGTTCGCCTTCGCCAACGGGATCGCCGTCGATCCGACGGGCCGATGGCTGTACGTGGCCGAGACCTACGTCCGCAGGATCAGCCGTGTCAGCCTCACCGAGAGGGGGCGGCCGCCGGAGCCCGTGGTCGACACCGGGGACCGCCTTCCCGACGGAGTCACGTTCGGGCCCGACGGCCACCTCTACATCGCCTGCTACGAGCCGAGCACGATCCTTCGTTCGGTTGGCGACACCCTCGAAGTTGTAGCCCACGATCCGACGGCTCACGTTCTCTGCCACCCGACCAACATCGCCTTCCGGGGAAGGCAGGCGTTCGTCGCGAATCTAGGGGCCTGGCACATCTCGACCTTCTCGGTCTAGCCGCCCGGATAAGAGCCAGCAGCGGCCCCAATAGACTTCAGCAGCAGACGACAGGGAGCAGCTATGTCCGCCACCGCCATCGAGGCTGCGGCCGCCATCCACCGGGGCGATGAGGAGTTGCCATGGGCGGACGCCGGCGGCGGCATCGAGCTCAAGGTGATGATGGTGCGCGAGGACGAGGGGCTGTGGATCCTGCGCAACCGGTTCGCGCCGGGCGTCGTCATCCAGACCCACCGCCACACCGGGCCGGTGTACGCCCACACTCTGAGCGGGGCCTGGAAGTACCTCGAGTATCCGGAGGTCAACCGGGCCGGGTCGTTCCTGTTCGAGCCGGCCGGGAGCGTCCACACGCTCACCACCCCGGCCGACAACACCGAGCCGACCGATGTCTGGTTCCAGATCCACGGCGTCAACCTCAACCTCGACGCCGACGGCAACGTGGAATCCATCACCGACGGGCCGGGCGTTCTGGCCGCCTACTACGCCCTCTGCGAGGCCCAGGGTCTGGCACGCCCGAACGTCGTCACATAGAACGCCCGCCGGGGCTACAGGCCGAAGGTGCCGTCGAGGCGGGTCTTCCAGTTGCCCGACGCGATGGTCCCGCCGTCCACCGGGATGGACGTCCCGTTGACGAAGCCGGCCATGTCGGAGGCCAGGAACACGATCACGGCCGCGCACTCCTCCGCCGCTCCCATTCGCCGTAGCGGTGTGGGGAACGTGCCCTCGATGACGTGGGTCCCGCCCTCGGCGAGAGCCTCGTCGCCGGGTGTGGGCATCATGTCGGGAGCCACGCAGTTGACCCGGATGCCCCGGTGCCCGTACTCCACCGCCAGGGTCTTGGTGAACTGCTCCACCGCGGCCTTCATGGCCGCGTAGACCCCGAAGCCGGGGGCGGAGTGATAGGCCTCAACCGAGGTGACGTTGATGATGGCGCCGCCGTCGGACATGAGCGGCACGCCGTGGCGCACGCAGTTGGTGACGGTTGCGAAGTTCTCCCTGATCAGGGTGTGCTCACCCTTGGGCGACACGTCGGCGAAGCGGGCCTTGAAGGTGCCGCCCGCGTTGTTGACGAGAACGTCGATGGGGCCGAGTTCGCTATGGACCCGCTGTAGGAACGCAGCCACCGCGTCGTCGTCGCGGGCGTCGAGCACATCCGGCAGGCACCGCCGCCCGGCCCCCTCCACTCCAGCCACGGTCTCGGGCAGGAGCGTGGGGTCCATGTCGAACACGGCCACATCGGCGCCGAAGCGGGCCAGGGCCGCCGCGGTGGCCGCGCCGATCCCCCGGCCCGCGCCGGTCACGACCGCTACCCGGTCGGTGAGCAGGATGCTGTCTGGCGAGAGGATGTGCCAGTCCAGTGCGCTCCTACCGTCGACCGCGGCGGTTGCGTGGTCCGCGGCACCATCGGGGGTGCGCTCCACTGAGCCCGGCACGCTCATGCCAGTAACGATCCGAACTGGTCCTCGCGGAAGATGATCCTGAACCGGCCCTTGACCTCGCCGTTGTCGAGGTTGACCTCGCCGCACTCGTAGGCGCCCGTGCCGTTGAGCGAGGCCTCCAGCGTGGCAAAGACCTTCGTCTTGTACTCCGTGTCGGGGTTGCCCTCCAGATGTCCGCCCTTGGTCTCGACCACGAGCAGGCGGGGCCTGCCGTCGCCGTTGCTGGACATTGCCACGAAGTCGGGCCATATGCGGTTCTGGTTCCAGCCTCGCAGGTAGTACTCGTGCTGCTGACGGACAGCGACCCGATGCCACCACTGGATCGCCGCGTGCTGGTCCACGTAGAAGGCGAAGTCCCTCTCAAGGCCGGTGTCGAACTGTTTCTCGAAGACCGGTTCGAACAGGCTGTTCTGCACCGGCTTGCCGAGCCGCTGCAGGGAGTGGTCGTTCGCAGCGACGGGCAGCGTGAACTCCTCCTGCATCCTGTAGTTGGGCTCGCTCGCCTCTAGGTCGAATCGGATGTCACCGGCCTTGAGCTTGCTGGTGAAGACCTGCTCGGCTTGGCGCTCGATCTCGTCCGCCACCCCCTCTCGGAGTCGGATCATCTGGTCGCGCCGCTGGGCGTAGATGTCAGCCCCGTTCAGTCCCATGCCGCGCAGCGACTCGATGAGGTCGTCGGCGATCCGAGCCGCCTGCCAGGCGTTCGGGACGAGGTCGGTGAGTTGGCGCGTCACCCACGACAGCGTGATCTCGGGATCGGCGTCGATCAGCTGGCGGGTGGCGTCCGACACGCCGCTGCCGCCCAGGTCGACGGCGACCGTCTCCTCGAACAGGCCCGCACTAGCGCCAGTGGCGGCTCCCGGCGAAGGCGCGGTGATGCCGGCCCAGTCGATGTGGGGGAGGATGTGCCGCTGGTAGCTGAGATCGCGCCAGCCATCGCCGTGGCGGTGAAGGACCTTGGGGAGGAAGACGTCACGCTGCCGGAAGCGCTCGCGCCTTCGGATGGTCGTGACCTCCATATCGACGGCGTCGCTGCCGACGACATCGCGGTCGAGCCCGGTGAGCCCCTCGTGCTCCAGGCCGCTCTTGACCTGCATGACGGCGTCATCGACCTTGGTCTTCCAGCAGTGGACGTAGCACTTGTCGAGGTCGGGCACCCCTGTCCAGCGAGCGTGCGGCTGGCGCATCACCCGGCCCATGAGTTGCGTGATTGCCCTCCTGCTGCTGGTGTTGTCGAGCATGACAAGGACGTAGGCGAAGGGGCAGTCCCAGCCTTCCATCAGGGCTGCCTTGGTGATTATCCACCGCACCGGCGAGTAGGGCGACAGAAGGTCGTGTCCCGCTATCTCGTCCTTCTCGGACGACTTGACGCGCACAGCCTCCGGTGCCTCCCCGAGGTGGTTCACCAAGTAGTCGCGCGCGTCCTCGGCGTGGATGCGGTCACCGCCCATCTGGGCCTGACCGGTCCGCTCGACCCGCACCACGGCGATGGGGCGGATGTAGCGGCCAGAACTTCCTTCGAGCACGATTGCGGCCGCCTGGAGGTCATTGAGCCTGTCGCAGGCTCGGGCGAGAGTGTCTCGCCACTCGCCGCCGCTGGTGGTGACCTCGACGGGAAGCTTGATCATCTGCTCCTTCTTGAGGTCCACGCCTGAGATGTCGACAAGCAGGTTGCTGATGTTGCGATTGGGTGTCGCCGTCAACTCGACCACGAGTCTCGGATCGAGCCGGTTGACGGCCCTAACGAACTCGGTGGCGCCGTTGCCGCCGTAGGCCTTGTGCGCCTCGTCGAGAATGACGACTGGACGCTGCATCTTGAACACGTTGAACAGGCTCTGCTTGACGGTCCCGTCGTCGTAGCACTCCAGGTCGGGGTTGTCCGCGAGCAGAGAATCGATGGCGGGCCCGTCGTCCTCTTTGGGGAACAGCGTCATGTAGCGGCCCGAGTCCCTGAACATCCGCAGGAACTCCTTGCCCTTCTGCCGGTTGGCGGCCGGCAGCATCAGCAGCATGAGGCACAGGTAGTTCTCTACGTCGCCGCGATCGATTCGATCCTCCTTCTCGAGCAGCTTGACACGCCCGCCGCTGGCGTGTTCGAGGAGTTGGCGGTAGGGGTGCTCGCGCGATCTGAAGGCAGCCTTGGTCTGGGCGTAAATGGCCCTCGATGGCACGATCCAGAGAACCAGTCCGGTCTGCATCCCAAGCCTCTCCAAGGCCGCCGCCCCCAGCAGCGTCTTGCCGCCGCCCGTCGGCACCTTGAAGCAGACGTGGGGGATGGGCCGACCAGCGTCGTCGTAGCGATCCACGTGCTCTCGGGCACCGGACTCGATCGCGCCATCCTCAACGAGTCGGTCCCAAGCCGCGCACGGGAAACTGCGAATACTCGCCGGGACGTCAAGGCCCGCCTGCTCCAGCGCGGCGATGCCCTCGTCGGACTTGATGCGAGCGTCGTCGAGCGTCTTCAACCAGCGGACGAACACCTCCAGCGTCCTGTGCTGGTATTCCTTGAGTTCGAGACGCATCAGACCTGCTCCGACCGCCTGATCTCGAACGGCAGCCCGCCGAACATGATGTTGAGTTCGTTCAGGTCATCGAGCTCGATGTACTTTCCAGCCGCGAACACGACGGCCTGCTTCCGCTCCTGCCGGCAGATCTCAGCGATATCCTCGGCTCGCCCCTCGGTCAGGACCGCCTCGGTGCTGCGTAGCCAGTCAAGATCGGGCTGGTAGCGCAGATAGTAGTTGCGGCCCGAATCACTGTAGATCAGGCCGTGCTCGTCCAAGGGACGAAGGTCTGCCGGGCCGACAGACTGCCCTGTGGCGGTGTGCATAAGCCAGGCAGCGAGTTCCGCGAATTGCGGCAACGTATCGCCGCTGAGCATCCCCGAGGCTGTGACCGGAACACCACGAGTACTAAACGTGAACGATCCACCGAGCCCCTCGCGTAGTGCCTCATCCCGCGCATCGGGCACGCCCGAGATGACGCGTCGCACTCGCTCAGCCGTCACAGAATCGGCGTAGTCCTCACACTCCACGAGGATGAACTTGCGGCTGCCGTCGTCCTGTTTATTCAAGGCCAGAACTGCATGAGCTGTAGTACCAGAACCTGCAAACGAGTCAAGGATGATGTCCTGACCAGAGGTGACAATCTCAAGCAACCGCCGAATCACCCGCTCATCCTTCGGATACTCGAACGATGCCTCAGGTAGAATACGGACAAGTTCCTTGTGGGCTGCTCGCCGATCCTGATAGAATACGCTAGTCAGAACCTGCGAATCGGTCTCATTCAAGTACTTCTTGAGATTGGGCACCCTTGATTCATCTACACCAAAGTGAACGCGTCCCTGTTCAATCGCTTCCAGCATCTTGTTCCTGTCAGGAAACACCCACCCTCTCGCGGGAACCTTGACAGGTTTGCCAGTGGCAGGATGGAGTATCTCATAGGTGGGACCTCCTCCACCCGGCCAGGAGATGTCCGCGGCGAAGTAGACACCATTTGTATCGATCCAACGGTAGTGACGATGGGCGTAGGACTCATGCTTCTTGTCAAGAGATGCGAACCACCGTTGCAAGTCATCCGATGCGCCAGATGAGTCTCCTTCGTGTTTCTTCCACGCTTCCGAAGCCACTTCGTTGATTTCGTCGACACCCTCCTTCATGGCGCGCCAGCGTGACTTGTTCTCGCGAATCAGATTCAATTGGCTAGCATAGCACAGAACATAGTCATGACCTACGGAGATGAACCGTGCATCATTCTTGCCCGTTCCCTCCCAAACAAACGATCCAACGAAGTTCTCGGCACCGAAGATATCGTCCATTAGCATGCGTAGGTGGTGCTGTTCGTTGTCGTCGATGGAGACAAAAATCACGCCATCATCTGAGAGGAGTTCCCGCAGCAGTTGCAGGCGGGGCCACATCATTGAGAGCCACTTGTCATGGCGCTCCAAGTCCTCGCCGTCGATGGGCGCCTCGTCAGCGAACCACTGCTTGAGAATGGGGCCGTTGGCGTTGTCGTTGTAAGACCAGCCCTCGTTGCCAGTGTTGTAGGGCGGGTCGATGTAGATGCACTTCACCCGTCCGGCGTAGCGGGGCAGCAGGGCCTTGAGGGCGTGCAGGTTGTCGCCCTGAATGATGAGGTTGTCGTCATCAGGGCAGTCGCCGACGGACTTCTCGGGCTCGGGCACGAGGGGCCTGTAGGGCACCGTCAGGTGGTGCGCGTAAATGTGCCGTTTGCCCTTGAAATCAAGTGTTGGCATCGAAACTCCCTGTCGCACCGCCTGCTGATCGCAACGTAGCAGGCGGCTGAGACAAGACCGGGAACCCTCAACGGGAGGGGGTCAGGAGACGGCGGCGACCCCGCTGCGGTGCCGGTACTCCAATAGCGACGACCTTCCCTGCATGGCGATCACCCGCACGTCGGACTGGTTGCCGTAGGCGTCAACGAGGTGCAGTGGCACCCCGCCGACAGCGAAGCTGACCGGCTGCTGCCGGCCGCCGTCGACCGCGACATTCGTGGTGTAGAGATATGGCCGCTGTGAGTCGTCCAGAATCGGATTGAGGCGCCCATCGAGACCGGGCACGTAGCCCGTCCCGTCCGCGAAGATCACAGAACCCCCGTCGGCGACAGCCTCCAGTTGCACTTCGAGCGCCCCCTCGTCAGGCACCCATTCGTTCTCGACCGCCGCGCTGAGGCTGGCCGCCGCGACGAAGACCGTCATTGGAGTGTCGGTCGTGTACAGCTTGAGTTGCGCCACGCCTGTGCTGTCACTGCTGGCCCGCTGCCAGGTGTTGTTGGGGAAGAGCGCTAGGACATCCGCGCCGGCGACCGGATCGCCGCGGCATGTGACCCGGATCGAAGTCTCGGCGTCGAACCGGCTCAGAGCCTCGGCGAACTGATCGAGCGGCACGACGTCGCAGGCGTTTCGGGTCTGCGCCTCCGTGCCTGCGTATACGAGGGTCCTGGCGGCAACGTCCGGCACCGCCTTGGCTACGCGGTCGAACGACTGGAAGAAGCTCGAGACGACGGTTGCACCAGACTTGGCCTCGATGGCGTTGATGCCCCGCTCCGTCTCATAGAAGAGGTCGCACTCCAAGCCTCGCGAGTCGCGGAAGAACGAGAGCCGGGGATCGACGCCACGGTTGTAGCCATGCTTGATCGCCTCGCTCACCACGATGTTTTCGAAGAGCTGTCCCCGCAGCGGATGCGTCGCCACCTGCCCGGGGCTCTCGATCCCGAGCAAGTAGCTGGCGAGACCGACGTCGTGGAAGTAGAGCTTCGGCGACTTCACGAGCCGTTTGCGGATGTTCCTTGCGAATGGCGGCAGCAGGAACACGATGTAGCTGCGCTCCAGCACAGTGAGCCACTGGCGAATCGTCGTGCGTGACACCCCGACATCGTCGCTGAGGGAGGTCAGAGACAGCAACTGCCCGACCCGCCCAGCGCACAGTGCGACGAACTGAGTGAACGCCGGCAGGTTCGCGACGCCGCCCATGCGCCGCACATCGCGCTCGACGTAGGTCTCGAAGTAGTCGCGCAGTGCTTGACGAGGTTCGAGCCGCTGATCGACGATTCGCGGATAGAAGCCGCTGAAGACGATGTCGCCGAGGGCTTCACCGGCTCCCGTGCGCCGTCGCTCTGAAAGCGAGAACGGCAGGAGACGCAACTGAGCGACCCGGCCTGCGAGCGACTCGCCCACCTCGGCCGCGAGCGCCAGGTTCTCGCTGCCGGTGAGGACGTACAGCCCGTTGCCACCGCTGGCGTCGGCAGCCTCCTTCAGGTAGGCGAGCAGCGACGGAACGTGCTGGATCTCATCGATGACGGCAGGAACGCCGATCTCGGCTAGGAAGCCGCGCGGATCGGACTCCGCATACGCACGAACATCGTGGGCATCGAGACTGCGGTAGGCGAGGCTGCTGAAGGCCGCCCGGCATAGCGTCGTCTTGCCCGCCTGTCGTGGCCCGGTCACGGTCACGAACGGGTACTGTCTGAACAGCTTCGTCAGGCGCCCGGTGATCTCACGCTCGATCACATTCTCACGGTATCACAATCTGAAGTTAATGGTTGCAGATTGTGCACTACTGATCGTTATGTGAGGCAGGACGGAGGCGGGTGTCGCGGGGTGCCCTGAAGTAGGGTTGCCGGGCCGACAACCAGGAGGGCAGACCGGCATGGGAGAGTTCGTTCGAGTCGAGGCCAGCGGGGGCGTGGCCACCATCCGGATCGACCGGCCCAAGATGAACGCCATCAACCCGCAGATGCTCGCGGAGTTGACCGAGGCCGCCCACACCATCGCGGCCGACGGCGACGTGAGGGCCGCGGTGGTGTGGGGAGGGCCGAGGATCTTCGCGGCCGGGGCCGACATCGGAGGCTTCACCGGCCTCGACGCGGCGGGGGCCCAGGATCTGTCGCGCGTCTTCAACGACGCGTTCCTCGCGGTGGAGAACATGCCCCAGATCACGGTGTCGGCCGTGAACGGCTACGCGCTCGGCGGCGGCATGGAGCTGGCCATGGCCACCGACTTCAGGGTGGCCGCGGAGGACGCGGTGTTGGGTCAGCCCGAGATCCGCCTCGGGATCATCCCCGGCGGCGGGGGCACCCAGCGGCTTCCCCGTCTGGTGGGCGTCACCAGAGCAAAGGAGATCATCTACACGGGCCGCAACGTGCATCCGGACGAGGCCCTCGCCATCGGCCTCGTCTCCGCAGTGCATGCCCCCGAAGAGACCTACAACGCGGCGGTGGAGATGGCCGCGGGCTACGCCGCGGGACCGGCCGCGCTGCGCATGGCCAAGCAGGCGGTCATGGACGGCCTGGCCCTGTCGCTGGCCGACGCGGTGGCCTGCGAGACCGAGCAGTTCGGCGCCTGCTTCGACACCGAGGACGCCTCCATCGGCGTGGCCAGCTTCCTGGAGCAGGGCCCCGGCAAAGCCACCTTCACCGGCCGCTGACCGCGGGGGATGCAGGCACCCCCGTCGAATCGGCCGCCAATTCCGCTTAGGCGACCTCGAGACGGTTCAGGCGGATCGCGGCCAGAGCCAGGCCCACGACGGATACCGCGGCCAGCACCACCAGCGCGGTGGTGGTCGTGTGGGCGTCGAAGCCGTAGTCGATCCCCCCGACTTGGCTGAGCACCGACCGGGTATAGCCCCTAAGCGACAGGCGGGCGGCGAACTCGCCCAGCCCCACGGCCAGGCCCTCCCACAGCAGCACGTAGCCGATACCCCAGATGATCGGCTTCTTGACGAGCAGGCCCAGCAGCACGAACAGCGCTGAGTAGGCGGCGGTGCCGAGGGCAGCCGCGGCCGCGGCGGCCAGGGCCAGGTCGGCGGACCCGGCGACGCGGTCGGCCGCAAGCCAGCCGCCCACCGCGGACGGGATCACTGTCAAGGGCAGGGCCGCGGTGGCCGCGGCGGCTGCCGCCCCGGCCACTACCGGGGCGCGGCCCATGGGGCGCAGCCACAGATAGACCAGGGTGCCGTCCTCTCGGGTCTCGCCCAGCACCGACGAGCCGAACACCAGCGACACGATGGGCACGATGATGATCAACCCGAAGCCGTCGGCGTAGCCGGCACCGTCCCTCAGCAAGTCGGCCGCGTCCTGATCGCCGCCGCCTGCGTTGAGACCCACCAGCCAGCCCACCAGCATCATCAGCACCCCCAGGGCGCCCAGCGCGAAGATCTTCCCGGGGGTGAGGACCTGGCTGACCAGCACCCGGTACGTCAGTACCGCCGCTCGGAGGCTGGGCACATGCCGGCGAGTCTGGGGCGCGATCGGCGCAGTCATCGCTTCACAGTCCCGAAATGGGACGACTGACAAGTCATCGCCTCTCCACCAGGTAGCGGAACACCGACTCGAGGTCCTCGTCCAGGGGGACGACCCGCGACAGGCGGGTTTCGAGGCGCTGCGCCAGCGGAGCGACCTCCCGGCCGAAACGGTCGACGTCGCGGGTGTCCACGACGATCGAGTCCCGGCCGACGCTCACGCCCACCGCGGTGCCCGACTCCACAAGGGCGGCCGCGAACTGCCGGGGCCGGTCCACGGCGATGCGGATGCGGTGGGGGCGGTCGTCCATGAGCTCGCGCAGCTCGCGGTAGTCGCCGGTGGCGGCCAGGCGTCCTTGTGCGATCAGGAGGATCCGGGAACCGAGGCGGGCGACCTCCTCGAGGACGTGGCTCGACACCAGCACGCACCGGCCCTCGTCGCCCAGCCCGTGGAACAGCTCGATCATGCGGCGCCGCTGCACCGGGTCGAGCCCGGTGAGGGGCTCGTCGAGGATCAGCACCTCGGGGTCGTGCACCAGCGCGGCGGCCAGCTTCACCCGCTGGCGCATGCCCTTGGAGAAGCCCGACACCCGCTTGGAGTCGTCGGGGTCTAGGCCCACCACTCCGAGGGCCCGCCGGGCCGCGGGCTCCGGTTCGGCCACCGCTTCGGTGGCCGCGGCCAGTCTCACGAACTGCAAGGCGCTGAGCCGGTCGAACAGTCCGTCCTGCTGCGGGGCAAGGCCGATGCGGCCCCGGACGTCGCGGTCGCGGCGGGCGTCGGCGCCCAGCACCCGGACGGTGCCCTTGGTGGGCGGGGTCAGCCCGCACATCACCCTGAACAGGGTGGACTTGCCCGCGCCGTTGGGACCGAGCAGGGCGGTGACCCCGGCCCGAACCGAGAAGCTCACATCGGACACCGCCACGACGTCACCGAACACCTTCGACACGCCGTTCACCTCGACCATGGCCGAACCGTCGGGCGGCGGGGGCGGGGGCAGCGCTCCGGCCGGCGGGGACACCGGCGGTCCCGGCGGCGGCGTGGGCGGGCTGGTGCTCATCGGCTCAGCGCCAGCCGCCGGTAGCGCCACCACACCACCGCCGAGCCCAGCGCCACCCAGGCGAAGTTGGCCGCCACCACGAACAGGGTGGACAACTGTTCCCGCCCGGCCCCGGGCTCGAACGCTTCGTCTTCGGCAGACTCCGGCGCGCCGAAGGGATCCAACCCCTCGACGCCGTAGATCCGGTTCTTGAATTCGTCGGAGATCCCTCCGAGGTCGAAGGCGTAGACCTGCTCGCTCATGTCGGCCGCCTCCACCAGCGCCAGCGTGGTGAAGCTGCTACCCCACAGCAGCACGACCACGCCGATGGTCGCGAATAGCCGCCGGTCGGTAAGGCTCGCCGCAGCCAGGCTGGCCGCGGTGAACGCCGCAGAGATGGCCGCCCCGGCCAGGATGATGCGCACGAAGATCTTGATCCACTCGATGAGCCCGTCGGGCCCCGAGCCTTCGATGGTGCGGGCCACCAGCAGGAACAGCACAGGCCCCATCGTGAGAACCGCCAGCGCGACCGCCACCGCCAGCGCCTTCGAAGCGAGATAGCTCCACCGCTGCAGCGGGGTCGACAGGTACAGCTGGAGCATCCCGTTGCGGCGGTCGGCCACCAGGATGTCGGGCACGATGATGGCGCAGTAGAAGAACAGCGCCGTGGTGATGAAGCCGTAGTACTCGTGATAGTCGGGCAGGATCTCGTCCTCGATCATGTCGATGTCGAGCACCACCGCGAGCCCCACGAAGACCACCGCCGGGACCAGCGCGATCACCACCGCGAGCCACGGCAGGATCTTGTGGCGGGCGGCCCGGCCCAGCCCGAGGGTGTGGCGCACCGAGTAGCGCACCACAGAGCGGATCGATCCGGGCAGCCCGGTGCGAGGTCCGTCGTATGACCGGTAGCCCCGGTCCATGATCTGAGCGGCCTCGCTGGCTGCAGCAGGGGTGGAGTTCGGTGCAGGAGTGTCGCTCATCGGGCCGCGTCCTCGAAGAGGTCCTCGAGCGTGCGGCGCCGGGTCTCAAGGCGGCGGATGCGGCCGCCGGCGGCCGCCACCGCATCGCGGGACCGGTCACAGAGTTCCTCGTAGTCCGCGCCCCGCAGCGCCAGTGTGGCCTCATGGCGGCGAACGTCGAGGCCGCCGGCCCGCAACGCGGCCTCCACCGCATCGACCGACCCGGCCGGCTCGGCCACGTCCACTAGTTCAAGGGTGATCCCGTCGCCTGCGCCGACGAGATCGCTGATCGGCCCGCAGGCCACGAGGCGGCCCGCGTCCAAGGCCACGATGTTGTCGCACACCCGCTCCACCTCTTCGAGCTGGTGCGACGACAGCACCACGTTGATCGAGAAATCGCGGCTGATCTGGCCGATGAGGGTCAGCATCTCGCTGCGCTGCACCGGGTCGAGGCCGTCGGTGGGCTCGTCGAGCAGCACCAGCTTGGGGTCCGAGGCGATGGCCTGGGCCAGCTTGACCCGCTGGCGCTGGCCGGTGGACATGGTGCCCAGCGTCCGGAGGCGCTCCTCCCCGAGCCCGACCAGCCACAGCGTGTCCGAGGCGCGGTTGCGGGCCTCGCCCCGGGGCAGGCCCTGCACCTCAGCGAGGTGGCGGACGAAGTCGACGGCCCGCATCTCGTCGGGTAGCACGTTGCGCTCGGGCGCGAACCCCACGCTGGCCCTGAGCCTGTGGCCCGCCCTCTGGGGGTCGTAGCCCAGCACGGTGAGCGATCCCGAGGTGGGGATGCGCAACCCCAACATGGCGTTGAGCAGCGTGGTCTTGCCCGCTCCGTTGGCGCCAACGAGCCCGGTTACGCCGGGCTGCATCTGGAGGTCCAGGCCGTCGAGGGCCACCGTGGGGCCGAAACGCTGGGTCAGCGCCTGCGTCTCGACGATGGTCACCCGCGGATCATACGACCGGCCCGTTGCATTGCCACCCTCGGCTAGCGGCCCCCTGGCCGGCTCATTCACGAGTCCACCGTGCCCTCAGGAGTGCCTTGGTCCAATCGGGGATGTCCCTGATCTTGCCCCGACAACCAGGGACATACTGGGGGGCACTCGCGCCTCTCTGCCCGGACGTGTGGCGCTAACCGGGCAGGCGGCGGTAGGTCGCAACCCGCCAGGCCCACTCAGCGGGGCCGTATCGATGCTTCGCCAACCATGCTTGTGACCACCACAGCTGCAGACCCCAGACGCCGACCATGAACAGGGCCAGCAGGCTGCGGCTCAGATCGGTGAAATCGAGCAGCCCGCGCAGGATGGCGATGCCGAGGATCGTCTGGGTGAGGTAGTTGGTGAGCGCCATCCTCCCCACCGCTCGGATCCGCCCGTTGAACGGCCGCTCCGAAGTCCTGCGATGCCAAAGGCTGATCAGGGCCGCGTAGCCGAAGACGATGGGAATCGTGGCGATCGTGTTCGGGATCGTTCCGATCAGGGCGACGTCCGGTCCGAAGTCGTTGAGAGCCACGAAGCCGAAGCCGGCGGCGCTGAGGAGAAGACCGAGTCCGAGCCCCCATCGCGCTGATCTCAGGTAGGAGTCGTTGGACTTCTGGCCGGTGAGGAACCCCGACCTGTAGGCGGCCACACCGATCAACATCATCCCCAGCCCACGGAAGAAGAAGTCAGAGATGAACCACAGCCCCACGGCGTCGGACATGTCACCGGCCACGCCCCAGTACTCGCCCAATCCCTGCCCGTCGGCGTCGATGGTCGGCTGCAGCACGGCGGCACCGATCGCCGGCACGGCCACGGCGACCGCCCCGAGTGACAACAGCAGCCGGGTCGGCAGGTTGCGCATCGCGATCAGCAACGGCGAGCACGCCGCATAGAGGATCAGCACGTCGCCGTCCCACAGCGCGGCGTGGGCGACTCCGATCAGCAGCAGCAGGAAGTTGCGCCACAGGCTGAAGAGCCCGGCGCGACGGCCTCTGGCGGCGGCCCGATCGGCGAACAGGACGATGCCGGCACCGAACAGCATCGAGAAGAGCCCCATGAACTTCTGATCGAAGAAGACCTCACCGAGTCCGCCGATGAGCCAGTCGAGCCAGTTCTGGGGGCTGGCGGCGTCGATGTTGAAGTAGGCGCCGGTCCCGAGTCCGTAGGACACGACGTTCATGGTCAGGATGCCGAGGACGGCGATGCCCCGGATCGTGTCGAGGCTGGTGATCCTCTCCGAGCCCGGAGTCGGCCTCGCCGCGGCGCTCGTCGTGTCCGGCATGAAGGTCGAGGCTCTCAGAGGTCCAGATGCAACTGCAGGGCGTCGTCGACACGCGTCATGAGATCGACAGGTACTAGGCCGACGGTGCCTCCGACACTCTGCACATCGACCGCTCTGATCTGCTCGGCCTGTGCCTTGGAGTCCACGGCGAGCCCGGTCTCGGCCGCGGTAAGCAGCACCTGAAACGGGTGGATGAACTCTGTGTTCGAAGTGATCGGGACGATTGTCACGACTCCACGCCCCAAGCGCGCCGCTGTGGTGTTGGCGCCGTCGTTGCTGACAATTACCCCCGGACGCGTGCGAGTCGCCTCAGCGCCCAGGACAGGGTCCAGCCTGACTACCCGTATCTCACCCCTTCGCATTAGTCCTCGGCCAACCCGTCACCGACAACTGCGTCCCAGACCTTGTCCTCGCCGCTGTCTTCCCACTCTGCGAAGGCTTGCGCGTAGTGCTGTGACAGTTCGGAGGCCCGGAGGAGTCGTATCGCCCTGTGCAGGGTGGCCGACCGCGAGGCGATGCCGTGGGATCGCGCGTATTCGTCCAGGAACTCGACGTCGCTCTCGGGAATGCTCACACTGACCTTCATGACGGAGATGCTACCAAGGTAGCAACTCTGGTACTACCTGACCGCCTACGACGCTGACCATCCGACGCTCGACCCGCGCGAGCAGTGATATCGTTAGATATCTCTTACCCAGGGGAGCAGCGGTGACCGACATTCTCATTCGTGACGTTCCCGACGACGTGGTCGCGGCTATCGAGGCCAACGCCAGGAAGGCCGGCCTGTCGAGAGCCGAGTACCTGCGGAGGACGCTTGAGCGGGAACGCGCCGACCCTGCCGGCGAAGTGACCGTGGAGTCTCTCCGGCGCTTCAAAGAGACCTTCGCAGACCTGGCTGACCCCGACGTGATGCGGTCGGCCTGGTCATGACCGCCTGGCTGATCGACAAATCAGCCCTGGTACGGCTCGACTCGAGTCCCGACGCCGCGGAGTGGGCATCGAGAATCCAACGCGGGCTGGTCCGTATCTCCACGGTTACCCGGCTGGAGACCGGGTTCTCGGCCCGCTCAGCCGAGGACCTCCGGCGCAGCTTCGCCGGACCGCCGCTCAGCGCCATGCCCGTCGAGTACCTCACCCCCGCCATAGAGGACCGTGCGCTCACGGTGCAACTTGCCTTGGCGCAGGTGGGCCACCACCGAGCGCCCTCGGTCCCCGATCTTCTGATCGCCGCGACCGCCGAAGGCGCTGGGCTGACCGTCCTGCACTTTGACAAGGACTTCCGACTCATTGCCGACGTCACCGGCCAGCCGCTAGAGCGTCTGGTCGTCCCCGACGATCCGTAAGGCTCACCGGATCAGGCCTCGTGACCGGTTCGCTTCTATCGTGGGCCTCGACCGCCACGTGACCACGCCGGGAAGAGTCCCATGACCCAGCCCACGTACCAGCTCCACCACCTTTGCATCTTCGAGAAGCAGCCCCGCGACGCCATGTGGAACTGGCTGCGCTGGTACCACGCCATACCCGCCTACTACTGGGAGGGTGTCGCTGACCTGCACCACACCGACGAAGGAGGGGTGGACTACACGTTCCTGGCCTGCGGCGGCCCGTTCCAGCTGCAGATGGAGGCCCCGCCCTACCAGTTCGAGTACGAGCGCAACTGGTTCGCCCAGCACGACTCGGGCATCAACCACATCTGCTGGATCGTGCCCAGCGCCTACGACACCGTCGACCACCTCCAGTCCAACGGCGCCACCGTGGCCATGCCCTACGAGGAGTTCGGGGACACCTACCACGGCTTCGTGGCCATCGACCCCGAGGGTCGCTGGGTGGAGATCATGTCGTATCCGGGCGAGTTCAAGACCCCCGACGTGGAGTTCCGCCCGGTGGGGCATCCCGGCCTGCAGGCCCTGGGCGTGGTGCAGCTGTGCCGCGACCTCGACAGCCAGGTCGAGTGGTACACCGACGTTCTGGGCCAGCGGATCATCCTCGACGCCCGCAGCGGCAACGACGGCCTGGTGTACCTGGCCGACCACACCTACGAGGGCCGCCAGTGCGTGAACGTGCTGGCCACCCCCAGCACCGAGGCCGAGCACGGCCTGATGGAGCGCCACGGGCCGGTGATCTCCACCGTGCTGTACCAGGCCGGCGATGTGGACGCCGCCTGGCGCGACGCTGTGGCCGCCGGCTTCGGCGAGGTCGCTGCGCCCGCGCACGACGACCGCATCGGCGCCCGCACCGGTTACCTGCGAGAGCCCAGCGGCAACCTGGTGCAGGTACGCGAGCGACTGGCTGCATGACCCTGAACATCAGGGGGATCCACCACGCCGGAGTGGTGGTTCGCGATCTGGATGCCGCAGTCGCCTTCTACGGCACGCTGCTCGACATGGAGATCATCGCACGGGACCGGTGGCGGGATCCCGACCCAAACGCCGACAGCGCGGTGGGACTGGTCGGATCCTCCGCCGACGGTGTGATGATGCGCGGATCGAGCAGCTACCTGGAGCTGTGGCAGTACCACGCCCCCGACCGGGAGGGCGACGATCCCGCCGATCGGGGCGCCCACGAGCTGGGGCTGCGCCACCTAGCCATCGAGGTGGACGACGTAGGCGCCGCCCTCGACCGGGTCGTCGAACTGGGCGGCAGCCGGATGGGAGAACCGCTGGACTACGGCCACGGCGGCGAGGCGGTCTACTGCCGGGACCCCTTCGGCACCATCATCGAGTTCATGTCGATCGGCTCGTCCGGCGAATCGCTCGACGAGTTGTAGAGCGGCCTCTCAGCCCTCCATCAGGCGCATGGGGTCGCCCATGTCGTGGTAGCCGAGGTAGCCGCCGCCCACCGCTGAGGCGTCGTAGAGGGCGTAGCCCAGCAGTTCCTGGGCCCGCCGGGGCAGCCTGCGGGCCACCTCGGGCGGGATGTTCGTGTAGCTGTTCTCCACCGGCCGCAGCCAGCCGCAGCAGTAGCCGGTGGACAGGGCCCGCCGCCAGCGGTCGGCGGTTCGGTTGGCACCGCCGGCGTGCAGCGTGTCGCCCCGGAAGAACAGCGCCGAGCCGGCCGGCAGCGAGCAGGCGGCCACCTCTTCAGGAGCGGGCTGGCGACCGGGCTCCCAGCGGTGGCTGCCGAGCGCCACGAGCGTGCCTGCCATCTCGGGGGTGATGTCGACCAGAGCGGCGATGCTGTTGACGATCATCGGAGCGGCCGGGCGGGCAAAGTTCCAGGCGTCGTCATCCCGGTGGAACGGCTGGGCCGACTCCCCCGGACCGATGTCGATGACCTCGCCGTTGTTGAGGATGATCGTGGGGCTTATCGGGCCCATCACCGCCTCGGCGAAGCCGAGCAGGCGCTGGTCGAGCATGATCTCCACGAAGCTGGGTGCCTTGACGCACAGCGCGTGAAGCCGCCGGGTTCTCCTCCCCAGGAACTCGTCGGACGTGTCAGAGCCCGAGTCGGTGCCGCCGTGGGAATCAAGCCACGGCTCCAGTTCGGCGTTGAACCGCCCCAGCAGGTCGCGCGAGAGCCAGCCGTCGACGATCACGCCACCGTCGCGCTCGTTGGCCTCGACGATGTCGTCCGCAGTGCAGTCGGCCGGCAGCCGCCCCATCTCAGCCATCAGACAGGTTTCTACAGTAGAGCGAGGGGCCGCGACGAAGGGAGCCGACATGAACGAGCCGAACCCCGCCGAGGGCGCTGCGATGCTCAGGGAGGACCCTGACTTCCTGGAGCACTGCTACCGCCGGGTGCTGGGCGAGTTGGGCTTCTCCGACGAGCACGCCGCGGTGGTCGCCGGCTGCGTGTCCGACGGGGACCGCAACGGCAAGCTCACCCAGGGCATGGGCGTCTTCGAGATCCCGGTGCTGATGGCCCGCACCGGCACGATGGACGTCACCGCGGTGCCGGAGGTGGTGGACGAGGGGCCGACGTGGCTGGTGATCGACGCCCGCCGATCCTCGGGCCAGTGGGCGATCACGATGGCGACCGAAGCGGCGATCGCCAAGGCCCGCGAGCACGCCGTCGCCATCGCCTTCGTGCGGGACTTCAACGACGCGGGCGCCTTCGGGACCTATGTCCGGATGGCGGCCCGCGAGGGCATGCTGGCCATGGCCACCAACAACAGCCTGCCGCTGGTGTCGCCCTGGGGCGGCATGGAGAACGTCCTGTCGGGGGCGCCCTTCGCGGCGGCGGCACCGGGCGGCGAGCACCCGCCCATCACCTCCGACATCCAGGCCATCGAGGTCCACGACGGCAACCTCAGCGAGGCCTACTTCCAGGGCAAGCGGCTGCCGGGGCCCTTCCTGGTCGATCCAGACACGGGCGAGCTCACCGACGATCCGGCCCCCTACTTCAAGCAGATGGAGGACTATGGCCGCATATCGGACTGCGAGGCACCGTCGGTGTTCGGCTCGCCCCGGCTGTACGCGTTCAACCTGTTCACCGAGATGCTGGCCGGGCTCATCAACCCCGGCGCCCGGTTGAGTCCCGAGATCGCGGGACCCCCGTCCTACTGGCTGGAGCCCCGCGACGAGGCCCTCACCGGCGGAGCCTGCGTGATCGTGATCGACCCGTCGCACTGGATGCCCGCCGGCGAGGCCGGGCGCAAGTCGGACCGGCTGGTCGAGGCGGTGAAGGGCGCCAGACGGCGCCCCGGAGTGGACGAGATCTTCCTGCCCGGCGAGCGGGGCTGGCGGGCGATGGCCTCGTCCGATCCGGTCGAGATCCTCCCCGCCCACTGGGACTCGTTCATGCAGATCCTCGAGAGCGTCGGCCTCGACATCGACACCCTCCGAGCCGAGTTCGCCGGTTAGCGCTGCAGCCGCTATGAAGGTCCGGTAATGGGGTTCCGGTTCGACCATGTGGGCTTCCTGGCCCCGGACGTGGACTACAGCTTCGGCGTCTACCGGGCTCTGGGCTGCGAGGTGACCGAGCGGACCTACCGCCGGGGCTCCCACGACGTGGCCTACGGGGGTGCGGGAACCGACGTGCTGCTCGAGTTCCAGGGCCCGCCCCTGCTGGCCGAGTCCGAGGAGTACCTGAGGAGCCAGCCCTGGAGCATCGAGCGGGTGGCGCTGGTGTGCGAGGACGTGGAGGCGGCCTACGCCCGGCTCATGACCGCCGGGGTGCCGTCGGCCTGGGCTCCGGAGCCGTTCATCGTCGACGGTGTGACCCTGGCCGTGGCCGCGGGGGTGTGGTCGCCCGAGGGGCTCATGATCGATCTGGTCGAACACCGCGACGTGGCCGTCCCCCGGCCTGCCCGGGGCCCCCGGGAGGACCTGGCCCTGCACCACGTGTGCTGTGTGACCTCCGATCTGGCCCGGGCCGAGGCCTTCTGGATCGAGCACTTCGGGCTGGTCAAGACCTACGACTTCACCGCACCGCTTCCCGGCGGCGGCACCCAGGGTTTCGTGATGTTGAGCGACCCGTTCTTCGACGCCGCCGGCCACGAGTTCAGCCTCGAGATCATCGGTGGCGCCTTCGACACCATCGACGGCCCGGTGTTCGAGCGACGGGGAAGCTGCTACGACCACATTTGCTTCACCACCGGCGACGTGGCCGGCACCTGGCAGCGGGCAGTGGACCGGGGCGTGGAGCCGCTGAGCGAACCGGCCTACTACCCCGAGTACGACAGCACCATCGCCTGGCTCTACGACGCCGACGGCACCCACATCGAGCTGATGAGCCCGGTGCCGGCGGACCTGATGGTCGACGCCCATCGCCGCGGCCACTGCGACAACCATTGGGTGGACGACTGGCAGCGCAACGCGGCGGTGCTCCCCCGCCGGGGCGACACTGCCTTGCAGATGCACAGGACCGAGCGGCAACAATGAATGCCGACACCGCTCGACCCGAGGGAGGCCGCCGCGTATGAAGGCTGCCATCTACGACGCCCCCGGCCTGCCGCTGCGCATTTGCGAAGTGCCCGATCCCCGACCCGGCCCCGGTCAGGCCGTCATCAGGGTGTCGGCCTGCGGGGTCTGCGGCTCGGACCTGCACGCCACCACCCCCGAGGGTGATCTGGCCCGCCGGGGCGCGGTGCTCGGCCACGAGGTCACCGGCGAGATCGTCGAGATAGGCCCCGATCCGGTCGGGGACTGGGCGGTGGGCGACCGGGTCTACGCCATCCCCCTCGGATCCTGCGGGCGTTGCCCCCATTGCCGGCTCGACCGCCCCGAGGACTGCCCGAACCAGGTGAACTTCGGAGCACTCGGCCCCGACGAGCCCGACGGCGCCTACGCCGAGCACATGACGGTGTCGCTGTCGGACCTGCTGGCCGTTCCCGACGGCGTCGGCATGGATGTGGCCGCATTGTGCGAGCCGCTGGCCACCGGGCTGATGTGCGTCCGCCAGGCCCGTCTGGAGATAGGTCACCGGGTGCTGATCATGGGCGCCGGCCCGATCGGGCTGGCCGCCACCATCTGGGCCCGGTTCCTGGGCACTCGCCGGGTGGTGGTGTCCGAACGGGTCGCGCACCGCCGGGAACTGGCTCTGCGCCTCGGGGCGACCGACACCATCGACGCGGGCTCGGGCATCGATGTCGCTGAACAATTCGCCGAGCTGACCGGCGCGGAGCCCGACGCGGTGATCGAGGCGGTGGGGCGACCGGGAATGCTCGATGCGGCCATCGCGGCGGTCCGCCCCCATGGGACGGTGGTGACCGGCGGCGTGTGCATGGAGCCCGACTCCTTCGACCACCTGCAGGCCTATGCGAAGGAACCACAGATCCGCACGGCCCGCGTCTACACCAAGGACGAGAACCGGTTCATCCTGGAGATGATCGAGGCCGGACGCATCGACCCCACGCCGATGATCTCCCACCGCATCGGGCTCGACGCCCTGCCGGCCGCCTTCGAGGCGCTGCGGACACCCACCGACCAGTGCAAGGTCATGGTGATGCCGTAGTGGACCAGCAACGCTGGCACACTCCGGAGCAACCGCGGTGACCGTCGAGCGGGGCAGCTCAGAGGGCCAGTGGCTCACCTGGCTGGAGCGCATCAGCGCCGACGGCCCCAGCGCCGACCCCGAGGCGCTGGAGATCTGGGGCTACACCGACCGGCCCAGCTACGCCCCGGGCGAGACGGTGGGCCTGCACGTCTCCACCACCGCACCGGTGTGGGGCTTCGAGGTGTGGCGCGACGGGCATTCCTTCCAGAGGGTGCACGAGCAGGGCGGCCTGGTCGGCGCTCACCATCCGATCGGTGACGACGTCGTCGCGATGGGCTGCGGCTGGCCCCAGGGTGCCTCCTTCGAGATCCCGGCGGGCTGGGCCTCGGGCGGCTACATCGTGGTGCTGCGGGCCGAGCGGGACGGCCGCGAGGTCACCCAGGACGCCTTCTTCGTGCTGCGGGCCGCGGTGCCGGGGCAACGCTCGAAGCTGGCCATGGTGGCCACCACCTACACCTGGCAGGAGTACAACGACTGGGGCGGGGGCTGCGGGTACTTCTCCGACGAGTACGTCGACCACACCGCCCACCCGCTGGAGGTGCGCGAGAAGAGCTTCAAACCCCGCCTCAGCTTCCACCGGCCGTGGTCGCGGGGCCTCATTCGCACCCCGGTCGGCGCTCCCCGCATCGCCCAGCCGCCCCCGCCGGTGGGCGCGGCCGTGGGGGTCCCGGCCGCGGACTGGGCCATCAGCAACGGCTACTCGGTGTGGACGGTGGCCTCGGGCTGGGCCCGTTACGACGCCCTGACGTTCCGGTGGCTGGAGGCCAACGGCTATGAGCCCGAGCTGCTGTCGCAGTGGGACCTCGACCGCGACCCCGGCGTGCTCGACTCCTACGAGGCGGTGGTCACCACCGGCCACGACGAGTACTGGACGGCCGCAGGCAGAAGCGTCCTCGACCGGTTCATCGAGCGGGGCGGCGGCTACGCCCGTTTGGGCGGCAACATCGTGTGGCAGGTGCGCATGGAGGACGGCCTGAGCACCCAGGTGTGCCACAAGTACGCGGCCCACGCCGACCCGGAGCGCCACAGCGACGACCTCGACCGGCGCACCGGCGCATTCGAGGCCCACTACATCGACCGGCCCCCGGTGACCACCTTCGGCGCCAACGGCTTCCGGGGCGTGTACTCCCGCATGGCGGGCCTGTCGCCGCGGGGGGCGGGCGGGTTCATCGTGTACCGGCCCGGCCACTGGGCCTTCGACGGGGCCGACGTGTACTACGGCGACGTCCTGGGCGGCGACATCCCGCTCGTGGGCTACGAGACCGACGGCGTCGCCTACACGTTCCACCGGGGCCTCCCCTATCCCACCGGCGAGGACGGCGCCCCTGAGCACCTAGAGATCCTGGCCCTCACGCCGGTGACGCTCGAGGAGGAGGACCACGGCCAGGCCGGCAACCTGATCTCGATCGCCGACGGCGACCTGGCCTTCGCGGCCGAGGCCCTCTTCGCCGAGGACACCCCCGAGAACCGCGACCGCATCCGTCGCGGCAGCGCGGTCATCACCGCCATGTCCAAGGGCGCAGGCGAGGTCTTCTGCGCGGGAACCACCGAGTGGTGCCACGCCCTGGCGGTGGGCGACACCCAGGTCGAGATCATCACCCGCAACGTCCTCGACCGCTTCCTGACTGAACACACCCTCGTAAGTCCCGAGTAGGAACGCTCGAATATCCCGAGTGCCGTCTCGGTGCTGAGGTTGCCGCAGTGCACCCACCATCAACCGCTCACAAGCGTCGCCGCCCGCGGGGCGGGCCGGTGTAATCACAATGTGATTACACTGATGGTCTCTACTTCGGGGAGGCAGCGATGGAAACGAAGCTGGTGAAGGTCGGCAACTCGAAGGGCGTCCGCCTGCCCAAAGCGCTGTTGGAGGAAGCCGGGCTCGACGACTTGGTGACGCTTCGGATCGTCGAGGGTGGCCTGCTCGTCGAGCCGCGGTCGGCCGTTAGAACCGGCTGGTCCGAGGCCGCACGGTCGGGCAGCGAACGAGGCGACGACACGGACGGCGATCTGTGGCCGCAGACGCGATTCGACGACGCTGAATGGGAATGGGAGCGGCCAGGGGCTGAAGCGTGACGACACCGGCACGCGGCGAGGTGCACCTGTGCGTGCTGGATCCGACCATCGGTACGGAGATCCGCAAGACCCGGCCCGTGCTGGTGGTGTCCCCCGACGAGTTGAACGAGCATTGGCGCAGCTGCCTGGTCGCACCGATGACCACCGGAAGCCACCCCTACCCGTTCCGGGTCTCATGCACCTTCGACGGAACCAACGGCCACATCGTCGTCGATCAGATCCGCGCCGTCGACAAGACTCGGCTGATTCGACATCTCGGGCGCCTCTCGCCGTCAACGATGACGCAGGTCCTGGCAGTGGCCCGCGAGATGTTCGCAGAGTGAGACAGCGCCATGGACCATTCGCGGTCGCCTGCTCGCTCAGCCTGCTAGAGCACGAAACGCCGACGGAGCCAGTCGGCCAGCAGCGGGTCGACGATCCCCATCTGCTTGCCTCGTCGGGTCAGAACGCCCTTGCCGATGAGCGACGTCGCGGCGTCGCGTGCTGTGGCCGGCGGCAGGTCGAGCAGTTCGGCCGCCCGCCCGTAGATGCTGTCACCTGCGGCGATGGCCCTCAGGGTGCGCCTCTGACCTGAGGGCAGCAGCTCGAAAATGCGCTCGGAGGCAGCGTCGGTGCTGTTGCGAACCTCGGCCAGCGCCGCTTCCCAGACGGCGAGGTCAGCAGCCACCCCAGGCTCGGTCAGTCGCCAGACGGCGTCGGCGAGCTGCATGGCCCGCTGGGGGTGGCCGCCGGCCAGGGCCACCAAACGGCCTGCCGCGTCTCCAACGTCACGACCGGTTCGGGCGAACCCCGCCTCGATGATTCTCAGCACAGCCTCATCGCCGAGGGGACCGATCTCGATGAGGTCGGCCTGAGCGAAGAAGGGCTGGGACTGCTCACTGAACAGGGTCCGCATCGTCGACGGCTCGGACCCCGCGAAGACGATGCCAAGCGACTGGTAATGGTGCTGCAGCGCGGTCCTCAGCACCCCGGCGCCGCCTTCGACGCCGGCGATTCCTGAGAACTCGTCGATGACTACGAAGATGTCGTGACGAGCAGCAGCCCTGGCCAGCACGTCGAGCATCGACCTCAGGGCCGGCACCGGGTCTGCTCTGCGACGGGGGCTTCGGGTCAGCTCCACGCTCAGCACACCGATCGAGAGCGAG
Source organism: Candidatus Aldehydirespirator sp. (assembly GCA_965221605.1). GTDB lineage: Bacteria > Actinomycetota > Acidimicrobiia > Acidimicrobiales > Aldehydirespiratoraceae > Aldehydirespirator. The sequence goes on from CBDCSK010000014.1 coordinate 54,899, forward strand.
ACCGTCGCCGCGATCGAGTCGAGAGCCCGCCGCGCCGGACCGACCACGCCCGCCAGGCCCCGATCGAAGGCGGCTGCCAGATCAGCCATCGAAGCCATCTGGTACAGGTCGATCCACACCGGCTGGGGGCCGACAGCCTCGAGGTCTGCCGCCACCCGCTTGAGCAGGCTGGTCTTGCCGTAGCGGCGAGGCCCGACCAGAGCGGTGAGCCGCCGATCCGATATGCGCTGCGCGATGTCGATGGCCAGGTTCTCGCGTCCGGACACCTGCTCGGGCCGCAGCGGCCCGTGGTAGGGGAACGGGCTAGCGCTCACCGCGCCCAGTATACTCGGGAAACCCGAGTAGAAAATACTCGAAAAAACCGAGTACAGGCCGTCAGTGCTCAGAGTTGGTCGAAGAGGCTGGGATGCGCACCTGTCATTCGATGATGGCGGCGCCGTCGCGGATGGAGCCGCCGATGGCGGCCTCGATCATCTCGATGCTCATGCCGGCGCCGAGCCCGCCGTCGACCCAATGGAGGCACCGGGTCGAACCGGGCTGCTGGACCGCCGGCGAGGCGCCGCTGGCGGAACTGCTGGCCGTATATACGTCCGTACAAGATTATATACTGATTGTCGTGAGCAAGCACCTTGTAGACATCGACGAAGAGGCCCTCCATGCGGCCCGCGCAGAACTGGGGACTGACACAATCAAAGCAACAGTCAATGCTGCGCTCCGGGCCGCGGGCTCTCCTCGGGCCCCGCGGGTGGCCGCTGCCCTCGACCTGCTGGCCGACGCCGAACTGGCCGACCGTGAGAACGCATGGCGCTGACTCACCTGCTCGACACCAGCGTGCTGACTCGCCTCGCGCGACCCTCCATAAGGGCGGCAGTAGAGCCGCTCGCCGCTGAAGGCCGCGCCGCCCGGGCGGGGATCACCGACCTGGAGATCGGATTCTCGGCCCGGAACGCCGACGAGTGGGACAGGCTCGCCAGCAGCCTGTCGGAACTGCAACTGGTTGAGACCACCTCCGAACACCTGCGTCGGGCGCGCCAGACCCAGCGCATGCTGGCCGGGCAGGGTCTCCAGGGGCGCAAGATCCCCGACCTGCTGATCGCGGCTGCCGCTGAGCAGGAGCAACTCACTCTGCTGCACTACGACGCCGACTTCGATTTCATCGCCGCAGCAACCGGCCAGAAGTGCGAGTGGATCGTGCCACGAGGATCCGTGGACTAGATACTTCCGCCGCAGGCAGAGCCTGGCCCGACCCGACAAGGGGCCGGCACCCGACCTGCTGCTCAACCAACCTACGCGGTGTCGGCGCTCTACTACGTCCTTGAGTTCACGCGGTGGCCCCGATAGGCCCAAGTGGCCGCGGTGAGCATGACCGCTGTGGCCGCGGCCCAGGCCCGGGCCATGCAAGCCGAACTCACCAGCACAGCGCGCCTCCCGGGCCGCCGCGGCATCAGCCGCCGGCAGGCTGTCCTCTCACTCCTGGGGTAGCAGGTAGATCTTGCCGCACTCCTTGGCTAGGGCGATCTCGAAGGCCTCGCCGGCCCGGCTCATGGGGAACGTGTGGGTGACGATGGTGTCGATCCAGCCCTGCACTCGCGGGTCACAGAGCATCCGCAGCAGGCCGTCGCGGTCGCGGAAGCGCACGTCGTGGCCGCCGGTCCAGTTGATGTGGCGCTCCATCAGGTCGTTGAGGATGCTCAGCGAGTAGAGCACCGAGCCCTCGTCGTGGCCCAGCGAGTACATCGTGCCGTAGCGGCGCAGCCCGGCCATGCACCGGTCGAGGTAGTAGGGCACGCCGGCGCACTCGAAGGCCACGTCGGCGCCCTGCCGCCCGCCCGTGAGGGCGTGGACCTGCTCGAGCCAGTCTCCGTCGTCGGGGTCGATGATGTGCTGCACCCCCAGCCGGCGGCACAGCTCCATGCGGTACGGGTGCCGGCCCAGCACCACCACCATGGCCCCTCGGTACAGGGCATTCACGATCGCGCCCAAGCCGATGAAGCCGACCGCGCCGATGAGCACCACGTCGCCCGGGCGCACGCCGGCCTCCTCGGCTGCGGTATAGGTGCAGCCCAGCAGGCAGTTGGCCGCCGCCGCGTGATGGAACGACAAGGCGTCGGGGATCAGCTGGACCATGTGCTCGGGCGCCAGCCGGTACTGCACCATGGCGAAACCGCCCGAGGCGCTGCCGTTGACCTTCTCGATGCCCAGCAGGCCCGCGGTGATGTCCTGGGGGGCCATCCCCTCCTCGTAGGACTCGTACGGGATGCCCAGGCAGTGCGTGGGCGACAGCCCCTGGGTGCACACGAAGCACTCACCGCAGGCGTTGGCCTGGTAGACGATCACCCGGTCGCCGACATCGAACCGCGATCCCGGCTGCGTCTCCACGATGGTGCCGACCCCCTCGTGGCCGAGGTGCTCGGGGCTGTCGTGCCACTCGAACTGGTGGTCGCGGTAGATGCGGCCCTCGTTGCACACCGGCGCCACCGCCACCTCGACGATCACGAAACCGGGCACAGCCACCGGGTACGGCTTGGTCGCCAGAGCCGCGGTGCGGGGCTCGGGGATGGTCAGAACGGTGTTGGTCCTGTCGGGCATGGCGATCAGTCCTCCAGTGATTCGACACCCAGGTAGCTGGCGTCGAGCAGGGCACGGTCGGCCAGCAGGTCCGAGGCGGCTCCCTGCATCACCAGGTCGCCGTGGTTGAGCACGTAGCCCCGGTCGGACACCTCCAGGGCCAGGTCCACATGCTGTTCCACCAGCAGCACCCCGGCGCCGGTCTCATCGGCGATGCGGCGCACCACCGGCATCAGCTCCTCGTAGATGACGGGGGCCAGGCCCAGGCTCATCTCGTCGACCATCATCAGCTTGGGCTCGGCCACGATGGCCCGGCCGAGGACAAGCATCTGCTGCTCGCCGCCGCTGAGCAGCCCGCCCCGGCGGTTCATCAACGGGCCGAGGGCGGGGAAGAAGTCGACGGCCCGGTCGATGTCGACCTTGCCGCTGGTCTTGGCCAGCTGGAGGTTCTCGCGCACGGTCAGCTGGTACAACAGGCCCCGGTTCTCAGGCACGTGGATCACGCCCCAGCGGGCCACCCGGTGGGCCTGGCGCAGCCGCGGCACCGGCCGGCCCATGATGGCCACCGAGCCGTTCAGGATCTGGCCCATGCCCGAGATCGTCATCAATGTGGTGGTCTTGCCCGCACCGTTGGGACCCAGCAAGGCCACCACCTCGCCCGCGTCGAGGTGCAGGCTCAGGCCGCGAACCACGGCCACGCCGTCGTAGCCGGTGTCGAGGTTCTCGATGGTCAGGAGACGCTCGCTCATGACTCGGCCCCGCTATGGCCCAGGTAGGCCGCGATGACCTCTGGATCGTTGCGCATCTCGTCCGGGGTACCCGAGGCCGTCAACTGGCCGAACACCAGCATGTGGATGTAGTCGCACACGTTGAGCACCAGACCCATGTCGTGGTCTACCAGCAGCATGGTGTAGCCCTGATCCACAAGGTGCCTCAGCTGGGTGCCGAACCATTCGGTCTCGGCTTTGTCGAGACCGGCCGCGGGCTCGTCCAGCAGCAGGATCTTGGACGACTCCGCCACCAGGGCCCGCCCGACTCCCACCAGCTTGCGCTGCCCCTGGGACAGCTCGCGGGGCTGGCGCTCGGCGATGTCGCCCAGATTGAGCAGGTCGAGCACCTCGTCGACGCGGTCGGCGCGCTGGCGGGGCCGCCAGTAGTCGAGCAGCGCGGAGCCCATCGTGAGGCGGCGGCTGGCCACGTCGAGGTTGGATCGCACCGTGATGTCGTCGAAGAGCTCGAGCGTCTGCCAGGTGCGGGTGAGTCCGTCGTGGGACAGCACATGGGGCGAGCGTCCGAAGACCTCCTCGCCTTCGAGAAGCACCGACCCCACCGAGTTGTTGGGCAGGAAGCCGGTGATGGCATCGATGAAGGTGGTCTTGCCCGCCCCGTTGGGACCGATCAGTCCGGTCAGCCGGCCCCGGCGGCACTCCAGCGACACCTCGTTGACGGCCAGCAGGCCGCCGAAGCGCACTGTGAGCCCGCTGGTGGCGAGAACGGTGTCAGACATCGGCGGCCTCCGTCACCCGGCGGCCCCATCGGCGGCCCAGCCACCGGCCCATCTGGTGGAACTGCCTGCGCTGGAATCCGTCGATGCCCTCGTTGTTGTAGACGGCGGTGCCGATCAGGAAGAACCCGGCCACATAGGCGGTGTAGGGCCCCACGTCGATGAACCACTCGTTGGTGACGACGATGCCGATCCCCTCCGAGAACAGCGTCCCCGCGGTGATGGCCCCGCCGATGGTGCTGATGCCGCCGAGGTAGGCGAAGGCGAGCACGGTCAACGAGGCAAAGATCCCGAACGTGTCGGTGCCGTAGGTGCCCACGTTGAACGCGATGAGCGCACCGCCCAGAGCGGCGAAGACACTCGATATGGCGAACGCCGACAGCTTGATGGCGGCCACGTTGACCCCGGCCGCGGCGGCGGCCCGCTCGTTGGCCCGCACGGCCAGCATCTGCTCGCCCAGGCGCGACCGTCGCAGCCGCATCACCGACACGCAGCACAGCGCGCCCACCACCAGCAGGAACAGCCCGTACCCGCCGGTGGGGATCTTGCCGTCGCCGAAGATGAAGTCGCTGTTGGGCCCGAACTCGATGCCGAACAGCACCGGCGGGTCGGTCGTCTTGACGCCCCGGTCGAGACCGAACCATCCGGGGCGCGAGAAGAAGATCTCACCCATGGCCAGTCCGCTGGCCAGCGTGACGATGGCCAGGCTGGCACCCCGGGTCCGCAACGACGGGATGGCTGCGATCAGACCGAACCCGACACCGGCTGCCACCGCCAGCGGCAACGAGATGAACAGGGGCATCCCAGCCTGGGTGCCGAAGGAAGCCACCGAGAAGGCACCGATCCCGGCCAGGGCCATCTGCATCAGCGATATCTGGCCCACGTAGCCGGTCACCACCACCAGCGACAGGGCCAGGATCACCCCGATCATGGAGTTCTGCATGCCGGCGCGGTACTGGAAGGGCGCGAACACCGTCAGCCAGAACGCCACCGCCAGCAGGACCCCGTACCCGACCATCCGGCCGCGGGTGATCCGGGGGACGTACGCCTCGGGCAGCCGCTCCACCGTGAGCGCGCCCCGCGACGGCAGCGACTCGCCCCGGGCCACCATGGCCAGCGCAATCACAACGAAGGGCAGAGCCCTGCGGATCCCGATGTCTGGTATCCAGTCCCACTCCAACTCCAGGCGGAAGAGCTCCTGGTCGACGACGCCCAGCATCAGGCCCGCGGCCGCGGCGATCACGAACGACGACATCCGTCCGATGAGCGCCGCTCCCAGCGAGGAGATGAGCAGCACGGTGAAGAAGTTCGGGGTCACGCCGGTGATGGGCGCCACCAGGATCCCCACCAGACCGGCCAGCACCGAGGCCATCACCCAGCTGACGCCCGCCTGGAAGTCGGCGTTGAAGCCCAGCAGCGTGGTGAACCGTTCGTTCTCGGCTCCGGCCCGGGTGGCGATCCCGAAGCGGGTGAAGCGGAACAGCACCCACAACGCGGCGGTGATGACGATGACGGTGCCCAGCACCCAGAGGCGGTCCTGGCCGACCCGTGCCCCCAGGATGTCGACCGGATCGTCGGGGAAGATCGGCTCGGTCGCCTTGGCCCGTGCCCCGAAGCGCAGCACCACCGCGGCCTGCAGGAACAGCATGATCCCGACCGATGCGATCACCTTGGCCAGCACCGGGGCGTATCGCAGGGGGCGGAAGATGGCGAAGTGGGCGATGAGCCCGAGCACGGCGGCGGTGGCCAGCGCGATCAGCAGCGCGGGGGCCTTGCCCATCGAGTCGCCCAGGCTGATGAAGGTCGGGAAGTCGACTATCTCGATTCCTGCGATGCCCTCGATGGGTGCCAGCGGGTTGGGTATCGGCGGCACGGGGTACTGGCCGTCGCCGACCAGCGACACGTACACGTAGGTCACGTAGGTGGCGATGGCGCCGTGCCCGAAGTTGATGACCCCCGACGCCCGGAAGGCCACCACCAGCCCGATGGCCAGCGCGGCGATGATGGCGCCGGAACCGAGGCCGAACAGCACCGGGTCGAAGAACAGCTCCCTGCGGAGCCCGGCGCCGATGATCCATGCGAGCGCGAGAGCGCCGAGAACGGCAGCGCTGATCCGCTCGGCTGGAGACAGTCTGGCGATCACAAGGCCCCCTGCTGAGACGAGCCTAGCCGGGCCCTCGATGGGGCCCGGCTCGACTCGACCTCAATGAGCGTGGGGGTGCGGCGGGTCAGCCCAGCAGGAAGTTGAGCTCCGAGAAGTCCAGGAAGGTGAACCCGTCGGGAGCCGTCATCTGCCCGCCCGCGATGGTGACCATCAACGGAGAGGTGTTGCAGGCACCGAGCCACGGATCCGGGCCCGGGCAACTCAAATCGGGGAAGCCGGGAACATCGCTGCTGGAGTAGGTGCTGAGCGCGGCCAGCACAGACTCGGTGGTTGCGTCGGCGCCGCCGCCTGCGATGAGCAGGTCCCTGGCGATGACCGCTTGACCCAGCGCCCAGCCGCCGAGGCCGGCAGCCTGCACGCCCGCGCCGCCGTAGGTGTCCAGCACACGGTTGATCTCGTCGATCTCCGCGCCCCCGTCGACCGTGGGAGCGCTCGACACGATCGGGCCGGCCCAGCCGTCCAGCTCGCCCGACTCGACAAGATCCTGGCTCAGGCACAGATCGTTGCCGAAGAGGTGGCCCTCGTATCCGACCGTCTCCACGCCATTGGCAGCCGCGGTGCACTGAGCGCCGTCGGCCAGGACGAACAGCCAGCCCTCGTTGCCGGTGTCGGCCGCGGACACCGGCCCGGTCAGGTCAGGCTCGAACCCCAGATAGATGGTCTCGGTGATCGTGATCCCGTTGCTCTCGCCGATGGCGTACAGCGCCGGTTCGAACGGTGCGATGGCCGGGTCGTCGGCCAGGAACAGCGACATGGTGGAGACATCGCGCTGATTCTTGGCGAACACGAAGAAGACCTGGGCCAGGCCGGGCAGACCGGGATCGAAGTTGTAGAGGTTGGGGGTGAGGTAGTCGATGAAGTCGTTGCCCAGTCCGAGGTTCGCCTTGCCGGCCTCGGCCAGGATGGTGCCCGACGCGATGCTGTTGGACAGGAAGCCGCTGTTGATGACCACGTGGATGTCGTCGGCGTTCACGAACTCGTTGGCGCAGGCAATGTGGGACTCCACCGCGTCGCCCGCACCGCAGACCTCCAACTCGATGGGGTGCCCGTTCACGCCGCCCAGCTCGGCGTTGAAGTAGTCGACGTAGGCCTGTACCACCGCGGGCACCTCGGGGAACGCCATGAGCTCCTCGACCTGGGCGATCAGCCCGATCTTGACCGGCTCCATCGACTCGTCGGCCATCATGGAATCGGACTCCTCCATGGGCTCCTCGGCCGGCTCCTCCCATGGGCTCCTCAGCGGGCTCCTCCATAGGCTCCTCCATGGACTCCTCGGCCGGCTCCTCCATGGGCTCCTCAGCGGGCTCCTCCATGGGCTCCTCGGCCGGTTCCTCCGCAGGCGCCGCCGGTGCAGGCTCATCCACGGCAGGAGCGTCATCCTCGTCGTCGCCGCAGGCCGCGGCGACGAGGGCGAAAGCAAGCAGGACTGCAGCCAGCACCCTCCAGCTGGACTTGGGACTCATGGTGTGTTCCTCCTTCGCGCCAGGGCACGCGTGTTGTCGGGAGACTTTGATACCCGGATTGTACATATGTTGGCAAGTCAGGTCTGGAAGCGCTAGTTCTGTCTGCTCAACCGTGAGGCCAGCCATAGATTCTGTGCCGAATCGGACTAGCAACCTGCGCTTCCTAGAATGACCAACAGCAACGGCCCGGAGCATCTCGGCGACCTCGCCTACGATCACGCCATCATGGCGGAGTTGGACGGCATCGACCGTGCCCTGATCGACGGTCTGGTGGCCGACGGCCGGGCCAGCTACGCCGCCCTCGCCCGGCGCATCGACATGTCGCAGGCCGCGGTGAAGGCTCGGGTCATACGGCTCCTCGACAGCGGCGTCATCCACATTCTCGGACGCATCGACCCCCGCGCCCTCGGCTACGGCGAGTTCGCCTACTGCCTGATCGATGTGGAAGGCCCGGTCGCGCCGGTCGCCGAGCGGCTGGCCGGGATGGACGAGGCCGCCTTCGTGCTGATCCTAGCCGGCGCCCGCGGGCTGTTCGTCGAGTTCCGGGCCAGCGACGCCCAGCATCTGGGCGATGCCATCGAGCGGGCCCGGTCCGACCCTCAGGTACGGGGCATCGACGCCTCCTCGCTGGTGGCCTACGTGAAGCAGGACTGGTCGCAATCGGGCCGCGACACCGAGACCCGCGACCACCGGCTCGGCGCCCGCCGGCGCAACGTCGACGCCACCGACATCAAGCTCCTCGAGCGGCTGGCCGCCAACGGAAGGGCCACGTTCGCCGAGATGGCCGAGGCTGCGGGAATGTCCCACGCGGCCACCCGCGAGCGGGTGCTGGCCCTCATGGCCGCAGGCGTGGTGACCGTCCAGACCATCGTGAGTCCCGGAGTGCTCGGCGTCAACGGCTACGCCGGTCTCATGATCGACGTCGACGGGCGGGCTGGACCAGTAGCCAACACGATCGCGGCGATAACGGACGTAACCCTGGTCGCGCTCGTGCTCGGGCGCTTCGATGTGCTTGCCGAGGCCAGGTACCGGGACGAGGCCCACCTGGCCGAACTGCTCGACCGCGTCCGCGCCGTGGACGGCGTGCGGCAGGTCGAGGCGTTCGTGTACCTGGTGGAGGTCAAGGAGTCCATGACCGCCGGCCTCACATGACCAGCGCTTAGGGCAGCACGCCTCCGTCGATGGGGATCAGGGCGCCGTTGATGTAGGCGGCGGCCGGTGACGCCAGGAACACCACCAGCTGGGCCACCTCATCGGCGGTGCCCCACCGGCCCAGCGGCACCTCCGAGACCAGCATCTCGCCGGCCTCGTCGTCCGTGACGCCGGCCAGGTCGGCGACCAGCCTGCGGTTGGCCACCGCCATCTGGGTGTCGATAGGACCGGGGCACACCCCCACGCAGCGGATCCCGTCGCGGCCGTGCTCCTTGGCGATGAGCTTGGTCATGGCAACCAGACCGAACTTGGTGACGTTGTAGGCCCCGTACCCGGGATCGGACACCAGTCCTCCGATCGACACGTTGTTGACGATCACGCCCGGCCGGCCTCGATCATCGGGCCCAGCGCCAGCAGCGCCATCCGCCGAGAGCCCATGACGTTCACCTGCCACGACAGGTTCCACTGCTGCTCGGTCTGGTCGACGAAACGGCCCACCCCGGTAGTGGCGCCGGCGTTGTTGAACAGGATGTCGAGCGACCCCAGATCCTGGAGCGTGCGCTCGACCACCGACTCGGCCTGAGCCTGGTCGGTGACGTCCAGCGGGGCCGCGAAGCTCCTGGCTCCGTACTGGTCGCGCAGCTCCGCGGCCAGCGCCTCCAGCGCGGCCAGATCGTCGCCCCAAGCCGTGGGTGGGATCCTGGCGCAGCTCGGGCCGGTCGCGGGCCAGGTCGGTGACGACCACGTCGGCGCCGGCCTCGGCCAGCCGCCGCGCGGTCGCCTCGCCCATCCCCCCGGCTCGGCCCGCGCCGGTGACCAGCGCCACCTGACCAGCCAGCGCTCCCGTCACGGCGCGGCCTCGGCCTCGGAGGGATCGGATAGGTCCGCGGCCAGCCGCCCCATCACCTCATGGCTGTAGCCGAGGGGGATGCCGTCGTGACAGCCGACGAGCGAGCCGGTGAGGGTCGCGCTGGCGTCGCTGACCAAGAAGTGGAACACCGGCGCCATCTCCGATGCCTTGCGGAACACGCCGTTGGCGGTCATGCGCCTGATCAGCTCGAGGTCCGGCGCCGACTCCGCGCCCATCTCGCTCTCCACGATGCCGGGCAGCACCGCGTTGACCCGGACCTGGCGCGGTCCCAGCTCCAGGGCCCACACCCGCACCAGGTGGTCGAGGGCGGCCTTGGACGCGGCGTAGGCGGCCATGCCCGGCGCCGCCACGGAACCCGCCGGCGAACTGGTCACGATGACCGACCCGTGGTCGCGCACCATGCCTGCTCCATGACGGAGGGCCCGCACCACTCCCAGGGCGTTGATGTCGATCACCCGCTGGAACACGTCCATGTCGAGGTCCTCGACCTCACCGTGGTACTCGTCGATGCCGGCGTTGAGGATCAGCGCGTCCAGAGCCTCGAAACGCTCGGACACGGCCCCGAAAGCCCGCTCGACCGAGGCGTCGTCGGCCACATCCATCGTCACGAAGGAGGCTCCGATGCCGTCAGCGATCGCGCTGCCTTCGGGCCGCCGGCCACAGATCACCACCCGGGCGCCGCATTCGACCAGATGTGCCGCCACTGCCAGGCCGATCCCGGCCGTTCCACCGGTGACGATCACCCTGCGGCCGCTCACGTCGAAGACATCGGCCGTGGTCGTTCGCGCTGTGCTTGTCTCGGTCATGAGCTAACACTAGTCATTGAAACTCGCGCCGTCTGCGGGATGCAGATATGGAATCACAGGCGTACGACGTGATACACAAGCGTTTCCTACCCTAGAGTGTCGCCGTCGGCGGCTCACAGAGGAGCAAGAGGATGCGGCAGATCCTGGACCCGGCGGGAAAACTCGTGGGACCGGTCCCTGATCTCGACGACGGCCAGCTGGTCGACATGTTCCGCATGCTGCTCACCACCCGGATGGCCGACGAGAAGCTCCTCAACCTCCAGCGGCAGGGACGCATGCCGGCCTACTACCAGGTGAGCGGCCAGGAAGGCCCACGTAGGAGCGGCGCTGGCGCTGCGGGAGACGGACTGGCTCTTCACCGCATACCGCGAGCTGGGCATGTGGCTGGCCCGGGGCATGAGCCCCATCGCCGCGCTCGGGCTGTGGATGGGCGTGCCCGACGATGACGACCTCTGGGACGTCAACCGCTACCGGGTGACCAAGCTCAACGCCACTATCGGCACCCATCTGCCCCACGCGGTGGGCTTCGGATACGCCGAGCGCCTTCGGGAGCGCGACACCGTGGCCATGGTGGTGTTCGGCGACGGCGCCACCTCGGAGTCCGACTTCCACGCAGCCATGAACTTCGCCGGAGTGTGGAAGACCCCCACGGTGTTCCTGTGCCAGAACAACCAGGTGGCCCAGTCGACCACCATCGACAAGCAGACCGCAGCGGCCACCCTGGCCGCCAAAGCCGACGGCTACGGGTTCACCGGCGTGCGCGTCGACGGCATGGACCCGCTGGCCATGTACCACACCGCCCGCGAGGCGGTAGAGCGGGCCGCAGCCGGCGACGGCCCGACCCTCATCGAGATGCTCACGTACCGGTTCGCACCCCATTCCACCTACGACGGGACCCCGGTGTACCGCACCACCGACGAGGAGGCCCGGTGGCGCGAGCAGGATCCCATCACCCGGATGAGGTCCTTCCTGGTGAACAAGGGGACTGTGGGAGGCCGACCAGGAAGACGACATGCGGGCCGGGATCTCAGCCGAGCTCGAGGCCTTCGTCGACCAGCTGGAGGGCAGGGCCGGAGTGTCGCGCGACTACTCGCCCCGGCAGCTGTTCGCCCGGGCTCCGGCCTCTCTCGCCGAGCAGTTGCACCGTGAGCAGCACGACGCCGGCGAGCCCGTCACCACGCTGGGCCCTCAGGAGGCTTGGGCGGTCGAGCCCGACCCGTCACCCACCGGCGAGACCCGCCGGCTAGACATGACCGAGGCCCTCAAGCTGACACTGCACTCGGCCTTCGAGCGGGACCGGTCGCTGGTGATCCTGGGCGAGGACGTGGGCGTGGAGGGCGGGGTGTTCCGCATCACCGAGGGAATGCTCGAGCGCTTCGGCGCGGACCGGGTGATCGACACCCCCCTGTGCGAGACCGGCATCATGGGCACCGCGGTGGGGATGGCGATGGCCGGGCTGAGGCCGATCGCCGAGATCGAGTTCGCGGGCTTCGTCTACCCCGCCTTCGACCAGCTCATCGGCCATGTGGCCCGTATCCGGTGGCGCTACCGGGGCCATCTGACCGCGCCGGTGGTGGCCCGGTTGCCGGTGGGCACCAACCTCGACAACCTCGAGTTCCACACCGACTCCCCCGAGTCGTTCCTCACCCACGCGCCCGGGCTGGTGGTGGTGTACCCCTCCAACCCCTACGACGCCAAGGGCCTGATGGAGTCGGCCCTGTGCAGCGAGGATCCGGTGGTGTTCCTGGAGCCCATCTCGCTGTACCGCGGCCTGAAGCAGGACGTCCCCGTCGAGCCCTACCGGATCGGCTTCGGGCGGGCCAGCGTGGCGCGCGACGGAACCGACGTGACGGTGGTGTCGTGGGGACCGCCGGTGCGCGAGGCGCTGAAGGCGGCTGAGGCCCTGGCCGCGGAGGGGGTGTCGGCCGAGGTGGTCGACCTGCGGACCCTGTATCCATGGGATCGAGAGACGGTGCTGGCCAGCGTGGAGAGGACGGGACGGCTGGTGGTGGCCCATGAGGCCCACACCACCAGCGGGTTCGGGGCCGAGATCCTGGCCGCGGTCAGCGAGCTGGGCCTCTACTCGCTGGAAGCGCCGCCGGTGAGGGTGGCCCACATGGACGTGTTCTGGGGTCCCACGCAGCTGGAGCGCTACTCCATGATCACCGCCGACCGCATCGCCGCCGGCGTACGCCGCGCCCTCGCGGGCTGATATGGCCAGCGTCTTCAAGCTCCCTTCCGTGGGCGACACCATGGTCGAGGGCGAGATCGTGGAGTGGCTGGTAGCCGTCGGCGACACCGTGGAGCTCGACCAGCCCATCTGCTCGGTCGAGACCGACAAGTCGGTGGTGGAGATGACCACCCCCTACCGGGGAACGGTTCTGGCACTCGGAGGTGAGCCCGGCGACGTCATCGAAGTGGGCGAGACCCTCATCGTGGTCGGCGAGCCCGGGGAGGAGGTCCCCACCGAGGACGAACCGGTCCCCACGGCCGGAGCCGCCGGTTCCGCTGGAACTCCGCCCCCGGTACCGGCCCCGGCGCCCACGCCGCCCCAACCAGCCGCTCCGGGCTCGGTCAAGGCGGTGCCGAAGGCCCGCAAGCTGGCCAGGGAGTTGGGCATCGACCTGGCCGCCGTGGCCGGTACCGGATCGGGCGGCTCCATCACCGTCGCCGACGTCGAAGCCGCAGCCGCCCTAGCCCCGGCCGCAGGTGGTAGCCGGCGCGAGCGCCTGTCGGCCATCCGGCGCTCCATCGCCCGCCACATGACCGAATCGATGCAGATCCCGCAGTTCACGTCGATGGTGGACGTGGACGCCAGCGGTCTGCTGGAGACCCGGGCCGCCGCGTCCGCTGCGACCGGCTCACGGGTGCCCCTCGATGCCCTGCTGGCGGCCAGGCTGGTGCCGGTGCTGCGAGACCATCCCGTGATGAACGCCCGCCTCGACGGTGAGGAGATCGAGTACTTCGACCGCTACGACATCGGCGTGGCCGTCGACACCCCCGACGGGTTGGTGGTGCCGGTGGTGCGGGGCGCCGATACCCACTCGCTGCCGGAGCTGTCAGCCGAGGTCCTGCGGCTGGCTGCCGCGGCCCGCGACCGCACCGTGGCCCCCAACGAGCTCACCGGGCCGACCGCCACCGTCAACAACGTGGGCGCGGTCGGGCTGCTGGCCGGCACACCGATGCTGCCGGTCGGAACCAGCATGATCGCCGCATTCGGCATGGCCCGCCCGGTGGTGCGTCTGCGGGACGGCGCCGCGGTGGAGGTCCCGACCATGACGGTGTCGGCCACGTTCGACCACCGCATCATCGACGGCGGCGCCAGCGGCCGGTTCCTGGCCCAACTCAAGCAGGCGATTGAGCGGACGACCTCCACCGAAGTGAGCTGATCGCCGAACCCGGAATCGGGACCACCACGGTGTGCACCCAGAAGGCTCCGGGACTCTCAGGGCAAAGTAAGGGAAATCCCCGGTTGGGGAGGGTCGGGCCGGTCGTAGAGTCCCGCCTGAGCCTTCCCGCCAGCGCTTAGGAGAACCTGTGACTTCCTCCCCCACCCAGGCCGTGGCCACCGCCGCCCGGGCCGTGGCCGCCTCCAAGATCTACGGCTCCGGCGACACCGAGGTGCGGGCCCTCGACGCCATCGACGTGGGCTTCGAGCAGGGCCGCTTCACCGCCATCATGGGACCCTCGGGATCCGGCAAGTCCACCCTGATGCACTGCATGGCCGGGCTCGACAGCGTCACCTCCGGCCAGGTGATCATCGGCGACACCGACCTCACCACGCTGTCGGAGAAGGACCTCACGCTGCTGCGCCGAGACAACGTGGGCTTCGTGTTCCAGGCCTACAACCTGGTGCCCACCCTCACCGCCATCGAGAACATCACCCTGCCGATGGACCTCGCCGGCTCCAAGGGTGACACCGCCTGGGTCGACGAGGTGGTGGGCGCCACCGGGCTCGCCGACCGCACCAAGCACCGCCCCAACGAGCTGTCGGGAGGCCAGCAGCAGCGGGTGGCGGTGGCCCGGGCCCTGGCCGGCAGGCCCCAGATCATCTTCGCCGACGAGCCCACCGGCAACGTCGACTCCAACACCGCGGCCGAGATCCTCGGCTTCATGCGCAGCGCGGTCGACCAGATGGGCCAGACCATCGTGATGGTCACCCACGACCCGGTGGCCGCCTCCTACGCCGACCGGGTCGTGTTCCTGGTGGACGGCAAGATCGTGGACGAACTGGAGGATCCCACACCCCAGGGCATCCGGGACCACATGACCCGGCTCGGCGCCTAGCCGCCCCCCCCCCCCCCCCCCCCCCCCGGCCCGCCACCCGGCCCCACCCTCCAACACTCCCGAAGAGGATCCCGACATGTTTCGTCTGGCCCTGAAGTCGCTGCTCGCCCACAAGCTCCGCTTCGCGTTCACTGCGTTGGCGATCGTCCTGGGCGTGGCCTTCGTGGTGTCGGCGTTCGTGACGGCCGACTCGCTGCGCTCCACGTTCGACGACCTCGCTGCCGACATCAACACCGGCACCGACTTCACCGTGCGGGGGGCCCTGCCCTTCGGCGACATCACCCAGGCGAGTCCTCCGCCGGTGGACGACAGCCTGCTCGACGACGTCCGGGCCGTGTCGGGAGTGCAGTCGGCCGAGGGCGGGTTCTTCGTCGACGGTGTGATTCCCGTGGACGGATCCGGGGAGTCCCCGACCACGCTGGGAGGACCCAGAGCCGGCACCAACTGGACCGCAGACCCGACGCTGTCGCAGTTCTTCCTGATCGACGGCGAATGGCCGCGGGGACCGACGCAGTTCGCCATCGACGTCGTGACCTTCGCCGACTACGACTTCGAGCTGGGCCGCGACTACCAGGTGGTCACGCCCATCGGGCCCCGCACCTTCACCCTCACCGGCACCATGCAGTTCGGCTTTCCCGAGAACGCCGGGATCGGCGCGGTGTTCTCCGTGTTCGACACCCCCACCGCCCAGCAGGTCCTCGGCATGGAGGGCAAGTTCAACGAGATCGCGGTGCGGGCCGAGCCGGCCGCCGACATCTCGCAGGTTCAGGACCGGATCACGGCGGTGCTGCCGGCGGGAACCGAGGTCATCACGTCCGAGGAGGCGGCCGAAGAGTTCGGCGACGCCTTCGAGAGCTTCATCGGACCGTTCCAGACGATCCTTCTGGTGTTCGCCTTCATCGTGCTGTTCGTGAGCGCGTTCATCATCTCCAACACCTTCAACATCGTCCTCGGCCAGCGGGTGCGGGAGCTGTCGCTCCTGCGGGCGCTGGGAGCCACTCCCCGCCAGGTGCGCCGCACGGTGCTGATCGAGTCGCTGGTGATCGGCGCCACGGCCGCGTCAGCAGGCATCGGGCTCGGGATGCTCGGAGCGATCGGGCTCGAGGCGCTGCTGTCCGCGTTCGGCGCGTCCCTGCCCGACGGGCCTCTGCCGCTGCGGGCACGCACCGTGGCTTGGGCGTTCGCGGTGGGCGTCGGCTTCACGGTGGTGGCCTCGCTGGTGCCGGCCGCGAAGGCGTCGCGGATCTCGCCGGTGGCCGGGCTCGGCGAGCAGAGCGGCGACGACGGCGGGCACGGCCGCTTGTGGCGGGTGATCGCGGGCGCCGGTCTCGCCGCTATGGGACTGATCCTGATCGGCCGGGGGCTGTTCGCCGACTTCGACTCCACCACCGCGCAGCTGTTGTCGCTGGGAATAGGGGCGGCGGTGGTGTTCGTGGCGGTGGCGGTGCTCAGCCCGCTCATCGCCGGGCCGACCGTGGCCACCCTGGCCCGCCCGTTGCCATGGATCCTCCGCACACCTGGCCGGCTGGCCCGCGACAACGCAGCCCGCAGCCCCCGGCGGACTGCGGCCACCGCGGTGGCTCTGACCATCGGCCTTGCCCTGGTGGCCATGGTGCTGGTGGTGGGCCAGTCCCTCAAAGACACCTTCAGCGAAAGCCTGAGCGACGCGGTGGCAGCCGACTATGTGATCAGCACCGACACGTTCTCCGGGGTGCCCGAGACTCTGGCCGCCGACCTGCGGAGCGCCGGAGCGGCTGCGGCGGTCCCCCTCGACGAGTACCCCGCGCAGGTCCTCAGCCCGGTCGCTCCGGGACGCATCGACGACGCCGAACTGACGGTCACCGACCTCGACGCCATCGACGAGGTCGCCAACCTGGGCGTGATCGACGGCACCCTCGAGGGTCTCGATCCGATGTCGGCACTGCTGGTCGCCAGCGACACCGCCGACGACTGGGGCCTGGAGGTCGGGGATCAGGTGAGTGTCAATCTGACCAGTGGCGAGACCCTGGCCGTGACGGTCGGCGCCGTGTTCGACCAGACCCGGCCGCCCTTCTGGGACGAGTGGATCATCGACGAGTCGCTCCACAAGCTGACGGCGGGCGCCGACCGATTCGACCAATGGGTGGCCGTCAACGTCGAAGGGGACGATCCGGCGGCGTCTCGGGCCCTGCTCGACGAGGTGCTCAGCGCGTACCCGCAGGCGACGCTGGAGGACCGTCAAGAGTTCCAGGCGTCGCTCGAGTCGAACCTCAACACGTTGCTGGCCCTGGTGAACGTGTTCCTGCTGTTCGCGCTCGTGGTGGCTCTGGTCGGCATCGTGAACACCCTGACGTTGTCGGTGTTCGAGCGCACCCGAGAGATCGGGCTGCTGAGGGCGGTCGGCATGACCCGGCGCCAGCTGCGCCGGGCGATCCGCTGGGAGGCCGCCGCCATCTCGCTCTACGGCGCCCTGGTCGGGGTCGTGCTGGGACTGGGCTTCGGGGTGGCCCTGTCGGTGGCTATCCCCGACGACGCCATCGACCGGGTCTCGGTGCCCGTCGGTCAGATCCTCGGCCTGGTGGTGGTGACCGTGGCCTTCGGGCTGCTGGCGGCGGTGTTCCCGTCGTACCGGGCGGGCCGCATGAACGTCCTAGAAGCGATAGCGGCGGACTGACGGCAGGCGCGAGGGTCCGGAGATGTTCAAGCTCGCCCTCCGCAGCCTGATCGACAAGAAGCTGCGCTTCGCGCTGACCACCCTCGTGGTGGTCATCGGCGTGATGTTCGTGGTGGGCTCGTTCACGCTCACCGACAGCCTGCGGTCCACGTTCGCGGGGCTTGCCCGGGACATCGCCCAGGGCGCCGACCTGACGGTGCGGGCAGACCAGTCCTTCGGCGGCGACTTCGACCGGGCAGCGGTGCCGGAGGCGGTGGGCGAGCAGGTGTTGGGCGTCGAGGGAGTCGACCGGATCCAGCCTGAGCTGGGCACCCTGAACGTGTTCATCATCGACGGCGAGGGCAACCCGATCAGGCCTCCGGGCCCACCGGCGCTGGGCTTCAGCTTCAACCCGGGCACGTTCTTCATCACCGAGGGCAGGCAGCCCGCCGAGCCCGGCGAGTTCGCAACCGACACCTCGACCGCGGCCGACAACGGGCTGCTCGTCGGCGAGACCTACGAGATCAACGGCCCCATCTCCGCCGAGCCCTTCGTGCTGGTCGGCGTGTTCAACTTCGGGGCCCCCGACTCCCACACCGGCCTGGGCCAGACCATGGCCGCCTTCGAGCTCGACGAGGCCCAGCGCTTCTTCGGCATGGAGGACGGCTACCAGGCGATCAGTGTGCTGGTGTCGCCCGGCTCCGAGGTGTCCGAGGTGCAGGACCGGCTGGAAGCCGAACTGGGCGACGACTACCGCGTGATCACTCAGGAGGTGGACGCGGCCGAGCAGGAGGAGGACTTCAACCAGGTCGTCGACATCTTCAACACGATCCTGCTGGTGTTCGCGTTCATCGCGGTGTTCGTGGCCGCCTTCATCATCAACAACACGTTCCAGATCATCGTGGGCCAGCGGGTGCGAGAGATCGGGCTGTGGCGGGCCATCGGAGCGACACCGAGGCAGGTGAGCCGGTCGGTGATCACCGAGTCGGCCATCGTGGGCGTCGTCGCCACGGTCATCGGGATCGGCCTCGGCCTCGTGCTGGCCCTCGTGCTGCGGGCCATCCTCGACCTGATCGGCTTCCCGCTCCCACCGGGACCACTGACGCTGCAGCCTCGCACCGTCGGGCTGGCGATGCTCGTGGGCCTGGGCGTGACGATGATCTCCTCGATCGCACCCGCGCTCAGGGCCCGCAAGATCTCCCCGGTGGCCGCTCTGGCCCACGACTTCCAGTTGGACCCCACGAGCCTGCGACGTCGCCTGATCGCGGGCGGGGCGGTGTTCGCGGCCGGCGTGGTCGCGCTGGCCGCCGGCATGACGGCCGGGCTGGACACCACCGCCACCTTCGTTCTGCTGGGGATCGGAGCCGTACTCGCCTTCATCGGCATCAACACCGTAAGCCCGGCCTTCGCCCGGCCGGCGGCGTCGGCGCTGGGTCGCCCGGTGAAGTCGCTGTTCGGCATGCCGGGCCGCTTGGGCCGCGACAACGCCGCCCGGAACCCCCGGCGGACTGCCTCGACCGCCGGTGCGCTCCTGATCGGCCTCGCTCTGATGGGGCTGGCCGCGGTGGTCGGCGAGTCCGTCAAGAAGACGTTCGTCAACATCATCGAGAACGCGGTGGAGGCCGACTACTTCATCCGGTCGGCCGAGACCGGCTTCGGCCCCCCGCCCGGCTTCCCGGCCCGGCTGGCCGACGACATCGAGGCGCTGGACGAGATCGAGAGCGTGATGCGGATCCAGTTCTCCTTCGGCGGGCTGAGCGTCGACGGGGAGCCCCGGGACATCGTGGCCGCCGACATGGCCCTGGCCGACGACCACTTCGACGGCCGGGTGAGCTCGGGCGACATGGCCGCCGGCGATCCGCTCACCGCTCTGGCCCTGCACAGCGACTCGGCCGCGAGCCTGGGTGTCGGCGTGGGCGACACCCTCGAAGCCACCTTTCCCGACAACCAGACCGAGACCCTCACCGTGGTGGCCATCTACGAGGACGCCGCCATCTACGGCAACTGGCTGATCGACGGCGCCCTGTGGGACCGCCACTTCAACCGCAACGACCTCGCCTTCGCCAGCGCCCGCATCGCCGGTCTCGACAGCGCGGCCGACGAGTTCGAGCAGGCCGCGCTGCAGGATCGCAGCCGGGCAGCCATCGAGGGCGTGCTCGACCGCTATCCCACCGTGAAGGTCGAGAACCAGGCCGAGTTCCGCCAGGCCCAGGAGTCCCAGCTCACGGCGTTGATCAGGGTGATCCAGGTTCTCATAGGCCTGTCGTTCGTCATCGCGCTGATCGGCATCATCAACACGTTGAGCCTGTCGGTGTTCGAGCGCATCCACGAGATCGGTCTGCTGCGCTCGGTGGGCATGACCCGGAAGCAGCTGCGGCGCTCGATCTACTGCGAGGCGCTGATCGTGGCCGTATTCGGCGGGCTGCTCGGGGTGACGGTGGGCACCGTGTTCGGCGTGGCGACCACGCTGGCGCTGCCGGAGTCGTTCGTGCAGACGGTGGCGGTGCCGTGGCTGGACCTCGTGGTCTTCGTGGCCATCTCGGCGGTCGCGGGCCTGCTGGCCGCCATCCTCCCCGCGGTGCGGGCCGGTCGCATGAACATCCTCGACGCCATCGCCCACGAGTAGGGCCGAGCCGGCCGGGGCCCCTTCACCGACCGCTCTACGAGTAGCGGTCGAAGAGGGCTTCGAGCTGCTCGCAGATGTAGTCCATGTGCTCGGGACCGAGGCCGTGGTGTATGGGCAGCGACAGAGACCTGTCCATCATCCGGTCGCAGTTCGGTAGGCCCCCGGCCGGGGCCCGGTGCTCAATGGCCGCGAAGCCGGGCTGGCGCAGGATGTTGCCGGTCCACACCATCCGGGTGGGCACGCCCCTCTCGGCCAGGAACTCCTGGGCCTGGGTGCGGGTGAACGGGGCGCCGGGAATGATCTCGAAGCAGAACCGCATCCAGGTGGTGTCGGTCTCCGGCGTGGTGCGGCCCCGAGTCACGCCCGGCCGGTCTGCCATGAGGTCGTCCAGGCGGCGCCAGTTGGCTCGGCGGCGGGCGTTGAAGCCCTCCAGTTTGTCGAGCTGCACCAGTCCGTAGGCCGCGCTGAGCTCGTTGGGCTCGAAGTTGTAGCCGATGGAGTCGAACACGAACACCAGGTCGTACGGGGTGCCGTCGGCCAGGGCCGAGAACCGGTCCTGCCGGCCCTGGCGCGAGCCGTAGAGGTACGACTCGCTGCGGCGTCCCCAGCGGCGCAGCGAGAGGGCCAGGTCGTAGTCGTCGGGGTCGTCGATGCCGACCAGCCCTCCGGTGCCGCCCGCGGTCATGGCGTGGGAGCGGGCGAAGCTGGTGACGCCGATGTGGCTGCGCTCGCCGGTGCGCCGCCCCCGCTGGTAGCTGTCGAGCACGTCGCAGGAGTCCTCCACCACCGCCAGCCCACCGGCGTCGGCCGCCGCTCGCAGCCGGTCCCAGTCGGGGCAGTTGCCGCACAGGTTGGGGGCCAGGATCGCCCTGGTCCGGGGCCCGATCATGGCCTGCACCGCGTCGGCGTCGATCTGGTAGGTGTCGGCGGTGACATCGGCGAACACGGGCACTATCCCCGACTGGACCATGGGCGCGATGTCGGTCGAGAACGTGAGCGGCGAGGTGATGATCTCGTCGCCGGGATCGAGGCCGAGCAGGTCGATGGCTATGCGCAGCGCCGACGATCCCGAGTTCACCATCAGCCCGAACCGCTTCGACAGCTTGGCCGCGACCCGCTCCTCCAGCGCCAGGGTCGCGTCGGCGATGTCGAGGGTCGGGTTGTCCCGCATGACTGCGGCAACCGCCTCGATCTCCCGCTCGTCGTGCACAGCCCCCGCCGGCGGCAGCTTCATGGTGGGCCTCCTTTAGACGTCACGGCCGACCCAACGAGCACGCTACGCGACGGCGCGGGCCACGACCGGGCAGGCGGCGTCAGCAGCTCGCCCGAGGCCGTATCGCTCGGGGAGCAAGGCGCGTTCAGGCCGATCACGCTGCCTGCTCCGCCGACGGCGCCGGGAGCTCCAGTTGCTCGATGTCCTCCACCACGCGCATTGTGACGCCGTTCGCGCTCATGCAGAGGAGAATCTCCGCACCCGGTCCGACGCCCCGCTCCACTAGCCATTTCCGGGCCCGGCCCACTTCCACGTTGCCGGCCGGGTTCGTTGTGCGCCAGATGACACTCACCTGATACGACGGCGAACCGTTTAAGGGCACCATCAGACTGTCGTCCGGGCGGATCCCGTTCGCCCAGGCGATGTGGCGGTTGCCCGTGAAGGAATAGCCCCTGAGATTCTCTGCGGTCACGACATGCCGCTCACCCCAGCCTGCCCGAGTGCGGATGGCGCCGGCGACCGTCGCAGGCGGTCTTGGGATGAAGACGGGACCGCGAGCGAAGCGCACGGAGTCCCCAACGACATCGAAGATCGACAGACGCAGGCATGTCCTGATTGACGACTCTGACACCCCGAAATTCCTGGTGAACTCCTCGATGATCGAGGCCCTGCTGGCGACGCCGCTGCCGCGCACGATCCACTTGATGATCTGGTTGGCGATGCCCTCGTACTTCTCATGCCCCCACTCCCGGAGCGCGATCCTGAAGTGCTTGTCGATGCGCGCCAACTCCGGATTCCGAAGGTTCTTGATCGAGGCCGCGGTGCCGTAGCCGATGGCCTCCACCAACTCGGCAGGCGTCATCGGTCTACCCACCAGACGCAGGACCCGCTCAGCCTTCTCCTCGAGCCCGCCGTCCCAGCGGACCAGCCACCCTTCCCCTATGTAGCGCCAGGCACCGGTACTCATCATGAAGGCGAGCAGTGCCTCGGGATCCCTGATGCCGGCCAGGGCGTCGGCAAGGTCCGCGATCTTGAGCACCCACTCGCTGCCTACAGCATCGTCGATGATCCTCTGCAAGTCAGCTCTCGTCCGACGATCGCCCAGCAGCAACTCGCCGCTGTAGACATGGCCGGCAATCCACCGCATGAACTCGAACTGGCTTGCACCGAGCCGCCTCACCCACTGCTGGACCGCGTCACCCTCGACAAGCGCGACCTGCCCAAGATCAGCCCTGAGCAGTCCCGCCGTCCATCCGATGATCCTGAACCGGTCGCTTTCCAACCGATCGCGGATTAGCGACGTGTCTCGAACGACACGCATGCGCACCGCCTCCGTGGTGACGCCCCGCTCCCGGCCCAGGCTCGCGAGGGTGGGAGGGTCCCGTTGAAACTCACGGATAGCCAGCAGGTCCGGATCGAACGCCAGCGACAGGAGCTCCCCCGTGAGATGCGCGAGCGATGCCGTCTCGTGGGCCAACAGCCGGTGCCACGCTTCCCCAACGGTCGAATCTTGCGGGTTCTCGTGCAGCACAGCGCGCTGCGGCTCAACTGCGGTCATCCCGGGCCTCCTCCGGTCAACGGTGATTGGCTGGGGCGGCCGCGAGGGCTGCTCCGAGGCCCCCGGCCGAGCGTGCTGGCTCGGCTCGGCGGCTGGTTACATTCAGCGGCTAGTCACATTCGGCGACTAGTCCAACTTATCTTACGATATCAACCATTCCAAATCAGCCCATCACACCCTCGAGTCTGGGCCCGTGCATTGGCACAGACTAGGCGCGACGGACGCTGGAACGCGAATGCCCCGAACTCATCGCCTCGCATGACGAGACAGCCGGTCGAGTGGTTGGTACTCCCTAGGGAATGAACTCGCCACAACCCCTTATGCTCTCGGACGCTGGGGCACCGCTCGCGATCCCCGGCCGCACGAGCGGGAGTGGATACGGTGCTGAGGATGGATGAAGTCGAAGTTGGTCACCCGTGGGAGCCGATCACAGCCTTGACTGACGACGACCGCGCCGCAGCCAGCGAAGAACTGCCTGCGCTTGCTCGGACATGGAACCAGGTCCGTGCCACGCTTGATCGCCAGCAGGTAGACAACTTCAATGAACTCCTGAAGCGGCAGTGGGCGATCGAGACCGGGATCATTGAGCGCCTCTACACGCTCGACCGAGGTACGACAGAGGTTCTCATCAAGCACGGCATAGACGCATCTTTGATCGCGAGCGATGCCACGGATCAGCCACCCGAACTAGTCGCTGGGATCATCCGGGATCATGCCGAGGCGGTCGACTGGCTGTTCGACGCGGTAACCAGCGAGCGTCCTCTGTCCACCTCCTTCATGAAGCAACTGCACCAGTTCATGACGCGCAAGCAGGTCTATACGACCGGTATCGACATGTTCGGCAGAAAGCACGAGATTGAGTTGAGGCACGGCGAGTTCAAGGCCCGTCCCAACAATCCCGTGCGCCCCGACGGCAAGCTCCACGAATACTGCCCACCTGAGCACGTAGATGCCGAGATGGACCGGCTGATCGAGATGCACCGCCAACACACGGAGGCGGACACAGCCCCCGACGTGAGCGCGGCGTGGCTCCATCACCGTTTCGCACAGATCCATCCCTTCCAAGACGGCAACGGGCGGATCGCTAGAGCCATCGCGTCGCTAGTGCTCATCGGAGCCGGGTGGTTCCCCCTAGTCGTTACCCGTGACGATCGGGCCAGGTACATCAGCGCTCTCGAGCAAGCGGACGATGACGACCTGATTCCACTGATACACCTCGTAGCGGAACTCCAGCGAAAGTGGTTCGTTCGCGCTGTCTCGATCGCCGAGGACGTACGGCGAGAGTCACTCCACTTGGAGCAGATGCTCGATGTCATCGGCGAAATGTTCGGTGCGGAGTCAGCGCCGGCTCAGTCGGAGTTGCGCCAAGCCCTTGAGACGGCCGAGCAGGTGTGGATCCAAGCCCGCAACCGCTTCGACGAGTTGCGGGAGCAGTTGGAGCAGCGCTTGGGGTTCTCCAACGGAAGGCGCGTGTGGTGCGACTACGGAACGGACGACGACGCACGGCGGCGCACATGGAATCGATATCAGGTAGTCGAGACTGCCCGCAGTCTCGACTACTACGCCAACACACGAGTCCACCACGAATGGGTTCGCTTGGGAATTCAGACTGAGCACGGCCGTTCC
The DNA here is from genome assembly GCA_965221605.1 of Candidatus Aldehydirespirator sp. Lineage (GTDB taxonomy): Bacteria > Actinomycetota > Acidimicrobiia > Acidimicrobiales > Aldehydirespiratoraceae > Aldehydirespirator. Next base: position 79,369 of record CBDCSK010000014.1, read on the forward strand.
GAGATACTGACCTCGTTCCACGGGATCGGAACGGAGTATCGGGGACTTGTCGGCGTGTCGATGTGCTTCTACCGGCGCCAACAACCCGAGGCCACTGAGGACCACCCTGAGGGCGCGGCTGATATGACTCTCCAGCAGCAGATCATCGAGTTGCAGCCTGTGTCGGAAGATGTCTTCCAAATCAACTACGAGGAGCCCTTAGAGTCTGTGGAACGACGGTTCCACGGATGGCTGGAACGTGCTGTCGTTCTAGCTCTCGACCAGTGGCGCCGAGGCGAGTGAGCGAACCCGCGATCATGTGCGGTAGAGCATGCCTTTGTAGGCGGACGTGAAGCCAGCTGTCTCCAGGCGGGCCGCCCACGGCGTCTCCCGTATAGGCGTGCCGTCGACCTTGGCGATCTCCAGCTTGCGGAGGCGGCCGTCCTTGACCAGGCCGATGATCGCCTCGACCCACGCTTCGTTGGACTCCGCGCCCGCGAAGGTTGTCAGGGACCGGCCGCCGCGTTCCAGCACAACGAGAGGCGCCCCGTCTGCCAGCACGACATGGGCGCCCGCAGTGCGGGCCGGGCGGCCGGGCGACTCGGGCCAGGCCAGCGCGGCGCCGTAGGGCTGGGCCGGGTCGGTGGCGGCCAGCACGACGGGCGCACTGTCGGGCTCGGCTTCGCGGACCCCCCGCAGGCGGTCGACCGCGCCGGGCAGGGCGAACTGGGCCGCGCCCAGCCCGGCCACGAAGTAGCCCCGGCGGGCCTCGCCCCGCTCCTCCAGCGCCTTGAGCACCGGATAGACCCCCGCGAACCCGCCGTCGGTGCCCTCGCCCAAGGCGGTCTCGCGGGTGACCACGCCATAGCGGTCGAGAAGCTGATGGGCCCGGGCCAGGGCCGACTCGGTCGCAGCGGGCTGGGGGCTGAGCAGGGGCTCCACCAGCGACCAGCGACCCGCAGCCGAAGGCGGTCCGGTGGCGCTGAGGCCGCCCAGCCGCAGACGGCCCCGGCGGGACCGGCCGGCTCGGGACGGCGAGTGACGGCTGTGGCTGCGAGCCTGGCCGGCGATGCGTGCCCGCAGGGGTGCCAGGGAGTCGTTGGTGACCTCACCCGCCCACACCAGGTCCCACAGCGCGGCCAGCACCGTCTCGGTGTCGTACGGCAGGGACGCGGCCTGTGCAGCCGCCACCAGATCGCCCCAGAAGGATGCTCCCCGGTCGCGCAGCCGGTCTCGCAGCGCGTCGTGCAGGGCACCCTCGCATCCCTCGGCGGCCGGCACCAGCAGCCCGGCCTGATCGCGGAACACCAGACGGACCCGGCCGTCGGTGGCACCCAGCGCGCCCGCGCCGACCCACACGACCTCGCCGGAGGTGCACAGCTGGTCCAGGTCGGCGGGCTTGTAGCCGATCATCCGGCAGGCCAGCACATCGGCCTCCAACACCGACGCCGCCACCGGCGCCCCCTGCAGCTGCGCGACCACATCGGCCAGCGCGTCCACGCCCCGGCGCCGGCCCCCGACCCCCTGCCAGGCGGGAAGGAACCTCCCCAGCGCCTCGGGCGGCACCGGCTCCACCTCCTGGCGCAGCGCGGCCAGGCAGCGGCGGCGGATGCGCCTCAGGACCTCGGCGTCGCAGAACTCGCGCTCCGCGCCACCGGGCCGGAACTCGCCCCGCAGCAGGCGGCCGCCGGCCACCAGCGACCCGAGCCGGGCGGTGACCGGCTGCTCCCCGACGCCCAGCCACCGGGCCAGGTCCCGCGCCAGGAACGGGCCATGGCTGCGGGCATATCGCACGCACAGATCGCCCAGAGGGTCGTCGACCGGCTCCGTGGCCGACGCTGGGAGCCCGACCGGCAGGGCCGCTCCGGCCGCGTCGCGCAGCCGGGCCGCGTCGGCGGCGTCGGCCACCACATCCCGCCCGGCCAGGCGGACCTCGATGGCGCGGCGCTGCTCCACCAGCGTGCGCACCCATCCCGCGACCCGCTCGGCGTCGGACCCGGCCGACGGGACGGTCCGGGCCGCCAGCTCATCGAGTGTCAACGGCCCGAGAACTCTCAGCAGGTCGTGGAGCTCATCGGAGTCCCGGGCCTGACCCCCGGCGACCAGCCGCTGCAGCTCCAGCTCGATGTCGGTGATCACCCCGGCGTCGAGCAGCTCTCGCAGTTCCTCGGCGCCGAGCAGGTCGCGCAGCAGATCGCGGTCCAGGGCCAGCGCCGCGGCCCGCCGCTCGGCCAGGGGAGCGTCGCCCTCGTACATGTACACCGCGATCCACGAGAACAGCAGCGACTGCGCGAACGGCGACGCCTGGGGAGTGTCAACCGCCACCATCCGGATCCGGCGGCTGCGCAGGTCGGCCATGAGCCCGACCAGCGCGGGCAGGTCGAACACGTCGTTGAGGCACTCCCGGGTGGTCTCCAGCAGGATCGGGAACGACGGGAACTTGGCCGCCACCGACAGCAGGTCGGCGGCCCGCTGGCGCTGCTGCCACAGCGGTGTGCGCTGGTCGGGCCGGCGGCGGGGCAGCAGCAGCGCCCGGGCCGCGCACTCCCGGAACCGCGACGCGAACATCGACGTCTCCGGCAGGCGCGACACCACCAGTTCCTGGACCTCGTCGGGGTCGAACAGCAGGTCGTCCAGCGGGAGCTCGTCGACGGCCTCGGGCAGCCGCATGACGATCCCGTCGTCTCCCCACATCAGGTCCACGTCGACGCCCCACGCCTCGCGCAGGCGGGCTTGCAGCGCGACTCCCCAGGGCGCGTGGACCTGGGCGCCGAAGGGGGTGAGCACGCACACCCTCCAGTCGCCGATCTCGTCGCGGAAGCGCTCCACCACCACGGTGCGGTCGTCGGGCACGGCGCCGGTGGCGGCCGACTGGTCCTCCAGGTAGGCGACGAGGTTGTCGGCGGCGGTGTCATCGAGGCCGCAGCGCTGCCGCAGCCGGTCCTTGGCCGCCTCGGCGTCACCCGAGCGCAGCTCCCGCACGAGGCTCCCGACGGCCCGACCGAGCTCCAGGGGGCGGCCGGGACCGTCGCCGTGCCAGAACGGCATCTTGCCCAGCTCGCCGGGAGCGGGCGTCACGACCACCCGCTCGAATGTGATGTCGACGATGCGCCACGAGGTCGCGCCCAGCAGGAACGTCTCTCCCACCCGGCTCTCGTAAACCATCTCCTCGTCGAGCTCGCCCACCCTGGTCCCGTCGGGCAGGAACACTCCGAACAGTCCCCGGTCGGGGATGGTGCCGGCGTTGGTGACCGCCAGGCGCTGGGCCCCGGCCCGCCCCCGCAGCACGCCGTTGGCCCGGTCCCACACCACTCGCGGCCTCAACTCCGAGAACTCCTCGGCCGGGTAGGTGCCCGACAGCAGCTCCAGCACGCTGTGCAGCACATCGTCGGACAGCTCGGCGAAGCCGGCGCTGCGCCTGAGCACCGCGCCGAGCCGCTCGACGGGCCAGTCGTCCATGGCGCACATGGCCACGATCTGCTGGGCGGCCACATCGATGGGGTTGCGCAGGTAGTGGGTGTGCTCCACCTCGCCCCGGTGCATGCGCTCCACCACCGCGGCCGCCTCGAGCAGATCGGCCCGGTGCTTGGGGAAGATCCTGCCCCGGCTGGGTTCGCCCACCCGGTGGCCGGCCCGGCCGATGCGCTGCAGACCGGAGGCCACCGATCCCGGCGAGGCCACCTGCACCACCAGGTCGACCGCGCCCATGTCGATGCCCAGCTCGAGGGTGGAGGTGGCCACCAGGCCCCGCAGCTCGCCCCGCTTGAGCTCGTCCTCGATCAACAGGCGCCGCTGGCGGGACAGCGAGCCGTGATGGGTCTTGACCAGCTCGAACCCGTCGGCCGGCCCCGAGCCCACCTGCTCGTCGCCCAGCGGCACCGGCGGCGGTACTTGCAGCAGGCTCTCGATCGACTCGCCCACATGGGTGGGACCGGTCGCGCCGCCGCGGCCACCTGCCGTCCGGCCGGGGTCCTCAGCCTGGAGGTCCTCGCTGTCGAGGTGCAGCTCGTTGAGCCGGGCGGCCAAGCGTTCGGCCAGGCGCCGGGCGTTGGCGAAAATGAGCGTGGACCGGTGGGTCTGCACCAGTTCGAGCAGGCGGGGATGGATGGCGGGCCAGATGCTGCGCCGCAGCGGTCCGGCCGCGGCCCCGGCCGAGGCGGGGGGCTCGACGGTCTCGCCCAGCGAGGCCATGTCGGCCACCGGGACCACCACCTGCACGTCGAGCTCCTTGCGGGCGCCGGCGTCCACGACGGTCACGGGCCGGGGCACCGGCGATCCGCCCCCTGCATCGGTGAACCCGCCCAGGAAGCGGGCGATCTCGTCGAGGGGACGCTGGGTGGCGGAAAGGGCGATGCGCTGGGGCGAGCGCTCGCACAGCTCTTCCAGCCGCTCGAGCGAGACCATCAGGTGGGTGCCCCGCTTGCTGGCGGCCACCGCGTGGATCTCGTCGATGATGACGTGCTGAACCCCGCCGAGGATCTGGCGGGCCTGGCTGGTGAGCATCAGGAACAGCGACTCGGGCGTGGTGATCAGGATGTTCGGGGGATGTCGCACCAGCCTCCGGCGCTCGTCGGCCGACGTGTCGCCGGTGCGCAGGCCCACAGTGGGCTCGTGCACGTCCACCCCGAGGCGCTCGGCGGCCAGCCGGATGCCGTGAAGCGGGGCCCGCAGGTTCTTCTCCACGTCCACTGCCAGCGCCCGCAGCGGCGACACGTACAGCACTCTGGCGCCCGCGCCGGCGGCGGCCGGGGTCTGCGACATGAGCCGGTCGATGGCCCACAGGAAGGCGGCCAGCGTCTTGCCGGTGCCGGTGGGGGCGCACACCAGGGTGTGGTCGCCGGCCGCGATCGACGGCCACCCCTCGGCCTGGGGCGCGGTGGGCGCGGCGAAGGCCGACGTGAACCAGGCCCGCGTCGGCTCGGAGAACCCAGCAAGCGGATCGGCCACCACGCCGCCACCGTACCGACCCCCTGCGACACCCGCCCGGCCAGGCCCCTACAGTGGCCCCATGACTCATCCTTTCCGTTTCGGCGTCGAGCTGAAGCTGCCGCTGCCCGGCCTGACGTGGCCCCAGACCGCCAAGAAGGTCGAGGACCTCGGCTTCTCCAACCTCGTGATGCCCGACCATTTCGACGAGCAGCTGGCGGTGGGCCCGGGGCTGGCCGCCGCGGCCGCCGCCACCACCAACCTGCGTTTCGGCGCCTTCGTGTACGGCAACGACTACCGCCATCCGGTGATGACGGCCAAGGAGGTGGCCACCCTCGACGTACTGTCGGGCGGGCGGATGGACCTCGGGCTCGGAGCGGGCTGGAAGCGGGTCGACTACGACGAGGGCGGCTTGGAGTACGACCCGCCGGGCGTGCGCGTCGACCGCATGGTCGAGTCCCTCCACATAATCCGCGCCCTCTTCGAGGACGGACCGGTCACCTTCGAGGGCGAGCACTACACCATCCGCGGCCTCGAGGGCCTGCCCAAGCCGGTGCAGTCGCCGGTGCCGGTGGCCATCGGCGGGGGCGGGCCCCGGATGCTCCGCCTCGCCGGCCGCCACGCCGACATCGTGGGCGTGAACGCCAACCTGCGCTCGGGCGAGATCGGGCTCGATGCCATGAACGACGTGCTCGGTGCTGATCGCTTCGACACCAAGCTCGAATGGGTGAGGTCCGGCGCCGGCGACCGCTTCGACCAGCTGGTGCTCAATGTGCTGATCGCCGCGTGGCAGGTCACCGGCGGCGGCCGGGCCACCACCGAGGCCCTGGAAGCCACCGCATCCATGTTCGGCCAGCCCGTCGAGGTGGTCGCCGATGTCCCGCTGCTGCTCATCGGCTCGCCGGCCGAGATCGCCGACACCCTCCGCCGGCGGCGGGAGCGGTGGGGCTTCAGTTACATGATCCTGGGCGCCGCCAACACCGACGTCGAGGCCTTCGCCCCGGTGATCGCCGAGCTGGACGGCGAGTAGCCCCGCCCTCACCTGCTCTCGTTTGTTCTATGGTGGAGCCATGACGTCGACCACGGCTGAGGCGACGGCCTACGAGTCGCCCGAGTGGCATCCCGCCTTCGAGGAGTACTGCGAGACGATCTTCGAGTTGGCCGAGGACGACCTGGAGGTGATCCAGGCCCGCATCGCCGACCGGCTGGAGATCTCCCGCCCGGCGGTCTCCGAGATGATCCGCCGGATGCAGGCCGAGGGCCTCGTGGAGGAGGGCCGCGGCACGATCCAGCTCACCGCCCGGGGCCACTCGCTGGCCGAGACGGTCGTGCGACGACACCGGCTGGCCGAGTGCTTCCTAACCGAGATCCTGGGCCTCTCCTGGGCGGAGGCCCACCAGGAGGCGGGCAAGTGGGAGCACATCATCTCCCCCGCGGTGGAGCAGGCCATGATGCGGGTGCTGGAACAGCCGACCACCTGCCCCCACGGCAACCCCATCCCCGGCTCCGGGTACGAGGCGCCCGAGATGGTGACGCTGGACAACCTCGAGGTGGGGCGGGGCTTCACCGTGCAGCGCATCCCCGAGGAGCTGGAGTTCCAGCCGGGGATGCTCGAGTTCCTCGAGCAGGCCAGAGTGACGCCCGGATCGATGGGCACTGTCACCGCCCGCTCCCCCGACGGCACCGTCACCCTCGACGTCGAGGGCGGGCCGGTCGGGCTGAGCGACTACGCCACCTCTCGCATCCTCGTCAGCGCAACACCAGCCGGCTGAACAGGGGAACTTCCCTCGGCGATCTCGGAGGCGGGACAGTCCGCGACCGGCTCAGCCTCCGGGAACGAGATGGAACAGCACGCGAGTGCCCCCCGCGAGTTCCTCGCGCTGGCGGACATCGAAGCGCAGCGCTGCTTGCGCCTCAATAGCAGCGAGTGTGTACGCGTCGTGGGTGCCGGTCCGCTTGTTGCCCTTCAGCCTCCGCACCATCGGATCGGTCTCGGTCGGCACCTCCAGCACCACCTCGGTGTCGAGATCCGCGAGGAAGTCGAGAATCGATTCCGTCGGCACGTTGTGCGTCAGTGCCAGGTGGTGGATCACCGCGAGGGCGAGCACCAGATCCGGCGACGAACGCATGCCGATGACGGGTCGCTCCATGTTCCGCCATCCGATGCCCGGTGTGGGGTCGGCGAAGTTCATGACCAGCGGAACGATGACGTGGCTGCCGTCTTCACGCAGTGTCCGGTAGAGACGATCGACTACGTGGCCATCGGAATCCATGGCTAGGACGACATCGGCGTTGCCGGCCGCGATCCGGCTGAACATGCCGTCGTTAGCGCCCACATCCCACACCTGCGATCGGCGGCGTTGACCGACGACGCGCTCCACGAACTGGATCTTGGCGGTCACTTCCTCGGGCGCGTAATGGCTCCGCTCGGAGTATCCGTCCCAGGCCGACCGACCGTCGTGCCAGCGCAGCTCGCCGACCAGCTTGAGCAGACGGTCGACGAGGCTGACGTAGATCCGGGTGTCGTAGCCCGCCCGCTTGAGGCTCTCGACGGCGGCCGCGGAGCCACCGGTGAACCGCGCGTCGGCTCGGGCGTGCAGCCACACGTGGGGTATCAGGCCTCGGCTGCCGCGGCGGCGACCCTGCAGCACCCGCCGAGCATGCTGCGGGGTAATGCCGTCGATTGCGCCTCGCATCCAAGGCTGGTGCGGGAGGTCCTTGTACGCGGTGAACATGAGCGGGTACAGGAACATCTGGCAGAACTGGCGATAGCCCCACCAAGGCTCGCCGATCCTGTAGGGCTCGAACGAGCCGATGTCGATGAAGATCGGCCGCGGGCCCACGAACTGGACGTTGTAGGGCGTGGCGTCCTTGATCGTGAGGCCCTCGTCTATGGCGGCCCGAACCAGCCTCAGGGTGAGACTGGCTGCATCCTGAAGCATCGAGAACGACCACTCGTGGGGGTAGGTGACCACGGGGACCGCCTCGTGCTCAAGCACCAGCGCCCATTCGGACCCGTCCGGCGCCGCCGCCTCGACCATCTCGGTCGCCACCAGGTCCCCCGCCTCCAGCGCCTCGGAATAGAAGCGAGTGTCGCGCAGTGCGTGGAAGTCTCCTGCCGCCTTCTCGCCCAAGCCGCGCAACACGCGGGAGCCTCCCCGCCAAACCCGGGAGCCCGGATCACGGAACGATCCGGCGTCGTATCGGGTTGACGGCGAGCCCGAGCTCGACCCCGTCACAGCGTCGTTTCGTCCGACTCGCTGGGAGCCTCGCTCTCGCCACGGGTTCGCCGATCGAGCCTCCCGATCCTGATCCTGGCCAGGACAGCCCGCGCCGCGACGGCCATTCCGGCACCGCCTGCTGCGATCGCTCCGATAATGGCACTACCCGACGCCGGGTCGAGATAGCCGATGATCATCGCCGCCCCAATCTCCCGGCGGCCACGATACCAACTGGTGAAGGCGGGTACAGAATGAAGCCGTGTCCGTAGCGGGATGGCGGCTGCTTCACCTCCTCGTTCTAGCCACTCTGGCCTTCACCCAGCCACTTCTGAGCGTGCTCGGCGAGAACCCGACCTTCTTCGTCGCGCACTCGACGTCACCCGGCCATTTGATCGCCTTTGTGCTAATCGTCTCCCTCGTCCCGGCAGCCGTGCTCGGCACCCTGATGCTCGCTGGCCATGCCGTCTCGGCCGGGTTGGGAGAACGCATCTTCTGTGTCTCGATGACCGTGCTGGCCTTCGTCTTCATCCTTCAGGTGGTGGACACGATGCCCGGACCGCCGGTGGCCGTCGCGGTCGTGGCCGGCGCCGTCAGCTACGGCCTGATGATCCTGTACTCGACGCAGCGACCGGTGCGATCGGCGGTGTCGGTGATGGCCGTGTTCCCATTGGCCGTTGTGGCCCTGTTCCTGTTCCGTTCACCGGCCAGCAGCATCGCGTTTCCCGACGATGTCGAGGCGGTGGCCCTCGATGACCTGCTGGGAGCGGACTTCGCCACGGGGAACCTCGACAGCAAGAACCCGTCACCAGCCGGCACCGCCAACAGCAATGACGCAGGCGCCGGCTCCCCGGCCACCACACCCACCCAGCGGGCGCCCACGGCAACCGGGCCCGCGGCTGTCCCGGGAGCTGAAGCACAGCCGGCCTCGATGGTCGATCGCCTGAACGAGCGATTCCCGCCGATCTACGTCCTTGTGCTCGATGAGTTCCCGTGGGCCTCGCTACTCGACGAGGGCGGACGGATCGACAGGGTTCGCTATCCGAGTTTTGCTCGGCTCGGCGCGACAGCCCACGTCTTCTCCAACGCCACCACGGTGGCATTCACCACCGAGCAGGCAGTGCCCGCCCTGTTGACGGGCACGCTCGAAGCTCAACCCGCCCCGGTGTACTCGCTGTACCCCGACAACCTGTTCACGCTGCTGGGTGGGGTGTACGACGTGACGGTGTCAGATCCTCTAGTCGACTTGTGCCCGCCGCCGGTGTGCGATGGCTCGCCTCCAGTGCAGATCCTCGAACTGATTGCAGCCGACGAGGCGACACGCTCCGCCCAACCGGCAGCCACAACCACCCCCACCACGACCGCCTCGACAACGACCACAACCACCCCCACCACGACCGCCTCCCAGGTGACGGTGCCGGCCGCAAGCGAGGCCAGGAGCGGGCGGGGCGGATCACTGTCGCGGTTGCTGAAGGACGCCGCCATCGTGCTCGCGCATCTCGCGGTTCCCGAAGGAGTGGACTTCGGACTCCCATCCATCGGTTCTACGTGGGGCAACTTCGGACTGGAACCGGTCGCCCGGGACCTCACCGTGGAGGCTTCCCAGCACGGCACCTCAGCCGCGCCCGAAGCCTCCCCTCCCACAACCGCCGCAGCCACACCGGCAAGCACGACCGCAGCCACCACCACAACCTCCTCCACCACCACCACGACCGCAGCCACCACCCCAGCACCGCCTGCGGAGGATCCCCTGGCAGAGCTGCTGACAGGATCGGGATCGGGATCAGAAGCGGCCTCTGATCCGGTCGACCCGCAGCGCCTCGCGCAGGAGCGCACGGCCTTCCTCGACAGCCTGATCACCATCGACACGCGGGTCGCCGACCTTCGGGCCGCGGTCGCGGCCCTGACAGAGAGCGAACTGCCCCGCCTTCACTACCTCCACGCCCTGCTGCCCCACGTGCCCTGGCGATTCAGGCCCGACGGCTCGACCTACGCGGACATCGAGCTTCCCGGGTACTTCTCCAAATGGGACGACGACCCAGCCATCGCCCACTTCGGGCAGCAGCGGCACCTGCTGCAACTCGGCTTGGTCGACCGCTTGCTGGGGGAGTACCTCGACCGGCTGGAGGCAATCGGCGACTTCGATCGGGCCATTGTCATCGTGACCGCCGACCACGGAATCTCCTTCGTGCCCGGCGAGCGATCCCGCGGGATCGGCGAGGCCAACACGGCGGGAATCGCCAACGTGCCGTTGCTCTACAAGGAACCGGGCCAACGATCAGGCACGGTCCAACCCCAGCCCGTGGAACTCATCGACGTCGTCCCGACCCTCGCGGCCAAGCTCGGACTGGATCCGCCGTGGGCATTCGACGGCCACAACCTCTTCGCGGTGGCGGACCCGACCCGGGATCGCCGGGTGCGGGGCCCCTACGGCATGGTCGACGTTCCCGGCGACCTAGGCGCCATCGTGGATGCGCGTGCCGCCAGCATGCACGGCGTCTTTGGCGACGGCACCTCGGGCAGCCTCTACGGACTCGGCGGCGCCCACGACCTGATCGGCACGCCGACGCTTGACCGGACGATCAGCCCATCCGAGCACTGTTGGACCCTGGAACGACCGCTCACGACCCCAGAGGCCAGCGGTGCGGTCGGATTCGTGTACGGGCGGATCAACGTCACCGCCGGTGCGGGGATTGCGGTGGCTGTCTCGGTCGACGGAGTGGTTGCAGGGACGGCCCGGTCCTACCGGGACGGGTCGATCGAGCGTGTCTACGCCATCGGTGATCCGCAGTACTGGAAGACCAGCGAGCCTCTGGTGGAACTCCACGAGATCGTGGAAGGACGGCTCGCACCCATCGGCCGCTGTTGAAGCCGCGCCCCACCCCTGCCGCGACCGACTCCGGCAGCACATTGGGGCTGCGCTCGCCTTTGGGCGCAGCCCCTCCTTCTGTGATACTTTGATGTGATCAAAGTGAGCCCAGCCTTCGACGGCTCATCGCCGAAGGCTGCCTGAACAGGGGGACCCCATGACCGCCAACCAATTCTCCAGACGCACGTTCCTGGGAGGAACCGCCGCCGGGGCGGGGCTGCTGCTGGGCGGCAGCACCCTCATCACGGCGTGCTCCGGTTCCGAGCCCGCGCCCGTCGCCCTCACGCCGGTGAACTTCCACCTGAGCTGGTTCGACTCGGTGCAGTTCGGCGGCTCCTACCTCGCCGACGCCAACGGCCACTACGCCGCCAACGGCCTCGACGTGACCCTGGTACCGGGCGGGCCGGGCGTGTCGCCGGACACCTCGGTAATCGCAGGCCAGTCCATCATGGGCATCTCGGCCGCCAACTTTGCCGGCCAGGCGTGGGCCGACGGCGCGCCCCTCAAGGTCGTGGGCGTGGCCATGCAGCGCAACCCGTTCGTGATCGCCTCGCTCACGAGCAACCCGATCAACGAGCCCAAGGACCTGGAGGGTCGGAAGCTCGGCATGGCCTTCAACAACCAGCTCGACCTCGAGCTGCTGTCGTCGCTGAACGGTGTCGACGTCAACGCCATCCAGGTCATCCAGGCCGACTACGACCCGGCCCCCCTGGTCAACGGCGAGGTGGACAGCCTGCTGTGCTGGCTCGTCGACCTGCCGGTGGCCATGACAGTGCAGGGCATCGACAACACGACCATGCTGTTCGCCGACTTCGGCTACGCGGTGCACAGCCAGACCTACATCGTCACCGAGGACACGCTGGCGAACCGCCGCGACGACGTGCTCGCGCTGCTGCGGGGCGAGATCCTGGGCTGGCAGGACCACAAGGCCGACCCGGACACCTCCGCACAGGTGACCGTCGACCGGTTCCCCGACGCCGGCATGGACGCGGAGACCGAGAGGGTCAAGGCCCACGAGTTCGTCAAGCTCATGTTCAGCGACGTGACCGACGCCAGCGGCTTCCTGTGGTGGACCGACCAGTCGGTGGCCGACAACATCCGGGTCCTCAAGGCGCTGGGCGTGAACGTGACCGAGGACTTCTGGGACCGGTCGCTGCTCGAGGAGATATACGCCGACGGCCCGGTGCTGTAGCGGCGGGGAGCCATAGCGGTCTCTAGCCACAGCAGGTGATGGCCCGGCGGGGAGCGCCGGTAGACGTCGTCGGGGTCGGTCGCACCTTCGCCCTCGCCGGCGACGAGGTGACCGCGCTGCGCGGGCTCGACATGCACGTGCCGGCGGGCGGGTTCACCGCGCTGATCGGGCCGTCGGGCTGCGGCAAGTCCACCGCGCTGCGCCTGGTGGCCGGTCTGGACACCCCCGACGAGGGGACCATCGACATGGACGATTCGTCGCCCGACGAGATGCGGCGGGGCCAGCGCATCGGGGTGGCCTTCCAAGATCCGTCGCTGCTGCCGTGGAGGACGGTCACGACCAACATCCGGCTGGCGCTGGAGCTCGTAGGCCGGCGCCACGACACCGAGGCGGTCGACGAACTGGTCGAACTGGTAGGCCTGCAGGGATTCGAGAAGGCCCGGCCCTCGCAGCTGTCGGGAGGCATGCGCCAGCGGGTGGCCATCGCCCGGTCGCTGGTCACCAACCCGGACCTGCTGCTGCTCGACGAGCCCTTCGGGGCCCTCGACGCGCTGACCCGCCAGCAGCTCAACGACGAGCTGCAGCGGATCTGGACGGCCCGGGGCACCACCACCATCCTGGTCACCCACTCCATCCCCGAGGCGGTCTATGTGGCCGACGAGGTGCTGGTCATGTCGCCCCGTCCGGGCCGGATCGTGGCCCGCCACACCATCGGCTTCGAGCGACCCCGCACCCGTGAGCTGCTGCTCACCGACCGGTTCCACGCCGAGGTGGAGGCGGTCTCGGCCAGCCTGCACCGCTCCGAGGGGCAGGTCGTGCAACTCGACACGGACCCCAGTTGAGCGCCACCGCCGAGACCGCGGCCACCGCGCCGACTCGCCCGGCGGGCGGCAGCCGGCTCGACCGGGTGCCGCCGCGGCTGCTGAGTTCGGCGGTCGGGATCGCAGTGCTGCTGCTGTGGGAGTTGCTGGCCCGCACGGTCTACGCGGGCTCCTACCGGCTGTCGCCGCCCACCGCCGTGGTGGTCGAGTTCTTCGAGTTCCCGGGCCTCTACCTGCGCAATCTGTGGCACTCGACCAAGACCGCGGCCTGGGGGTTCCTGTGGGGGAACCTGGCGGCGATGGCGCTGGCCGTGACCGCGACGCTGGTGCCGTGGCTGCGGCGCAGCATCGGCGCAGTGGTGCTGACCATCTTCTGCCTGCCGTTCATCGCGATAGCCCCGATCCTGCGGCTGATCACCGGACCGGGCAACGCCACCCCCATCGCCCTGTCGGCTCTGGCTGTGGTGTTCACCACCTACGTGGCCGCGCTGTTGGGCTTCGACCTGGCGCCGGGCAGCGCCCTCGACGTGATCCGCTCCTACGGCCGGGGCCGGCTCGTCGCCTTCGGCACAGTGCGGATACGGGCCTCGGTCCCGGCGCTGTTCGCCGGGTTGCAGATCGCCGCGCCGGCCGCCTTCCTCGGCGCGGTGGTGGGCGAGTTCACCGGCGCTCACCAGGGCCTGGGCATCCTCACGGTCAGGGCCCTCGGCGCGCTGCAGACCGACCGGATCTGGGTGATCGCGGTGATGTCCACCATCGTGGCCACCGGCGGGTACCTGGCCATCGGGGCGCTGGGCCGGTACCTGTGCCCCTGGTCGCCCGCGTTGGATGTGGGCGCAGTGCCCGTGGCCCGCATCGAGCCCGGCCTGCTCAACCGGCTGGCCGGGCTGCTGGCCCCCATCGCGGTGGTGTTCGTCTTCTGGTACGCGTTCTTGTGGGTGTTCGGGATCGAGCCGTTCTTCGCCAAGACGCCCTTCGATGTTTGGGCCGAGCTGTTCTCGGTCTCCGAGGCGCCCGAGACCCGTTCGATAATCTTCGGGGCGCTGGGCACCACGCTGTGGACGACTTCGCTGGGCTACGTGGTCGGTCTTGTCGGCGCGCTGGCGACTGCGCTCGTGTTCATCCTGGTGCCGTGGCTGGAGCGGGCCTTGATGCCGATCGCGGTGGCGCTGCGGTCGGTCCCGATCATCGTCACCACGCCGGTGATCATCCTGTTCGTGGGGCGGGGCCTGCTGACCACCACCGCCATTGTGGCCGTGATGTCGTTCTTCCCGACGCTGGTCAACTGCTACACGGCCATGACCCGCACACCGGAGGGGATCCTCGACGTGCTCAGGTCCTACGACGCCGCCTCGGCGGCCAACGTGCGCAACGCCTACCTTCCGACGTCGGTGCCGGCTCTGCTGGCCTCGGCCCGCATCGCGGTGCCCACCTCCCTGCTGGGGGCCACCGTGGCCGAGTGGCTGGCCACCGGCGACGGGATCGGTGCGGTGATGGTCACCGCCTTCACCCGCAACGACTTCAAGATCCTGTGGGTGTCGGTGGCGGTGCTGACGGTCGTCGCCGTGATCGCCTACTGGCTGGTGGCCGCGTTCGAGCTTCGTACCCTCGAGCGCATGGCTCCGGGGATCTCACGATGACCGCCGCCGCGGCGAGCGCGCCGGGCGCCCCGGGGCCGGCGGCCTCGGACGCACAGGCCGAGGTGCTGGCCCGCTACGACGAGCTGGCCGCCCTGCTCGTGGCGATGGACGACCGCCCGCCGGCCGATCCGGACCTGTCGGCCGCGGCGGCGCCCGTGCTCCTGCACGAGGCGCGGCTCCTCGACGCCGGCCGCTTCGAGGACTGGCTGTGCGGATGGACCGACGATGCCGTGCTGTGGGTGCCGCTGTCGGCGCCCGCCCATCCCGGCGCGGACCAGTCCTTGCTGCTGGACGACCGCCGCCGGCTGGCCGAGCGTGTCGGCTGGCGCCGCGACCCGTCCGCCTGGGGCCAGCAGCCGCCGTCGCACACGACCCGCGTCGTCGGCGGTGTCGAGGCTTGGAGCGCTCCGGGCGGAGGTCTAGTCACCCGCTCGACGCTGCTCATCGACGAGCACCGCCACGGCCGCCACCAGCAGATAGCCGGGTGCCAGATCCACGAGCTGGTCGGCGACGACCTCCGGCGCCGCACCAAGATCCTGGTCGTGCCCGCGCTCGGCACCGGCGTCCGCAATCCGAGCTTCCTGCTCTAGAGGCCGAGCGGAAGGGCAGCAACTAGTGAGGATCCTCACGAGACACCGAGCGAGGCCGGGGGCGCTGTTCTTTGGATTTGGGCGGCCCGTGAGCGAAGCGAACAAGAGCGGGAGTGTAGGGGTGTCGCCGTGACCGCCATCGACTTCGAACAGCTGGTCCAACCCCACCGGGTGCACCGCCGCATCTATACCGACCCGCAGATCTTCGAGATGGAGATGACCCGGGTGTTCGCGGCGTCATGGTGCTACGTGGGCCACGAGAGCGAGATTCCCGAACCGGGCGACTACCGCACGACCACTCTGGGCCTGCGCCCGGTGCTCATGACCCGGGGGCGCGACGGCGAGGTGAACGTGCTGCTGAACCGGTGCGCGCACCGGGGGACGGTGGTCGTCGGCGAGCCGAGCGGCTGCACCAAGCGGTTCGTGTGTCCCTACCACGGCTGGACCTATGCCCCCGACGGGAAGCTGGTGGCCATCCCGTTCCCGGCCGACCACCCCGTCGAGGACTACTCGACCCTGTCGCTGGGACGGCTGGAGGCGGCCAGCTACCGGGGATTCGTGTTCGCCACCCTCAACGCCGACCCCGAGCCGCTGGAGGGCTGGCTGGGCGAGGCCGCCGACGCGTTCGACACCATCATCGACCGCCATCCCGGCGGCGAGATGGCCGTCATGGGCTCCCCCCAGCTCCTCGAGTTCGCCGGCAACTGGAAGCTGTCGTGGGACAACGCGGCCGACGGCCTGCACGCCACGTTCGCCCACCACTCCTACAACACGCTCGGCGAGATGGTGGACACCGAGACCGTCCTGGCCCGCGACCCGGGGTCGACCCCGATGGTGTCCAGGGCGCTGCGCAACGGGCACATGGTGGTGGACCAGCGTCCGGGCATCCCGCAGGGGCCGTGGGCCACCATGCGCAACGTCCCGTTCCGGGAGCCGCTGGAGTCGGTGCTGGCCGATGCGGGTGCCACCGAGCTGCTCGACCTGGCCACCGGCAGCATGCTGAACCTGTCGCTGTTCCCGAACCTGATCTTCGTGGGAAACCAGCTCCTGGTGGTCGAGCCGGTGGCGGTGGACCGGACCAGGCTCCAGCTGTGGCTCACCTCCGCGCCGGGGGCGCCGCCGGAGATCGACATGCTGCGGCTGCGGGTCGACGAGGACTTCGTCAACTTCGGCACCCCCGACGACCTGGACATGTTCGAGCGGGTCCAGCGGGGATTGCAGGTCCCGGAGATGGAGTGGATCGACATGAGCCGCGGCCTGCCCGACGACGCCGGCGACGGCGAGGGCGCCACCGTGGAGGGGCCGATCACCTCCGAGGCCCCCCAGCGGCGCTACCTCGCCCACTACGCCGAGCTGATGACGACCCCGGCGGCGACGCGTGCCCGCTGAGCTCTACGTAGCGGTGGGCCGGCGGACCCGACCGGCCACCACAAGCCCCGAAAGCCGCCCGTGCCCGCTAAGCCCGACACGCCAACGACCCGGCGGACCCGACCGGCCACCACAAGCCCCGAGAGCCGCCCGTGCCCGCTGACACGAGCACCGAGCGCAGGGAAGCCTTCGTCCAGCAGGGCGCGGTGGTGGTGCCGGGGCTGCTGGACCGCGGCTGGTGCGAGCGACTGCACGCGGCCATCGCGCGCTGCCAGGCCGACCCCAGCCAGTTCTACGGGGTGCTGTCACCGCCGGGCGAGCCCAAGGTGGACAGCGACCTGTTCCGCTGGTTCGACGACGGTGACATCGCCGAGGCGACCCATTCCTCGAACCTGCCCGCGCTGGGCGCGGAGCTGTGCGGGGCCGACGCCGCGGTGCTGATCGAGGACCAGTGGTTCTGCTCGGAGCCCGGGGCGGTCTCGCGGAGCCCGTGGCACCAGGACCACCCCTACTACAACCTGGACCGGCCCTTCGTCACCATCTGGGTGACCCTCGACGACGTGACCGCCGACGCCGCCCTGCGGGTGGTGGAGGGCTCCCACGCCACCGGCATCACCTACGCGCCGATCGAGTTCTCGTCGTCGATCGACACCATCGGCGGGGCCTCGGAGCTGGAGCCGGTTCCCGACGTGGACGCCGACCCCGACAGGTTCCCGGTCACCACCTGGGACCTGAAGGCCGGCGACGCGGTGGCCATCGACTCGCGGATGCTGCACTCCACCGGCATCCGCGAGGTGGCCGACCGGCCCTTCCGGCGCCTGTCGACCCGCTACGCCCACCCCGACACCCGCTATCTCGACCTCGGCGAGCAGGCCGCGGTGTTCTGGAAGATGCTCCCCCACGGCCTGAGCACCGGCGACCTGGTAGCTGGCGAGGTCTTCCCCCTTATCAGGCCCTGACACGGCCACCGCGCCAACACGTCCCCCGACACGGCCGAAGCCACTGCGTCCGCTGCCGCGGCCGACGGACATGTGTCAGCCACAGTGGTGCGCCGTGGCCTGCCCCGCATCACACCGCGAAGGCCCAACTCTCGCATCAGACGCTCCACAGTGCAGCGCGCCACCCGATGGCCCTCGCGGTTGAGCTGGGCCCACACCTTCGGCGCGCCGTAGACCCCGAAGTTCTCAGCGTGCACCCGAGCGATCTCGACTCTGAGCTGCTCGTCGCGCCTGGACCTGGCCGACGCAGGGCGGCGCTTGGCGGACCAATACGTCGACGGGGCGAACTGCAGAACCCTGCAGATCGGCTCGACCCCGAAACGGCCCCGATACGCGTCGATGAACGCCATCACCGTCTCCGGCCGTCGAGCTCGGCCGCGAAGAAAGCCGACCTGGACTCAAGAATCTCATTGGCCCGGCGCAGCTCCCGATTCTCGCGCTCGAGGCCCTTGAGCCGCTCACGCTCATCAGTCGTGAGCCCGGGCCGGCGGCCCGCGTCGATCTCTGTTCGGCGCACCCACTTGCGCACCGTCTCAGGCGTCGGCCCCAACTTCTCCGCCACCGACGAGACCGCCTACCACCGAGAACCGCAATGCCCCTCGGCCTCAAAGACCATCCGCACCGCGCGCTCACGCAACTCATCCGGATACTTCCCCGGACGTCTCTGCTCTGACATGGCTCCATCCTCTCAAGGGCCGGAGCCTGCGCACTACCCGGTGAGGCTCAAACTGCCGCACTCCGTGGGTCTTGTTGTAGTTGGCCGGTTGGCGCTGGGGCCGGCGCACGGACGCCCACGCCGAGCCCACGGTGGGCCGGACCTGAAGCGGCCCGAACTCGTCGAACGCGAAGCAACGCCGAGGATGCTGGTCAAGGACCTCCTCGATGCGGGCCAGTTTGGCGTCGCGGTCGGGGTCGTTGGTCTCCTTCCAGGTCTTGGTCCGCTGGAAGGCGACGTCGTGGGTGTGGAGTATCTGGTGCAGCCGCTCACGGCCGACCACCACGACGCGTCTGTGGTTGGCGGCGAGACACGCCGCCAGTTTGCGCAGGCTCCACCGCGTGAACGGCAGCCCCAGCGCCTCGGGGCGCGCGCTCGCCGTCTCGACGATGAAAGCCTCGTCGTCAGTCGTTATCCGGCGGGGACGGCCACCCGCCCAGCGAGGGTCCAGCGACGACGTCCCGGACTCGTTGAACCGGTGAATCACCTCACGCACCCGATCCTCAGAGGTAGCCATCAGCCGGGCGATCACAGGCACCGTGTTGCCACCCGCGGACGCCAACACCACCAGAGCCCGCCGCCAGCGCACCACCGACCCGGCTGAACTGCCGCTGCCCCGGCGAACGATCCGCTGAAGCTGACGGCCCTCTTGGTCCGTCAAACGACGAACCCACAACGGCATCGCACTGCGCAGCAAGCCGTCGGCTCAGTCGAGGAGGCCCTCCTCGGTGGCCTTGCGGATCGCATGGACCCGGTCGGGCACGCCGAGCGCCTCCCACAGCCTGGACAGCTCCCGGTAGATCGAGCTGCGCGAGTAGCCGAACTCCTCGGCCAAATCGACGATTGCGGTTCCCGACGCCACACGCTTGAGCAGCCGCCTCTGCACGTCGTTGAGCACCAGCGCTGATGGGACGTCCACATGGTGCTGCACCGCCACGGCGGCCTGTTCCAGCCGCAGAGCGCCCGAGTGGGTGACCAGCTCGGCCAAGCGGTCGAATCGGATCACCGTCGGAGTGTGCTCGTCGATCTCGGGCAATCCGCCCGCCGGCGGAGACGGTTCCGATTCCAGCCACGACGTGATCGCCGCGCTGGCCTCTCGCATGTAGGCCGCGACGATCAGCCAGTCCTCGGCCAACCCGGCCGGGATGGTCTGCTTCATCATCGTGTCCGCGCCGTGGTGGAACAGTGACGCCATGTCGCGTTGGTAGGACCCCGGCAGCGACTCCGCGTACACATGCACAGCGGTGCAGTGATACTCCCCGGTCCACAGCCTCTCGTGCGGGCCTTCGGGCACTCCGAAGCGGTGAGCCTCCGCGATGGCCCGCGCCCCTCCAGCGATGCGCCCGCAGGCAAGGTGCGCACGAGCCAGGGCACGGCCCCGTGATCCGACCTCAACCATCGGGACGAACCCTAACAGCCGCCTCTCCGCGCAGCGAGCGAGGGCCAGCCGCGGGGGCGTCCCGCCGCACGGCGGAGAGTCCGGCCGTTCCAAACGACGGTGTTGCATATGGCATAATTATGCTTGGTAGTAACCGTACGGATTGCATAAGCAGCAATAAGACCGTCATATTCTCCGGAATAAGAGATGTTGAGGATTTCCTTGGGGTTGATGTCTTGATCGACGGTGCCGTGACAGTCACATGAAAATCCAGGCAGGTAGACTTCACCAAGAGAACGCCAGACGGTCGTCCCATACCACGACGCTGGTATTGGTTGTCATCGTAGTACTCATCGTCTCGGTGGCAAGTTGTGCATCCGATGAGACTCAATCTTTCAACGACAGTAGCGATCAGTCCTTGGCTGGCTTGTGGCCGTATGACCCCGAGACACCGCACCAGATGGCCATGGCGTGGGGAGTCCTAGTCATCGAGCCACCGTGCATCTACGTAGATATGGCCCATTCAGACTCCGGTGGAAGTGAACGTGCCTTTGTGAGGCTTCCCGAATCACTGACTCGCTTTGATCCGGCAAGCAACTCCGTTTGGGTGGATGGCGTTGGCCCTATGTCTAGCGGTGATCACGTCCGCTTGGGCGGTGGCATAGGCTTTCAGAGTCCGAACGAACATGTCTTCGAGCGCAACTGCCTAGCGCACAAGGAATTCAGAGCAGGGTCAATGAGGCCTTGGACATCGGTGCTGATCCAATGAGCGGATGTCTTGGCGGCTCACCCGGGGGCGGAGACGTGAACGAAGCGGGTGGTCTCTGATCCGAGGTGGTGCCAGCGGTGGCGGGTGGCCGTGGAATAGATCATCGTGTCGCCCGCTGCCAGACGGTGGGTGACGATTCCGCCATCGCCGTCGTCGAGGTCCACGGCCAGCATCCCGGAGGTGACGTGGATCATCTCCCGGCCCTCGGAGGCGAAGAACCCGCCGAGCTGTGAGCCGGGCTCGACCACATACTCGGCGGCGCTGAAGGGCTCTCCGAGGCCGCTGAGCTGGCGGCGGAACGCGGTCTGGGGGGCGTCGGTGATGTCGTAACGCGGGCCCTCATCCGAACCGGTCACCACCACATCGGCCGACACCGGTCCGGCCAGCAGCCGCTCGGGCGTGGTCTCCAGGACGCGGGCTATGGCGAACAGCGACGTCAGGCTGGGAGCGGCGAAGCTGGTCTCCACCTGGCTCAGGAAGGGCACCGACAGCCCGGCCCGGTCGGCCACCTGACTCAGGGTCAGGCCGAGCTGGTTGCGGCGGCCGCGCACCGCCTGGCCCAGCTCCTCCAGCGCCCGGGTGTCGTGATCCCGGTGAGCCTGGGGCTGGGGCTGTGCGCTGGCGGCCATCGGCGGGAGGGTACTTGCGGTCCGGCCGGTCAGGCGCCGGAGGCGTCGGCCGGTCCGCTGCCGGCGGCGGTGCGGCCCGACTCGTGCTCCGGGAACAGCTCGGCGTAGGTGTCGCCCTCCCGGTAGGGGTGGGCGGCCAGCTTCTCCTCGTCCACATCCACGCCGAGGCCGGGACCGGTGGGCGCAGCGATGTGCCCGCCGCCCAGGTCGGTCAGGGCCAGGCCGGGGTTGTGGCCGATGTCGGTGATCATCGGCTGGTGGGGGTCGATGTCGTACTCGCACAGCCGCACCCTCGCCGCAGTGGCCCAGTGGAGGTTGGCGGCCAGCCCCACCACGGTGGGCCCACCGACGTGGGGGATGACCTCGATGGAGGACCGGGCCGCGATCCCGGCGATCTCCAGGCAGCTGAGGATCCCGCCGGTGAGGGTGGCGTCGGGCTCGAACACCCGGGCCGCGTCCCGCCGGGCCAGCTCGGCGTACATGCGGGGCGAGTAGACCCGCTCCCCCACCGCCACCCGGATCGGCGAGTTGTGCTGGAGCCGCTCGAGGCCCTCGATCTGGTACTGGGGCACGGGCTCCTCGAAGAAGTGGATGCCGTAGGGGGCGATCCGCCGGCACAGCTCGATGGCCGAGTCCGGGTCGTGGAACCAGTACGAGTCGACTCCCATCAGCTTGCCGGCGCCGATGTGCTCCCGCACCGTGGCCACAGCCTCCTCGTCGCCCTCGAGGGTCCGGCCCAGGCGCACCTTGACTCCCGCGAACCCGAGGTCCATGCACTGGTCGAAGTAGTGGGCGTGCCACTGGGCGCTCTCCTCGAACATGGTGGTGCCGGTGCCGTACAGCGGGATCTCGTAGGCGCTGCCGCCCAGCAGCTGGTGCACGGGGGCACCCAGGGTCTTGCCGAGGATGTCCCACAGCGCGATCTCGATCGCGCCGATGGTCTGGCTGCTGAGGCCCTCCCAGCCGAGGTAGCCGTCGAGGGCCACCTGGAGGTCGGCAACCCGGTCCCTAATGGCCAGCGGGTCCCGGCCCTCCAGGTGCCGCGAGCACACGTCGTCGACCGCGGCACGGAACACGGTGGGATACGAGTGGCCCCAGTTGGTGGACGACTCGCCCCAGCCGACGGTCCCGTCGTCGGTCTCGATACGCACCAGCGCGAAGCTGCGCTCCATGTCGGGGTCGATCTTGCGGTAGCCGGCCAGCACCGCCCGCACGTTCTCGATCCTCATCCCAGTCGCTCCCTCATGCTTGCATTTCCATTCCGTCCAGCTCCCGCCACAACTCGCCGGGCACCGGGGCGCGCAGGGCGGCCAGATTCTCGTCCACCTCTGCCGGCGCGGCCATGCCGACCACCACCGCGGTGACGCTCGGGTTGCGGAGCGGGAAGTTCACCGCGGCGGTCCGGATGGACACGCCGTGGCGCCGGCACACAGAGTCGATGGCCGAGGCTCGAGCGAGGGTGTCGCCCGAGGCGGGGCCGTAGTCGTACCAGGAACCGGCTTGGGGGCGGGCCAGCACGCCGCTGTTGAACACCCCCGCCGCCAGGTAGGCCACCCCCCGCCGAGCGCAGGCGTCGATCAGCTCGGCCGCCGACCGGTCGAGCAGCGTGTAGCGACCGGCCACCAGCATGCAGTCAAGGTCGGCCCGCTCCAGGAAGGCGGCCGCGGTGGCGACCGAGTTGGTGCCCAGCGACACCGCTCCGATCATGCCCTGGTCGCGCAACTCCACCAGCGCCGGGTAGGTGCCTTCCAGCGCTTCGTGAATGTGGTCGTCGGGGTCGTGGATGTGCACGATGTCGACCCGGTCCACGCCGAGACGCTGGAGGCTCGACTCCAACGACCGCCTGGTCGCGTCGTGGCCGAAGTCGAAATGGACGTCGACCGTGCCGTCGGCGCCATGGTTCAGCAGGCGGCCGGCCTTGGTGGCGATGACCGGCCGCTCTCCGCCGGCCGCGGCCAGCGCCCGACCCAGCCTCTGCTCGGCTTCGCCCAGCCCGTAGAAGGGGGCAGTGTCGAAGAACCGGATGCCCCGCTCCAGGGCCCGGGTTGCGGCCTGCACCGCGGTGCCCTCATCGTTCCCCCAGAAGATCGAGGCCAGCGGGGCGGTGCCCAAGGCCAGCCGTCGCACCTCAAGGCCGGTCCGTGGAAGGGCTGTCTTGTCCAGAGGATCCTGCATGGAGCGTGTTTGATCGTATCAAAGTCTTGTGATTGTCTTCAGGGCGTGACCCGGGCCAAGCCCACCGTCGCCGAGCTCATCGCCGGCAAGGGGAAGCGCCAGCTGACCGACATCTTCGTGCTGTCTCTCGAGGAGGTCCGGGCGGCGGAGGAGGCCGGGCTCGACATGATGTGCCTGCCCGACGAGATGATGAGCCGCGAGGTCCGGGAGGCCGCCCCCACCACGTTCATCATCGCCGCGCTGGCCTACGGGGTCCACGCCACATCCGACGAGTACCTGCGGATGGGGATGGCCATGTACCGCCACGGCGCCGACGCGGTGTACTGCGCCGCCAGCCTCGACACGGTGGCCCGGCTCGCGGCCGAGGGCCTGGCCGTGGTGGGCCACATCGGGTTCATCCCCACCCACCGCACCTGGTACGGCGGCTACCGGGCCACCGGCAAGACCGCCGAGACCGCGCTGCGGGTATGGCGCCAGGCCCGGGCCCTGGAGGAGGCCGGCGCCTTCGCGGCCGAGATCGAGCTCGTGCCCGAGCCGGTGGCCGCCGCAATCTCGGCGCGAAGCTCGCTCTTCCTGATCTCCATGGGGTCGGGGGCCGGCTGCGACGCCCAGTACCTGTTCAGCATGGACATACTCGGCACCAACACCGGCCACTACCCGCGCCACTCCAAGAAATATCGGGACTTCAGGGTCGAGTACGAGCGCCTCCATGCGGAGCGGGTGGCCGCCTACTCCGAGTACCGGGACGACGTGGCCGGCGGCGCGTACCCGGCCGAGGGGCACAAGCTGCGGGTCGACGAGGCCGAGCTGGCCCGGTTCGTCTCGGCCCTCGACGCAGAGGACGCGGGCGTCGACAACAATGACCACCGAGGAGTGCCATGGACGGAGATAGCCAGACCGCAGCAGTGAGTCCCGGGCCGGTGGAGATGCTGGTCGAGGGCACGGTGGTGACCATGGACCCCGACCGGCGGGTCATCCCCGACGGCGCGGTGGCCGTCGCCGGTGACCGCATCGCCACCGTGGGCAAGGCTGCCGAGCTGCGGGCCCGGCACCCCGACGCCCGCCGCCTCGGCGGGGCGAGGCGCTACGTGATCCCCGGGCTGATCGACTGCCACAACCACATCGCTCAGGCCCTGTGCCGGGAGAGCACGGTGGAGGACTTCCCCAACATCTACCGCATCTACATCCCGGCCGAGGACATCCAGAGCACCGACGATGTGCGGGTCAGTGCCCGGGTGGCCTTCGCCCAGCTCCTGAGGGCCGGCGTCACCACCATGACCGAGACCACCTGCACGGTGGCCCACGAGGAGCCCATCGCCGAGACCGTGATGGAGACCGGCATCCGCTGCGCGCTGGCCCGGGGCATGTGGGACCGGGAGTCCCGGCTGGCCGGCAACTACGAGCAGATAACCGAGAAGTCGTGGTACCGCGACGACCCGGCCGCGCTGGCCGACGACCTGGCCTACACCGAGGAGTTCTTCAAGAAGTGGTTCGAGCGGGGCGAGGGACGGCTGCGGCCCTGGGTGCACAACCTGGGCGTGCCCTCGTGCTCGGACGAGCGCTACCTGGCCACCGACGAACTGGTCCAGCAGTGGGGCACCGGGATCATGACCCACATCAACCGCGACCGCGAGGAGATCGAGCTGAGCGTCTCGCTGTTCGGTCTCCGGCCCCTGGAGCACCTCGCCTCCATCGGCGCGCTGACCGAGCGGCTCGTGGCCATCCACGCCATGCTCACCACCGACCGCGAGATCGAGTTGATGGCCGCAGCCGGTGCGAAGCTGGCCCACGCGCCGGTGGTGTGCACCGACATCATGTCGGCCGTCACCCGGGTGCCGCTGATGCGGGCCCGGGGCATCACCGTCGGGCTGGGCTGCGACACCATCATCAACGACGTGCTGAAGCTGATGCGTATCGCCCACATCATGCACAACCAGGCGGCCATGCCGCTGTTCGACCCCTACGGGTTCTCCTGTGCCGACGCCTTCGAGATGGGCACCATCGACGCGGCCCGGCTGCTGCTGTGGGACGACGAGATCGGCTCGCTGGAGGCGGGCAAGGCGGCCGACATCACGGTGATCGACGCCAACAACGTGCGGCTCACCCCGTCGACGGACCCGGTGGCCACCCTGGTGCGCTACGGGGTGGGCACCGACGCCGAGTCGACGATCGTGGCCGGCCGGCTCGTCATGCACGAGGGCCGGCTGCTGACCATCGACGAGGAGGAGCTCCTCGACGAGGCCGAGGCCCTGGGGGCCCGCATGATCGCCGAGATGGCGCCCCGCCGTTACGTGCAACTCGGCACCAACGTCGACTACCTGTGATGAGCGGGCATCCGCGGCGCGCCTTGCGAAATCTGTATGGGATTGCACCCATATGACGGGTTTCTCTACAGATTTGGTGATGCGCCAATGAGCACCACGGAACTCCTAGTGCGGGGGGCCACGATCCTCGACGCCGACGGCCCGCTGCTGGCGGCCGACATCAGAGCCGAGGACGGCACCATCACCGAGGTCGGCTCCGGCCTTCGCCCGGGTTCGGCCCAGGTGGTCGAGGCCGACGGCATGGTGGCCATGCCCGGCCTGATCAACGCCCACACCCACTCGGCCCAGAACCTCGACCGGGGAACGACCCCGAACCTGCCGCTCGACCTCTGGCTGATGTGGGCAGTGTTCGGGAAGCCCCCCATCACCGCCGACGATCGCTACACGCTGGCCATGGCCGGAGCGCTGGAGATGCTGCAGTCGGGCTGCACCGCGGTGCTCGACCACGGCTGGGTCGCGCCGTGGGACTTCGAGGACTACTCCGAGGCCGTCATGAGCGCCTACGCCGACGCCGGCATGCGGGCCGGGCTGGCCCCCATGATCGGCGATCTCGACATCTTCGACACGATGTCGTTCGCAGGGGCTTCGGGGCCCAAGCCCGAGCCGCTCGGTGACCCCTTCGAGGCGGACGGGCTGCTGGAGTCCATGACGAGGTTCTTCGATCGCTGGCAGGGCGCCCACGCCCGGCTCACCCCGATGGTGGGGCCATCGGCACCGCAGCGCTGCACCCACGAGTTGATGGACGGCCTGGCCGGCCTGGCCCGCGAGCGCGGCGCGGGGCTCCACACCCACGTGCTGGAGACCAGGACCCAGATCGGTGCCAACCTCGAGCGCTACGGGCGATCCAGCGTCTCGTACCTTGAGGATCTCGGGATGCTGAGGCCGGGCTCCAGCCTGGCCCACTGCGTGTGGATGGACCCCTACGAGTATGCGACGGTGCAGCGCTGCGGGGCCACCATCGTGCACAACCCGGTGTCGAACCTGCGGTGCGGGTCCGGCATCCTGCCGGTAGCCGATCTGCTCGAGGGCGGCGTCAGTGTGGCCCTCGGCGCGGACGGCGCGGCCTCCAACGACAACCAGAACATGTTCGAGGCCATGAAGTTCGCCATGCTGTTGCAGACGCTGCACGGATCGCACCTGCGCTGGCCCCAAGCCCCCGAGATATGGAGGATGTGCCTGCAGGGCGGCGCGGCTGCGCTGGGCCAGCCGCTGGGCTCGCTGCAGCCGGGGAGCGCAGCCGACATCGTGCTGCTCGACACCGAGCGCCATGTGCCGGTGAACGCCGAGGGCCTGGCAACGAGTCTGGTTCTGGCCGAGCACGGACAGTCGGTGCACACGGTGATCGTCGACGGCGAACCGGTGGTCTCCGAGGGCCGATCGACCCGCGTCGACGAGGGCGCCATGGCCGAACGGTCCCGCGCCCTGCAGCGGCGCTTCCACGAGGCCCTGCCCGAGCGCCAGGCCTTCTATGACCGCTACGTCGACGTGCTGACCGAGATCCACGACTACGAGATGGCCCGGCCGGCCCCGGTTGAACGGTTGGCCCGGATCACACCGGCCTTCGGGGCTGCCGGGTAAGGGCATATAAGGGCATACAGGGGGACCGATGAACGCCGACCCATCCTGGAGCACAACCTGGATCGACAACGAGCACCCGGCCCTGCGGCGCTGCTGGCATCCGGTGGCCCGCAGCGCCGATGTCGGCGACGACGGACCGGTGGCGGTGGACCTGCTGGGCGAGCGCTGGTGCCTGGTACGGCTCGGAGGACAGCTGGCCGCGCTGCGGGACCCGTGCCCGCACCGCTACTCGCCGCTGAGCGCGGGGACCATCGTGGGCGACACCCTGCGCTGCGCCTACCACGGCTTCCGGTTCGCGGCCGACGGCACCTGCGTGGAGATCCCGGCGGTCGACCCCGAACTGCCGATCCCGGCCCGGGCCTGCGCCACCGCGGCCGCCGGGGTGGCCGAGTCGCTGGATCTGGTGTGGCTCGCCCCCGAGGATCCCATCGCCCCCCTGCCGGAGGTACCCGAGCACCACGACCCCGACTTCGTCACCTGCCCCCTGCCGCCGCTGGACTGGAACGCGGGAGCGGCCCAGATGGCCGACAACTTCCTGGATCTGGGTCATCTCCCGTTCGTGCACCTGGCCACCTTCGGCGACGAGGACGACAAGCTGGTGCGGGACTACAAGATGGAACGCGACGGCTGGCGCTTCACAGCCCACCACCGCCACTTCACCAAGTCGCTGGCCGACTCGACGGGATCCGAGGGCGACTACAAGGTGGTCGAGCGGGAGCTGCTCTTCGTCTTCACCGCCCCCCACCACGTGTACCTGCGCATCGGCTATCCCGAGGAGAACGTGGTGCTGACGATCAGCTTCTGCCACCAGCCCGTGAACGCCACCACCACCCGGCTGTACTGCACCGACTACCGCACCGACATCGAGGACGAGCCCGACGCCATCGCGGAGGCGGTGGGCTTCCAGCTGGCGGTGGCCGACGAGGATCAGGAGCTCCTGCAGCGCATCGGCACCAAGGCCGTGCCGCTGGTCCCGGCGTTGGAGTACCACTCAAGGGCCGACCGCATCACCCTGGAGATGCGCCGGATGCTCGCCGACCTGGTAGCCGAGGCGGGCGCGGACCTCTCCGGCTAGCCACCCGTTTGACGAGGGAATCCCATGAGACGGTGCGGGCTGTGCCGTCGCCGTCGACACGGATCAGCTGCGAGTGCATGATGCGGCGGGGGCGTTGTGTCTGATTGCCGTTGGCGGCGCCTTCGGTGATGGCGCATTCGTGCACGAACAGCGTGTAGTCGTCGCTGGAGGTCTCGTCGCAGAGAACCGTCCCCTGGATGGCCTCGGCGGCGAGACGGTGGCGGAGACCCTCGGCCAAGTGTCGCAGCGCTGGGTCTGCGGGGCCGAGCATCACCGCCTCGCTGGCGCGGGTCTTGCCTGCGGCGGCTGCTTGCTGGCGGACGTCGCTTGACATGGAGGTATCCGCGCCGCCCTCCCTGGTCGAGTTCTGAGTCCAGCCCGGCCGGGAGCGGCTCAGGGCCAGTGGGGGCCCGGGTAGGGGTCGGAGTTGCGTGTCGCCCACTGGTGAAGGTGCCGAGCGAGGTGGTGGGCCAACGCGCCCCCTTGAGGGTGATCGGCCTTGCGCACCAGAACCACGGGCACGCAGGGCTGCTCATTGGCGAGGCGATGCGCGACGATCGCCGCAAGATCGGAGGCATTCTCGGTCACCACGACCCTGTCCTGGGCGAGAGCCTCGGCGTAGACGGTCTCATCGGGCTCGCCCGCCAGACCGGTGTCAGCGACACTGAGCGCGTCGTGGCCCGACGCGCTCAACTCTCCAGCAATGGCCGGCGGCAGCATCTCGTCGATGAGCCACTTCACGAAGACAGCAGAGCCTCGCGTCGCTGTGCCCGGCGCCGGACCTGGCCGGCAGCCTTCTCGTCCTCTTCGATGCGGGCGTCGATCTCATCGGGAAAGGCGGTGTAGAAGTCCGTCGCCAGCCTGACGAGCCCGACCGGCAGGCCGAGGTCCTCCGCCAGGCGCTCGACGCGCTCCATGCCCCGGCCCGGCCAGTACCGCAGGTCGCGGATCACCTCCCACACGTCGGGACCGCCCACCAGCCCAGCGCGGCGACCGCTGGGGCCAGCGCGGTAGACGACACCAGGGAAATGGCGTACCTTCAGTCCCTCGTCGAGCAGCGACGACACCAGCGAGGTGACCGATGTCGAGGCGGCCAAGCTCTCGGCTTCGATGCGCTCCAGCAACTCGTCGGCGAGACGGAACGAGGTCGGACGGGGCATGGCTCACCACTTTCGGACGCTGATGGCGACAGCCTGACATTACATAGAACTACGAAGCACTACAACGGGCGTGAGCGTCTCGACCTGTGGACAGCCCGTCGAAGTACGCTTGATGCGCCTACTGAGGTTGATGCGCTCCAAGACCCATGTCATCAAGACTCACGGATCATGGCCGACCTGGGCGTTCAACTGGCCCGGGGGAAGGCGACGGTGCGCTCCCCGCTGTGGCAGAGGTCCACCCCCGAGCCGATGCCGAACCGCGGAGACCCGGTGGCCCGGCAGCGCAGCACACCGCCTGCGGTGTCACGGACGTAGTACAGCGTGTCGTGGCCGAAGAACTCGATGTGATCGACGGTGCCTGAGGAGCCGTCGGTGAGGGCTAGCTCCTCGGGCCTCAACAGCACGTCCACGTCGCCATGCACGGGCGCCTGCAGCTTCATGGGTCCAATCGAGGTGTAGGCGATGTCTCCCTCGGCGCGGCCGGGCACGGTGTCGGCCTCGCCCACGAAGCCGGCCAGCCAGCGATCGGCGGGCCGCTCGTAGAGCACCGCCGGCGCGGCCTGCTGGATCACCTGGCCGTCGCGCATGACGGCCACCTCGTCGCCGAGCACGAAGGCCTCGTCCTGGTCGTGGGTCACGAACACGCACGTGACTTCCAGCTCCCGCAGCAACGCGGCCACCTCGGCCCGTACCTCCACCCTCAGAGTGGTGTCGAGGCTGGAGAAGGGCTCATCGAGCAGCAGCACCGAGGGTTGCGGCGCCAGGGCCCGGGCCAGCGCCACCCGCTGTTGCTGCCCGCCCGACAGTGAGCCGGGCAGCCTGCCGGCCAACTCACCGATGCCGACCAGGTCGAGGAGATCGTTCACCCGGGTCGAGGCCGGCCGAGGCAGCACCCGGGTGCGGGGCCGCTCCGAGCGGGGCAGACCGAAGGCCACGTTGGCCGCCACCGTCAGGTGGGGGAACAGCGACCAGTCCTGGAACACCATGCCCACGCCCCGCTTGTCGGCGGCCACATGCACCATGTGAGGCGAGTTTCCGTTCCGTGATGCTCCGTTGCCCGCGGCGCCGTTCTTCGGTTCGCCGAGCCCCGACATCAGCGTGCCACCAAACACCACCCGGCCCGATTCCAGCCGCTGAAGCCCGGCCAGCACCCTGAGCAGTGTGGTCTTGCCGCAGCCGCTCGGACCGAGAATCGCAAGGGTGCTGCCCGGCTCCGCGGAGATCGAAGCGCCGCGCAGAACCGGCTGCCCTCCGAGGACCACGCTGGCCGCGTCCACGACGACCCCCCGGCCCCGGCGAGGGACAGCAGCCGCTGGCGACACCGGGGACGAGGGAGCCGCTACGGCGACCGGCGCCGCAGCGCTATCAAGCATGCCTTATACCCTAACGCCGGGAGTCCTCACCGTGTCAACCCAGATGTCCTGACTGCGGCGGCTCAGGCTGCCGCGCAGGACTCAGGCTGCCGCACAGGAATCAGGCGGCCGCTGACGGCTCCGTCAGCAGCTCGGGCAGGGGCTCGGCATGCACGACCGTCACCCGCTTGGTCGCCCTGGTGAGAGCCACGTACAGCGAGCGCACTCCCTGGCACTCCTCAGCCACTATGCGGGCCGGCTCGACCACCACCGCGGCGTCCACCTCGAGGCCCTTCACCAAGCGCACCGGCACCAGCGTCACCTGCTGCTCGAGACCGGCGCGGCCGGGACCGCCGAACACCACGGAACGCTCCTTCAGCTCCGCCCGGAGCCCCTCGTGGAGAGAGTCGGGCACGATCACGGCCACATTGCCCTCGCCCACCTCGGCCCGTTCCTGGGCGATGACCTCCACCAGCGTCTCCGCCAGCGAGGCCGCGGCGCCGTCGGAGCCGTTCTGATCGGCTTGCCCGTCACACGACACGATGCGGGGCTCGTCACCGACGGTGCGCACGGTCCGGGGAGGGACTGCGCCGGGCGCGGCGTAGGGCAGCACCCGGTTGGCCAGTTCCATGGCCGGCGCCGGGATCCGGTAGCCCAGCGTGAGCTCGACCCGGCGCGGCGGGCGCCGATCGGGCAGGCCCTCCAGGACCGACTCCCAACCCTCGTGGGCCCACGATCCAGTGGCCTGCGCGATGTCGCCCACCACCGACATCGAGCCGTTGAGGCTGCGCCGGGCGATCATGCGAAGCTCCATCGGGGACAGGTCCTGGGCCTCGTCCACCACGATGTGGCCGTACGTCAGCACCGCATCCTCGTCGCGGTGCCCGGGCCGGTACCCCAGCAGCGCCCTCGCCTCATCCAGTACCGGGACGTCCTGGAACGACCACGTCACCTCGGAGGCGTGCCCGGGCCGGGGCCGGTGCAGGAGTTCGATCTCGTCATCGGAGAGCCGACCCGCGCCCGCCGAGCGCAGCAGGGCCTTCGACCCGTACAGGTCGTTCATCAGATGGGCGGGCGTGAGCACGGGCCACATCCACTCGAGCGCCTCCCGCACCTCGATCACATCCGAGAGTCCCTCGCGGACCTCGGCGGGGTCGGCGGCCTGCCGACCGCTGGCGGCCAGAGCCGCGAAGAACGCCTCCTCCATCAGCCTGCGGCCGGCATTGTGCTTGCGGGTCCGGCGGGAAACGTCGTCGACGATCTCCGCGGACTGCTCAGCCGTGATGCGCAGCCGCTGCAGCTCGAAGCCGACGACCAGGTCCCGGCGCAGCGGGCGGCGGCGATCGCGCACCGCTCGTCGCAGCAGGCCAGCCATGCGGGGGTCGCCCTTGACCCGCCCGACGGTCTCCTGGTCGAGGCCCGCGACCCGAACCGCCGGACTCAGGAGGTCGGCGAGCACGGCCTGCTCCACACCCGCCTCTCCCAGGGAGGGCAGCACCTGCTCGATGTAGGCCAGGAAGAGCCGGTTCGGGCCGACCACCAGCACTCCCTGGCTCTCCAGGGGGAACCGGTGCGTGTAGAGGAGATAGGCGGCCCGGTGAAGGGCCACCACCGTCTTGCCGGTCCCCGGTCCGCCCTGAACGACCAGCACGCCGGGCAGCTCGGAGCGGATCACGCGATCCTGCTCGCCCTGGATGGTGGCCACGACATCGGCGAGGCGACCGGTCCGGGCCTGCTCCAGCGAGGCGATCAGGGCACCCGAGACCGGGCGGCCGTCGAGCGAGCCGTCTGTTGGCACGGCCGCGCCGTCGGCGGAGCCGTCGAAGTCCCGGTCGGCGATGTCGAGTCCGATAGCGGCCCTCTCGCCGAAGAACTCGTCCTCGATGCCCAGCAGCGTGCTGCCCCGCGACGCGAAGTGCCGCCGGCGCTCCAGGCCGAGCGGCTCCCGGCCGGTGGCCCGGTAGAAGGGCTCGGCGACCGGCGCCCGCCAGTCCACCACGATCGGGTCGTGGTCGGCATCCCACAGGCCGACGCGCCCGATGTAGAACCGCTCCCCCGTCGCAGCCGGATCGATGCGCCCGAACACCAGCGACCGGTCGCCGATGTCGAGCCTGGTGAGCCGGGCCAGGGCCGCCTCGAGCATGGCCTCGCGCTCGAACCGGGCCTGCGTGGTGCCGCCCCGGCCCGTGCGGAACACCGATGTCGCCATGGTGGCCCGCTCACGGGCCGTGTCGAGGCAGGCGTGCGCGAGATCGAAGTAAGCCTGCTCGGCTTCTAGATCGGGATGTCGACTGGTCAAGGCTGAACCGCGGATGCTGTTTGTCGACCGGTCCTGCCGGCTAGCAGCGGGCCGCTGGCGGGCGGATTCCGGCGATTCGGGGGAACTGCCGATCTTATCTCCGTATCCTCGGCTGCATGGACCCGAGCGAAGCAGCCGCGGTGTCGGTGGGGCTGGTGTTCAGCGGGGGCGGCGCGGCTGCGGAGGCGTGGCACGCGGGCGTGGTCGGGGGGCTGCAGGCGGTGACGGGCTGGGACGCCCGCCGCGCCGATCTGATTCTGGGGACCTCGGCCGGCGCGATCACCGGCCTGTGCCTGAGGGCCGGCATCCCACCGGCGGACCTCTATGCCCATCGCCGCGGCGAGCCCGTCAGCGAGGAGGGGCAAGCCATCATCGACCGGGTCATAACCCCCTACCGCGAGGGCCGCAGCGAACGGGACTGGAACGAGCAGGGGCCGCAGTCGCCGACCCTGGCCGCGAGGGCCCTGTGGCCCCCCTGGCAGACCCGACCCCTGCATGCGGCCGTGGGCCTGCTGCCGAGAGGCACCCGGACCACCGAGGCCCTGCAGCAGCGAATGGCCGAGCTGCACCCCGAGCCGTGGCCCGCCCAGCCCTTCTGGGTGACCGCGGTGCGGCTGTCCGACGGCGAGAGGGTGGTGTTCGGGCGCGACGACATCGGTGCCACCGCGGCGGAGGCGGTGCGGGCCAGCTGCGCCGTCCCGGCGATGTTCGAGCCGGTCGCCGTGGACGGGCGGCGATACGTCGACGGAGGTGTGCACTCCTACACCAACGCCGACCTGATGGGTCCCCCGGCCTTCGACTTGGTCGTGGTGTCGTCGCCGATGAGCGGCGCCGCGGGATGGTCGAGAGTCCGCGGCTCGCTGTCGGATGCCTGGACCAAGGCGCGGGACTCCGTGGGGCTGGGCGACTCCACGCCGGCCGAATCGGATCGCGCCTGGTGGTCGGAGGCGCTGGAGCTGGCGTGGTCCGACGGGCGGGCCTTCCGGGCGGCACGGCGGCAGTGGGTGGGCGACAAGCTGCGCGACGAGGTGGAGGGGCTCCGCCGTCGAGGCATCTCTGTGCTGGTGGTGGAACCCGACGCCGGCGGGGTGGAGCTCGTGGACACCGGCACCGACGCAGAGGTCGACCGCACCGGTCACGCCGGTGAGGAGGCCGACCGCGGCCATCCGGCGCAGGTCTGGCGATCCGAGTTGGCCGCCGAAGCCGACCGGGCCGTCCGCCGCCTCCTCTCCGACCGGACAGGTCTGCTCTTGGCCGGCATCCTGCGCCGGGCCGCGGGCTGATCGGCCGCTGACCTGGCGTTGCCCAAGATGAGCAGCAAACGATTCGACGGCAGCGACTTCGTGCGGGCCTGCCGCAGCCAGCCCCACGAGCGCATGCCGGTGTGGTTCATGCGCCAGGCCGGCCGGTCCCTGCCCGAGTACCGAGCCGTGCGGGGCGACGGCTCGATTCTGGACGCCATCGCAGACGCCGACCGGGCCGCGGAGATCACGTTGCAACCGGTGCGCCGCTACGGCGTCGATGCAGCCATCCTCTTCAGCGACATCGTGGTGCCGGTCCATGCCGCCGGCTTCGGCGTCGATGTCGTGCCCGGCACAGGCCCGGTCGTGGAGCGTCCCTTCGCGGCCCGGCGCGACCTCGACCGCCTGCGCCCCCTGGATCCCGCTACCGACACGCCCTATGTGATCGAGACCGTGCGCCGGGCTGTCGATGCCCTCGACGTGCCCCTGATCGGCTTCGCGGGCGCCCCGTTCACGGTGGCGTCCTACCTGGTGGAGGGTGGCCCGTCCCGCCACCACGACCGGACCAAGGCGCTGATGCTGGGGGACGAGGCACTGTGGCACGACCTCATGGCTCGCCTGGCCGACCTCGCCATCGCCTCGCTGCTGTCCCAGGTGGAGGCGGGGGCGGCCGCGGTGCAGCTGTTCGACAGCTGGGCCGGAGCCCTGTCGCCCGAGCAGTACCGCCGCGGGGTGGCCCCCCATTCGGCCCGGGTGCTGGAGGCGGTGGGCGACACAGGCGTGCCGCGGATCCACTTCGGGGTGGGTACCGGTGAGCTGCTCGACCAGATGGGCGAGTGCGGCGCCGAGGTGGTGGGGGTGGACTTCCGGGTGCCCATCGACGAAGCCCGCCGCCGGGTGGGTCCGGGCCGGGCATTGCAGGGGAACCTGGATCCCGCGGTGGTGCTGGCCGGCGAGACGGCGGCCAGCAGAGCCGCCCGGGCTGTGCTGGCCGCCAACGGGGGGCATCCCGGCTTCGTGTTCAACCTCGGCCACGGTGTCCTGCCGGGCAGCGATCCCGACGTGCTGGCCCGCGTGGTGCAGCTGGTGCACCACGAGGGAGAGGTGCGGGCGGCCCGCTCCAACGAGGAGTGACCGGTCCGATGGCGGCGGGGACGGGCCGGGTCGCGGTGATCGGCGGCGGGATCGCCGGTCTGGCCGCGGCCTACGAGCTCAAGTGCCAGGGCGTTGAGACGGTGGTGCTGGAGGCCGGTGATCGTGTTGGCGGCAGCATTGACGAATCGGTCATCGGCGGCCTGACCGTGGACTCGGGTCCCGACGGCTTCGTGGCCCGCGACCCGGCCGCGGCCGAGTTGTGCCGCCGGATCGGGCTCGGCGCCGAGCTGGTGACGCCCACCTCGAGCGGCGCCTACGTCCTCGGCGACGGCGGATTGCTGCGGTTCCCGGACCGGTCGGTGCTGGGCGTCCCGTGGACGGCGGATGCGCTGGAGGGCACCGGGATCGTCTCGGAGGCGGGCGCGGAGACGCTGCGCCGCGGGCTGGCCCGCGACGCCGAGCCGCTCGACGGCGACGCCACGGTGGGCGAGGTGCTGCGGCCCCGCGTCGGCGACGAGGTGTTCGAGCGGCTTGTCGACCCTCTGCTGGGCGGGATCAACGCAGGATCGGCGGATCGGATGAGCATCGAGGCGTGTGCGCCGCCCCTGCACGAGGCCGCTCGGCGCGGAGGACCTCTCGGCGCTGCCCTCCAACAGGCCGCTGCCCGCCCGGGCGAAGAGGGCGCGGGAAGGCCGCCGGTGTTCCAGAGCGTGCGGGGCGGTGTCACCCGGATGGTCGACGCGCTCGCCGCCGAGCTGGGGGACGCGGTGAGCCTCTCGACCCCGGTGCAGCAGGTCACGCCGGCGGCGGGCGCCGGCCGCGGTCGGTGCTGGAAGGTATCCACGGCGAGCGGATCCCTTGAAACCGACGGCGTGATCGCGGCCTGCCCCGCGTGGGAGTCGGCCCGCCTGCTCGAGCCCCTCGCCCCCGACGCGGCCGGGATCCTCGGCGACATCGAGTACGCAGACGTTGCGCTGGCCACGTTCGTCGTCTCCGACGAGCACCTGGCTCGACCCTTGGACGCCAACGGCTTCCTGGTGCCCCGCAGCCGGGGCCTGCTGACCACGGCCTGCTCGTGGGCGTCGTCCAAGTGGCAGCACTACGCCCGCGCCGGCCTGGCCGTGCTGCGGGTATCGGCCGGACGCATCGACGATCGGCGGTGGATGGACCTCGACCCCGACGATCTGGTGTCCACGCTCGCGGGCGAGCTCGCCGAGACAGGCGTCGCGGCCCGCGACGCCGTGGCCCGCGGCCGCCTGGAAGCCCGGCTCAGGCCGTGGAGGCAGTCTCTGCCGCAATACCGGCCCGGCCATCTGGACCGGGTGGCGAGGGTGGAGGCCTGCCTGGCCAGCGAGACGCCCGGCCTTGCGGCGGCCGGCGCCGCGCTCAGAGGCGTGGGGCTGCCGGCCTGCATTCGCAGCGGGCAGCGGGCCGCCGCGACCGTGACAAGGCTCGGGCTGTTATAAACGAACCGATGGCCAACCCGACCCCTGATCCCGACGACGCCGAGCAGGTGCTGACACCGCTCGTCGCGCCCGACACGGGACCGGCGCGCGAGTGGGCTGTGGCCAGCCCGCCGCTCGTCACCGTCCATCCCGACGAACTGCCCGAGGGCGACACCCACCTCAGCGTCACCCGCACCTTCTGCTTCGCCGACCTCTGCGGATTCACCGCGTACACCCGCTCGCACGGACCGCACGAGGCGGTGGCGATGCTCGGAGACTTTCGCAGGATCACCCGCAGCGTCGCGGCCAAGCGGGGAGTGAGGGTGGCGAAGTGGCTGGGCGACGGCGTGATGCTGGTGTCCACCAGCGCCACGGCCGCGCTGTCCCTGGGAGCCCACCTCATCCACTACTTCTCCAGCCGGGGCGCGCGGGTGCGGGTGGGCGCGGCCACCGGCGAGGCCCTGCTCTTCGAGGGCGACGACTACGTCGGCGAGCCTGTGAACCTGGCCGCCAAGCTGTGCGCAGCCGCCCCTGCCGACGAGATCTACACCGTCACCGACATTCTCAGGCTGCCGGACTGGGTGACGTACATCGGCGACGTGACCGTACGGATCCGCGGCGTCGATCCCGTCTCCGGCGTCCACCGGCTGACACCTGCGGGGCTCGTCGACGAGCGTGGTGACGAACTGGGCAGGCTCAGCGACGAACTGAACGCGGAACTCAACGAGCTCAGCAACGAAATCGGCGAGTTCGGGTCGGGAGGCGACGAACCGTGGGCGTCCCCCACTGAGTGAGCGCCGACCGGCGCCCCGAACTGGCGAGAGACTGAGCACCGTGGCGGCGCAGGCGCACCAGGGCCGGGACCCGGGCCGTGAGAGCGGGTCGCTGCTGAGGTTGGGTCCGCCCTGGGTCCGAGGCGTCCTGGCCGGGGTGCTGCTGGCCGGGTCGCTGCCGCCGTGGGGGTTCTGGCCGCTGGCTTTCGCCGGCATGGCGCTGTGGGTCGAGCTGCTGGCCGGCGCCGGCTGGTGGCAGCGGGCCGGGCGGTCCGCGCTCGTGAGCGTCAGCTGGCTGGGCCCCGCCACCGTCTGGATGATCGACCTCACGCTGGTCGGCTGGCCCCTGGCGGTGATCGGCTTCGCCGCCATGCACGCTGCGGCCGGGGCGCTGGTGCCAGCCGACCACCGCCGCCGGACCGCCTTCTGTGCGGCGCTGGTGCTGGCCGAACTGCTCCGCTGGACGTGGCCCTTCGGTGGCGTGCCGCTGGCCACCATGGCGATGGGCCAGGTGTCGAGCCCGCTGGGGTCCGCGGCCCGGATCGGGGGGCCGCTGCTGCTGACCGCGCTGACGGCGGTGGGAGGGGTGACGCTGGCCGCGGTCCTGTCCGGGAGCCTGAGACCCGCAGCCATCGGCGCCCTCGTGCTGCTGGCCGCGGGGCTCGCCGGAACGGTGGCCCCCGGCGCTGAGCCGGTCACCGTCGACGGTGTCGCCGGCGACGGCGCCCGCATCACCGTGGCCGCGGTGCAAGGCGGCGGGCCCCAGAACACCAGGGCCGACGTCTGCGAGCAGCGGGCCGTCTTCGAGCGCCACCTGGACACCACCTCCGAGCAGGTTGAGGTTCCGGTGGACCTGGTGCTGTGGCCCGAGGACGTCGTCCACCCCAGCCCGAACTCGGCCATCACGCCGGCGCGCTGCGACCGGCCGCTGCTCACCGATCAGGAGGCCCGGGCCAAGCTGTCGGACCTGGCCCGCGAGCTGGACGCGGTGCTGCTGGCGGGGTTCTTCGAGCGCAGCCCCGACGGCCGGGCCAACCTCAACTACTCGCTCGTCTACCTTCCCGACGGCAGCGAGGGCGACCGTTACGACAAGGTGCAGCGGGTCCCCTTCGGTGAGTACGTCCCCCTGCGGGCCCAGGCCGAGCGGTTCAGCGAGGAGCTGCCACCCCGCGACCTGCGAGCCGGGCCCTCCGACGAGCCCGCCACCGTCGAGACGCCGCTGGGCCCGCTGGCCGTGTCCATCTCATGGGAGATCTTCTTCGATCACCGGGCCCGCAGCGGGGTGGGCGAGGGCGACGGCCTCATCGTGCTCAATCCCACCAACGGTTCCAGCTACTGGCTGACGGTGGTGCAGTCCCAGCAGATCGCCTCCAGCCGCCTCCGGGCCATCGAGACGGACCGCTGGGTGGTGCAGGCCGCGCCGACCGGCTTCTCCGCGGTCATCGACCCCGACGGCAACGTGATCGAGCGGACCGGGGTGTCCGAGAGCAGGGTCATCCAGGCGACCGTGGAACTGCGCCACGGCGATACGCTCGCGGTCCGGCTGGGAGCGTGGCCCGTGGCTCTAGCCTCGGTCCTGACGCTCTCGCTGGCGCTCGGCCACGGCCGCGTGTTGAAGAGATCCCAGAGGCCGAGCGGATAGGCGCAGTCGATGAGCAGCTTCCACCAGGCGCTTAGCGAGGCCGTGGCCCGAGCGGCCCGTGAGCGCAGCGAACAAGAGCGGGCTACACACCGCCCCACCGTGAGTCGGCCGCACGCACCAGCAAAGTCGCTGAAGTCCGGGAGAGAGTCGTAGCGCGATGCCCGCCCCAGCGGACCAGCCCGTTCCCCTGCGCGTGGCCATGCTCTCCTACCGCGGGAAGCCCCATGTCGGCGGGCAGGGCGTCTACGTGAGCCGCCTCTCGGCCGCCCTGACCGACCTGGGCCACCGCGTCACCGTGCTCGGCGGCCCACCGTACCCCGAGCTCGATCCGAGGGTCCCGCTCGTGAAGCTGGGAGGGCTCGACATATGGGCCCCGCCCCACCCCATGCGCAAGCCCAGGGCGTGGGAGCTGAAGGACTGGATCGACGTGGCCGAGCACGTGTCCTTCGTGACCGGGAACTTCAGCGAACCGATGGCGTTCAGCCTGCGGGCCTGGCGGCACCTGCGCCTGCGCCGGAGCGAGTTCGACATCGTCCACGACAACCAGACCCTCGGGTGGGGGATCCTGGCCATGCAGCGCCAGGGCTGGCCGCTGCTGGAGACCATCCACCATCCCATCACCGTGGACCGCCGCCTCGAGCTGGCCCACACCCGCACCCTGAGGGAGC
This sequence comes from Candidatus Aldehydirespirator sp., assembly GCA_965221605.1. Classification (GTDB taxonomy): domain Bacteria; phylum Actinomycetota; class Acidimicrobiia; order Acidimicrobiales; family Aldehydirespiratoraceae; genus Aldehydirespirator. The sequence goes on from CBDCSK010000014.1 coordinate 119,288, forward strand.
AGATCGGCAAGCGGCGCTGGTACGCGTTCACCAAGATGCAGAGCCGGGTGGCCAAGCGCCTGCCCAGAGTGCTCACCGTGTCGGAGTCGTCCAAGCGGGACATCGTCCAGGACCATGGCGTGGCGCCGGAGAGGATCCATGTGGTGCCGGTCGGGGTTGATCCCAAGCTGTTCTCGCCCCGGCCCGAGGTCGCCCGGGTGCCGGGGCGGCTGATCACCACCGCCAGCGCCGACGTGACCATGAAGGGGCTGAGCTTCCTGCTGGAGGCGGTGGCCAAGCTTCGCACCGAGCGCCATCTCGAGCTGACGATCATCGGTCGGGCCAAGTCCGACTCCGCGGCCAGCCGGGCCATCGCCGAACTGGGGCTGGCCGGCGCGGTCACGTTCGTGTCGGGTGTGTCCGACGACCGCATCGTGGAGCTATACGCCGAGGCGGAGCTGGCCGTGGTGCCCTCGCTGTACGAGGGTTTCTCGCTGCCCGCCATCGAGGCCATGGCGTGCGGGGTGCCGCTGGTGGCCACCACCGGCGGGGCGCTGCCCGAGGTGGCCGGCACGCACGGCGAGACGTGCTTCCTGACCGAGCCCGGCGACGCTGAGGCGCTGGCCGCCGTGCTGCGGGACGCGCTGGACGATCCCGGCGCCCGGGCCCGGGTGGGCGAGGCCGGTCGCCGGCGGGTCATCAACCAGTGGTCCTGGCGCCACACCGCCGAGCGGACCGTCGAGCAGTACCGCGCCGTGCTGGAGGACGCGGCGCGCGCCGAGGCGGCGGCCCGCTGATGCTCACCGTCGACTACCGCCGGCTCGATGTGCGCGCCGGCGAGCGCGTGCTGGACTTGGGGTGCGGCTTCGGACGCCACTCCTACGAGGCCCTCAAGCGGGCCGCTGAGGTGGTGGCCTGCGACCTGGCCCGCCCGGAGGTCGAGCAGGTCCGGAACCTGGCCCGGCTGCTCGTGGCCTCCGGCGAGGTGGACGAGTCGGTGATGGCCGCACCCGTGCAGGGCAACGCGCTGGGACTGCCGTTCGACGACGACTCGTTCGACAGGGTGATCGCCTCGGAGGTGCTCGAGCACATCACCGACGACGAGTCGGCCTTCGCCGAGCTGGCCAGGGTCCTGCGCCCGGGGGGCCGGCTGGCGGTGACCATCCCGTCGTGGCTGGCCGAGACCGTGTGCTGGAAACTGTCCAGCGAGTACCACGCGCCGGCCGTGCCCGGCGGTCATGTGCGGATCTACCGGCTGCGCGAGATCACGGACAAGCTCACCGCCGCGGGGCTTCAGCCAGGCAGCTCGCACCGGGCCCACGCCCTCCACAGCCCGTACTGGTGGCTGCGCTGCGCGGTGGGACCGAACCGGGAGGTCGACGAGAACCGGTTGGTCGGCGCCTACCACCGGCTGCTCGAATGGGACATTGTGAAACGGCCCTTCGTGACCGCGGCCGCCGAGAGACTGCTCAACCCGCTGCTGGGCAAGAGCCTGGTCGTGTACGCCGACAAGCCACTCCCGGTGTCGGGATCGGCGCGGGCGCGTAAGAGCGCGGACATGGCCCATGCAGCCTGAACCGCGCCAGCCGCTCGGCCGTCGCTCGACCAACGGGGCGTCTCCCGCGGCGAGCACGCCTGGACGGTCCGTGCCGGAGACACCGGAGGTGGGCAGGCCTGCTGTCGCGAGCCGAAGCCGACGCCACCGCGGACACGATCGCGGACCTCCAACTGCCCAGCGGCATGATCCCCCGCTTCGCGGGCGGGGTGTCCGATCCCTGGAACCACGTCGAGGCGGCCATGGCCCTGACGGTCACCGGACGCCGGGCCGAGGCCGACGCGGCCTACGAGTGGCTGGCCCGCATCCAGCGACCCGACGGATCCTGGCACCAGTACTACACCGCCGACGGCATCGAGCAGGACAAGCTCGACGCCAACACGATCGCCTACGTAGCGACGGGGCGTGTGGCATCACTGGCTGCGCTTCGGCGACGCCGGGTTCCTGGGCCGAGATGTGGCCGGTGGTGCAGCGGGCGCTCGACTTCGTGCTGGCGTTGCAGACCCCCAGGGGCGAGATCCTTTGGGCCCGCCACGCTGACGGCAGGCCGTGGCCCTTCGCGCTGCTGACCGGATCCTCCTCCATCAGCCACAGCCTGCGATGCGGCCTGGCCGCCGCCCATCAGGTGGGCGAGGAGCGACCCAGCTGGGAGCTGGCGCTGGCCCGGCTGGTGCACACCATCCGCCACTTCGGCCACGAGGCGTTCGCCCCCAAGGACCGCTGGGCCATGGACTGGTACTACCCGGTCCTGGCCGGCGTGCTGCAGGGGGCGGAGGCCCGGGTCCGGCTGGCGTCGCGCCGCAGGATCTTCGTCCACGAGGGCGAGGGCGTGCGCTGCGTCAGCAACCAGGACTGGGTGACGACCGCCGAGACATGCGAGTGCGTCATGGCCTATCTCGCGACCGGCGATCGGGGCGTTGCCCTGTCGCTGTTCGAGTGGGTCCAGCGGCTCCGGGAGCCCGACGGCAGCTACCTCACCGGCCGGGCCTTCCCGGCCAATGTGAGCTATCCCGACCGGGAGCGCTCCACCTACTCGGCGGCCGCGGCGCTGCTGGCCGCCGATGCGCTGGCCGGCACCGGTGCCGCATCGGGTCTGTTCGTCGACCCGGACTCGCTGCCCGCTCCGCTCGACCTAGACCCCGCTGGAGGAGCCCGCCCGCGACTAGCGGCTCGGCCCAGCCCGGTCTCCGGCGTCCATCCGCTCGGCCTAGGGTCTAGGCCCATGTGGCATGAGCGGCAGTTGCGCGTGGGCGAGGACGACACCATCGCCCAGCAGGAGGTGTCCGGCCCGGTACTGTCGGTGATCGCCTACGACGGCGACGACGAGGCCGTGCGCATCGCCAACAACTCCGAGTTCGGCCTGCCGGGGGCGGTGGCCAGCGCCGACGCCGAGCGGGCCCGGACGGCGGCCCGGCGCATCCGCACCGGCCACGGTCAGCGGTGAACGGCGGCGTCTACTACGGCCCCGACTCTCCGTTCGGGGGCTACCAGCAGTCGGGCATCGGCCGGGAGATGGGCGTGGCCGGGTTCGAGGAGTTCCTGGAGATCAAGACCCTGGCCGAGCCCGTGCCATGAACGTCATGACTACCCCGTGCTGACTGCGCTGCTCGCTCTGATCGGCGCAGGTCTGGGCGCCGGGATCGCAGGGCTTCCCGGTCTGTTGCTCGGAGGCGCCTTCGGCCTTCTGGCGGGCCAGCAATTCGATCTCCGCAGGCGGCTGAAGGAGGTCGAGGAGGCCCAGACCGGGGTCCACGAGATGCAGGCCTGGGCGGCCGAGATGAAGGAGTGGGCCCGGCAGACCCACGCCTGGCTCACGAGGCTGGCGCGCTCTACACCACCCGCCGAGGCTGAGGCGACTGCGACTCAGGCAGCCGAGGCGCAGCCGGCCGAAGGCTGAACCTGCCGAGGCGCAGCCTGCCGAGGCGCAGCCCGAGTCCACGGCGCCCGCGGACGCCCGACCCAGCCTGCCCGCAGAGGCTCGGCCCGCGGTCACTGCGGCGGTTCGGCCCGATGCGGCGGCCGAGTCGCCCGCTCCCCCGGACGCGTCGACCCGGGCGCCCCAAGCCCCGGCGCCCGCAGCTGCCGGCCCCCCGACCGCGCCTCCCGGCACCGTCAAGGAGCCAGCCCGCGATCCGATCTCGTGGCTCGTGAACTGGGTCAAGCAATGGGTGACCACCGGCAATGCGCCGGTGAAGGTGGGCGTACTGGTCTCACTGGTAGGGGTGGGGCTGCTGCTTCGGGAGGCCCACCGGCGAGGCATCATCGAGCTGACCATCGAGGTGCGCCTGGTGGCCGCGGCCGCCTTCGGCCTGGTGCTCCTGGCCGTCGGTTGGCGCCAGCGCAACCGGCGGCGGATCTACGGCATGAGCCTCCAGGGCGGCGGCGTCGCGGTGCTCTACGTCACCGCCTACGCCGCCTTCGCCGTGTACGACGTCCTGGCAGCCGTGCCCGCGGCCTCGGCCGTGGTGATCATCACCGCCGGCGCGGGAGTGCTCTCGGTCGTCCAGGACGCCCGGTCGCTGGCGGTCCTGGGCATCATCGGCGGGTTCCTGGCGCCGGTGCTGACCTACTCGCAGCCCGAGGACCATGTCGTCGTGTTCGCCTTCTTCGCGGTGCTGAACGCGGCGATCTTCGCGGTGGCCTGGTTCAAGACCTGGCCCGAGCTCAACCTGCTGGGCTTCGGATTCACCTTCGGCCTCACCGCCTTCTGGCTGTCGAACCGCTACGAGCAGGACGAGTGGGTCTCCGCGCAGCCTTTCATCGCGCTGTTCGTGCTGATGTACGTGGGGCTGCCGGCCCTCTTCGCCGTGCGCGAGGCTCCCGACCTCAAGGGCGTGCTCGGCGAGTCGCGGCCCTCGGGCATGCCGTTCGTGAGGGGTTGGTGGACCGCGCCCCTGGTGTTCGGCACGCCGTTCATCGGCTTGGGGCTGCAGCAGCTGGCGGTCGGGCACACGGAGTACGGCCTGGCCGTAAGCGCGGCCGCGCTCGCCGCGGTGCAGGGCGGTCTGGCATTGGCATCGCGGCGGCTCGGCGCGGACCGGCGCCAACTGGTGGAGGCCTACGCCGGGCTGGGCGTGGTGTTCAGCGCCATCGCGGTCCCGCTCGCGCTGGACTCCTACTTCACGTCGACGGTGTGGGCCGCTCAGGGTCTGTTCCTGGTGTGGCTGGGGCTGCGGCGCAGCCGGCTGCTCGCGCTGGGCGGGGGTGCCCTGCTCCAGGTGCTGGCCGCCTTGTCCTTCGCGGTGCATCTGGGGGAGTCGCTCCCCTACCCGGACGGCGCGCCGGCGATCGTGAACGAGCACTTCCTGGGCGCGTTGGTGCTGGCCGTGGCCGGCCTGGTGTCGGGTTGGCTGCTCCGAGGCCGGGCGCAGGGCGACGAGGCCGACCACCTCTGGGGTTGGCTGGCGCTCGGCTGGGGAAGCGTCTGGTGGCTCGCGGCCGGACTGATGGAGATCGTCCAGCAGCTGCCTGCCGGCGGCGAACTGTCGACGTCGCTGGCCTTCGTGGTGGGCTCGTTCACCGCCGGGTCGCTGGCGGCTCGCCGGCTGCGCTGGCCCCAGCTCGAGGCCTGGGGGCTGCTGGTCCTGCCGGCGCTGGCCGCGATGCTGGTGGGGTCGCTGCTGACCCAGTCCCATCCTCTCGACCGTTGGGGATGGGCCGTCTGGCCTCCAGCGTTGGCGGCCCACTACCTGTTCCTGCGCAGGCGAGAGGATTCGTTCCGGTCCGCCGCGGCGCCGCTGCACACCGGCGGGTGCTGGATACTGGCCGTGCTCGTGGCTGTGGAGGTGTACTGGCAGTTCGACGGGGTTGCTGACGGTGTATGGCCGTTCTTCGCGACGGCCGCCTCTGTGATCGTGCTGGCGGGCGCGGCGATGGCCGGGCGCCGCTGGCTGCCGTGGCCCGTCGCGGCCCACTGGCGGGCTTACCTGCTGGCCTTCGCCGGTCCGCTGCTGATGGTGGCGGCAGTGGTGGTGCTCGGTGCGGCTGTCTCCTACGAGGCCGACCCGCGGCCGCTGCTGTACCTGCCGGTGCTGAACCCGTTGACCGTGCTGGTCGGAGTTCAACTGGCGGCGCTGCTCGCCTGGAGGAGGCTGGCCGAGGCGGAGTGGGACCACCCGTTCCAGAGCCTCGTCGATGCCCGCTGGGCGCCTCCGCTGGCCGGGCTGGCGGTGGTCCTGGCGACGACCGAGACGTCCCGTACCGTGAGCCACTGGCTGGACGTGCCATGGGATCTCGAGTCGCTGTGGGACTCCACCGAGTTGCAGGCGTCGCTGTCGATCCTGTGGGCGGTGATCGCCCTGTCATCGATGGTGGCCGGCGTGCGCATGGTCCGGCGGTCGGTGTGGGTTGCCGGTGCGTCGTGGATGGCGGTGGTGGTGGCCAAGCTGTTCCTGGTCGATCTGAGCAGCCTCACCGCGCTCGGTCGGGTGGTCTCGTTCATCGTGGTGGGGGTTCTGTTGCTGATCGTCGGCTACCTTGCCCCGGTGCCTCCGGCTGCATCCGGCGAGACCAACGACGCCGACGGGCCGGGGACCGGCGAGACCGGGGAGTCCGGCGAGCCCACCGGGACCAACGAGCCTGCTGGCACCGGCGGCACCGGCGAGTCCGGCGGGACCAACGAGCCTGCTGGCACCGGCGGGGCGGGCGAGGGATAGGTACCGATGGCCGAGCGCTTCGCGGGCAGGACCGCCATCGTCACCGGGGCCGGGATCGGCGGCTTGGGGGCGGCCTACGCCGAGGCGCTGGCGGCCGGTGGTGCCCGAGTGGTGGTGGCCGACATTCGCAGGGCACAGGCCGAGGCGACGGCCAAGCGCATCGAAGCGGCAGGCGGTGAGGCGCTGCCCATCGAGGTGGACATTGCCGACGAGGTCGCGGTCGGGGCCATGGTGGACGCCGCGGTCGAGCGGTTCGGCCGGGTGGACATCCTGATCAACAACGCCGCGGTGATGTTCCGGTTCCTGGACGAGCCCCCGGACCCCGTTCTGGGAGGTGCCGGTGGAGGAGTTCGAGCTGGTGCAGCGGGTGAACGTGACGGGCTCGTGGCTGTGCGCCAAGGCGGTCTTTCCCCACATGAAGCGCCAGGGCGGCGGCAAGATCGTCAACATCTCCTCCAACATGGCGCTGGGAACCGATCTGGTGTGGCCGGCCCAGATGGCGGCCTACACCACCTCCAAGGCGGGCGTGATCGGCCTGACCCGGGCCCTCGCCGGCGAGGCAGGTCCCTACGGCGTCACCGTGAACGCGGTGGCGCCTGGGGTGACCAACACCGAGACTGTGGGCGAGCACATCGCACCGGACCGGATGGAGGCGGTGGCTCAGAGCCAGGCGCTGCGCCGCCAAGCCTGGCCTGAGGACATCGTGGGCACCGTGCTGTTCCTGTGCTCGTCCGACAGCGACTTCATGACCGGCCAGGTCCTCTGCGTCGACGGCGGCTTCGTCGCCCACTGAGCTCCGAGCCGCTATCCTTACTCTAGTAGCAATGTAAGGAGAAGAGGGTGGACGTTGCGGCGCAGGTCACTTCGAAAGGCCAGGTGACGATTCCCAAGGCAGTGCGCGAGGCGCTGGCTCTGGAGACTGGGGACAAGGTGGTCTTCAGGGTGGAGCAGAACCGGGCGATCATGGCCCGGACTCCCGACCTTCTGGAGTTGGCCGGAACGGTGGAGGTGCCGGCGGCCAAGCGCGGAGCGGACTGGGACGAGGTGCGTTCGGCAGCGCGAGACCGGTGGGCGCAACGGGCTAGATGACGGCCTTGCTGGATACCAATGTCCTGGTCCGTCATCTGACGGGCGACCCGCCCGACCTTGCCGCTCGGGCCACTGCGTACCTCTCAACAGCCGAGGCACTGATCCTGCCGGACTTGATCCTGGCCGAGGTCGTCTACGTGTTGGAGTCCGTCTATGAGGTTCCGAGGAGCCAGATCGCCGAGTCGGCTCGATCGATGATCACGTTCGGGAGCATCCAGACCGCGGATCGCGGGCTGCTCCTGAGAACCGTCGAGATCTACGAGATCCACCGGCTCGACTTCAGCGACGCCTATCTGGTCGCGCTCGCCGAGACCGCCGGTGTGGCCGAAATCGCCTCGTTCGACCGGACAATCGACCGGGTCCCCACGGTCACCCGAGTCGAGCCCTAGCGCACCGCCTCACGGCGACCCCTCTACATCTTCCCAGGTCTGGGCATCGAATGCCCCCATGACGGACGCCTCCCCCACAGTGTCGGCTAGCCCGCCGTTACGCTGGCGGTTACTGCGAACAGGGCTATCCAGATCGAGATGGTGGCCGCTGCGATAGTGGCCACGATGACGTAGAGCTGCCTGGCCTGGCTCTTGACGATTCCAGCCCGCTCCTTCGCCGCTTCAGCGAAGCCCGCATGCATGGCGACCTTCAGGTCGGCCAGGCTCTCTACGAGCTTGGCGTGGCCCTCAGCCATCTTGACGTTGGTCTCGGCTATCGCTGCCGCGAAGGCCGCCAGCAAGCGCAATTCGACTCCGGCGAGGTCGTCCTTGGTGGCCATCTGGTCCCAGTCACTGGGCGGGAGCTGGTCCATGAGGGTGTCTGCGGCTTCTTCGCCCATTGAGTCCACCAGGCTTGCGTACAGCGCAGCGCGCTGTGCTTGTGTCGCGGCCATCCCGGCCCTCCGTCCGTTCGAGGTTGATCGGCTGGGGCGCCGCGAGGGCTGCTCCGAGGCCGTCGAGCCAGACCAAGCGATCCAACTCCACAGCGTCTAGGCACTGTACCGCATCACATCTGCTATTTCAACTCAATTCGATACAGGGAAGTCAAATCGAATGCGTACAGCACCTGACTCAAGCCATTCGGCTTCCCATGATTCAACGCCCCGTCAATCACGTAGACATGAGTGCGGGGCGAGTCAGGCTGTCGCTCCGCGCCTCGACTCGGACTCGGAGGTAGCGTTCGAGCAGGGATTCGGTCACCTGGCGCGGAGGGCCTATACGGTCCCGGAACGACCTGTGTGGCGCTTCGCTTGACGTCCGGCCAGGAGAACACCGGAGGACATGTGAGAGAGGCCTACCTCGACTACAACGCGTCGGCGCCGCTCGATCCCAGGGTGTTCGAGGCGATGGCGCCGGTGCTGTCGGACGATGTGGGCAACGCCTCGTCGGTACACCGGTTCGGGCGTCGTCAGGCTGCCGCAGTCGACGAGGCCCGTGAGCATGTGGCAGGACTGGTCGGCGGACGGCCTGGTGGTGTGGTGTTCACTGCGGGCGCGACGGAGGCCAACAACCTGGCCCTGCGAGGCGCGGCCGAGGCCGCCCCGGCAGGCCGCCCGCGGATGCTCGTGTCGGCGGTTGAGCATGCCTCGGTGGCCCGCACGGCCCGCTGGCTGTCCGACTCAGGCTTCGTGAAGCTCGATGTGATCGGTGTGACCCCGGGCGGGTTCGTCGATCCCGGCGCTGTGGAGGAACTGCTCGGGCCAGACGTCCTGCTCGTGTCGGTGATGGCGGCCAACAGCGAGACCGGCGTGCTCAACCCGGTGGGCGAGATCGCCGAGCGGGCACGGGCCGCCGGTGCGATGTTCCACTGCGACGCCACGCAGATGGCTGGTCGCCTGCCGTTCGACATGGAGGCGCTGGAGGCGGACCTGGTGTCGGTGAGCGGCCACAAGATCTGCGGTCCTGGTGGGGTCGGCGCGCTGGTCGGCACCCGTCATGCGCTGGCGCGCCTCTCGCCGCTGGTCCACGGCGGCGGCCACGAGCGGGGCCTGCGCTCAGGCTCACTGAATGTCGCCGGGATCGTCGGCCTGGGCGCCGCGGCCCGGATCGCTACCGGCGAGCGAGAGTCGGAATCAGCCAGGGTCGGAGTCCTGCGCGACCGCTTGGTGGCCGAACTGGAGGCTCAGCTAGCAGGCGTGCATCAGAACGGCGGCCCGTCGAGGCGGTTGCCCAACACGGCCAGTGTGCGCTTCAAGGACGCCGACGCCGAAGCGGTCATGAGCAACATGGACCCGGTGGCCGTGTCCACCGGCAGCGCCTGCAGCGCCGGGTCGATCGAGCCCTCGGAGGTGCTCGTGGCCATGGGCCTGTCGCACGAGGCCGCCTTCGAGTCGGTCCGCTTCAGCCTCGGTCGCTTCACGACGCATGCGGATGTCGACCTCGCCATCGAGAGCGCAATACCCGCCGTACAGCGTGTACGCGCCATGACGACCTGACAGGCCGCGACCAACGCGTCGCTGACTTGAAGCTTTCAAATAACAGACCCAGCCGCTGTCGTAGCAGCAAGCTATCTTCGTGCCGTGCACAAGGGAGCCGGCCGGTGAGACTGGCAGAGGCAGCGGTGCGCTCGTTCGCCCGGCACGAGACGTTCCACCCGCGCTACGGATGGTTCCGCAAGGCCTATGCCGTCGCAGCCGCGGACCCCTACGCCTTCGGCCGGGATGACGCCCCGGTGGTCATCGGAGTGGGCAAGAACATGGTGCGAGCCATCCGCTTCTGGGGCCTCGCCGCCAAGCTCATCACCGAAGACCCGCAATCCCCGAACCGGCGAGCACCGCAGTTCGTGCCCACCCGCCGGGGCCATGCCCTCTTCGGCCATCGGGGCTGGGATCCCTACATGGAGGATCCGGGCACGCTATGGCTGTTGCATTGGCTGCTGCTGGCGCCACCCTCGCGACTTCCGGTCTGGTGGCTGACGTTCAATGAGTTCAACGCCGTCGAGTTCAGCGACGCCGACCTCGCAGAGGCGGTATCCACGCAACTGGAGGCTGTGGCCGATTGGACACCACCACACGAGTCGTCGGTCAGGAAGGACCTCAGCGCATTGCTGCGCACTTACGCACCTGTGGAGCGTTCCCGGCGGGGCAGCATCGACGACCTGCTCGACTGCCCGCTACGGGAGTTGAGTCTGCTCGGACGGTCGCCCGCAACCGGCCTGAACCGGTTCACGCTCGGTCCGAAGCCGACGCTGCCCCCGGCGATGGTCGCCTACGCGGTGCTCGACTACATCGACCGCACCGGCACCGGCGGCAGGACCGTCACGCTGGGTCGGCTGGCTCACGAGCCCGGAACCCCCGGCCGAGCCTTCAAGCTCAACGAGTCAGAGCTCTTGGCCGCGCTAAGGCCTGCCGTCGATCGAACCGACGGGCTGGGCCTCACCACTCCGGCTGGGGCGTGGCAACTCGCCTGCACGGGCGATCCTTCCGAGATCGCGACCGCAGTTCTCGACAACTACTACGGCGCGTCATCGTCGGGAGTCTGCGCCGGCTGCGAGGGCGACGCCGCAGTGGACGACAACCTGCTGGAGGACCTCGGAGCGGGCCGTAACTCGCGGGACAGCCTGCGGAGTCTGAACGTCCTGACTGGAGTCGCCTGATGCCGACGCTGGCCGACAGCATCAAGGTCAGCGGCCGTTTCGCCCGCTCGGCGAACCTTGAGCGCGATCTCGCCCGGTCCGAGCCGCTCGAGGGATACGTCCTTACCGCCCGAGGCCTCGATGTCATCGAGCGCATCGCGACGGCCGCAGCGGCTGGCTCTGCTGGCGGCGCGTGGTCGCTGACCGGACCGTACGGATCGGGCAAATCGTCGCTGGCCCTGCTGCTCGATGCGGCCTTCGGCGGCCGCTCGCGACTTCAGCGCGCCGCACTGGGGCTTGTCGACGACGCGTCCGCAGAGACGGGTGACCTGATCCGGAAGGCCCACCGACGCCACAAGACCCTCGACCGCGGCTTCAGCCGCGGCCTGGTCACCGCGGCGCGCGAGCCGCTCGCCGCCACCGTGCTGCGTGCCTTGCAGTCCGCCGTGCGCCGCAATGGCCCTACCCCCCCCCCGGCGGATTGGTCTGTCGACGCTTCCAAGCTGATCGGCGCCCTGGAGGGCGGTCCCGCTGAGGACGATCGGCGCCACTCGGACCCGTCGCCGTCGACTCTCGTAGACATAGCCCGCAGCCTCGCGCGGGACGCGCCGCTGCTTCTGATCATCGACGAGTTCGGCAAGAACCTTGAATCGATCCGCGACGGTGGCGACGCGGATCCGTACTTGCTGCAGCAGCTCGCAGAAGCCGGTCAGGGATCGGGCCTGCCCATCTTCGTGGTCACGCTGCAGCATCTCTCGTTCGAGGACTGCCTCGCAGGCGCAGACAGCGTGCAGCGCCGCGAGTGGGCCAAGGTGCAGGGCCGTTTCGAGGACGTGTCGTTCGTGGAGTCTCCCGGACAGACCCGCTCCTTGATCGGCACCGTGTTCAGCGTCGGCGACGAGCGCCTGAAGGCTCGCATCGACCGCTGGGCACGGTCCCACTCCCAGAAGATGCGGACACTCGGCATCGCGGAACTCGCCGATCCGGCCGTCATCGCCTCCTGCTATCCGCTGCATCCGCTGGCGGCGCTGGTGCTGCCCGAGCTGTGCAGCCGCTACGGCCAGCACGAGCGCACGCTGTTCTCCTTCCTCGCGGGCCCGCACCCCGACGGCGTTCAGTCGTTCCTCCAGAAGACGAGCCTGCCGGCCAGAGGTCCGTTGCCGTCTCTGGGCCTCGACGCGGTGTACGACTACTTCGTTGCCAGCGGTGCGCTCAGCATCTCATCGGCCCGCCAGTCGAGCCGCTGGACCGAGATCGCCACCCGGCTGCGCGACTCCCATGGCCTCACGCCGCCGCAGGCACGGATGGCCAAGGCCGTCGCCCTGTTGAACCTGGTGTCCACCACGGGAACCGTTCGAGCGTCGCAGCAACTGCTGACATTGTCCGGCCGGGGCGCCGGAGCCGCACTGGCCGACTTGGAGAGCGGGGGCATCGTCACCTACCGGGACTTCGCCGACGAGTACCGGATATGGCACGGCAGCGACGTCGACATTGGCTATCTCCTCGACGCCGCACGTCTGCGGACGCTGGAAGAGCCGCTGGCTGAGATCGTGGCGGGGATCGACCGGCCCGCGCCCGTCGTCGCTGCCCGTCACAGCGCGGAGCACGACGTGCTTCGGGTCTTCAGCAGGCGTTATGTCGGCGGGAGCGAGCAGGCGACCGCACCCGAGCCGTCCTCTCCCTATGACGGCGAGGTCCTGCTCGTCGTCAATCCCGCCGGCCGACCGCCGAGCCTGGACCGGTCAACACCCGGGACGAAGCCAGTGGTCGCAGCCATTCCGCCGGACGTCTCGGCTGTCGATTCTGCCGCCCGGGAGGTCGCGGCGGTGGCTTCGGTGCTCGACGATCCCGCCGTGGCCGGCGATCGCGTGGCGCGTCGAGAGCTGGGCGAGCGTCTGGCGCAGACCCGGGTCGTCTTGGATCACGCCCTAGCCGACGCCTTCGGCTCCGAGGCGTGCCGCTGGGTCCTGCTCCAGGGCGAAGACGACGGGGACGGCCTGACCGAGCTTCGTGCCGGACGGGGCAGCGCCGCTCTGTCGGCGGCCGCCGACATCGCCTATCCGGGCACGCCGACGATCGGCAACGAGATGCTCAACCGCAGCGAGCTGACCTCGCAGGGGGCAAAGTCACGGCGGCTGCTGCTGGAAGCCATGATCGAACGCGGCGATACGGACATCGCCGATCTGGGGTTCGAGGGCTACGGACCCGAGACGGCCATGTACCGCTCATTCCTCCTGCGTTCTGGACTGCATTCCGCCGATCGGCGCGGTCCGGCCATGTCCTTCGGGCCGCCGACCGACGAGACGCTGAAACCCGCGTGGGAGGTCCTGGTGGGCGAGTTCAGACGCTCCAGGGACCGGCGCATCAGCCTGAGCGACATCCACGCCGCGCTGATGTCGCCTCCGATCGGCATGAAGGCCGCCGTTGTGCCCGTCCTCGTCACCGCGGGGCTGCTGGCGTTCCGGGACGAGGTCGCCATCTACGAGCACGGCACGTTCAAGCCGCTGCTATCGCCCGAACTCTCCGAGCGAATGGTGCGCAACCCGGTCCACTTCGACATCAAGCACTTCGCCAACACCAGCGGCGGGCGTCTCATGGTGGTCGAGGCACTGGCCGACCACCTCGGGCTCACCGCCCGCGGGGCCAGGAGCCGGCAACAGCGGGTGGCCAACGTTCTCTCGGTGGTCAGCCGCCTGGTGTCGCGGATCAGCCGTCTGGACAACTACTCCCTCCGCACCCGAAACATGGGAGCTGAGGCACTGGCGGTGCGCGGCGCCTTGACGGTGGCGGTCGAGCCCGACGAGTTGCTGTTCGCTGCGCTGCCGGAGGCCCTCGGGTTCGACCCGGTCCCCGCCGACGCAGAGGACTACGACCAGGCGGGCGACCTGTCGCGTGCAGTGGCCGCGGCCCTGGACGAACTGGAGTCGTGCCTGGACCGGCTGCTGGCCGAGTTGTCGGAGTTGCTGCTCGATGCCTGCGCCACCAGCAGCCGGATCGCGGTGATGGGCGAGGCTGCGGCGCTGGGAGACGAAGTGCTCGATCCCGAGGTGCGGGCGTTCGTGCTGGCGCTGGCCAACGACGGCGCCGGGTCCGACGCGGACTGGATCGCCGCGGTGGCCACCGTCGTGGCCCGCAAGGCACCGGCGGAGTGGACCGACGACGACCGGCTGCGCTTCCGCCGCGAGCTGCCCGAGAGGCTGGCCGCCTTCCACCGACTGGTCGCATTGCACGCCGAGCGGCGCGTCGACGGGGGCGGCCCGTTCGACGCGCTGAGGGTGACCGTCACTCGCTCCGACGGCAGCGAGTACATCCGCATGGTGGGGATCGACGCTAGGAAGCGACCAGACCTGGAGAGCGCTCTGGACGAAGTCCTCGACGACCTGGCGCCGATTACCGGCTCGGCCCAGCGGGCGGAGCAGAGCCTCCTGGCGCTGCTGGGTGAGCGGCTGCTCCCGGCCGCCGAGGCGGGCGCACCCGAGGTCGTCGCCGTTGCCGAGAAGCGCAGGAGGGCGGCCGGTGCCTGAGCGGGAGGTGGCACTGCCCGAGACCGCGGTGCGCCACATCTGCGGCATTTCCGGCGGCAAGGACTCCAGCGCGCTGGCTGTGTACATGCGGGACCGGGTGCCGGAGATGGAGTACTTCTTCTGCGACACCGGCGCCGAACTGCCCGAGACCTACGAGTACCTGACCCGCCTGGAGGTGATCCTATCCAAGCCGATCGCCCGGCTGAACGCGACCCGGGGCTTCGACCACTGGTTTGAGGTGTTCCGGGGGGCGCTGCCGTCGCCGCAGATGCGCTGGTGCACCAAGAACATGAAGATCAAGCCGATCGAGGAGTGGATCGGCGACGCCCCGGCGGTGTCGTACGTGGCGATCCGGGCCGACGAGTCGAACCGCAAGGGCTACATATCCACCAAGCCGAATATCAGCACCCGGTTCCCGTTCGTGGAGGACGGCATCGACCACGACGCGGTGCTCAGGATCCTCTCGGACGCCGGCATCGGCCTGCCGGCCTACTACGAGTGGCGGACCCGCTCTGGGTGCTACTTCTGCTTCTACCAGCGCAAAGCGGAGTGGATCGGCCTCTCCGAACGTCACCCCGAGCTGTTCGAGCGGGCGGTAGCCATCGAGCAGAAGGTCTTGCAGGACGCAGGCGTCGCCGGCGACGCCGACTTCGGCGACCGGGCCATGCGGGGCCGCCAGTACACCTGGTCGGGAGGCGAGACCCTGGTCCAGCTCCGCGACCGCCGCGACCAGATCCTCGAACGCCATGAGACCGCCATGGCCCGAGCCAACAAGACCAGGGCCAACCTCCCCCTGATCGAGGCCCTAGCCGAAGCCTTCGACGAAGAAGACGACACCCAAGCCTGCACGGTCTGCGCCCTATGAACCGTGCCGCCATCACCAGGCAACGGGCTCGTGCACTGGCGTCTGACTGGAAGCCCCAAGAAAGACACCTCGCGTTCAGGAAGGCCGACTTTGACAAGATCCCGCCTCATGTCTTCGGAGTGTACGGATTGTGGTATCGAAAGCGATGCATATACGTAGGCAAGGCCGAGCAACAGCCCATAGCACAACGTTTGGAGCAGCACTGGAGAGGATCTCACAATGAGCACCTCGCTGATTGGGTAACGGCAAAGGGATCTCAGTTACGCGTCCGCTACATCCCTGTCGAGCGATCGTCAGATATCGACAGCGTCGAGAAGCAATACATCAAAGACCTTCAACCACTAACCAACAAGAATCAAGAGTAGGAGACTCTCATGGCTACAGTATTGCCCGCCATGCGCGGCAAGTTCGGAAGCACCGACTATTGGATCGTGACGATGCCAGCAAAGGAACTCACGGAGCGCCTTGTTATCCCTCAAGAGATAGAGGGCTGGTCTGACTTATCGCTCGAAGAACGATACCAGCGGGAGATAAACTACGGCCGGGTCAAGCGCCAGATTGCACCATATCTTGTCCAGGACGACGACCGGTTCTTTGGAGCGTTCATCGTAACGATGCTTCATTCCGAGGAGACAGAGTTCGAGCCCATGACCAAGATCTTTGGTGACAAAGTTCCTAAGCTATACAAGTCTGCGGGAGCAGCTTTCGGCTTTCTCACGCTTGAGGGCAACGAGGTTCTGGTTCCATTGGATGGCCAGCATCGCCTCGCGGCCTTAGAGTTCGCCATGGCGGGCAAGGACGAGAAGCAGCAGGCAATTCGAAACCTGGAACCCCGCCTTGACATCGCAGAGGACACCTGCACAGTCATTCTGATCAAGCATGATGAACTGAAGTCACGCAAGATCTTCAACAAGGTCAACCGATATGCCAAGAAGACCTCCAAGGCCGAGAATCTCATTACTGCAGACGACGATGTCATCGCTGTCATTGTCCGGGAGTCGGTTGTTGGAATCAACAACATCATTCCCGATGTATTGGTGAATGCAAGGAGCAACACTCTTACGGTCAAGGCCAGCGAGTTCACAACATTGTCTACGCTATATGAGGGCACTAAGTACCTACTCGAGGACACGCATGGCAAGATCAATACTGAGACATTACCTGACAAGGCGACACAGGGCGTAATGAAGAAGGAAGCTACGGAGTTCTGGGAGACACTGTGCTCCTATGTTGAGCACTTTACCGCTGCTCTGCTCGACCCGACTGATCAGGGTGACGCTCGGCGGCGAGAGATCAGAGCTGACTATCTTCTTGGCAAACCAGTCGCGCAGTGGGCGTTGGTGCAAGCCATCGTTCAACTTCGCGATGAGGACAGCGAAACAGGCAGTAGAATGAGCCTCAAAGAAGCCTGTCAACTTGTGAATCGGTTAGACTGGTCAACAGCCGAACCGCGATGGCAGCAGGTTCTGATGAACGGCGAAAAGGTGGTATCTGGCAAGTCAGCCGTCAACTTCGCTTCCCAAGTCATAGCTTACTGGCTGGGCCAGAAGCTCGACAGCGAAGCAGTGTCCACCCTGAAAGAGCGGTATGAGAGTCAAGGCGGCACGAGGCCGCTCGCTGACCCCATCCTGTGACCAATAGTCGCTGCCGATGCTCGACGACCCAGCGATCATCTATACCGCAGCCACGCGGAAGAGGTCACCCCGTCAGCCCCCACGCTTGAGGGCCCGTTAACGCTCTCACCGTTGACGGTGACCCGCGCCTCGCCGATGTCGGCATCCACTGCCTTTCCGTCGGCCAGCCGCATCCTGCGGCGGGCGGAGCGCTCCACGCCGATGTCGCGCAGCAAGCGCGCCGGTGCCACGCTGTAGAAGGCGCCCGTGTCCACGGTCGCCTCGTATCGCCGACCGTCAGTGCCGGCAATCCGCACCGGCCACTCGAATGTTCCCATGGCCGATTCCTCCCGCACAGTCGGGCGTTCCTTGGAGCCGGAGCGCCCACTCTTGCCGCCGACAGCGGCTCAAGCTCCGGCGGCTCCCGTGAAGAGGGCTATCCAGATCGAGATGGTGGCCGCTGCGATCGTCGCCACGATGACATAGAGCTGCCTGGCCTGGACCTTGATGATCTCGGCCCGCTCCTTCGCCGCCCCCGCGAAGCCCTTGTGCATGGCGACCCTCAGGTCGGCATGGCTCTCTACGAGCCTGCCGTGGCTCTCCAAGAGCTTGCCGTGGCTCTCCAAGAGCTTGCCGTGGCTCTCCAGGACCTTGGTGTGGTTCTCGGCGATCTTGACGTTGGTCTCGGCTATCGCAGCCGCGAAGGCTGCCAGCAAGCGCAGTTCGACTCCGGCGAGGTCGTCCTTGGTGGCCATCTGGTCCCAGCCACTAGGCGGGAGCTGGTCCATGAGAGTGTCTGCGGCTTCTTCGCCCATCGAGTCCACCAGGCTCGTGTACAGCGCAGCGCGCTGTGCTTGTGTCGCGGCCATCCCGGCCCTCCGTCCGTTCGAAGTCGATCGGCTGGGGCGCCGCGAGGGCTGCTCCGAGGCCGTCGAGCCAGATCAAACGATCCAACCCCACGGCTACGAGCACCGTACCGTACTGGAGCTGCTATTTCAACCCAATTTGCTATACACAAGTCATTCAAGGCCATTGACAGTCCGGGGTTAGAGGCAGCGTTCGCCGTTCCAGCCCCGCGTGCACAGCGTCTGGAGTGTGGCTGAACGCAGTCTGGCGTCGATGATTTCATTGCTGCCGTCCCAGTCGATACTCGCGCTGGCGGCGATGTAGAGCCGCTGCCCGAAGTGCCGCGAGCCCCGGACAACCAGATCGATCTCCATCTCTGCCAGCCCTTCGAACCAACCCGGGCCCGACACTGTGACAGGCTCGCCGCTGATGCGCGGCTCGAGGGCCTCAAGCACGATTCGTGCCAGCTCCTCCATGCTCGCAGCTTCCGGCACCCCGCCCACGGCTTGTGTCACTTCGTCGGTCACGTCCTGCACGGCTGCGGGGTAGGCGAGATACGCGGCGCTGACCCAGTCTGTGTAGCCGCCGACGGTGACCTCGTACCAGGTCGAGCGGGTGAGCGAACGAGCCCGCCCGGTGGCCACCACCGCATCGTCCTCGAGGTACGCAGCGACCGACGAGTCGGGGCGCAGCACCCACAGCCGCTCCTCGGTCTCTCCCCGGATGATCTCAAGCATCGCGACGATGCCGCCCATCGGCTCGTCCCTGACGTTGAGCACATCGTCGGACTCGACAGCCACCACGATCAGGCGATCACCGGCAGCCGGCCCGAAGCCGATTGAATCGCCTGCGAGAGTGTCCTCGGTTGCCCCTGGCGCGACAGCGGGGAGCGAGTCCTCCTCCACGGGAACGGCCACGGTGGAGGCCGGTGCAGCGTCTGTGCTCGTGGTGACCAGCGCGGGCTGGTCCGGCTCGACCTGCGTCGGCGAGATGACGACCGGCTCCGGCAATGGCGGAAGCGTCTCGGCGGGCTCGTAAACCGCCAGCTCCCCAGCGCTGTCGTCGAGGAGATCAAGACTACAGCCGGAGGCGGCCACCAGCAGGCTCACTCCGACGGCGACACCGAAGCAAACAGCGACGAAGTTCTGATGCATGCCCGCAACGCTACTCGGAGGGATCCTGGCCGGGCAGGGCTAGCAAGCGGGGTGCGTGAAGAGGCTATTGCGCCAGCGGGGCGCGCTGCTCCACCCACTCGATCACGGCGCGGAATCGGCAGAACTCGGCCCAGCAGGCCTACTGGAGGCTGCGGAGCACCTAGTGCCTACGGGGCGTGACCGTCCCCGAAAGCCGCGACCCGGGTGTGGCTCACAACGGGAGTAGGCCACGGGGGATCAGGCGTTGATCAACCGGGTCGACCGCCAGGGCGAGGCCCTCGAGTGTGTAGGCACCGAGCAGGGTCGGAGCGTCGTCCTCGCCGAAGACCACCAGCGTCGTAACGCTCTCGCCGTTGACGGTGACCCGCGCCTCGCCGATGTCGGCATCCACGACGCTTCCGTCAGCCAGCCGCATCCGGCGCCTGGCAGAGCGCTCGACGCCGATGTCGTGCAGCAAGCGCGCCGGGACCATGCTGTAGAAGGCGCCCGTGTCTACCGTCGCCTCAATCGCCTCGGATCGCTCGCCGTCAGTACGGGCGATCCGCACCGGCCACTCGAATGTTCCCATGACGGACACCTCCCCCACAGTGTCGGCTAGCCCGCCGTCACGCTGGCGGCTACTGCGAACAGGGCAATCCAGATCGAGATGGTGGCCGCTGCGATAGTGGCCACCATGACGTAGAGCTGCCTGGCCTGGCTCTTGACGATTCCGGCCCGCTCCTTGGCAGCCTGAGCCCGCTCTCGTGCCGCGTCAGCGAAGCCCGCATGCATCGCGACCTTCAGGTCGGCGTGGCTCTCTACGAGCTTGGCGTAGCTCTCTACGAGTTTGGTGTGGCTCTCGGCGATCTTGGCGTTGGTCTCGGCTATCGCGGCCGCGAAGGCCGCCCGCAAACGCAACTCGACTGCAGCGAGGTCGTCCTTGGTGGCCATCTGGTCCCACCCGCTGGGTGGGAGCTGGTCCATGAGGGTGTCTGCGGTTTCTTCGCCCATTGAGTCCACCAGGCTTGCATACAGCGCAGCGCGCTGTGCTTGGGTCGCGGCCATCCCGGGCCTCCGTCCGTTCGAGGTTGATCGGCTGGGGCGCCGCGAGGGCTGCTCCGAGGCCGTCGAGCCAGATCAAACGATCCGACTCACGGCGTCTAGCCACCATACCATCTCTATATGACTATTTTCAATCTAATTCGGTGTAGTCAAGCTGTTTCGAAGTACTAGCAGCCGAGGGCGTAGGTCACGGCCCGGCATACGGCTCGCATCGTTCGGTCGCCCAGTTCCCCGGTTCGGGTCTGCCAGCGACGAGCGTCGCACGGGGGTGCAAGCCGTCGCAGTTCACCAGCAGGGCTGCCAGAGACGAACGAGGTTTCGTCGCTTGGGGAGCCACAGCACCAGGCCGGCCACGTCGGATGGTAGGCCCAGACGCCCGCTGAAGTTGGCGCATCCTGCCATGACCTGGTCGGCGTACGCTTCGGGTATGGACATGGTGGAGCGGGCTATGCGGAGCTTGCAACAGCTCAACGAGGCGCTGCGCTCGGAGGGCGATGCGGCACGCGCTCGCTACGTCTCGGTCGAGCCGGACTACGACTTCGACGGCGAGTGGATCGTGCTCGTCACATGGGAGATCGCACCCCCTAGCGGCGACGAATGGCCATTGCGCCTGCTCGACGAATACTCGCGGCGGACACGCGAGGCGATCGGTGACGTGGTAGGCGACGCGGCCTCGGCTCACTGCCTGTTCCGCACGCCCGAGGAGATCTCCGAACCGGGCCATCAGCGCGGCGCGCAGCTTCAACCAGCCTGATACTGCGGTGGCATCGGCCGAACTGAGCGCCGACGGCTTGCTTGAGGCCGCTCAGCACCTCTTGCCCACGGGCCGAGGCCGCCCGCGCAATGCACGTCTCCGGCGCGCCATTTCGACCGCCTACTACGCCGTGTTCGTAGCGCTGACCATCGAAGCTTCCTTCCACTACCCCGACGGTGCAGCCAAGAACGCCGTGCGCAGACTCGTAAGCCACACTGCTGCCCGAGCAGCGTGCAGGGATCTGGCGAGGAGGGGATCGGTTCGGTGGCTTCACGGCAACCCACGGTGCCATCCCGAACTGCTCGCCTTCGCGGACGGCTTCGATTCGTTGCACCTGCTCCGGCACCTGGCCGACTACGACCACGACTACTCATGCACCAAACTGGATGCGGTGGCAGCCTGGAAGTCCGGCTCGGGATTGCCGTTGCTCCGAAGGGACGACTACTCATGCACCAAACTGGATGCGGTGGCAGCCCTGGGGCGCGCAGAGGCGGCCATCGAAGCGCTCTCCTCAGCACGCCAGCACTGCCCAGAGCAACTCGACATCCTGTGCGTGGCCGCGCTGGCCGATGATCGCGGCCGAACGAGGATCACCAAGCGGTAAGCCCCCTTATCGCCTGCCAAAGCCGTCGATTGTGCCCTCACAACGGGAGGATGAGACCAGGCGTCGGACCGACCTCTCAACCCCGGCTGCCACCTGCTAGCGGGCGGGGTCCTTGAAGATGTTCTTGGTGTGCCAGTCGATGTGCTTCGGGGCGGGAAGCCGGTAACGGCGCAGTGGCCGGCGTATCAGTGCCCCAACCAGGCTCTTGATGCGAGCGGCCGATTCCTGGTCGCTCAGGTTCAGATGCTCGCTCACCAGGATCCGGTGATCCTGGTCCAGGCCGAGCGCTCCAGCGTCGAACAGCCGATGATGCTGCACGCAGAGCGCGAGCCCGTTCTCGATGCGGTCGGGCCCGCCTTTGGTGCGCATCTGCACATGGGCGGCGTCGATGCCCACCGGCGAGCCGCCGAGGCGCAGGTCGTAACCACAGAACGAGCATCGATCCTCGTAGGCCCGCATCACCGTGCTCTTGAACTTAGGATCACGGGCCGCCGGCGCGACTGCCACCACATGACCGAGGTTCACATCCCGCAGGATCTCCTCGTGCTGGGTCTCGGGAAACTCCATCTGCAACAGCGCGTTCACCACCGCCGACCGCACCCGGGAATCGTGCAAGGCCAGTTCAAACTCGGGAGCCAGAGCACCCACCGCCTCCTCGCGCAGGAACACCGGGCTCTCCTTGGTCGCCTGAGTCATCCTGGACACGTCATTCCCGCCGGAGTCCACCACCCGCCAGAGTTCCGGGCTCGTGCCGAGGTACACGAACGGGAAGGCCACGCGCACGCTGCGGCCCAGCCGGTAGCGGTGCATGAGCAGCTTCAGATCGAGTTCGGCCTCCTGGAATGACACCTCGGCCGGCTGCCCGGCAGCGACGCGGCCTATCAGCCACAACAGCAACAGCGGCTTGTACGGGGCGCGCTTGTCCCTGTCCCGGCTCGCGAAGCGCCTGATCGACGTGACCCTCTCGACCCAGTAGTCGGCCTCGCTGACCACCCCGGCCTCATCGGCACTTCCTTGCTCCATCTGCCCTACCGCAACGGTCGACTGATTCGCAGCATAGAGTCTCCGCCTCGTGGGGCTCAGCGACACCGCGGCGAGTCGCGTCGAGCGGTTCCAGGACGCCCACCCCGACGGGCCACTCCGGACAACGCTTGCGCAACCTGCGTGACCTTGCCTGCTTGAGGTCGCCGACGGCGCTAGCCCCTGCTGGCGATTCGGGGATCTCTGTCACACCCGGCGACTAGCTTGACGGCCCGTGGATCGCAGCTTCGCCTATGACAGCGGCTGGACGAAGAGCCTCGAGCGCCTTGAGGGTTTCGAGCAGCGACAGGTCGCAGAGGCGAGGGACCAGTATCTCGCCGATCCGAGCCATCCGGGACTCAAGTTCGAGAAGTTGCAAGGAGTGGGCAACCGCCTGCGCACCATCCGAGCCTCAGAGGAGCTCAGGGTGCTATTGGCGTGCGAGGGGCCCGTCACTGTGTTCCTGCGTGCTGGGCATCACGACCCGATCTATCGCATGGCGCCCAGGGTGCGTTACGTGGTGCCTCGAGTCGGCGACGCTGGCCTGTATCCGGTCGGCAAGACCTCCGACCTGGACGGAGCGCCGCTGGAAGCGCCGCGAAGGCGAGCCGGCGCGGCTGCGAGCGTCTCCGAAGGGATCGTCGATCACTGGGAGCACAGAGACCTGCGCGACTACGGGTTCAGCGACGACGACATCGACTACCTCCGTACTGTCACTGTCGACGGTCTCGACGAAGTGGCGCCCCAGCGGTGCGACGCGGTCGAGCGGGCCATCGAGATCACCGAGATCGATCCCTACGACTGGCGGCTGCAGGTGCTGGTCGATGACGAGGAGGCCAGAGCGACGCGATTCCGAACTGCGCTCGCGAACAGCGGCGCTGTGACGGGCCTGTCCGCATGGTTGTCGACCGAGGAGCTCGACCGGCTCATGGAGGCGCCCATCGAGGACTGGATGATCTTCCTGCATCCCCAGCAGCGGGAGCTTGTGGAGCGGAACCACAAGGGAGCGTCGCGCGTCCGCGGCTCGGCCGGCACCGGCAAGACAGTGGTGGCCTTGCACCGGGCAGCCAGGCTCGGGCGCGTCCCGCAGGCCACCGACGTCGGCGCGGTCAAGCCGGTCGCCTTCGTGACCTTCATCAAGACGCTGCCTCGGATGCTCCAGCGATTGTTCGAGCGTCTCTGCGCCGACGGGCCTCGTGCCGTGGAGTTCTGGGGCGTCGACAGTCTCGCGAACAGCGTCTACCGCAACAGCAGAGGCAGCCCTCGCATCGACATGGACGCCGTCGATGCAGCCTTCAAGCAGGTGCTTGAGGAACTGGTCACACCGCACTCGCGCATCGGGCGCAGCATCCGACCCATCACTGCGGACTACCTGCGCGCCGAGATCGACGACGTGATCCGCGGCCGTGGCATCGGATCGCTCGACGACTACTTGTCAGCCCGTCGTCCTAGTCGCCGGATCCCGTTCAGCGCCGACATCCGGGCCGAGGTGTGGGCTCTTCACCAGCTGTGGGCCCGCAAGCGAGAAGAGTCGGGGGCGAAGGACTTCCTCGACGTGATGACCGGAGCGCGCGACATAGCCCGCACCCAGATCGAAGGGCGCTACCGGGCGGTGATCATCGACGAGTCCCAAGACTTGCAGCTCGTGGCACTGCAGTTCCTGCGCGCCCTAGTCAACCCCGGCGAGTCGCCAGACATGGCCAACGAGATCCTGCTGGTGGGCGACAGTGCGCAGAAGATCAATCCGGGCGGCTACTCGCTTGCCGATGCGGGCCTCGACGTGCGGGGCAAGTCGGCTGTGCTTCGTGTCAACTATCGCAACACGCGAGAGGTCATAGACACCGCGATGGCCTGCACGGGCGCCCAGCAAGTAGACGACCACGGCGAGACCTACGAGAGAGGCGAGCAGCAGGCGGAGACGCTCCGCGGCGGGCGGCCTCCGATCCTCGTCGAAGCGGCTGGGTTGACCGACCAGATCGACTACGTAGTGGCTGAGGTCGAGAGCCTGGTCTACGCCGAGGACAATCCAGTCGAGCCGCGTGACATCGCCGTGCTCGCCTACAACAACAAGACAGCCGAGTCCGCCCTCTCCAAGCTCGCCGAGCACAACGTGGAGCGCCGCTCGCTCACCGCCGGCGACGTCGCAGCTTCCGGGGTGCGGGTCGGGACGTTCGATCGGGCCAAGGGGCTCGAGTTCAAGTTCGTGTTCCTTCTCGCGTTGTCGGCTCGGGAGTATCCGAGCTTCCCGTTCAGGAGAAGGAACGAGACCGACGACGAGTACGCCGAGCGGCTGGACCTCGACATCTCGCGGCTGTTCGTGGCAATGACTCGAGCCCGCGACGGCTTGTACATCCTGCACTCCGGTGAGCCGTCGCCTCTGCTGAAGGCCGGCCTGTCGAGGTTCGAACGAGTCAACACGCCTGCGATCCTCAAGCGCCACCTCAAGTCTCCATAACGAGGTGGTCGCGAACACCCCACGACCGGAAGCAACCTCGAAGCCGTCCTGGACACAACAGGCAGCGGCAGAACCGTCGTCATGGCCGCCGGAAGATGTCGTGGCTTCCGATGCGCCGCCAGACGATGTGAGGATGCCCCGGAAGTCTCTCCTCGCCGTAGTTGAACGTCGCCCTACCGTTCGGTGCCCATGTCATCTCGAACACCCCTTCGTGGCCGCGCACCCCCTTGACTCTGAGGCCCGGCCTGGGCGTGCGGCCCTCTCCGAGATCGTCGACGAGCTCGCTCACGGCCCGAAGGAACTCCCGCTGTTGATGCGTGCCCATCGCCGCGAACTCACGTCCGAACAACCGTCGCCATTCGTAGGTGGGCACAGCGTGAAGAGCGGGCCGCGGGTGGCGGGGCTCAGTGTGCCGTGCCGTCGCTGCTGGATTCCAAGCCGGCGATCTCGCGGAGGGCGGCCAGGAACTCGGCGCCCGATGAGAACACCGGCCCGTGCCTGCCCGCGGCGAGATCAGCTTCCATCTCGCGCTCTCTGGCTTGCCATTCCTCGGTCCAGTACCACCACTGCTCAGGATCGCGCGTCTGCCGCGGGCGCAGCAGGATTCCGTCGCCAGCCACCTCGGCGTCGAGTTCGTCGCCTTCGCTGAGGCCGACGGCATGTCGCAGAGGCTTGGGGATCGTCACCCGGCCATCGGAGCGCAACCTGGTAGAAGCCACGGTGCGACCCTAGCAGACGCCCAGGGCTGCCATAGCCGGCCGACGAGGCCGAATCGTATGGCACGTCCTCCGCCGTGCCCCGTCGCAGGTTGCCACTACACGCCCACATACAGTGCGATGCGAGAGAAACCGTCAATGGCGGCAGTGCTGATGCCGCCAATCGCAGGGCGGCCAAATCTAAGACCATCAGAGCGTAGGCAGCGGCAAGTCGAGGACTCCCTTTTGGCCCTTCACCGCGATGATGGCTCGCCGGACGCTGGGGATCAGGGGGAGTTGGGGTTTGGGCGGTTAGGGCGCCGTCGATGGTGAAGACGCTGCCGGAGACGAAGGAGGCCTCGTCGCTGGCCAGCCACAGCACCAGGCCGGCCACATCCTGCGGGTGGCCCAGGCGGCCCACTGGGTGACGCTCGACCGCAGCGGTGCGGGCCGCGCCTGGATCAGCAGCCTGTTCGAAGGTGGTGTCGGCCATGGGTGTGGCGATCCAGCCGGGCGCCACCGCGTTGCAGCGGATGCCGTCGGCGCCGTGGTCGATGGCGATCGAGCGGGTGAGGCCGTGCACCGCCGCCTTGGATGCGTTGTAGACCGCCATGCCGTGGTCGGACACATGGCCCGAGATCGAGCCGACGTTGATGATCACTCCGCCCTCCGGCTGCTCTGCCATCCGGCGCACCGCCGCCCGGCACACGTTGAACACTCCCCGCACGTTCACGCCCATCACGTGCTCGAACTCTTCGTCGGTGGTTTCGGCCACGGTCTTCTCCACGCTCACGCCCGCGTTGTTGACCACCACATCGACACGGCCCATGGCATCCACTGCAGCCGTGATCAGGGCGTCGGCCTGGCCCGGGTCGGCCACATCGGTCGGGATCCAGCGGCCTACGCCGTCCGGTGGCTCGCTCCTGCTGCCGGTCAACACCCGGGCGCCGGCGGCCACGAAGCGCGCCGCGACCGCGAGCCCGATCCCGGAGCTGGCCCTGGTCACGACCACCGCTGCTCCCCGCGGAGAGTCCATTGGCCGCCCCCGTCCTCTAGACGAAGCTTGATCCGGGCGCGGTGCCGTCGATGTAGCGCTGCTGGCGGGCCTTGAACTCGTCGCTCAGCAGACCGAGCCGGTTGAGCTTCTTCAGGACCCCCTGCACGTCGTCGACGTCGAACAGGTCCAGCTGCTCGGACCACTTGAAGTCACCGGCGTACCGGAACCATGAGCACCCCAGGCCGTTGGTGCGGATCCGCCGGCCGGCCTCGTCCTCGAACGGCGTGACCTGGCCCCAGTAGCCGACGATCTCTCCCCGGAAGTCGTCGATCACCACCTTCTCATACGGGTAGGTCCAGCCGTCGAAGCCGATCATCTCGAACACCAGCACATGGTCGATGATGTCCTGGCGGCCCCGGGCGGCGAACTGGCCGTGGTGGCCCACCGTCCACGTGTAGTACGCGTCGTCGGTGTAGAAGGCCCCGAGCCCGGTCCAGTCGTTGGCAGCCTCGGCCGCCTCGTTGGCCGCCGTCCACCGGCCCCACATCTCCTCCATCTCCTGCCGGGAAAATCCCATCACCGCTCCCTCAGCCTCGCCTACCGCCCGCATTCACCGAAGCTGGCGCGGGACAACGAACACTGGCCGCAAACGCACCGGCGTGCAACTCAGCCATTCCCACGGGCCAGCGCGCTGGCGGCCAGGCCCGCCGCGGCGTCGTTACCTTCGGAGTCAGTCGGTGGGATCCTGGTCGCTGGCGAGATGGGTCGATGCTGCGGCAGTCACGAGCCGCAGACAGCGCCCCGCTCATGCTGTCGGTACGCTTTGGACATGCCGCACGTGGATGTGCTGCTTACGCACGAGCAGGCCCGCTTCCTGGGCAAGCGCGCCAAGGCGATCGACAGCACGCCACGCGCGGTACTTCAGGCACTGATCAGCCGGGTCCTTCAAGAGGCATTGGCGGGACGTTCGCACGAGGGAAGCCCCACAGTTCAGGCAGGCTTCGCGGCCTTCGCCGAGCAATACGCAGCCGCCACTGAGAGCCTGGGTCAGCCGGACCCCGAACTGCGCGTTGCAGTATCCGCCGAGCGGCTTGCAACCGAAGGAATCCAATCTTCCACCGAGCGGGCCGAGGGAAGCCCGTCCGGCCCATTGGAGCAAGTCGATCTGACTGACGAGGACTTGCAGCGAGCCTTCGCCGAGTTCGAACGGGACTACCGAGACATCTCCGAGCAACTCTTCGGAGACGATGCCGCCTTCTCGGCCCACCTGCCGGACCGTCACTTCTACGCGTTCGCTGTGACGATCCCCCGGGAAGCCGAGTCCGGAGGCGAGCCCCTCACGGTGGCGCAGCTTCTCGACCGCCTTCCGCCCGCCGATGAAGTCGAACCAGCTCTGAGCAGGTACATCGCTCACCTGGTCGTCGCTTCCGATGACCAGCTCGACGGCCCCGCGATCATCTACCCGCAACCCCGTCCAGGCACCCCTCGCCCAAATCCCGTCGCGTGATCATCGTCGACGACCACCTCGCCTTGCGAGCGCTCGCGGGAGGCGACGACACATACTGGGCCGGCGAGACGCCCTCCGTTCCATGGACGCTCTACTGTCGCCTCCTTCGCGCTCTACGCGATCCGACAAGTTCCGGGAGACTCAGTCGTAGCGTGACGCGTCGGATGGTCGACTATGCAACAGATCCTCCCCCGGAGGTGTTGAAAGTGATCGACCCGCGGCCTCACACGGCCATCGCGGCCGATCTCCAGGCGCGCTATCGCCTCAGTCTGGCCGCAGCCGACCTTCTGGGCTCGGCCATCCACCACAACACAGCCATCCACGTCATCGAGGACAACGTCGGCAACAGCTGGGGCGACGCCTGCGACATCGAGGGAATCGAACTGCGCGTCATCCCCCTCTGAGCATCGTCTGCGGGTCGATCCGCAGTGTCGTGGACTGGCGCTCCTAACCCAGCTCGGAGTCAGTCGGTGGGATCTTGGTCGATCGCGGTGAGCAGCGGGTCATCCTCTGCCCTGGGCAGCTCCAGTATCTCGCCGGGTGGAGTGTCCATCGTCGGGTAGATGCCGGCTCCCGTCGCAGCCAGGCGGTTCATCAACACGACCGCAAGATGGTCGATGGCATACAGCGCCGCCTGCATCTGAGTCGATGCCGAAGAGGCCAGTGTGTCGGTGTTCTCCGAGAAGCTTCCCAGCAGCTCGAACCGAGCGTCGTAGACCATCGCAAGCCTGAGTGTCACCGTCCACTCGCCGACGTCATCCTTCCAACCCCGGTCGATCGATCGAATGGCCTTGATGGCATGAGAACGGTCGTCTTGGCCGCCATCCGAGATCACCCGGGCGAGGGTGTCCCTGACCGCGGCCACCGCTTCAAGTTCCTGCATCTTCATCGTCCTCCTTGTTGATGACCGCGGCCGGCTCGACGCCTTCTGACGGGAGCGCCGCACCGTCAGCGCGTCCCTTCGGCAGGTTGGGCAAGCGCTCGATGGTCGCGCCAACTCACCCACATTCCGGTCAACCCGATCCCCAGGAAGACGATCAAGATGTACCACAACGCTCCCATGACGATCCGCCCGTCGCGGTCGAACCGCCGGCTCGACTCGTCCCGATGGTCGTCCAGGGCACCGTCGGTCGCGTGCTCGAGCCCGCCGAGCCTCGCTTCGACCGAGTCCCGTAATTCGTCGAACCGGGCGTCGACCGAGCGCCGAAACTGGCGGAGCTCGTCTTGATGAGCGTCGACGGCGTCCTCCAACTCCCGCACCCTGGGACGCGACTCGGACCCGACGTCGTAGGCGAGGGACCCAAGATCGAGACTCACCGGCCACAACCCCGAGTCGAGAGAGGACAGGCCGCTGTCCACGCTCGCTTGGACCGAGCGGATCTCACTGTCGGTCTCCCAGTCAGCCCCGTAGCTCATGGAGTGCAACTCGCTGTAGGTCTCCCACGCGCTGTCATCCGACTTGTTTCCGTCCCGGATCGGCAGGATCACTAGGAGCAGCAGGAATACGACGACGATGGGGAGGGCGACCAGCAGAACGACCACGACCTCGGCACTGCCCCGCTCGAGCGCCGTGCCCCGAGGAGCGAGCGCGTCACCGCGCCGATCCGACTGCTCAGCGACATCGGGCGCAGGATCTCGGGCGTCGTTGGGTTCCGGGGACCGTGAACCGGTCTGGTCGGGGCTGGACATGTTCGGTGAGCCTCCTCAGGGAGTACGCCCGCCCGAGGGCCGGACAAGCGGTCCCCCGCACGATGCGGTCGATTGGGCTTCGCCGACACACTCAGTGATATGAGGAGCTATCGAAGGTGATTACAGAATCTGTCATGAGTGCATCATGACGAAGCTATAGAACTGTTATAGCAGAAGATTATCTTTTAGTCAACTTGGCTGCTGCTACCTTGGAACCGCGGCAACCGGGACACGCCGCTGCCATGATGGGGGGCATGGAGATCCATGGGACTTGCAAGCCGGGATTCGAGGCTGTGCGGGACGCGTTCGAGGCCAACTTCGACGAGGGCCTGGAGGTCGGTGCGGCTGCAGCGGTGACCGTCGACGGCGAGTTCGTGGTGGACATCTGGGCCGGCGAGGCCGACGCCGAGGGCACGCCCTGGCAGCGCGACACCATCGTCAACGTCTACTCCACCACCAAGACCATGGCGGCCACCTGCATGCTGATGCTGGCCGACCGGGGCGAACTCGACTTCGACGCTCCCGTGGCCCGGTACTGGCCCGAGTTCGCCCAGAACGGCAAGGAGGGAGTGCTCGTCCGGCACGTGATGGCCCACACCGCCGGCCTGCCCGGCTTCGACCCGCCCATCACCATGGAGCAGCTCTACGACCTCGACGGCGTGGCCGCCAACCTCGCGGCCCAGGCCCCATGGTGGGAGCCGGGCACGGCCTCGGGATACCACGCCATCAGCCAAGGCCAGCTCCAGGGCGAGATCCTCTACCGCATCACCGGCCGCCGGATGTCCGACTGGTTCCGCACCGAGGTGGCCGAGCCGCTCGACGCCGACTTCTGGATCAGCCTGCCCGCCTCCGAGGACGACCGGGTGGCGGCCCTGCAGCCCCCGGTGTTCACCGGCGACAAGATCACCGTGAACGGCGTGGAGGTCTCGGCCGACTCCATCGCGGTCAAGACCCTGACGAGCTGCCCGATGACCGCCACCGAGCCCGCCACCCGGGCCTGGCGGGCTGCGGAGATACCCGCCGCGGGCGGTTTCGGCAACGCCCGCTCGGTGGCCCGCGTCCACGCCGCCCTGGCCTGCGGCGGCGCCGTCAACGGGGTCCGGCTGATGTCGGAGGCCGGCGTGCGGCGGGCCCTGGAGGAGCACACCGACAGCATCGACAAGGTGCTGATGGTCCGCATGCGCCACGGCCTCGGCTTCGGCTTCCAGCTCGGCGAGATCGCCGTCGAGCCGGGCCAGATGTTCTGGGGCGGCTGGGGCGGGTCGCTCGCCGCCATCGACATCGAGCGACGGCTGAGCGTCTGCTACGTGATGAACCGCATGGACTCCGACCTCATGGGCGACATCCGGGGACGCCGCATCACCGACGCCGCCCAAACCTGCCTGTAGCCGCCTAGTCCTCGCCGATGTCCTCGTTCCAGAGGTCGGGCTCGGCCTCGATGAAGTCCCGCATCATGGCCACGCACGTCTCGTCGTCGAGCACGGTGACCGACACGCCCCGCTCGGCCAGCAGGGCCTCCTCGCCCATGAAGGTCCGGTTCTCGCCCACGACCACCTCGCCGATCCCGTACAGCAGGATCGCCCCGGTGCACATCGAGCACGGCGACAGCGTGGTGTACATCACCGATTCGCGGTAGACGCTCGCCGGATGCCGCCCGGCGTTCTCCAGCGCGTCGGTCTCGCCGTGGCGGATGGCCGAGCCCATCTGCACCCGCCGGTTGTGGCCCCGCCCGATGATCTCGCCGTCGTGCACCAGCACCGCCCCGATGGGGATGCCGCCCTCGGCCCGACCCGCCAAGGCCTCGTCGATGGCCGCCTGCATGAACTGGTCCATGACTCCATTCAAGCCCGAACGCCTCCGGGGCCGGCAACCGGCCCGAACCAGGGTGCTCGCCACCCGCCGATAGCTTGCGAGAATCGACGACCGACTCGAAGCCCTGATCGCCGAGTGGCGCGATCAACTCGGCGACGCCGAGCTCGAGGGCGAATTGCGCCACCACCTCGCCGAGCTCCAAGGCGTTCCCCTCTCGCCCGACGAGGCGTTCCTGGTCGCAGCCAAGCGGGTCGAAGCACTCGACGAGGCGCTGTACGCCATCGCCCGGGTGCCTGAGGACGACAGACACGAGGGTCCGGACCTCGCCCCGGAGACGCCCGGCCGGCTCTGGAGGCGGCTCGGGCTGGGATCGGAGGCCGCAGACCCCCGGGCCCGCAGCGAGTTCTTCACGATGGCGCGGCTCGCGGTGGCCGCGGCGGTGGCCATCAAGGCACCCGAACTGTTCGGCGTCGGGCTCGAGTCCGACACCGAGTTCTACTCCCGCAACCTCGGTCTTCTGGTGCTGCCCTTCCTGGCCGGCTACCTCGCCTGGAAACGCCGGCTGCACAGGCGGAGCCTCACCCTGGTGGGGACCGTGTTCGCGGCGCCCGCGGTATTCGTCAACACCTACCCGTTCGACGGCGGGCGAGACGCTTCCGACACCGAGATCCTGGCCGCGCTGCATCTGCCCATCCTGCTCTGGCTGGTCGTCGGCATCGCTCATGCGGGAGGCGACTGGCGTTCCCACGACCGGCGCATGGGCTTCGTGCGATTCACCGGGGAGTGGCTCATCTACTACGGGCTGATCGCGCTGGGCGGCGGCGTGTTCGCCGGCTCCACGACCGGGATCTTCTCCGCCATCGGGCTCGATGCCGGCGAGTTCATCGGACTCTGGCTGGTGCCGTGCGGGGCGGCCGGCGCGGTCGTGGTGGCCGCCTGGCTGGCCGAGTCGAGACAGGGGGTGCTGGAGCGCCTCGCACCGGTGCTGACCCGGCTGTTCGCGCCACTGTTCGCCGCACTGCTGCTGGCCTTCCTGGTGGCGATGGCGGTGACCGGCCGGGGAATCGACGTCGGGCGGGGCGTGCTCATCTTCTTCGATGTGCTGCTGGCGCTGATCCTTGGCCTGGTGATCTACTCCGTCGCAGCCCGTGACCGGCGCGCCCCGCCCGGCCTGTTCGACATCGTGCTGATGGTGCTCATCGGGGCGGCCCTGCTCGTCGATGTGCTGGTGCTGGGCGCCATCGCCGAACGCTTGTCGGACCTCGGGACCACGCCCAACCGGATCGCGGCCGTGGGCGAGAACCTGGTGCTGCTGGGCAATCTGGCCTGGTCGGCGTGGCTGTACGCCGGCTTCCTTCGGGATCGCCGCCCGTTCTCAACCCTGGAGCGGTGGCAGACGGCTTACGCCCCGGTGTACGCGGTATGGGCCGCCGTCGTTGTGGTCGCCTTCCCGCCCATCTTCGGATTCGCCTGAGCAGGCGGCCAGTGGGCGCGGGCCGATCCTCCCGCGGGCGCGGGCAAGGCTCGGCGGCCCAGTCCCCTCCGGTACCGGGCCGCCGAGCCCCGTAAGGGCCCCTCCAGGGGTGAGTCGCAGGGGGTTGGAGAAATCCGCGCGCCGGCGAAGGGCGCGGCGTCGGAGCGAGGACGTCACGGGCTCCCGTCGCTCAGGACGTAGAGCTAGCGCGGGAGGAGGACAGGGCCTGGTCGACCAACTCCAAGGGGTGGCGCACATCCAGGCCGGTGGCGGCCAGATGCAGCGAGCAGCCCGGGTTGGCGCTGGCCACCACCGACGCTCCGGAACGGGCCACCGCGGCGGTCTTGCGCTCCCGGATGGCCCTGGACAGCTCGGCCTCCATCATCGAGTAGGCACCGCCCGCCCCGCAGCACAGGCCGTCGTCATCGAGCGCCACGACCCGGGTGACGAACGGGGCCAGCACCTCGGGGACCGCCTGATGGGCCCGCTGGACGTGGCGGAGATGGCACGGGTCCTGGACGGCCACCGTGACGTCCAGAGGAGCGACCGGACGCCGGGACCGCAGCTCGCCCAGGCGATCGGCCAGCCATTCGTGCACGTCGAACACCCGGGCCGAGAACGCCCGGGCCTCGTCGGTGCCCAGCAGGTGGCCGTAGTCCTTGAGCGCAGCGCCGCAGCCGGCGGCGTCGACCAGGATGGGGCGGTCGTCGCCGGAGAGCCCGGCCATCACCCGGCGGGCCATGGCCTTGGTCTCGGACTCCAGGCCGGCGTGGATGTGCAGCGCCCCGCAGCACGGCGCGGCCGCGCCGGTGGGCTCCACTCCCACCCCGGCGGCCTCCAGCACCCGCTGCACGGCCAGGTGCACGTCTCGCTGCCAGGCGTCCATCACGCAACCGGTGAACAGCCACACGTCGTTGCCGGAAGCCCGCAGCGGCGGCCGTCGCAGCGGCATCCGGGCGGGCAGCCCGAGCCGTCTGGTCGGCACCAGCCGCAGCCGGATGGCCACTGCCAGCAGGGTGGAGCCGGCCATCAGCAGCCAGCGATGGCGCAGCCCCCTCAACGCGAGACGCTGCCACCGGGGAGTGATCCGGCCGGCGTCCGCCAGCGCGGCCCGGGTGCCCTCCATCAGGTGGCCGAACGGCACCGCGCTGGGACAGGCCGTCTCGCATCCCCGGCACTGGACGCAGGTCTCCATCGACCGGATCAGGTCGTCGGTGACCGGTGCACCCTCGTTCTGGACGGCCCGCATCAACGCGATCCGGCCCCGCGGCGACTCGGTGTCCCGCCCGGTGATCACGAACGTCGGGCAGTGCGGCAGGCACAGCCCGCAGGAGACGCAGGCGACCAGCTCGTCGTCGTTCAACCCGAGATCCATCAGGGCCTTCTGAGGGGGTCGCGGCCGGGGTTGAGGCGGCCGGTCGGGTCGAAGCGCTCCTTGAAGCGCCGGTTGAGCTCCGCCACCGGTGGATCGACCGGCTGGGGCGGCTGGGGCTCCGAGGCATACACCACGCCGACGCCGATCTCGGCGACGAAACGGCCCGCCGCGCCGTTCTGAGACCCGAAGGACGCGGCCTGCGCAGGAGTGCACGACCAGCGGTGAGGCGGGAGGTCGGGAGGCCCGTCCACGTCGGTGGGCGGTTCTGCCGCCAGTTCTGCCAGGCGTGACAGATCCTCGTCCACGTCCACCCCGTAGCCGCTCAGCAGCGCCCACACATCGGCGCCGTCCCACAGCACCGACGCAGCCGTGTGGCAGGACCGGACCGAGCCCGCCGCAGCCCCCGGAAGGCGCACCCAGCGCTCGACCTCCGCCACCGGCACGGTGCGCAGCAGCGCCTCGCCCACCAGGCCGAGGGTCCCGAGCGAGCCGACCAGCAGCCGGCAAAGGTCGAAGCCGCTCACGTTCTTGACGGTGCCGGCGCCGCCGCTGGCGATCCGGCCGTCGGCACACACGTAGCGGACCTGCAACAGAGCGTCGCGCACCGGGCCCAGCCGCAGCCGGGCGATGCTCGACTCCCCCGCCATCAGCGCGCCGCCGACAGTCCCGCCCGGACGCTCGGGCAGGGCGGTGCGCTGCCCGGATCCGGCCAGCGCCTCATGGAGTTCGGACACCGGCGTGCCTGCCCGCACCCGCACCGTCATCTCGGCCGGCTCGAAGGCGACGATCCCGGCGGGGGCGGCGACCTCGCGGGTGCCCGGCGACACGTCGCCGCCCAGGCTCCAGCGGGTGCGGCCGCCTCGCACGCACACCGGGCCCTCGGAGCCGACCTCGGCCGCGAACGTCCTCAGGGCCTCCTCGAACTCGGCCACCCGGTCAGCCCCAGACGCCGGCCGCGTCAGAGGCCCTCAACGCTCCGATGTCTGAGCAGCTGTGCGCGCTGGGCAGCACCTTGCCCGGGTTCATGCGGCAGTACGGGTCGAACGAGGCCCGCAGCCGGGCCTGCTGATCGAGGTCGACCGCGCTGAACATGCGGCTCATGAACTCGCGTTTCTCGACCCCGATGCCGTGCTCGCCGGTGAGCGCCCCGCCCATGTCCAGCGCCAGCGCGATGATCTCACGGCCCGCGGCATGCACCCGCTCGTCCGCGCCCGCCACCCGGGAGTCGTAGGCCAGGATGGGGTGCAGGTTGCCGTCACCAGCGTGGAAGACGTTGAGGACGATCAGGTCGTAGCGGTCGACGATCTCGTAGATGCTCTCGAGCACCTCCACCAGCCGGGTG
Organism: Candidatus Aldehydirespirator sp.; assembly: GCA_965221605.1. Classification (GTDB taxonomy): domain Bacteria; phylum Actinomycetota; class Acidimicrobiia; order Acidimicrobiales; family Aldehydirespiratoraceae; genus Aldehydirespirator. The sequence continues at coordinate 154,897 of CBDCSK010000014.1, forward strand.
CGGGGCACGACCGTGTCGTGCAAGTAATAGTCGGGCATCACGTTGGCCACGGCCCCGAAGGCACTCTTGCGGCCCTTCCACAGCCGGGCCCGCTCGTCCTCGTCGGCAGCCGTTCGCACGCTGATGGCCTGATAGCGCCGGGCGATGCCGGCGATCCGATCCGCCGCGATGGCGACGCCCCCCGCCGCTCCGTCCACTTCGACGAGCAGCACCGCGGCGGCGTCCTTGGGGTAGCCGGCCTGGGCGAAGTCCTCGATCGCTTGGACGCAGCGCTGGTCCATCATCTCGATGGCCGCGGGCACGATCCCGGCCGCGATGATGGCGCTGACGGTGGCCGCCGCGTCGGACACGTCGCCGAAGCACAGCAGCATGGTGCGCACCGCGGGCGGGTTGGGGGTGAGGCGCACGGCCACCGCGGTGGCGATGCCGCACATCCCCTCGGAGCCGACGAAGGCTCCCCGCAGGTCGTATCCGGCGGGCTCGGCGCTCAGATCACCGAGAGTCACCACGGAGGCGTCGGACAGCACGACCTCCACCGCCAGCACATGGGCGCTGGTCACGCCGTAGGCCAGGCAGTGCGGACCACCGGAGTTGTTGGCCACGTTGCCGCCGATGGTGCAGGCCGCCTGGCTGGACGGATCGGGGGCGTAGTGCACCCCGTGGGGGGCCAGCGCCCGGCTGAGGTCGAGGTTCACCATGCCGGGCTGCACCCAGGCCACGCCGTTGTCGAGGTCGACCTCCAGCAGCCCGTCCATGCGGGTCATCGACAGCACCACCGGCTGCCCCAGCGGGGCGGCACCGCCGGCCAGGCCGGTGCCTGCGCCCCGGGGGGATACGGCCCGGCCGTGGCGGGTCGCCACCTTCACGCAGGCGACAACGTCTTCGGTGGAGCCCGGGTAGCAGACCGGTCCCGCGTTGCCCTCCCGGTAGATGGAGGCGTCGCGGGAGGCGAGGTAGCGGGCGGCCGCATCGGCGCGCACCCGGTCGGCCCCGATGGCCGCCTCCAGGTCCGCTATCAGAGCGGCGTCGCCAGCGCTCGCGGACGGGACGACAGCAGACGAGCGAGTGCCTCGCCGGCGCGATCCCAGCACCCGGCGGGTGGCCTCGGCGAGCGTTCTGGCCATGGTTCAGACCCTAACGCGCGCCGCTGGGAGTACAGACGCCGGAGGACTACTCTGCCACCGCAACGAGAGGAGCCAGCCCGTGATACAGCCCGAGGCGTCCCGTCCCCGGGGGCCCGACGAGGTGCCGCCGCCGCCCGGCCCCGTCACCGGCTTCACCCAACATCACCTTCCGGGGCTCCGGCAGATGCTGTTGGCCTGGGACGCGTGACCACGATCCCGGCTCTGATCGACGGCGCCGCGGCCCGCTTCGGCGGGGCCGAGGCCTTGGTGGACGGCGAGCTGCGGCTGTCGTTCGTCGAGCTCCGGGACCGGGTCCACGAGATGGCGGGCTCGCTGGCGGCCTGGGGGCTCGCTCCCGGGGACCGGGTAGGCGTGTGGGGACCCAACTGGTGGGAGTGGGCGATCGCCGCGCTCGGTGTTCACACCGCGGGCGGGGTGGTCGTGCCCATCAACACCCGCTTCAAGGGCGACGAAGCCGCCTACGTGCTTGACCGGTCGGGGGCCCGCCTGCTGTTCTGCTCCACCGACTTCCTGGGCACCGATCACCTGGGCCTGTTGCGGACCGCCGGGGGCGTGCCCTCCTGCGTCGAGGAGGTGGTGGCCCTGCGGGAGCCGGTGCCGTCCGGGACGGTCGGGTTCTCGGACTTCGTCGCCCAGGCTCCACCGGATGGTCCCGGTGGGGCAGAGCCTGCGCCGGTCTCCGAGAACGATCCGTGCCACATCATGTTCACCTCCGGCACCACGGGGAGGCCCAAGGGCGTGGTGCTCAAGCACGCCCCGGTGTGCCGGGCCTACCGGAGCTGGGCCTCGGTGATCGGGCTCCGACACGACGACCGCTACCTGATCATCAACCCGTTCTTCCACTCCTTCGGCCTCAACGCCGGCATCCTGGCCTGCCTGATGACGGGCGCGACCATGATCCCGCACCCGGTCTTCGACGTGCCCTCGGTGATGGCCCGAGTGCCGCAGGAGCGGATCTCGATGCTTCCCGGACCGCCCGCCATCTACCAGACCATCCTCAACCACCCCGACCTCGACAGCTTCGACATGTCCACCCTGCGGCTGGCAGTCACCGGTGCTGCCCCGGTGCCGGTGCCGATGATCGAGGCCATGCGCCAGCGCCTCGGCTTCGAGGTGATCGTTACCGGCTACGGGCTCACCGAGGCGTCGGGCATCGCCACGATGTGCCGCCATGACGACCCGCCCGAGGTGATCTCAGCCACATCGGGGCGGGCCATCGACGATGTGGAGGTGCAGGTGGTCGACCCCAGTGGCCACGAGGTGCCCACGGGCGAGCCCGGCGAGATCGTGGTGCGGGGCTACAACGTCATGGACGGCTACTTCGACGACCCCGAGGCCACCGCGGCCGCCATAGACGCTGACGGCTGGCTCCACAGCGGCGACATCGGCACGATGGACGAGGCCGGCTACGTGGTCATCACCGACCGGCTCAAGGACATGTTCATCTGCGGCGGTTTCAACGCATATCCGGCCGAGATCGAGGCAGCCATGCTGGCCCATCCTCAGGTGGGCCAGGCAGCAGTGGTGGGCCGGCCCGACGAGCGATTGGGCGAGGTCGGCCACGCATTCGTGGTTCCCGCGGTGGGGGCGGCCACCACCGGGACGGCCGAGATCGAGTTGATCGACTGGTGCCGGGCGCGGATGGCCAACTACAAGGCCCCACGGGGCATCACCTTCGTGGCTGAGCTTCCCCTCAACGCGTCAGGCAAGGTGCTCAAGCACGACCTGCGGGCCCGGCTCTCGAGGGCGCCCACCGAAATCCCCTGTCTATTGAATGGCCTCCGCCACCCGTCGCATTCGTGAATTCGGTCACATAGCGTTGCTCTCCATGACTGCGGGGGTGTCGACGGGCTCGTCACCGTTCGTTCCGGTGCCGCTGACGCCGGTCTCCTTCCTCGACCGGGCCCGTCTGGTGCACGGCGACCGCCCCGCGGTGATCGACGGGCCGCTGCACCGCAGCTACGAGGACTTCGCCGACCGCTGCGAGCGGCTGGCCGGAGCCACCCTCGATCTGGGACTGGAGCCCGGTGACGCGGTGTCGGTACTGGCCCCCAACGTGTCGATGGCCCTGGAGGCGACATTCGGGTTCCCAATGGCCGGCGTGGTGTTCAATGCCCTCAACTCCAGACTCGCCGCGCCGGAGCTGGCCTGGATCGTGGACCACGCCGGGTCCAAGGTTCTGTTCGTCGACCACGCTCTGGCCGATGTGGCCCGAGCGATCGAACAGCAGGTCGGGGGCCTGCGGGTCGTGACGTCGCAGGATGCGGGCGCCTCAGGGACCGCGGACTGCGAGTACGAGGCCCTGCTGGCGGGCGCAGCCCCCCACCGGGTGGAGATCACCGACGAGCAGTCGCTGCTGAGCCTCAACTACACGTCGGGCACCACCGGGCACCCCAAGGGGGTGATGTACTCGCACCGGGGCGCCAACCTCAACGCGTTGGCCATGGCCGCGCAGGGCGGGCTCGACAGCGACGCGGTGTTCTTGTGGACGCTTCCCATATTCCATTGCAACGGTTGGTGCTATCCCTGGGCGGTCACCGCAGTGGGCGGGACGCACGTGATGCTGCGGGTCCTGGATCCGGGCGCGGTGTGGCGCCACATCCGCGACGACGGCGTGACCCACTTCAACGCGGCCCCCACCGTGCTGATCGGCCTCGTCAACCATCCCGACGCCGCGCCGGCGCCCCGCACGGTGAAGGTGGCCACCGGGGGCGCGCCGCCGTCGCCCACGCTGCTGGCCCAGCTGGCCGAGCTCAACATCGATGTCACCCACCTCTACGGGCTGACCGAGACCTACGGGCCGTCGCTGATCTGCGACTGGCGCCGCGAGTGGGACGGCCTGCCCGCCGACGACCAAGCCCGGATCAAGGCCCGCCAGGGGGTGGGCACGCTGGTGACATCCTCGGTAAGGGTGGTGGACGGCGACGGGGCCGACGTGCCCGCCGACGGCGAGACCCAGGGCGAGATCGCCATCAGGGGCAACAACGTGATGATCGGCTACTACAAGGATCCCGACGCCACCGCGGCGGCCTCCGTGGAGGGCCCCGACGGCACCTGGTTCCGCACCGGGGACGTCGCCGTGATGCACGACCACGGCTACGTCGAGGTGCGTGACCGGGCCAAGGACGTGATCATCTCCGGCGGCGAGAACATCGCCTCCATCGAGGTGGAGCAGGCCCTGGCCTCGCATCCCGACGTGATGGAGTGCGCGGTGGTGGCCGCCCCTCACGAGACTTGGGGCGAGGTGCCGGCCGCTTTCGTCGTGCTGCGGACGGGTGCGGAAGTGAGCGAGGCCGACCTGGTGGAGCACGTCAAGTCCCGCATCGCCCGGTTCAAGGCCCCCAAGTCGGTGACCTTCGGCGACCTGCCCAAGACCGCCACCGGCAAGATCCAGAAGTTCGCCCTGCGCGACCAGCTCTGGGCCGGCCGCGACCGCCGCATCAACTAGACGGGGCGAGAGCCGGGGTCAGGCCTCGTTGACTAGGGGCACTACCGACTCCGCGAAGGCGTCGAACTGCTCGAGGTACTCAGCGAGGGTCCGGGCCCGGAACTTGAGATGGAAGGTGTTGGCCCCCGCCTCACGGCCCGCCCTGATGCTGGCCGCGACCGGCTCGGCGCCGCAGGCCATCACCGGCGGCAGCCCCTCGGGGGTGGTGCCGGCCAGCAGGTAGCACCACGGTGGCATGAAGCCCACGTCGAAGCGGGCGTCGGCGCGACCCTCCGCCGCAGCCGCGGCCTGCATGGTGTCGATGATCTCGCCGTACTGGCCCACCGGGTTGCCCATCGGGACGTAGCCGTCGCCCAGGCGCCCGGCCCGGCGCCACGCGGCCCGGCCGCTGCCGCCCACCCAGATGGGCAGCTCCCGCACCGGCGCGGGACCGACCCCTACGTCGGTGTAGTTGAACGCTGGGCCGGAATGGCTCACGTAGGCGTCGGCGAAGGCTCCCCTCACCGCCTCCAGGGTCTCGTCGAGCAGCCGACCCCGGGCCTCGAAGTCCACCCCGAGGGCCTCGAACTCGGCCTCCACGTGGCCGGCGCCGACACCGAGGATGGCTCTGCCGCCCGACAGATGGTCGAGCGTGGCGAACGACTTGGCGGTCTGCAGCGGGTGCCGGTACGCCGCGATCCACACCACCGAGGCCAGGTTGACCGTCTCGGTGCAGGCGGCCAGGTACGACAGGGTGGCCACGGTGTCGTACCAGGTGGTGCTCATATGGGCCGCGTAGTCGTTGTCGGGAATGGCCACGTGGTCGGTCACGCCCACGAAGTGGTGGCCGGTGTGCTCGGCCTTGCGGGCGACGCTCACCAGGTCGTCGACGGTGGCGGAGTGCTCCCAGGGGTCGGCCAGGGTGGCGGTGAGAGTATGGATGGGCAGGGCGACGCCGTATGTCCATCCGCCCGGGGGGGTGATCGCCGCCATCGACGCCCGATGCTAGGGCGCGCCGCCGGGCTGCGGGCGGGGCCCGGCTGGACTAGTTGCGGCAGCCGCTGAAGCCGGGGTCGGGTCCCGGGCGGCGCGGCGGGGCGAAGAAGTCGTTCTCGCTGTCGGCGAGTTGGTTGCGTCTGCGCATGATCGCCCTGCGCTCGGCCTCCAGGTACAGGTAGCGCTGGACGTCTTCGGGTGTGCTGTCGCTCATGAACATGTCCACGGCCACGGGGTCGCGGCACAGCTCCGCCCGGATGTCGTCCTTGGTGATGGTCCTATCGCCGCCCGGGCCGGCGCGCTCGCGCCTAAGCCGCCGGCGGTACCACTTGTTCCGCACTATGGGGGCAAGCAGCCCCAGATGGAACATCAGCAGCCCGTAGAGCACGAACTGCGCGATCATCAACAACGGCGCCATGTTGGCTTCTCCTGTTCGAGCCGACTCTTGGCGCCCAGACGAAAGGCCGCGATACTCGTCTATTTTGAATGTATCCAGTGATATCTGGAATCGCCAACACGGATCTACTCAGGGAGCGGGCACTGTCGGCCGACAGGGAGGCGTTGGCCATGCGCGAGGCCTGCTCGGTCGGGGCGCCGTTAGCATCGGCGGGTCATGAGTTCCCGCTCGGTATTCCTCGACGATGCTCTCGCCGCATACATCGAAGCCCACTGCACCGCCCCCGACGACGTGCAACGGGATCTGATCAAGGTCACGGCGGCTCTCGGCGATGCGAGCGTCATGCAGATCAGCCCCGCTCAGGGTGCCCTCATGACCCTGCTCACCACGTTGCTCCAGCCCCGTCTCGCAGTGGAAGTGGGCACCTTCACGGGCTATTCGGCTCTGGCCGTGGCCAAGGCGCTCCCGCCGGGCGGCCGGCTGCTGTGCTGTGACATCTCCGAGGAGTGGACGGCCATCGCCCGCGAGCACTGGGAGCGTGCCGGCGTGGCCGATCGCATCGACCTGCGCATCAGGCCTGCGCTGGACACGCTGCGCTCCCTGCCGCCGGAGCCGGCCGTCGACCTCGCGTTCATCGACGCCGACAAGGGGTCCTACGTCGCGTACTACGAGGAGCTGGTGCCCCGGCTGTCGGAGCGGGGAGTGATCCTGGTGGACAACACGCTGTGGGACGGGCACGTGGCCAACCCCTCCCAGACGGACTCCACCACGGAACAACTGCGGACCTTCAACGCCCATGTCGCCGCTGATGAGCGGGTGCTGGTGGCCCTGCTGCCGGTTGGCGACGGCGTCTCGGTCATCACCCGCCGCTCTGCCTAAGTCGGGTGGCTCAACCTCTCAGCGAGCGTCGAGCTCGACGGGGTTCGAGAGCACTCCGATGCCGGTGATCTCGACGTCGACGGTGTCGCCCGGCTCGATCCGGCAGTTCGAGTCGGCGCCCATCCACAGCACATCGCCGGGATGGAAGGTGATGTAGCGGGACGCCTCGACGATGAAGTCCCACGGATCGAAGACCATGCCGCCGGTGGCGAATTCGGCCCGGGTCTCGCCGTTCACCCGCACGACGGTGGTCTGGACCATGGGATCGACCTCGGTCTCGATCCAGGGACCCATCGGCTTGAAGGTGTCGCTGTTCTTGCTTCGCCAGAACGAACGGTCGGCGCGCTGCCACTCACGGGCGCTCACGTCGTTGCCGATCGTCCAGCCGAACACCGACTCCTGAGCCTCGGCCCGCGACGCGTTGCGCACCTCGCGGCCGATGACCGCCACCACCTCACCCTCAGCCTCGAAGCGGCCGGTGACATCGGGCGGCACGCATATGGCTTCGCCGTGCCCGATCAGCGCGTTGTTGGCCCGATAGCCCACCTCTGGACGCTCGGGCACGGAGACCTTCCGGCCCGCGGCCCGCTGCTGCTCGATGTGGTCGCGGTAGTTCAGGCCGACCGCGTAGAACACGAACGGCACCACCGGCGGCAGGAAGGCCACCGCGCCGAACGGCAGGGACAGCTCGACGGCGGGTTCGCCCTCCAAGGGGGAACCGGTCAGGACGTGGACCGCGTCGCCGTCCACGCGGACCCAACGAGATTCGCCGTCGACAGAGACTCGCCCGTACTGCATCGGAAGCCGCCAGCCTAGGGATCGGCGACGCGCTTGGTTAGCCGGGACGAGGCGGGCGGGTCCAGCACCACGGTGACGTTGGGATGCAGCCGGACGGCGGAGGCGGGTGAATCGGAGGCAACGGGCCCCTCGACGGCTCGGGCTACGGCGCGGGCCTTGTGCTCGCCGCAGGCGATCAGCAGCAACTCGGCCGCGGCCCCGATGGTGGAGATGCCCTGGGTGATGGCGCGGACCGGAGGCGACTGGCCGTCCGGGAAGAAGCGGGCGTTGTCGGTCCGGGTCCGTTCGCTCAGCGCAACCACCCGGGTGGTGCTGTCCAGCGGCTCGCCGGGCTCGTTGAAGGCGATGTGGCCGTTGGCACCGATGCCCAGCAGCTGAAGGCCGACCGATGCCGCCCGCACCGCCTGCTCGTAGCGGCTGCACTCGACGGCGAGGTCGGCCGCATGGGGGTTCGGACCGTGGACTGCGCCGGGTTCCATGTCGACGTGGCCGGCCAGCAGCCGGCGGACGACGTTGCGGTAGGCGCAGGGGTCTTCCCCGTCGAGTCCCAAGTACTCGTCGAGCAGGTACGTGTGGACTCCGGCGAAGCTCAGTCCCCGCTCGCGGTGCCGTCGCACCAGCTCGGCGAACACCGCTTCCATCGTCTCGCCGGTGGCCAGCCCGAGCACGGGTGACGGCGAAGCAACGATGAAGTCCTCGACCAGGTCCGCGACCATGCACGCGGCCGAGTCCGCAGACTCGGCGACGACCACCCTCACCGCAGCTCGGAGCCCTCCCGCCCGCGGCCGGCGCGGCGGGCGGCCACGGCTGCGCCGACGATGCCGGCGTGGACGCCCAGATGGGCGACCGAGATCGGTTTGGACAGCTGCAGGCGCGACGAGAACTGCTCGAAGTTCTCGCTCAGACCACCACCCACCACCCAGCGGGACGGATTGAGCATGGCCTCCAGCTCGTCGAAGAAGGGCTGGGCCCGGCGGGCCCACTCCACCGGAGTCAGATCCTCCGTGGAGATCGCCCTGCCCGACGCGATCTCCTCGAAGCGCCCGTTCGAGCCGACGAGGCCCCCGAGCTCGGAGTTGGCGATCAGCTCGCCGTTGTGCAGCAGGGCGCTCCCGATGCCGGTCCCGAACGTCAGCACGATGGTGAGCCCTTCGCGGTCGAGCCCGGCGTCGCCGTAGGTCAATTCGGCCAGACCGGCGGCGTCGGCGTCGTTTATGAGCACCGCGTTGGCGCCTTCCGGGGCCCGGAGGCACGCCAGCGCGCCGTTCTCCTCCCACGCGCTGGAGAGGTTGGGGGCATGGCGAAGGCAGGAGCCGTCGATCACGCCCGGAAGGGCGACCCCGACCGGGCCGGACCAGCCTGCCGCGGCCGCGATGCGGCCGATTGCCGCCACCACGTCGCCGGGCGTCGCGGTCGGAGGCGTGGGCTCGGTGTGGATGCCGCCGGCCAGATCACCCGCGTTCAGATCGACGACCGCTCCCTTGATGCTGGTGCCCCCGACATCGATGCCGAGCTGCGCCACGGCCCGGTCGCTCATGAGAGGTCACCGGTCCTGGCGCCGGTTATGTATGCCACCAAGTCGTCCTTGGAGACATCGGCCACGTCCACCTCGGCGGTCTTGCGGCCCTGGCGCAGCACCACGGCCCGGTCGCAGACCTCGGTGACGCGGTCCATGTTGTGGGTGATGAGCAGCACCGCGACACCCGAGTCCCGCAGGCTGCGGATCAGGTCGAGCACCCGGGCCGCCTGCTCCACCCCCAGCGCGGCGGCGGGCTCGTCGAGCAGCACGATCTGCTGGCCCCAGGCCGCGGCCCGGCCTATGGCCACCGCCTGGCGCTGACCGCCCGACAGCGCGCTCATCGGCCTGCGCAGCGACGGGATGCGGATGTCGAGCCGTCCGAGGATCTCGCCGGACTCGGAGCGCATCCGCTTCTTGTCGAGCACTCCCAGCCGCGCGCCGAGCCGGCCGCCGCGGGTGTGCTCGCGGTTCAGGAACAGGTTCTCGACCACGTCGAGAGGATCGATCACGGCCAGTGTCTGATGGACCGTCTCGATGCCCAGCGACCGGGCCACATCCGGAGAGCCGATGACTCGCACCGCCCCGTCGACCCTGACCTCTCCGCCGTCGGGGGCATACACGCCGGAGATGCACTTGACCAGCGTCGACTTCCCCGCGCCGTTGTCGCCGAGCAGAGCGGTGACCCGGCCGTAGTGCAGGCTCAGCGACACGTGGTCGAGTGCCTGCACCGCCCGGAACGACTTGCACAAGCCCTCCACCTCGAGAGCCACAGGACTGGCGGGACCCGTCATCGCGAACCCCCGACGGAGACCTCGTCCCCAAAGCCGTTCCATACGCCCGCCACCCGGGCCCGCCCTTGAGCGACGCCCGAGAGACCGGCAATGAGAGTCCTCGTGACGAAGGCCTGCACCCGGAAACCGAAGACTACGGTCGCGCCCTCGGCCACCGTCCGCCCGGCGCCGGGATGGAGTCTGGCGTAGTAGTCGATGCTGGCCGGGTCGGGCATGTCCACCGGCACAGGCTCGGTCGAGATCTCCGACGGGTCGTGGGCGACCACCGCCCGCACCTGGTAATCGCCGAAGACCGGGTCGATGTACAGCCCGCCCCCGAAGCACAGCGGCACGCCCTGGTGGCTGTGGGCCACCTCGCTGAGGTACAGCACCGCGGGCTGCTCAGGGAGGTTCCGCGCCGCATGCAGCGGTGTCGTTCCGGTGAGCCCGTGGCCCGGCTCGACCTGGGTGGCGCCCGCATCGGCCAGCAGCCCGAGCACCTCGGTGGAGGTGGTGCCCGGGGCGTTGATCTCGAGCGTCTGAGGGCAGGCGGGGTGGCGGCGGGCGATCTCTGCCGCCCGGGCCAGGGTCCCGACGTTCGGCGTCAGCCTGGCCCCGCCGGTGTCGGGGTTGAACAGCAGGGCCGGGAAGGTGGTCAGCCCGGCGAACTCGGCACCCTCCATCGCTGCGATGCGATCGATCATCGCCGGCAAGCCGTCGAGCGCCACGCCGCCCTCGTGGCCGGGGTAGAACTGGTCGCCGTCGGCGAACACCCGCACCAGCATTGGCTGGGATCGTCCGAGGCTGTGAGCTGCGGCTGCGGCCTCGGCCGCCTTGTTCCCGGAGAAGACCGTCCAATAGTCGGGCTCCAGCCCGGCGGCCTCGGTGGCCTCGGCCCGGGGCACCTGCACCAGATGGCCGAGATGGCCCAGGTTGTGGCCGTGGCGCGCGATCGGCCGGGCGCAGGCCATGTCCACCGCCACGTAGCCGTCGACCCCGCCGGCGGTCATGGCAGCCAGCGCTGCCGGAGCCCGCCCGATCTGTTTGGTCATGGCGTAGACGGTCAGCCCCAGTTCGCGGGCCCGCCGGCACAGGTTGGCCGTGTTCGACTCGATCGTGTCGAGGTCGAGCACACAGCTGTTGGCCGGGATCTCGCCGGCCTGGTGGAGTTCGATAGCGGCCTGCACGAACCGCGGGTTGCGTTCCAGCAGCGGTCGAAGGAACACGTCAGGTCTCCTTCTGTTCACGCATGCTCAGCGCCACCGCCAGGATGATGATGACGCCCCGGGCGATGAGTTGGTCCGCGACCCGCAGGCCCATGAGGATCAGGCCGTTGTTGAGCATGGCCATCACCACCGATCCCGCGATGGCGCCCACCACCGAGGCCCTTCCACCGAAGAGGTTGGTGCCCCCGATGACGACCGCCGCGATCACGGTGAGCAGCAGGTTCTCGCCCAGGTCGTGGCGGCCGATGGCCAGCCGGCCCGCCAGCAGGACGCCGGCGAACGAGGCCGCGGCTGCGCTGGTCATCAACGCGGTGATGCGGATCCGGTCGGTGTTGATGCCCAGAGCGGCCGCCGCGCCGCGGTCCGCCCCCACCGACAGCACATGGCGGCCCCAGCGCAAGTGGTGCAGCACGAGATGCCCCACCAGGCCGGCCACGACGGTCCAGATCAGCAGCGACGAGATCGGTCCCACCGATCCGGCGCCGAAGACGGCCAGGAAGGTGTCGTTGCGGATGGGCAGCGACTGCAGGTTGTTCATGTTGCGGGCGATACCGCTGACGATCCCGAGCATGCCCAGGGTGACCAGGAACGACGGGATGCGGACCTTGACGGTGATGGCGCCGTTGACGAGCCCGATGCCGGCGCCGACCGCCAGGGCCGCGGCTGCGCCGGCGACGAACCCGTAGGCTCCGACCGCCTCGGCCGCCACCAGCGACGACAGGGCGGCGACCGATCCGATCGACAGGTCGATCTCGGCCGAGGCCAGGGCGAAGGTCATGCCCACCGCCATCACCGCGATGGGCGCGGCCTGGCGGCCGATGTTGAGCAGGTTGGTGGCCGTGAGGAACCCGTCGTCTCGGAGGATCACCGCGAACAGCCCGAAGATGAGCACCGCCGCCATGTACACCACGTACGGGCGCAGCCCCGCGTCCCGGCGCCGCCGGGCCAGCCACTGGCGAGCGGCCACGGGCAGCGGTCCGGCCGCGGCGGTGTCTCCTGTCATGCGTTCCTCACTGAGCCTGCCCCCGGGGGCCTCGGCGGCGACTCAACCCACGTCGCCGCCGGGGCAGGGGGCAAGTCTGCCCGCTCGGCCTCTAGCCGATGGCGTCGAGGACCTCCTGCGGGGGATCCGTGACCAGCGACTGGCGGTAGCCCTCGACGATGTTGTCGGCAGTCACGCCGATGGCCGGCACCACCGCGAAGGCCGGGGCCGGCTTGCCGAGCAGCCCGTAGGCGCCCTCGATGGCCATGGTGCGCCCGAGGTTGTAGGCCTCGTCGGCCGCGATGCCCACCACGTTGCCGCCCTCGACCAGGTCGAGCGAGACGTTGGTGTCGAGGTCCATGGTGACCAGGGCCACATCGGAGGCGCCCGCGGCCCGCAGCGCGGCGAGCACGCCGTCGGCGGGGCCAGCCGACCAGGGGGCGTAGATGCCGTCGAGGTCGGGGTTGCGGGTCAGCATCGCCGAGGCGATCTCCTCGGCGGCGGCCGGGTCGGCCAGACCCTGCTCGGCCACGATCTCGATGCCGGGGTAGTTGATCTCGATCCATGCCTTGAAGGCCTGGTCGCGCTGGTTGGTGACGTAGTAGGCGGCGTCGTGGAAGATGTAGCCGACCTCTCCCTCGCCTCCGAGCGCATCGGCCAGCAGGTCGGCGGCGGTGATGCCCATGGCCGCGAGGTCGTCGGTGACGATGCCCACGTAGTCCTGGCCATGGACGTAGCCCTGGGGCACGTTGGACAGGAACACCAGCTTCACGCCCGCGTCGACGGCGGGGCGGAAGGCCTCGGCGCCCGCGTCGGGGCCGATGGCCAGGCTGATGATGATGTCGGGGTCCTGGGCCATGACCGTCTCGACGTCGTTGGCCTGCTGGGCTGCGTCGAAGTTGGCGTTGGTCTCGGCCACGACCTCGACGCCGAGCTCGGCGAAGGCGTCGCGGGCGCCCTGGCTCACCGCGTCGGTGAACGCCCCCGAGGTGTGCCACAGCAGCGCAGCCGTGTAGCCGCCCGCCTGCACCTCGGCGATCTCCTCGTCGGTCAGCGTGACCTCGCTGGACGGCACAGCCTCCTCGCCTCCGGGCCCCTGGGTCCTGGGCGGCTCGGGGACCGGTTCGGGCGCGGCCGTGGTGGTCGGCGCAGCCGTGGTGGTCGGCGCGGCTGTGGTCGCGGGCGCGGCCGTGGTGGTCGGCGCGGCGTCGTCGTCATCCTCACCGCACGCGACCGCAACGACCGCTAACACGGCCAGCAGCGACACGAGTCGCAGCCATTTGGGCTTCTTGCATTTTGTGGTCATGACCCCTCCCTTTGGGTCCGCCTTACAGATCTTGAACGCCGCACCATTGGGCGATGAAGTGCGCGAGGGTGCGGGTCGCGGTCACCAGCTCGTCGATGGCGAGCCGCTCGAACGGTGTGTGGCAGTCGGAGATGTCGCCGGGAGCGAAGTACACGCCGGGGATGCCGAGATCCCGCAGGAAGGGCTTCTCCGACCAGTACGGCGCCCCCTCCACCCGGGCCGGCTCCCCGGTCACCGACTCGATCGACCGTGCCAGCGCGGCCACCCCCGGATGGTCGGCGGCGACCTCGTCAGGCGTGCCGCCGAACCGGTGGTCCCGGGGCGCGCTGAACTCCACCGTGCACTCGACCCGGTTCTCGCCGGCCACTTCCTCCGCGATTGTCCGGATGCCGGCGGCCGCGGCGTCGAGGCTCTCGCCGGGCAGGATCTTGCGGATCAGGGACAGCTCGAACCGGCCTGGCACGGCGATGTTGCCCCCCGAGTTGACCGACGTGACCAGCAGGAAGGCCTCGCCCAGCAGCTCGTGGGCAAGCACCGACGCACTCAAGTCGTCGGAGTGCTCCCACAGCCGCCCGAGCAGTACGTGGCCCGCTCGCAGCGCGTCGACGCCGAGTTCGGGCCGTCCGAAGTAGGCCGACACTCCCGTGTAGGTGATATCAGCGATCAAGAATCCCATCTGCGCGGTGTAGATCGCTGATGTGGTCGGCTCGGTGTAGATCGCGAAGTCGGCATCGGGTCGCGGGCCGGCACGACCCTCTACCGCGGCCCGCATCCCGGCCGAGACGCCGCTGCCGGGCTGGCCCGACTCCTCGTCGCACACGAACAGGGTCGACACCCGGCCGGCCGGCCGGAGGCCCGCACGGCCGAGGGCCCGGACCGCCTCGATGGTGGCGCAGATCCCCGCCTTCTGGTCGGCTACTCCCCGACCCCAGATCTCGCCGTCGATCATCTGGGCGCCGAAAGGGTCCTCCCGGTCGGTGCCGCGCCAGTGCTGGCGCCAGTCCTCGATCGCGACCGTGTCGAGGTGCCCGGCCAGCAGCAGCGACCGTCCGGCGCCGTCTCCGGCCGTGCCGCACACGTTGGGACGGCCCGGCTCGCACTCGAAGAGCTCGGCCGAGTCGAAGGCGTCCGACATCGCCATCTGCCGCCACGCCCAGCGCGCGAAGTCCTCCTCGTTGGGCGTGACGCTGGGAATCCGGACGGCCTCGCGCACCAACTCGACGACGGCCTCGCCGTCCACAGCCTCGGCCGCTCGGGTAGCGGCGGTCATGAACGGCCCTGCGAGAAGGCGTCGCGGGTTCGCACCGCAGTGTTCATCGCGGCTGGTCTCCGAGGATCTCCGCCACCAGCGGCTCGTGCACCAACCGAAGCGACATCGAAGCCGCTCCCACCAGCGCGGCCCGACGTCCCAGGGTGGAGGCGGCCAGTTCGGGCGGGGTGGCGACCAGGCGGGCCAGGTGCCGGCGAACGGCGCCGACGAAGGTGGGGTTGGCCCCGACGCCCCCGCCGAACACGATGCGCGTCGGGTCGGCTATGAGGCACAGGTGCGACACCGCCAGCGCCATTGCGCCGGCGACCTCGTCCAGTACCGCCGTGGCAGCTCCGTCCCCCGACGCTGCGGCCCCGAATATCGCCGGCACATCGGCACTGGCGTCGAGTGCGGTGTGGTGGCCGTCCTCGATGGCTTGGCCCAGGCGCTTGCGAATCGACGGCGCCGAAGCCACGTCCTCGAGGGTCACCGGCGGCTCACCCGGCTCCGGCCCCGAGAGCAGCAGCGAGCCCAGCTCACCCGCTGATCCGGTGCCGCCCCGGTAGAGGTCGCCTCCGACGACCATCCCCAAGCCAATCCCGGTACCCACCGAGATGGCCGCAAAGTCGCCGTCCGCCTGCTCGTCTCCCATTCGGGTCAGCTCGCCGAGCGCAGCCAGGTTCACGTCATTCTCCACATGGATGCGAGCGTCGAAGTGCTCAGCCAGAAGGGCGCGCAGGGCAAGGCCGTCGAAGCCCGGCAGGTTGAAGGCCTGCTCGACACGGTCCCGGTCGGGCCGGTAGATGCCGGGCACGCCCACGCACACCGCGTGGCACGGGCCGTCGACGGCCCGCAGCATCTTCGAACCGGCTCCCGTCAGCCGCTTCAGCGCCGCGCCCGCGTCGGGGCCCGTTTCGAGCTCCTGCTCCACGACGAGGTTGCCGAGCAGGTCGCACAGCCCGACGAGGATCTTGGTCGCGCCGATGTCGGCCACCACCGAGTGCCGGGCCGCGGGAACCAGCTCGTACAGCGCGGCGGGCCGGCCGATCGCTCCGGAGCTGGGGCTCTCGTCGGACACCCGCACCAGCCCCGCCGACTCCATGTCGGCGACAAGCGCCGACACGGTCGGCTTGGACAGGCCGGTGGCCCGGGCTATCCCGGCCCTCGACATGCGAGCCGGATGGGCCGCGAACAGGGCGTCGACTATCCGCTGCCCGCTGAGCAGCCTCAGCACGCCCGAGCCAGAACCCTCCGCCCTATTGTTAGTAACATTACCTTACAAATGGACATTGTCAAGAGAGAGTCATGGAGGCCGGATCAACCACTGCTCGCAGCTGACCCGACCCGGCTGCGAGGAGATCTAGCGGCCCTCCTCGAAGTCGTCCTCGGGCCTTGGACCGTGCTGCTCCTCGTAGAGCGCCCGGAAGACCTCCTGCTCGGCTTCTGGGAGCGTGGTGGCCGAGAACCCGCTGTCGTCGCGTAGCCAGGTGGTCTGCTGCGGGAACGGGATCTCGATGCCGGCCGCGTCGAAGGCCTCCTTGAGGCGCAACCGGATCTCGCGCTCCACCGCCCACTGCATCGACGGCTCGGTCTTGACCGCGACCCGCAGGCCGATGCCGGACGCGCCGAGGCTCTGGATGCCGAAGACCGTCGGCGCCTCCGACAGCTCGTCGCCGCCCCACTCCGGGTCGTTCCAGAGATCGTCGGCCACCTGCTGCATGATGCCCATCGCCAGACGGGCATCAGTTCCGTAGGACACCTCGACGTCGACCAGCGCCTTCGACCACAGCTGCGAGTAGTTGCCCACCCGGGCGATCTCTCCGTTGGGGACGTGCCACACGGTGCCCCGGATGTCACGGAGCGTCGTGGACCGCAGCGACACCTCCTCGACAGTGCCGGAGGCGTACCCCAGGTCCACCCAGTCGCCCACCCCGTAGTGGTCCTCTATCAGCATGAACAGCCCCGACAGGAAGTCCTTGACGATCGACTGGGCGCCGAAGCCGAGGGCGACGCCGCCGATGCCCGCGCCCGCGATCAACGGTGCGAGGTTCACTCCGATCTCGCCCAGGATGATCAACGCGACGAAGGTCCACACCAGCGCCACCACCACGCTGCGCAGCACGTGGCCCAGGGTCTCAGCCCGCGACTCGGCCCGGAGCTGGGCCGCCTCGTCGATGAGCGCCCGGCCCGGGCCCTTCTCGCGCAGCTTCTGCAGCCTCGAGTTGCTCGGCGCAGTGGCGATGCGCTTGGTGAACCGCACGATGGCCCGCTTCGCGATCCGGGTCACGATCCATCCCACCAGCAGGATGAACGCGATGCGGATCGGCCGGTCGAGCAGCCAGTCGGCCGCGGTGGCCAGGCTGCTGTTGTCGGTCCAGTTGAAGACCCGCTCGCAGACGAAGCCGCGGTTCGACGTGCCGCAGGCGTCCGCTAGTCCGGGAGTGGTTGATGTTTGGGCAAAGGCGACCATCGCAACACCCTAGAGGCCGGGCGGAGCGTCGCGATTCGCCTGGGTCGTTGACCGCGCGGCGACAGCGCGGCGGCGCAGCCTCGATAGATTCGGCCGCCTATGGCGGGGCGCAGCGTCGACGGCGACCACCGCTGGGGGCGGGCTACTCGGTGGCAGGCCGCTGTCGCCGTGACCGTTGCGCTGATGCTCGGGATGGGCTGCAGTGGCGGTGCGGGCGCCCAGGCCCGCGGCGACCGTGAGGTAGTGGTCATGGCGGCCTCGTCGCTCACCGATGTGGTCGAGGCGGTGTCCTCCGACGATCCGAATGTCACCGCGATCCTCTCGGGCAGCTCCACGCTGGTGGCCCAGCTCTCGGCCGGGGCCGGCGCCGATGTGCTGATCACCGCCGATGCAGCCACCATGGACCGCGCCACCGCCGACGGGTCGATCAGGGGGAAGCCAGTGGTGATCGCCACCAACACGGTCGTGCTGGCCACCGCGCCCGGCAATCCGGGTGGCGTCGCTGGGCTCGCGGATCTGGCTCGCCGGGACTTGCTGGTGGGCTTGTGCGCCCCCGAGGTCCCGTGCGGCGCGCTGGCCCGGCGGGCCCTCGATGAAGCCCGGATCGCTCCCTCGGTGGACACCCTCGAGCTGAGCGTCCGTGCGCTGGCTGCCAAGCTGTCGCTGGGCGAGCTCGACGCGGGGCTGGTCTACGACACTGACGCCGCGGTTGTGGGACTGTCCACCGTCGACGCCCCGGAGTTGGACGGCCACGCCAACCGCTACTTCATCGCCTCGGCGTCGGCTGAACCCCCGGCTGCGGTGCAGGCCGTGATCGCCGCTTTCACCGAGCCCGGCGGCGCCGGCGCCGAGGCCCTGCTGGCCCACGGCTTCGGACCGCCATGAGCGCTCCTGGCCGGAGCGCACCCGGCCCCGATCCGGGAGTGAGCCGGCCTCCGGCCGCTCTGACCATCGTGGGCTTCGTGGCCCTCGGCCTGCTGGCCCTGCCGATCGTCGGGCTGCTGCAGCGGGCGCCATGGTCGGCGCTGCCCACCGTTCTGGGCGAGTCCGAGGTGTTGGAGGCGCTGCGGGTGTCGCTGATCGTCAGCCTTGTGGCCACCGCGGCGTGTGTGGTGCTGGGCCTGCCTCTGGCGTTCGTGCTGGCCCGGCGCCGTCTGCGCTTCGGAAGGGTCGTGCGGGCGCTGGTGATGCTGCCAATGGTGCTGCCGCCGGTGGTGGCCGGCACCGCCCTGCTGTTCGCGCTGGGTCGTCGGGGCCTGGTCGGCCAGTGGCTCGACTCGTGGTTCGGGGTGAGCCTCCCGTTCACCACCGCCGGCGCTGTGGTGGCGGCCGCGTTCGTGGCTCTCCCCTTCTTCGTGGTGACGGTCGAGGCCGCCCTGCGCCAGGCCGGCGACGACCTCGACGAGGCGGCCGCCACCCTCGGCGCGGGCGCCTGGAGCACCCTGCTGCATGTGACGCTGCCCACGATCCGGCCCGCGCTGGCCGCCGGAACCGCCCTGGCTTGGGCCCGTGCCGTCGGCGAGTTCGGGGCCACGCTCACCTTCGCGGGCAACTTCCCGGGCCGCACCCGCACCCTGCCGCTGGAGACCTACCTGGCCCTGGAACGCAACCCCGAAGCCGCGGTGGCCATCAGCCTCGTGCTCATGGCGGTGGCCCTGGCGGTGCTGGTGACCCTGCGCGACCGGTGGATGCCCCGATGACGGGCTGGTTTGACGGCTTGGTGACCCGATCGGGCTGGACGCTTCGGGTCGACGGGCTGGAGCTCGACGAGGGCGTGACCGCGGTGGTCGGTGCCAACGGCTCCGGCAAGACGACGCTGGGGAGGGCCGTGGCCGGACTCGATCGCCTCGCAACAGGCCGCCTGATCATCGCCGGCTCGGTGGTCGACGACCCGGGAGCCGGTGCCTTCGTGCCGGCCCACCAGCGCCGCGTCGGCCTGGTGTTCCAGGATCTGCGGCTGTTCGGGCACCTGCGGGTCATCGACAACGTGGCCTTCGGCCTGCGCCGGGCAGGCACCGAACGAGCCGCGGCTCGGCGGCAAGCCGGCGACCTGCTCGAACGCGTCGGAGTGGACTCCGGGGTCTGGTCCAAGCGCCCGGCGGCGCTGTCGGGCGGGCAGCGCCAGCGTGTGGCCATCGCCCGGGCCCTGGCCCCCGAGCCCGAGGTCCTGATCGTCGACGAGCCGCTGGCCTCGGTGGACTCCTCGAGCCGGGCCGGCCTGAGGACCCTCATCGGCGAGTCACCGGCCCGCCACACGCTGCTCATCACCCACGACCCGGTCGACGTGGCCACCCTGGCCCGCCGGCTGGTGGTGCTCGACAGTGGCGCGGTGGCCAGCCAGGGCTCGGTCACGGAGGTGACGACCCGGCCCGGGTGCGAGTGGGCGGCCACCTTCCTCGGCGCGAACGTGGTCCCGGGTCAGGCCCGGGGCACGTCGGTCACCACCGGAGCCGGGCTGGTTCTCACCGTGGCCTCCGAGGCGGACGGACCCGTGTACGTCACCTTCCCGGCCCACGCCGTGACCCTTCATCGAGACCGTCCCGCAGGCAGCGCCCGCAACACCTGGCAGGCCGAACTGGAGCGGGTCGACATCGACGGCGAGCGTGCCCGCGTGCATCTGGGAGGCCCGCTCGGGGTGCGGGCCGACATCACCCGCCGCTCCGCCGACGAACTCGAACTGCGTCCAGGGCTTTCTGTCTGGGCCTCACTCAAGGCGACCGAGCTGACCGTCGTCACCTGAAGCCGCCTCCTGCGGACGGCAAGAAGTATCCCTGCTATGAGACGGCCAGCTCGTGGGCAGCAGCCTGACGACATTCCGATTGGGCCGCATTGCAATCAAGCTTAGGGATACCTAACATCCTGTCATGGCTCTCCTCACTAAGAGGAGGCCCGCCTCGGCCTCTTGATCCGCCTCTCGGTACCGGGGGTGCATCCGGTAACCGGTGCCCCGCTGCCCGACCCGGTGTACGGGGGCCAGATCCAGGACCGCTCAGTTCTTGGGGTCCCAGCCGAGGGGTCTCTCACGGTTCACTACGAGATCATCACGGGCTCGTACGGTGACGGCACGACCTATGAGCTGAGGTCGCCGATCTACGAGATCGGCGACCTGGCATTCGGACCGCTGGCCGACGGGATCCTCACCAGCCCCCGGTTGGCTCCGCAGGTGATCGGCATGGGCCTCCTGGAGGC
Source organism: Candidatus Aldehydirespirator sp. (assembly GCA_965221605.1). GTDB lineage: Bacteria > Actinomycetota > Acidimicrobiia > Acidimicrobiales > Aldehydirespiratoraceae > Aldehydirespirator. The sequence continues at coordinate 175,250 of CBDCSK010000014.1, forward strand.
CATCGGTGCCGAGTCGATCCTGGCAGGGGCGGACCCTGACGATGCTGACGGCGACGGCATCTCGGGCCGGGCCAACACCGTGTGGGACGCGCGGGCCCGGGCCCCGGCCCTGGGCCGGTTCGGCTGGAAGGCCAACGTCGCCACCGTGGAGAAGCAGGCCGCAGGGGCGTTCCACGGCGACATCGGCGTCACCTCAGCGCTGCATCCCGCCGAGAACTGCCCCGACGCACAGGCTGAATGCGCGTCGGCACCCGACGGCGGTTCGCCCGAGATCACCGACTCCAGGCTGGCAGCGGTGGACCTCTACATGCGAACCCTGGCCGTGCCGGCCATGAGAGGCCACGACACGGCCGAGGTTCTCGCGGGCGCCCGGCTGTTCGAGAGCTTCGGCTGCACGTCGTGCCACGCAACCACCCACCGCACCGGGCCCTCGGACATCGCAGCCCTGGCCGACCAGGTGATCCACCCCTACACCGACCTGTTGCTGCACGACATGGGACCCGGCCTCGCGGACGGCCGAGAGGACTTCGATGCCACCGGCCGCGAGTGGCGCACTCCCCCGCTCTGGGGCATCGGGCTGGTCGACGAGATCAACGGGCACCGGTTCCTGCTGCACGACGGGAGGGCCCGCACACTCGAGGAGGCCATCTTGTGGCACGGCGGCGAGGCCGAGGCCGCCAAAGAGGCGTTCCGGCTGGCCAGCGCGGAGGAGCGGGCGCAGCTCCTGGCATTCCTGGAGGCACTGTGAAGAACCGTCACATAGAACCCTCAACCCGCCGGAATCGTCGTCCTGGTGATGGCTTCGCTCGCGGCGTGCTCTGCCGCCCATTGGCCGTAGCCGCCAGTTGCCTGATGGTGGCGGTTGCCTGCGGCAGCGGGGGACCCGATCGGCCGAGCGTGCTGAACGACCTCGCCGGCGAGGCCATCGTTCCCGCGTACCAGCGGTTCGACACTCTCGCCGGCGACCTGCATGCCGCGGCCGTGTGGCTATGCGACACCCCGAGCGAGGCTGCTCTGGGGGACGCCCGGGCCGCGTTGGACGAGGCCCGCGGGGCGTGGGCGTACCTGGAGTCGATGTGGGTCGGACCGGTGATGGACCGGCGCTCGTGGGCTGTGGTTCGCTGGCCGGTGGCTACCGACGAGGTGGAGAGTCTCATCTCGGACACGTCGATCGAGTTGGACCGCGACCGCCTGGAGAACCGGATCGGGGCCGACCAGCGGGGCCTGGGAGCGGTTGAGCATGTCCTCTATGCGGACGCTGCCGGCAGCACCGGCGCGGCCGACGTTCTCGGGGCGCTGGGCAATCCCCGGCGCTGCGGTTACCTGACGGGAGTCACCGGGGTGATCGCCGACGAGGCCCGGATCGTGATGGACGGGTGGACCGAGGGCTGGGACGGAGCGGAGCCCTACCGGGATCAGTTCAGCGCGGAGGGTGGAGACGGGCTGGACTCGGTCGTCAACGACACCCTGTTCCTGCTGGAAGCCATCACTGACCTCCATCTGGGTCCCGCCATCGGCGCGATGGGCTCCGAAGCGAGGCCGGAAGCCATCGACGAGGGGCTCGCGGCCGCCGGTGTGGTGGATGTGGTGGCCCGGCTGGACGGTGTGACCGCCGTGCTGGTAGGCGGCGAAACAGGCGGGAAGGGACTGGCCCCGCTTCTCGGTGACGACATCCCCGAGCGGCTCAACGATCAGCTCGCGGCCGCTCGCCTGGCGGTCGAGGCTGTCGACCCGCCGCTGCGGACCGCGGCCACGCAGTCGCCGGCGTCGGTGGCCGCGGCTCGCGATGCGATCAAGGCGGTCCAGATCACCGTGGCCACCGAGGTGGTCGGCCGGCTCGGAGTGACGATCGGATTCAGCGATGCCGACGGGGACAGCTCAGGCTGAACCGACCCTCGCGGCGGACGCCGCGCGGGGGACGGGCTTGTCCACCGGGCTCGGATCGCTCGCGTCCAGGCTTGCGGCCGCCGCCCGACGCCCGGTGGCGGCGGACGCCGTCGCGGTGTTCCGCATCGGCTTCGGGATCGTGGCCATGCTCGGATCGCTGCGGTTCCTGGCCCGCGGCTGGGTCGACAGCCTCTACCTGGCCCCGGAGCACCATCTGACCTATCCCGGTTTCGGCTGGGTGCAGCCCCTCCCGGCGCCCTGGATGCACGTTCACATGGTGGTACTGGCCGGGCTGGGAGCCTGCATCGCACTGGGGTATCGCCACCGGCCGGCTGCGGTGTTGTTCACCGCCGGGTTCGCCTACGCGGAGCTGATCGACGCCGCGCTGTACCTCAACCACTACTGGTTCGTGACCCTGGCCGGCCTGCTGATGGTGCTGCTGCCGGTGCAGCACCGATGGTCTCTCGACGCACGGTCTGGACGGGTCGCGCCGTCGCGGTTCGTGCCCGCCGGGGTGCTCTGGGCGCTGAGGACCCAGATAGCGGTCGTCTACGTCTTCGCGGGTTTGGCCAAGCTCAACGGCGACTGGCTGCTGAGAGCGCAGCCCCTCAGTCTGTGGCTGGCGGATCGCGCCCATCTGCCGGTGATCGGCGCTCTCGTCGACGAGCCGCTGGTGGCCTACGCAGCCAGCTGGGCCGGCGCGCTGTTCGACTGCACGATCGTGGCCTGGCTGCTGTGGCGGCGCAGCCGGCCGTGGGCATTCTGCCTGCTGGTGGTGTTCCATCTGATCACCGCCGCCCTGTTCCAGATCGGCGTGTTCCCGTGGCTGATGATCGTCGGCGCGACGGTGTTCTTCGACCCCGGTTGGCCTTCCCGGCTCGCCCGGGCAGCACGAGCGCGAGGTCTGGTCCCCCGCTTCGGTCGGCGGCAGGACATTGCTGCTGCCGGCGCCGGCCCGGGGGCGGCCCCGGTGCGGATCAAGCGGCCTGCGGCGGTGGCGCTGGCGGTACTGGCCGCAGTGCAGCTGCTCCTGCCGCTGCGCCACTACGCGTACCCGGGGAACGTGCGCTGGTCCGAAGAGGGCTACTACCTGGCCTGGCGGGTCATGATCACCGAGAAGGCCGGGCACGTGGACTTCCGCATCACCGATCCGGCCACGGGCCGGATCTGGACGGCCGGCCCTGAGCTGGTGCTCACCGACTGGCAGGCCGAGCACGCTGACACCAGACCCGACCTCATTCATGCGACCGCGCTGCTGATCGCGGACCACTACCGGCAGGCCGGAACACCGGGCGTGGAGGTGCGGGCCGATGCCTGGGTCTCGATGAACGGGCAGCCCGCCCGCAGGATCATCGACCCCGCCACCGACCTGGCCGGGCAGCCCCGGACACCGGTCCCCGACCGGTGGATACTCCGGTAGCAGCCTGGGAGTCGCGAGCGCCAATGTGTCACCGAACCGCTTGCAAAACGCTGGTATTGCTGGCACAATGCAGTCATGGGAGTGCAGATCACCATCAGGAACGTGCCCGAGGAGGTCCGCGACGAACTGGCCTCCAGGGCCGCGCTCAAGCGCCAGTCCATGCAGGAGTACTTGCGAGAAGCGCTGGAGCGCATGGCAAGCGTGCCCTCGCGCGAGGTCGTCCTGGAGAGGGCTCGGCGCCGAGTCGAAGCCTCGGACTCCAGGGTCACGTCCGCGGAAATCGTCAGAATGCTGGAGGAAGACCGCAATGAGCGCGGTCGTTGACGCGTCGCTGCTTGCCGGTGCCCTGACGGGTTCCGGCCAAGAGGCGCAGTGGTGCAGGTCGGCGCTCGATCGGTCCGACATCGCCGCACCCGAGATGGCACTGGCCGAAACCACCAATCTCTTTCGCCGGATGGAGTTGTCCGGAGGGATCACTCGCCTCGAATCCACGTCCGCTCACAGCGACCTGCTCAATCTCGGCATCGAGCTCTACCCGTTCAGGCCGTTCGCTGAGCGCGTGTGGGGGCTCCGGTCGAACCTCACCGCCTACGACGCCTGGTACGTGGCGCTGGCCGAGGTGCTGGACTGGCCGCTGTTGACGCTCGACCGGCGGCTCGGACGAGCCACCGGCCCCCGGTGCGAGATCATCGTTCCTCCCGCCGACGCCTGAGCCCGCCGAACGGGTCCGGCCCGTCCAGGCGGGCGGCTACACCGAGAAATCCGGGTTGAGGCCGCAGCGCATCCCCGAAGCCGTTGCCGGCAGGTTGGCGGACTACCATCGCCGGTCGAGACGTCCGCCACTGAGGAGGCAGCCCATGGACGCTTCCGCGGCGGTGGCCAATGTGCTCGACCGGTGCCTGGGCGTCCGAACGGGCGAGCGCGTGGTGCTGCTGATCGACACCGACAGCGACCGCCGGGTCGTGGACCTGTTGCGCTCCGGGATCGAGGCGCGGTCGGCAGCTGTCTCGACACTGGAGATGGCCCCGTTGGACATCCCGGGAGCCGAAGTCGCCCCCGATGTCGCCCGGACGATGGCACAGAGCGATGCAGTGATCGAGCTGACGTCCATCTTCATCGGCTCGAACGAGGCCCGCCGCGACGCCAACGCGGTGGGCGTCCGCTATCTGGCCATGCCGGGGATCACGTTGGACACGCTGCGGACCGATGGCCCCCTTTCAGTCGATTTCGACGAACTCCGGGAGCGCGCCGAACAGATCGGCGAACTCTGGACTCAGGCGTCGGAGTTTCGTCTCACCACTCCGGCCGGCACCGATCTCCGCGGCTCCGTATCGGGACGGCCTGGCCGGGTGCTTCACGGAATCTGCAGGACGGCTGGGTCCTACATGGCGCCCCCCGACATCGAGGCGGGCACCGCTCCGGTGGAGGGCTCCACCCACGGCGTGGCTGTCATCGATGCTGATCTGTTGTTCATGGGGGTGGGCCCCCTGCCCGACCCGGTGGTCCTCACCTTCGACGAGGGGCGCCTCGTCGGTGCCGAGGGACCCGAGAGCCGTCGCCTCACCGGCATGCTCGAGCGCTGCGGTGACGAGTTGATGACCAACTTCGCCGAGGTCTCCCTCGGACTCAACCCCGCCGGCCATGTATGCGCGGTCGCGATGGAGACTGAGTCCTCGCTGGGGACTGCCCACATCGCTCTCGGCAACTCGATCGCCTACGGAGGGACCGTCGCGGCGCGAGCACATCTCGACTGCGTCATGCGCGACGCGACGCTCACGCTCGACTCCGTGCCGGTTCCTGCCACCCGCATCATGTGTCCGCCCGCGGGTCCAGGTGAAGCCGAGAAGCCGAGCGGATAGGGAGCGACTCAGGAGAATGGAACCATCAGAGATTGCGGCGCGTGTTCTGGCGGCCGTCGACACCCAAAGAGCAGTCGACCTGACGCGGCAGGTCTGTCGCATACCCAGCATCCTCGGTGCTGAAGGGGATCTTGCCGACTTCCTGGCCGCGTCGATGCGCGAACGCGGCTTCTCCAACGTCGAGTTGCAGCCGGTGCTTCCCGACCGCCCCAACGCCATCGGCGAGATCTCATTCGGTGACGGTCCCCGCGTCGTCATGACCGGCCACATGGACACCAAGCCGGTCTCGATCGGTTGGTCGGCGGCCGAACCCTTCTCCGGCGATCTCATCGACGGCCGCATCTTCGGTCACGGCATTATGGACATGAAAGCCGCCCTCGCATGCCAGATCACCGCCATCGAGGCCGTCCGCGAGTGCGGCCTGCCGCTAAGGGGCACCCTCGCGATGGCAGCGGTCAGCGACCACATGGGGGACCAGACGGGGAGTATCCGGTACTTCGAACGCCATCACGCCGATCTGTGCGTTCTGGGCGAACTGTCCGACAACGAGATCTTCCTCGGCCACCGCGGCCGCTACTACTTCGACATCACCACACAGGGCCGGTCCGCGCACACGTGCCACAAGCACCACGCCATCAACGCCAACACCTTGGCGGCACTGGCCATCCTGGAGCTGGATGCGTCGAGGCTCGAGCCCGCACTGACCCCGGAGATCGCGGAGCGCTTCGGTCCCGAGACCATGATGGCTCCCGGCCGGGTCTATGGCGGACTCCCCCCGGGGGGTCCGTCGATGATTCCCGACGAGTGCGTGATCCGGGTCGACTGCCGGCCCCAGCCCGGCGTATCGATCGAGACCGTCCGTGCCGAGATTGATCGCTGTCTCGACAATGCCAAGCGCCGCGACGGACGCTTCAGCGCCGAGGTCGAGCTGGCCGACGTGAAGGCCCCGTATGTGGCCGATCCGGACTCGGTGGTTGTGCAAACCATGGTCGAAGCCGTCCGCCAGGTTCGGGGCCGGGAACCCGAGCTGATGGCGGCCGGATGGCTCGGCGATACCGCGAGCTTCGGCGGGCACATCCCCACCGTCATCTTCGGCCCCGGCGGGGAGCCCGTGTACTGTGCCGATGAGAACCTCCCGGTGGCCGACATCGAGGAGGCAACACAGGTGTACGCAGTCTTTGCGGCGTTGGCCCTGGGAGCACACGAGTGACTACCCGCCGGCGACGCATCCTCATCGCGAAGCCAGGCCTCGACGGCCACGATCGTGGAGCAAGAGTGGTGTCTTTCGCTCTCCGCGACGCCGGCTGCGAAGTCATCTATCTCGGCCTTCGATCCACCCCGGCTGAGATGATGACGGTGGCAATGGACGAAGACGTCGACGTGGTCGGGGCCTCGATCCTCTCTGGGGCGCATCTCCCGATCGCCGGCGATCTGATCGCGGAACGCTCCCGCCACCGCCTCGAGCACGTGCCCTTGGTCGTGGGCGGGATCGTGCCGCCCCGCGATGTCGAGCGCCTCCTCAAGATTGGCGTCGACGACGTCTTTCCGGCCGGCACGGCCATCGTCGATGTCGTGAAGCGCATAACCGCCCTGGCCGACAGCCGGCAGGAGCGGCTATGAGCGAGACCGCTCAGGACCCGACAACCGCTTCGGGAATCCCCATTGCCCGGCTCTACACCGCGGCCGATCTCGGCGATCCGGCCGCCCTCGATGAGCGGATCGGTGCTCCGGGACAGCCGCCCTTCACACGCGGACCCTACGTGGAGATGTACCGCCAGCGCTTATGGACGATGCGCCAGTACGCCGGATACGGGTCGGCCGAGGACACGAACCAGAGATTCCACTACCTCCTCGAGCAGGGCCAGACGGCGCTCTCGGTGGCTTTCGACCTTCCCACCCAGTTGGGGCTCGACTCATCCGCTCCGGCCGCGAAGGCGGAGGTCGGACGGGTTGGTGTTGCGATCGATACCGCCGATGACATGGCGGAACTGTTCGAGGGGCTCCCCCTCAGCGACCTGTCGGTGAACTTCACCATAAACGCGACCGCGCCCATCATCCTCGCCTTCTATCTCGTCGCGGCCGAGCGCCAAGGCGCTGACAGGTCGCGGCTGGCCGGCACGCTGCAGAACGACATCCTCAAGGAGTTCGTGGCCCGCAAGACCTTCATCTTCCCGCCGGTGCCGTCGATGCGGCTGGTGGGCGACGTCGTGGAGTTCTGCACCACCGAAGTCCCGCGCTTCAACCCGATCTCGATCACGGGCTACCACGCCCGGGAGGCCGGGTGCGACACCGTCCAAGAGCTCGCCCTCACGATGAGCGACGCGATCGCGTATGCCGGGCTGCTGGTTGATCGGGGGCTCTCGTTCGACGCGTTCGCGCCGCGGTTCTCGTTCCATTTCGCGACGACCCTCGAACTGTTCGAAGAGGTTGCGAAGCTCCGCACCGCCCGCCGTCTCTGGGCGGGGATCGCCCGCGACCGGTTCGGCGCGGCCAGCCCTGAAGCGATGCGGCTCCGGTTCTTCTCGGGCTGCTCGGGGGCGACGCTCACCGCCCAGCAGCCCCTCAACAATGTTGTGAGATCCACGATCCAGTGCCTCGGGGCGGTCCTGGGAGGCGCCCAGTCGATCCATGTGATGGGCTACGACGAGGCGATGGCCATCCCGACCGACGAAGCGGTCACCCTGGCGCTCCGGACCCAGCAGATCATCGCCCACGAGACCGGCGTGGCGGACACGGTGGACCCCCTGGCGGGGTCCTACTTCGTCGAGACGCTGACCGATGAGCTCGAAGCTAGAGCCACCGAGCTCATCGGTGTGATCGACGGGCTGGGGGGCGCCGTTGCAGCGATCGAGGCGGGCGTGCCCCAGCGCTGGATTGCAGAGAGCGCATACCGCTCCGAGATGGCCGTGGCGAACGTGACCGCAGTGAAGGTCGGTCTCAACGCCCACGTCGAGGAGGCGGAAACGACGGAACTGCGGCTCTTCGAACTCGACGAGATGGGCCGTGACCGCCAGCTGGCCCGGCTGGACCGGCACCTCGCAGGCCGCGACGACGTCTCGGACGCATTGGCAGCGTTGTCGCGTGCCGCGGTGTCAGGCCAGAACGTGATGGAGCCTCTGATCGAAGCTGCACGCCGTGGGGCCACTCTCGGCGAGTTGTCCGATGTCTTCCGGAAGGCGTTCGGGACGCATCGCGAGCCGTCGCTGTGGTAGCTGAACCGCTTGCGGGCACCACGGTTGTGGACCTGACCCGGTTCGTGGCGGGGCCCTACACGACGATGATCCTCGCCGGCCTGGGCGCCCGGGTCCTCAAGATCGAGCCGCCTCCCGGCGGCGACTCCTACCGAGGTCAGGGGCTGGCCGGCGCCGGCGACGGATCCAACCTGTTCGCATCAGTCAACCGCGGCAAGGAGAGCGTCCTGTTGGACTTCCGCCTGCCAGACGGTGCTCAGGCCCTCGAGCACTTGCTCGCGGGCTCCGACTTCCTGGTCCACAACGCCCGGCCAGGATCCATGGCCCGCTACGGCCTCGACTACGACTCGGTGCATCCGCGGCACCCATGGCTGATCCATGCCTCGATCTCAGCGTTCGGCGACCTCGGGCCGGACGCGACCCGGGGTGGCTTCGACCTCATCGCCCAAGCCGAGAGCGGTCTCATGTCGGTAACCGGCTCCGCCGAGTCGGGCAGCGTGAAGGTCGGGGCGCCGATGCTGGACATCGGCGCCGGGCTCGTGACGGTCACATCCCTCCTCGCGGCTCATCTGGAGCGGCAGGAGACCGGGGTCGGCAGCCAGGTCTGCTCGTCCCTGCTGGAATTCGCCATGGCGTCGTTCACGACGATCGCCAGCGACGCCGTGAGTGCCGGTAGCAGCCCCTCGCTGCTCGGCAGCCACTCCCCCTCGTTCGCACCCTACGGAGCGTTCACCGCCCGCGACGGGGACGTCGTCCTCGCCGGAGCCGGCAGCGAGCAACTCTGGGAAACCCTGTGCGACGTCCTCGACCGCCCCGATCTGCTCTCTGATCCCCGCTTCGTCGACAATGCGGCTCGCGTCTCGCACCGAGACGAGCTGACCGCCACGATCAACGCCGTCCTCGCCTCCGACGACGCCGCCGACTGGCTCGACCGCTTCGATGCCGCCGGGATCCCGGCCGGTCAGGTCCGCTCACTCCTCCGTGCCCTCGGGTCCCCCCAGGTCGAGGCGCTCGACATCCTGCGGAGACCGGGAGATGGCGGCGATAGCGTCGTCCCTGCGATGGACCCGCCGTTCCGCATCAACGGGGAGCGACCGCGCCTCGACGGACCCCCCGAGCTCGGCGCGCATACCCGCGGCGTGCTCGAAGAGTTCGGCGTGCCGTCCGACCTCGTGGATCGGCTGACGCACCCATGACGAGCATCCGGCGAGGAGTTGTCCTGCAGGGTGTCGACACGGTCGATGAGTTTCTGGCCATGGCGAGCCACATCGAAGCGACCGGATTCGACCATCTGTGGCTGACCGAGTCGTCGCTGCACGCCCGCGACCCGTACCAACTCCTCGCCCTCGCTGCGAGGGCCACCACTCGGCTGCGGCTGGGGACTGCGGTCACCAACCCCGTGACCCGCCATCCCGCGCTGACCGCGGTGGCGGCGGCAACGCTTGCCGAGATCGCGGGCGACCGCGCCATCCTGGGCATCGGAGCGGGGGATCGCCCCTTGATGGCGTTGGGGGCGAAGCCCGCCCGGCTGGCGGTGCTGGAGGCGGCCATTGCCGCGATCCGCGGGCTGTTGGCCGGAGAATCGGTGACTTCCGACGGGCCCGGGTTTCGCCTCGCCGATGCTCATCTGCGGTTCGACGCCAGGGCCGATCTGCCCGTATTCGTCTCAGCCAGCGGGCCCCGCACCCTCGAACTTGCCGGCGCTGTGGCCGACGGGGTGATCCTGTTGTGCGGCCTCGACCCTGCCGTGGTCCAGTGGGCGCTCGACCGCGTCGACGAGGGCGCGAGCAGGGCAGGGAGACCTCGTCCGCACATCGCGATCTTCGTCTACGGCGTGATCGACGAGGACGAACCGGCCGCCATCGCTGGAGCACGCTCGATTGCCGCCTGGTTCCCGCAGACTGCGCCGATCTACTGTGATCTCGTCGGGCTCGACCCTCAAATCACGAGAGCGGTCCGTGAGTCCTACAGCGGGGGCGAGTTCCAAGAGGCCGCGCAAGCCGCCTCATTGTTGCCGGTGAGCTTCGTTCAGAGAATGGCAGTAGCCGGCAATCGCGACCGGGTGACGGCTCAACTCGCTGCACTGCGGCAAGTGGGCGTGGACTCCATCAACATCTTGCCCTTGGGGGACGACCGGATGGCCACCATCAATGCCTTCGACGAGTGCTGGCGGCGCCTGTAGAGATCGACGACAGGCTGGTGCGGACCGCCGAGCGCGGTGGCGGTGGTGCGCACCTCCTCCCCCCGGTAGTGCGCACCACCGCCCCGCTAGGTGACCGAATGCCCACGCGGCCTCGGTCAAGGAAGACGCCTCCGACATGTTCGCGCACTATCGGTGCGAGCACAACCCGAATGATGTTGATCATGGATTCGCCCAGGCACGATGGTGCCCTGCGGCCCGCTCAGGCCCCGGCCAGACTCTCTATCGGGACCAGGCGGCTGGACACTTCGGGGGTGGTGGCCGGCTGAACGAAGCGCAGGCCCATCACGCCGTGGTTCCGATCGCCGGGATCGATCCAGTTGGCGACGCCCGGGTCGGTCTCGGCCACGACGATGCGCACCCGCCCGCCGGGCTCGCGGGCCGCGTTCTCGCTGTCCACGTAGCCCCGGCCCCGGAAGTAGTCGGCGAGGTTCTCCATCCAGTGGTTGCACAGCTGGAAGTTCCAGTGCTGGCACCGGGGCTCGGCGAACTCCACCACCAGCGCGGTGCCGGGCTGCAGCCGCCAGTATCCGAACTCGAAATGGCGGTCGTCGGGCGATCCTCCGATCCGCTCGTACCACTCCTTGGTGTACTCGAGCTGGTTCTCGCGGGTGAGCAGGTCGCGGGTCCATCCCCCGTAGTCGCTGAGCAGCCCCAGCACCAGTTGCCCCGCGACCGCCAGCCGGCTCGCCATGTCGTCGGGTTCGGGCGTGGCGGGGCGGGGATGCTTGTCGAGGCACTGGATCTCGAGGCGGGGCGGCGACTGGGAGCTGCGATCCTCGTAGACCACCCGGCCCATGAGTTCTCTGGTCTGGGCGGTCATCGGGAACCACGCCTCGTCCGGTCCCGGGTCCTCCACCGACATCACGAAGTCGACGGTGCCGTCGGCGGCGGCCAAGTCGGCGAGTACGAAGCTGTGGGGGGTGAGCGCCATGTTCGGGTTGAAGCCGGGCAGGTGGTCCTCGGCCCCGATCCCCACGCCGAATGCGCCGACGTCGACAGGGATGGGCGGACTCCACGCCGACAAGTGGGTGTAGGCGCTGCCGAGGCTGCCGGTGACCCGGTAGCGGTAGCGGGAGTCCACCGGCTGCACGATGTGGTCCTGATTGGGCGACTGCACTCCCTGCCCGCCCCTCAGCGGAGGCGGGATGAGCCGCACCGGCCGGGCCCGGGTCCCGGGGGTGCGGCGCTCTACCGCACGGGCCGAGGCCATCATGATCATGCGGGTGAGATAGCGGAACCCCTCGACGCGGTCCTGGGGGTCGCCGTCGGGCGTTTCCCGCAGCACGATGCGGCCCGCGGCCTTGAGAGTGTCGCAGAAGTCGTCCCAGGCCCGCCCGTCCATGAGCCGCTCGCGGCGTAGGTCGGCCACTACATCGGTCTCGGCTCCCGCGGTCGCCTCGGGCTGCGTGTCACTCACCGGCTGCTCCCTCATGATCTCGCGGTGGCTGCTCTCGGGGCGCCAATACTGGCATTCCCAGGGCGTCCTGCAGGAAGCGAAGCTGGATGAGCAACAGGTTCTCGGCCACCTCCTCCTGGGGGGTCATGTGAGTCACTCCGCTGAGCGGGAGCACGGTGTGGGGCCGTCCCGCCTCGGTCAGGGCCCGCGACAGCCTCAGGGTGTGGGCCGCCACCACGTTGTCGTCGGCCAGGCCGTGGATGAGCATCAGGGGGCGTTCCAGACCAGGCGCCAGCGGGGTGAGGTCGGTCCGCTCGTAGTTGCCGGGCTCCTCGGCGGGATGGCCGAGATAGCGCTCGGTGTAGTGGGTGTCGTAGAGCCGCCAGTCGGTGACCGGCGCACCCGCGATGGCAGCCGAGAAGATGTCGGGGCGACGCAGGACTCCGAGCGCGGCCAGGTAGCCGCCGAAGGACCAGCCCCGGATGGCGACCCGGGTCAGGTCAAGGCGGGGGTTGAGCAGGGCGGCTGCCTCCAGCGCGTCGATCTGGTCCTCGAGGACGGGGCCGGCCAGATCACCCCGCACCGCCCGCTCGAAGGCCGGACCCCGGCCGGGCGTGCCCCGCCCGTCGACCACCAGCACGGCGAACCCCTGGTCGGCGAACCACTGCGACGTGTGGAACAGCGCCTCGGCCCGCTGCACCCGCTGGGCGTGGGGACCGCCGTAGGGGTCGAGCAGCACCGGCAGCGGCCCGTCACCGGCGGAGGCGGCCACCGAGGGCATGACGAGGGCCGACACCAGCTTGCGGGCACCGAGCGCGACGATCTCGACATTCAGGTCCAGGCCGGGATCGGCGGCGTGGGACTCGATCACCCGGTCCGGGCTCCCCCGCCGCGCCGACCGCACCGTGCACCGGCGCCCGGGGCGGTCCATCGACCGGCTGGTGCGCACCGTCGTGTCACCGCCGACGGCCAAGCTGTGCACTCCCGGCCCGGAGGTGAGCCACTCGACGGCGCCGTCCCAGGACACCCGGGCGGCATGGACCTCGGCCGGGTCGATCGAGGCGGCGATGACTGTCCCAGCGTCGTCTGCGTGGTGCACGGCCCGGACCTGCAAGTTGTCGGGCGTGAGGACCTCGCCGTCCACACACAGCCTGCGAGCGGTACCCCGGTCCTCGACGGTGACCAGCCTGGATCCTGCCAGCCTCGCCACGCCCGGCACGAGCTCCACCCAGGCGTCGTCGGTGACGCTGCGCAGGAGCCGGCACGCCCCGGTGTCCGGGTCGGCCTGCAGCACGCCGAGAGTGCGCTGGTCGCGGCTCTGAACGGTGAGCAGCAGCCCCTCGTCGCACCAGCGCACCCCGGCCAGATACTCCCAACCGCCCTGGTCCCAGGCCACGTCCACTCTGGCGTCGCCGTCCACGTCGAACAGGGCCAAGCCCACCTCGGCATTGGCCGCGCCGGCGGCCGGATAGCGGACCTCGACGGGCTCGGCGTCGGGCGACGCCGGGTCGGCGATCCACCAGTTCGGCAACGGTGAGGTGTCCACCCGGGCGGCCAGCAGGCGCCGGCCGTCGGGTGACCACCAGTGGCCCCGGGTGCGGCCCATCTCCTCGGCCGCCACGAACTCGGCCGAACCCCAGGTCACCGTCCCGTCGGGCTCGCTGACGACGGCTCGGTCCCCGGCGGCGTCGCCGGTCACCCGCAGGCCCGACCCGACCACATAGGCCACCAGCACACAGTCGGGCGACAGCCGGGGATCGAACGCGCCCGGCGATGCGGCCAGCGGCTCGGGCGGACCGCCCTCCGCGAGGTTCACCCGCCACAGACGCCCTTCCAGGGCGAACACCGCGGCAGTCAGGGCCTCGTCGGCGTCATACGAGACGATGCCGGAGCCGGTCTCGCGCACCCGCTCGCGGCGGGCTCTCTCGGCTTCGGGCAGGTGCCGGTCGCCGCGCCCGCCGGCGAGCCGGCCGGGATCGGCTACCAGGCGCTCGACACCGGCGGCGACGTCCAGCACCCACAATCGGTTGACGGGATCGACGGGTCCCGACGAGCGCAGGAACGTCACCCGGGAGCCGTCGCCGGACACCCGGAAGTCCCGGGGCTCTCCGAGGGTGAAGCGCCGGGTGCGGGCCTGGCGGCGCGGGAAGGATTCGGTTCTGTCCACCTGGCCCTGCCGGCTCAGCCCGACTAGCCCGACTAGCCCGACTAGCCCGACTAGCCCGACCGGCGGGGCGTTCAGTCGCCCAATTGGGCCTGGAGGTAGTTCTGGATGCCGATGTCGGCGATGGCGCTCTGCTGGGTCTCGATCCAGTCGAGATGCTCTTCCTCGCCCACCAGCAGGTGCTCAAGCATCTCGCGGGTACCTATGTCGCCCAGCTCTTCGGCCAGGGATACTCCCCGGCGATAGCGGTCGATGGCAGCCACTTCGAGCAGCCGATCGTTCTCAAGCTGCTCCTGCACTGTCTTGCCGGCCCGCACGCTGCCAAGGCTCTCAAGCCTGGGCAGCCCGTCGAGATAGAGGATGCGATCCATCAGCTTCTCGGCGTCGTGCATCTCCTCGATGGACTCTTCACGCAGCTTGGCGGCCAGACGGCTCCAGCCCCAGTCCTCGCAAACCTTGGAGTTGACAAAATACTGATTGATGGCGGTGACCTCGGCCGCCAGAGCCTCGTTGAGGAACTCGATCATTTCTGGGGAGCCTTGCATGGCTCCACCCTAACCGGCCCCGCGTGACTTGTCTGACCCCACCTGTTCTGCCTGATCAGTCCTCCACGACGTGTGCGGCGAAGCCGTCGAGGGACCGGAACCACGCGCCCGCATCGACAACGCCCGACGGATCGACCGCGCTCGCGGCCGCCTCGCCCATGGCCAGCATGTGGTGCAGGTTGTCGAGCACACCCAATCCGTGGCGTCCGAGCGACAGGACACGCTGTGAAGCGATTGAACGCAGCCACGATCCCACCTCGGCCCTGGCGCTCGTGCTCGCCAGCTCGTAGACGGGATACACCGACGGGAGGCGCCGGACCTCGACCCGGACGGGGTCCACAGCCCCCAGGCCGATCCTCTCCATGTCGCGGGCCACCAGCTCGCCAATGGAATCATCGCCGGCCTGCCACAGCTCATCGCCGGGCCAGCAAGGGATCTCAGCGCACAGCACGGTCCGTCCGGGTGGATCGTCGCCGTCACGGTAATTCTTGGGTTCCGAGAGCCGGGCCACGCGGGTCTCCGGACCTGGGAAATAGTGCGCATCGAACGGGGTGAAGCGATCGCGCCCGACGACCAGGTACGCCAGGACAACAGCCCGGTTCCGGCACCGTCCCAAGGCGTCTAGGACGTCCGGCGGCGGCGAGGGCTCCACGGCCCTGGCCAGCGCGGGCGCGGGCATCGTCGACAGGACCGCGTCCGCTCCGACCGTCCCCCCGTCGAAGCTGACCGACACGCCGCCGGCGGCTGCGCTGATCGTGCCCACCGGGCTGCGCATCCTCAAGTCGACCCCGGCGTCGGCCGCGGCCCGGGCCAGCGCCTCGCTCAACTGGCCGTACCCGGCCCGCGGGTACAGGAAGCTGCGACCCTGGGGGCGAACAGCCCTGACGACGCGGCCCAGCACGTCGGCCGCGCCCGAGACGCCGACCCGCCGCAGCGCCAACTCCCGATCGAGCTCCGAGGCCTCGACACCGTAGAGCTTGCGGGCATAGGGAACGTAGAACTCGCGTGCCACCGCCGGCCCCAGGCGGCGCGCCACCTCGTCCTCGAAGGAGACCGCACCGCTCATACGGCGGCGACGCAGTGGAGCAGCCGCTGCATCGAGCGCGGCCCGCGCGCTGAACGACACCGGGAGATTGAGGATCATGTCGCTCGCCCTCAGCGGGAAGGCGAGCCAGCGGCCGCGCAGCCGGATTCGGCCCTGACGCGGACGGACCTGGAGATCCGGCCCGAGCAGCGACCGGAACAGCTCGAGAAACCGCTCGGGCGTGGCCGGGTGCAGCCGGTGGGAGCCGTAGTCCACCCTCTGGCCCGCGACCGCGAAGCTCCCGGCCATGCCGCCTACGGCCTCGCCTGCCTCCAGCAGCGTGCACTGATGGCCGGCCTGCGCGCTGCGCAGCGCGGCCATGAGGCCGGCCGGTCCGGCCCCGACGACGACTATCTCAGCCATGCAGGCAACCCGGGTTTCGCATCCGGCCACATCTGTTGTAAGGTATACCTAATGCTCACTGTAGACCATGGTGAATCTGCCAGAAACGGGCACGACGACCCCCGGCCGCGAGGCGCCTTCGACGTTGTGACGGGAGCCGCCGGCTTCATCGGCTCCCATCTCGTCGACCTCCTCCTAGACCGCGGACGCACCGTAGTCGGGCTGGACTCGTTCGACCCCGCCTACAGCCCGGACCAGAAGAAGGCGAACCTGGCCGCAGCCAGCCGGCGCCCGTCGTTCCGGCTCGAGGTGGGCGACATGCGCCTCGTGGACCTTCCCGCGCTGCTGGCCGGCGCCGGCACCGTGTACCACCTGGCCGCCAGGGCCGGGGTGCAGGACTCCTGGGGCGACGGCTTCGCCGAGACCTGGGAGATCAACGTGGCCGGAACCCAGGCCGTGCTGGAGGCTGCGCTGGTCGCCGGAGCCCGCCGGGTGGTCATCGCCTCGAGCTCCTCGGTGTACGGCGACACGGCCGGACCCGGTGGCAGCCGGACGCTGAGCCCGATCAGCCCTTACGGCGCCTCGAAGGCCGCCTGCGAGCATCTGGCCGGCGTCTACACCCGCCGGGGCCTCGATGTCGTGATGCTGCGCTACTTCACCGTGTTCGGACCCCGCCAGCGTCCCGACATGGCCATGCACCGGATGTTCGAGTCGGTGCGGCCCGATGGCCCGGCCTTCGTCCGGCGGGGATCGGGATGCCAGACGCGGGAGTTCACCTTCGTCCGCGATGTCGTGGCGGCCACCGCGGCTGCCGGGACTCTTGTCGCGGCGGGCGGTCAGACGTTCGACATCGGCGGAGGCGCTCCGGCGTCGCTCAACGATGTGATCGCCGAGATCGGGGAACTGGCCGGCGCGGCTGTGCCGGTCATGACGGTGGCTCTGCCCGCCGGGGATCCGCACGCGACGTCGGCTGATTGTGCACCGGCTCGTCAGATGCTGGGGTGGTGTCCCGCTACCTCGCTGCGCCGGGGTCTGGCCGAGCAGTGGGCGTGGCATCGGGACCGGTGGAATGCCCGGGTCGAGGCCGCGATGTCCGATCCTCAGCTGGTGCCGGCCGTACGCTGACGGCAGCCCACACCCCCGCCGCGGTCAGAAGCAGCACCCACACCCCGGTGACAACCACCGAGCCGGTGCCGAAGTTGCGGTGGTCGGGCAGCAGCACCCTCCAGACCCGGTACACGGGGTTCGCGGTGGGCTCGAAGTCGGTGACCAGGCTCCGGCGTCCCGTCGAGGACTCCACCACCAGCCATAGCCAGTTGAAGATCCCTACGGCGCATCCTGCCAGCGTGACCCAGAACACGGCGGCGTAACGGGCCACCAGGCAGGCCACAGCCACCACGACCACGGGAAGCACCACCACCAACTGGCGGCCGGGCCACCACCAGCCGTGCATCGTGAGCGCCACCCACGTCGCCACCGCGTACCCGGCGGCGAAGGTCCCGACCAGCGCCGCCCAGCCCGGCGGGCGCCGGCGGGCCAGAGCGGCCAGAGCCGGCACCGCCAGCAGGTACGCGGGGGTCCAGGCCACCAGCCCGAACCCCCGGTCCACCAGTAGACCGGCCAGCCTCCGGCTCCGACCGAGGTAGTCGGGATCCCGGCCCAGTACCAGAAGCTCGCCCTCGACGAAGTGGTCGCCGCTGGCATACGCCGTCCAGCCGCCGTAGACGCTGCGATGGAAGGCCAGGTAGATCGCGCCGGCGGCGACGAGGACCGCCATGTCCAAGGCGAGCTGGCGGCCGCGGTGGCGCCACGTCCGTGCAGCCAGCGCCAGGACCAGGACGGCGGCCACCGGCGCGTACTTGATCGACAGCCAGGGAAGCGCGATGACGCTCAACAGCAGGACGGCCCGCCCGCGGCGTCCCAGCGGCCCGGTCGCCGCAGCCAGCCCCAGCACCAGGCACAGCGCCGCGGGCATCTCGGGGTAGACCTGGGTGGCGTACGCGGTCAGCGGCGGCGAGGCGAAGAAGGCGCCGACCACCAGCGACCCGGCGACGATCGGTGCGCCGAATCGCCTGACCGCAAGCCACAGCGTGGCCGCGGCTGTTGCACCGGCGACGGCGGCCAGCGCCGTCTTGGCCGCCACCCATCCTCCCAGGCGCATCGGTACCGCCAGCAGGGCGGGTAGGAGCGGATCGTGGGGGCTGACCCGCCGGCCGGAGTCGTCGATGTCGATGGTCTGGGGGTTCAGGTCGATCTCGTGGTACGGCTCGAACCGGCGCTCCGCCAGTTCGTCGCTGATGTCCAGGTCGAAGTCCTCGCCGATGCTGATGGCGGTGGTGAGGTACTGGGGCTCGTCCGCGGTGACGTGCGCCCCGTAGGAGGCCCGGGCTCCGATGGCGGGAAGGGCTATTGCGAAGGTCCACAGCGCCACGGCCGTCATCGCCAGCGCGAGTCGCGACGGCCGGCTCCGAGCCGGAAGAACGCGCCTCACATCAGATGGTCGCGGCGGATCACCAGGAACCACGTCAACACGAACGACAGGGTCACCAACACCACCGCCATGATCCCGGCCTCGGCGATGAACGCGTCCTCGAAGGAGCTGAAGATCCTCGTCGCCAGAGTGGAGAACCCCAGCGGCGACACGAACAGGCTGATCGGCAGCTCCTTCATCACCGACAGCAGGACGAGCCCCGCCCCCGCCAGCAGGCCGGGAGCCATGATGGGCACGTCAACCGAGAAGAACCGGCGCAGCCAGCCGGCGCCCAGGATCCGGGCCGAGTCGTGGAGCCGGTCGGGAACGCTTCGCACGGCCACCAGCGTCACCCCCATGGCCAGCGATCCGAATCTCACCATGTAGGCGAAGATGAGCAGGGCCATGGTGTCGTTGAACAGCTCGAACGCCAGGTCCGATCTCAGCGTCCAGAACCGCATCGAGAGCGCAATGAGGATCCCGGGCAGAGCGAAGGTGCTGATTACCACCGCGTGGGCGAAGGAGCCCGAGCGCGACCGGTAGCGGCCGACGAGCAGGGCGATGGGCAGCACCGCGGCGGTCGATACAGCCGCCGCGACGATACTGACCCCTATGGTGTTGACGGTGGCGTCCACGACCTTGGAGGAGTCGATGGTCAAGGGCCGGCCACCGGTCACCGACCTCAACAGGCCGCCCGCGGCCCAGTCCAGCAGCGCGACCAGGGGGGCGCCGACGGCTGTGGAGACTGCTACGAGGACCAGTCCCAGCGCGGGGATTCGCCACCGTCCCAGGCTGTAGATCACGGGACGGGTGGATCGGCCCCCGCTGGCGTCGGGCAGGCGGTTCGAGAACCGGCGCTCGCCGAGCACGACGAGCGCGGCCAACACCAGCAGGATCAGGCTCAGCGCCAGCGCCACCGGCGGGTTGGCGAGCTGGTTGGTGAAGATGGCCCTCGTCAGCGTGTCGTAGCGCATGAGCTGCACCGCGCCGAAGTCGCTGAGCGTGTACAGGAAGACCAGCAGCGTCCCTGCGCCCATGGCGGTGGCCATCTGCGGCACGCAGATCCGCCCGAAGACCTTGAGCGCGGTGTCTCCGAGGACGCGAGCGCTCTCCTCGAGGGTGCTCGGAAGCTGGCGCAGTCGAGCCGCTACCGGCAGGTACACATACGGGTAGGTCATGAGGGTCAGGACCAGCCAGGCCCCGAAGAAGCCCCGTAGTTCGGGGGTGCGGTCCACCCCGACGCCGGCCAGCAGGTCGTTGGCCAAGCCGCCCGGGTTGAGGGTGTGGATGAAGGCGGCTGCACCCACGAACGTAGGAAACACGAGCGGTAGCGGCAACAGGATCCGCCACAGCTTGCCGAGCGGGAGATCGGTGCGGGTGGCGAGCCATGCGAGTCCAGTGCCGGTCACCAGCGCCGCGCCCGACACCGCCACTGCAAGCGTGAGTGACCGCCACAGCGGACCCAGAGTCCGATCGCTGACCAGGAGGCCCGCGGGGTCGGCTCCGGTTGTGAAGTTCCGGTAGACGAGGTATGTGCCCGGGAAGGCGAAGGCCACGGCCAGGGCCAGCCCCACCACTCTCAGCAGCGACGGGGCGCCCGACAGGCTCATCGGCCGGGCGGATGGGTGGGCGGTCACTGATTGAGGATGCCCCTGCCTAGGCCGGGACGCACCTGCTGGGGCTACTGGTTGAGGATGCCGCTGGCCTCGATGATGGCGATGGTCTCGGCGAAGCCCCCGCCGAGAGCGTCGAAGTCGACGCTGCCGATCTCCAGCGCTTTCAGGGGTGGAAGGATCTCGGCCGGCTCGACCCCGGCCGCCAGCGGGTACTCGAACGTCCGTTGGCTGAAGTAGCGCTGCACCGGCGCGGTCAGCAGGTAGGCGATGAGTTCGTTGGCGGCCCGGCGGTTGTCGCTTCCGGCGGTGATGGTGGCCGCAGTGATGATGAGCAGCGACCCGATGTCGTCATCGGCAAGGTCGTGGTTGGCGGCCCGGTGACGGTCGCCGGCGGCCGCAGCCTCCTGGTACTGGTAGTAGTGGTTGACGAGACCCATGTCGATCTCGCCGCGGCCGGCCGCCTCGACGATCGACCGGTTGTTGGGGTAGTAGCGGGCGTCGTTGTCAACCATGTCGCTCAGCCACTGGGAGGCGACATCGCTCCCGTACTGGTCGCGGAACACGGTGAACCAGTCGACGAAGGAGCCGTTGGTGGCCGGAATGGCCACCCGTCCCCGGTACCGCTCGTCGGTGAGGTCGAAGACCGACTGCGGAAGCTCTGCGGAGGGCACGGAGTCGATGTTGTGGACGAGGACGCGCTTGCGGCCTGAGAAGCCGATCCAGGTGCCGGACCTCGACCTGCTCTCCGCGCCCACCAGAGCAAGAACATCGTCATCGATGGCGCCGAGGAGGTCTTCGCTCTCGAGGAACCCGACCGGGCCGGGCGAGCGGGACAGGAAGACGTCGGCTGCAGTGCGATCGCCCTCCTCGGCCATCAACAGCGCCAACTCGGTCGAACTGCCCCAACGTACCGACACGTCGGTTCCGGTCTCACACGCGAATGCCTCCAGGGTTGGGCCGATCAGGTTCTCGGTCCGCCCCGAATAGACGGTGACCTCCCGGCCGTTGGAGGAAGCGCACTCTTCCCTGTAGATCTCGGCTGCCGTCCCGTCCAGGTAGCGGGGCTCATCGCTTGAGCAGGCTCCCGAGATCAAGGCCAAGGCAGCCAGCACTGGGAGGATTCGTCCTATCATGGCAAGCGACTATAGCCTCAGTTTGCGAAGATCGTAAAGTTAGCCTAACGAAATGTTCATGAGCCCCGTCTCGTCGATCCGGGCACGCCTCCCCCGCGGCGCTGCGCCGGTGCTGGTCGTGGCCGTCACCGCGCTGGCCGTCGCGGTCGTCTCGGTGACGGTGGACGGCGACGCCCTGGCCCGAGCCGCCCGAACGGCAGGCGGCGAACCCATACGGGTGTTGGCCGTGGTGGCGATGTTCGGGCTTGCTTTCGTGTTGCGAGCCCTGGCGTGGCGCCGGGTGCTGTCCGGAATCACCTTCGGACACGCCCTGAGCGGGATACACCTGGCCCTGGGCGGCAACCACCTGCTGCCGCTGCGTCTCGGCGAGCCGATGCGGGTCGTCAGCGTCGTTCGGCGCGCCGGCGCCAGCCTCGACGCCGCGGCTGCCTCCACTGTGGCCCTGCGCTCAGCCGATCTCCTGGCCGTGGTCGCGCTGGCACTGGTGGCTGGTCCGGCCGCCCTGGCCGGCCTGTCCGGGTGGGGAGGATGGCTGGCAGTGTCGGGAGTGGCCGCCGCGGCGTTGGGAGCCTGGCTCTGGCTGCGCCGCATAGCAGAACGTCGAAGTGATGTGAGGCTGCCGGGCGCGGTCGCACTGGGCTTGTCGGCAGCGGCCTGGCTGTGCGAGGCAGTGCTCGTCTGGCAGGCGGCGCACTGGGCCGGATTGGAGATCACCTTCGCCGAGGCGGTCGGCGTGACCGCGGTATCGGTCGCCGCCCAAGTCGCAGCCATAGCACCGGGCGGCTTCGGTACGTACGAGGCCGCGGCGGTGGCCGCCTACGTCACTCTCGGCCACGACGCGGGCGACGCGCTCGTAGCCGCCCTGGCTGCCCACGCCCTCAAGACCGCATACTCGCTGGGCGCCGGCGCGATCGCCGTGTTCGTACCTCATCCAAGCCTCGCCGGCCGCTTCCGGCTGCGGCCATCCACCAACCTGCTGGCGACCGCGGTTCCGGGAACGAACCCCGAGGCCCCTGTCGTGCTGTTCATGCCGGCGTACAACGAGCAGGAGTCGGTTGGGGCCTGCGTCCGCCGAACCCCCTCCTCGGTGCTGGGCCGGCAGGTACAGGTGCTCGTCGTGGACGACGGTTCCACCGATGAGACCGCGGCGCGGGCCCGGGCCGCGGGTGCAGAGGTGATTCGCCTGCCGGAGAACCGGGGTCTTGGAGCGGCCGTGCGGGTGGGACTCGCTGCCGCCATGGACCGGGGGGCCGCGGCGGTGGCCTTCTGCGACGCCGACGGCGAGTACCCGCCCGAGGAGCTGGAGGCTCTGGTGGCCCCGGTTCTCGCGGGCCAGGCCGACTACGTGGCCGGCAGCCGGTTCCTGGGAGAGATCCACCACATGAGACCCCACCGCCGATTCGGGAACATGGTCCTCACCAGGATGCTGTCGCTCATCGCCCGGAGGCGGATCACCGACGGCCAGACCGGCTACCGCGCCTTCTCGCCGGGAGCGGCCGCCGACGCGGAGATCATCCACGACTACAACTACGCCCAAGTGCTGACCCTGGACCTGCTGGCCAAGGGCTACCGGTACGCCGAGGTGCCGATCAGCTACCGCTTCCGTACCACGGGACAGAGCTTCGTGAAGCTGGGCCGCTACCTGCGCAACGTCGTCCCGGCCGTCTACCGGCAACTGAACGCAGTCACGACAACTTGATTAGTTGGCGTTGGCATTGTCTGTTAGGCTATCCTACTATTAATGTTTAGGCCGCCGAAAGGAATCGCCATGTACCGCTCTACTTCACGCACGCTCGCGATCGCGTTGCTCGCCGTCGTCGGCCTCGTGGCCGCGTCGTGCAGCGGCGGCGACGACGGCGCCTCCGTGCGGGAGCTGAACGCCGGCACGGAGTCGGTCTCCGCATCCGGAAGCGGGTCCGCCTCAGGAAGCGGATCCGCGTCAGGGACCGGATCCGCCTCAGGGACGGGGTCCGCCTCAGCCACCGGCACCGGATCGGCGTCAGGCACCGGCACCGGGTCCGCCTCAGCCACCGGCACCGGCACCGGATCGGCGTCGGCCACCGGATCCGCGTCGGCAAGCGCTTCGGCGCCGGCGTCAGGGGACGGAGCCGGCACGCCCGGCGACGGAGGCTACGAGTATGCGTCCAACGTCGACTCCCACCGGCTGGTGGTGGCCGACATCTGCGGCATCGGCGACCTGCTGGACGCCGGTGACTTCGCCGCGGTCGAGGACATCTACCGCAACGGCCGGAACTCGGTGAAGAGCGACGGCTCGATCCGCACCATCGGGGGCTTCGCGGCCCGCGACGACCGTAGCCACGGGCTGGACGCCTACTACGGAACGCCCGCGCCGCTCGACGAGTTCGTCACCGCGGCCCTGCACGGAACGGGAATGTTCGCGGGACAGAGCGACGCGGTGCGGGCCCAGGGCGTGGAGAAGGGCATCCAGAACCAGATCATGGTTGCCTGGACGGTTCACGAGTTCAACGCTGCGCTGGCCAAGGCCCACGACGGCAACTTCGACGTGGCCAACGGCGCCGTCCACAACTGGGACGAGGGCTGGGCCTTCTTCCACGGGGCCGAACCGGGCTGCGCCCCCTACGCCACCGGCAACAAGCGGGCCGCGAACTTCGGAACAGCGGGCGCCGACGGCGAGACCGCCCAGGCCAACGAGATAATCCTGGCCGCGATGATCGCGGGCCGCGACGCTCTGCTCAATTCCGACACCGCCGGAGCCGAGGCGGCCGCGGCGGAGGCCGTTCGAGGTCTGGCCATTACCTACTCGCAGGCGGCCATCCGCTACGCCAGCCTGATCGAGGGCGACCTGGCCGACGGCAACGACGCCAAGGCCAAGGAGCATCAGGCTGAGGGTTTGGCCTTCTGGCGCGTGGTCGAGGCATACATGGTTCCCGCCGGCGCCGACGCTGACGCCATGGACGCCATCTTCAACCTGGACAACCCGCCCGGCGCCAACGGCTTCGGCGACGACGTGCGCGCCGCGCTCGAACCGGCGTGGGACGCCCTGGGGATCGCTGCAAGCGACATCGGCTCACTTCAATAGCCGCAGCGACCACCCGGTAGGGCGGGGGCGCCCCGGCGACTTCTGCGGGTCGCCGGGGCGCCGTCGCGTTCAGGCCGCGGGCGTCACCAACCCGTGAAGGCGGGATCACGCTTCTCGATGAAGGCTCGCATGGCCTCCTTGGTGTCGCCGGTGGCGAAGTTCACGCCCTGGCTCAGCCCCTCGGCTTCCAGGGCCTGGAACAGCGAGATGCTGGAGGCGTTGTTGAGGAGGCGTTTGGAGCCGGCCAGCGCGATCGGGGGTCCGGCCGCGACGGTGGCCGCCATCTCGTCCACCGCGGCGTCGAGCTCCTCCACCGGCACGACTTCGTTGACGATGCCGAGTCCGGCGGCCCGCTCGGCGCCGATGATCTCCCCGGTGAAGGCCAGGCGCTTGGCCTCGTGCAGGCCGATGCGCTTGGGAAGCAGCCACGATGTGCCGAAGTCGAGGCTCAGGCCCCGCTTGGTGAAGATCAGCGAGAAGCGGGCCCTGGTCGAGCACCACACCATGTCGGCCGCGAGGGCCATCCCGAAGCCGGCGCCCACGGCCACGCCGTCCACCTTGGCTATCACCGGGCGGGGGCAGTCGTGGATGGCCATCACGGTGTCGCCGATGTCGCGCATGTGGTCCACCCGGTGCCGGCTCGGCTGGTCGGCGGCCTCCTCGTCGTCGCTGGGACCGACGTCGGCGCCGGCGCAGAAGTCGCCGCCCGCGCCGGTGAGCACGACCGCCCGGGCCGACGACTCGGCGATGTCGCGGAAGCCGTGGCGCAGCCCGGCCCACATGGCCGGTGTGCAGGCGTTCTTGCGGCGGGGCCGGTCGACGGTGACGGTGGTGACCGCGGCGGAGGCCTCGATTCCGATGTTGGGATGCGTCACGGCGTTACTCCCGGAGGGGCTCGACGACGGCGGGCCCGATCGGCACACCAGGCCTCGACGCTACGCAGCCGTGCTCACGAGCGCTACCTGCGCCGCCGCGGCCGCACCGTCGGCCACCACCAGTCCTCTACCCGGCACCGGCGGCAGCTCCAGCCGCGCCGGCAGGGCCACGCCGAGCAGGTCACCGTCCAGGGGTCCGGGCCTGAACAGCACCCCGGTCCGGCAGGTTCGCATCTCGCCGAGCCAGTGGCCGTAGGAGGAGCGAAGACGCTCGGCGGTGGCCGAGGCCGCCAGATGACAAGAGGCGTCATCGCCGGCAGCCAGGCGAGCCAGCAGCCCGGAGGGATCGCTGAGGCGGTCGGCGTCATCGACGAGCAGCAGCCGCCGCCGGCCGTCGGCGATGTCGATCTCGGCTACCGGGACCGGCTCCACGGCCAGCAGCCGGGCCAGATCGCCGGGGCGGTCGGCCACGACGACCACCTCGACCCCGGCGCCGCGGGCGGCCGCGCCCAACGCGGCCAGGGTGCAGGTGCGCCCGGTCCGGGGCGGTCCGAGCACCAGGGCATGCTCGCCGTTGTGCAGCGCGAAGCCGGTCGGCGCCAGGCTCAGATCGCCCATGGCGAAGCGGATGTCGATGCGACGATCCTCGCTGAGGGCGCTGCCGGGCAGGTCCTCGAAGGAGACCCTGGCAGGAAGCGAGCCGATCCGGGCCGGTCCCCGCCCGGCCGGAGCCGCGGTGGCGGCCACCACGGCCGCGGCTGCTGCGAAGTCGCCGCCCTCGGGCCGGGCGATCTGCACCTCCAGGCCGTCGTCGGCTCTGACAGCCCGGCCCGCTGCCAGGCCCCCGGTCGGCGTGCGCAGGCCGAAGCGCAGTCCCTCGCCGGCGTCAGCGGTCGCGTGGACCAGTACTGCACCTGCGGAAGCGGCCAGTTCCGGCGGCAGGTCGGCGGCCCGGGCAATGCTCACCGCCACCGTGACGCCCACCGCGGCGCCGTCGCTCCAGATGCGGGCGAACCACCGGTGGGGCTCGGGGTCGCGCACCGGATCGTGGGCCCGGGCCAGCCCGGCGAGATCGTCGACCAGCAGCACGATCGAGGCCGAAGCGCCGCTGGTCCGCCGGGCGGTCACCTCGTCGTCGAGCAATCGCAGGAGCCGGGCCCGACGCTCGCCGTCGGTCGGGGCGATGACCGCACCCACATGGGGAAGGCACTCGAGTGCGGCCAGCAGCCCGGCGTCCAGGTCGAGCCCGTAGAGGTGGAGGTCGTCGGGGTCATGGGATTGGCAGAGGTCGAGAGCCACAGAGGCCAGCGTGGTGGAGGTGCCCGAGGCGGGGCCGCCTAACACCACCAGGTGGCCGTGGCCGGGATGCCACCCGCTCACGAACTGGCGTTGACTCGAGGGGTCGTCCACCAGCCAGGCCGAGGGCTCGCCGGCTCCGACCCTGGCCGCGAGGATGCCTGCCGACACCTCGGAGGGCAGTGGCTCGGGCCAGGGCGGGCGCGGTGCTCGACCGTGGAGGCGCCGGTGCGCGACCGTCACCGCGTCCACCACGGCATCCAGGTCGCTGCGCCCAGCCGGGTTGCGTCCCGGCCCCGAGTCGGTGCCGCCGGGGAGTTCGGCGGAGTCCAGGCCCGACGTCTCGCCGCCGGCCCCGACCCGCAGGCCACCCGAGCCTTGGGACGTGGTGCCGGTAACCAGCGCGGACTGGAAGGCGACCAGCTCACCCGGGCCGAGGCGGGCCAGCGCCTGACCGGGCCGCTGCCGCGGGATCCGGGCCGCAGCCGGCGAGTCGATCACATCGTTGGAGTCGTGGCGATCGGTCACTCGCAGAGCGATCCGGCACGACGTGTTCGCCCTGATGTCGTCGGTCACGACCCCCGCGGGCCGCTGGGTGGCCAGAACCATGTGGACGCCGAGGCTCCGGCCCCGCTGGGCGATCCCCACCAGCGAGTGCAGGAAGTCGGGCAATTCCGCAGCCAGCGTGGCGAACTCGTCCACCACGACCACCAGCCTTGGGAGCGGTTCGGCGGCGGGACCGCCGCGGGCCCGGAAGGCGGCGAGGTCTTCGGCTCCAGCAGCCCGGAGACGCTCCTCGCGGTGGCGCAACTCGGCCTCGAGACACACCAGCGCCCGCTCGGCCAGGCGGTCGTCGAGGTCGGTCACCATCCCGGCGACGTGCGGCATCTCCGCGCACCGGTCGAAGGCCGCGCCGCCCTTGTAGTCGATGAGCACCAGGGCAAGGTGGTCGGGATCAGCCGACAGCGCCAGGCCGGCCACGAGTGAGCGCAGCAGTTCCGACTTGCCCGAGCCCGTCGTGCCGCCGATCAGCAGGTGAGGGCCGTCGACCACGAGATCGAGCACGAGCGGCCCCTCGGCGGTGGCCCCGATCGGCGCCCGCAGGTCGGCGGTGCCCCGAGTCGCCTGCCAGTGCTGCAACACCGACTCCGGGGTCGGCCCGCCATCCATCAGGTCCACGAGCGACACCGACTCGGGCAGGTTGGCGTGGTCCGCCCCCAGCTCGGGGTCGTCGAGGCGAGCCAGGCGGGCCGCCGCATGGGTGGCGGTCGCGATGGTGACGCCCCACGCGACGACAGGCGCCAGGGTCGCCGCGGAGCGGGGGTCGACCAGCCGCAGGCGCCCGGCCTCATGATCTACCTGCACGATGGTGGTGCAGTTGGACGGCAGGTCGCACACGTCGGTGGTGACGATGATCGCGGCAGTGCTTCGCAGAGCGAGCAGCGTGCGGCCCGGAGCGGACCGGCCTGTGAGCGCCTCGGTTCCGTCGATGACGGTCAGCAGGATCCGCTGGGCGCAACCCGCGGCCGCCGTCTCCGCCGCGGCCGCCATCGCGCCGCTCTCGGTGGCTGCCAGCGCGCCCGGACCACCGCCGGCCGCATCCGCGGAGTGGGGGAGCCAGCGTAGCCACGACCAGTCACGGGCCCCGCCCGGGACGAGGCCGGCAACGGCCAGGTCGGCGGGACCGTGAAGCACAGCCGCCTGCAGCACCAGGGATCGGGCCACAGCCCGGGCCGCGGGCCGCGGACCGACCACGCCGACGATGTCGCCGGGCGCCAGCGACACCGCCACCGGGACATCGCGCAGGGGTTCCAGCGCCTCCAGCGCTTCGAGCGCTTCCGGCGCGGCGGCGCCGTCGCCCCTCACCTCGATCGGCGGCGAGTAGGACAGGTCGGCCGTGCCGACGCCTAGTCGCATGGCGTCGGGATCGCGCTGGCGGCGCTCCCAGCAGCGCAACGACGGGGTCTCCGCCCGGCGCACCAACTCGGCGAGGTCGGGGACCAGCGCCACCCGCCTGAAACGCTCGGCGGCCGCCTCCGACGCCAGCGCGGCCACGAAGTCCCTCACCTGGCTGGCGCTGTCCTCGCAGGCCTGCTGATGGGTCCGGGTGTTCCGCCGGCGCCGCTCCAGCCAGGTGCCGATGGTGATCAGAGGACCCAGGGCCGCGAACACTGCCATGAACGGGTTCCACACCAGAGCCAGCACCAGCCCGGCTACCACCGGCAACGCGATCCCGGCCCACGACAGGGGCTCGGGCTCCGGCCGGGACGGCGGTTCTGCGGGCACCCGCAAGGTTGCGGGCGAAGTCGGCGGACGGCGGCGGGGCGGCCGGTTGAAGGGGATCCGTCCCGAGGCGGCACCCAGACCGGCCCGCACGGCCGCGGGCGCGTCGTCCGTCTCGGTCCGCCATTGCAGGCAGGTGGCGCCGAGCCTGAGGGTGGCCCCGGCCGGCACGGCCGCCGGATCGGTCATGGCCCGTCCGGCCAGGACGGTGCCGTTGCGCGAGCCGAGGTCGACGACCACCGGCCGGGCGCCCGGCCGCTCGACGCTGACACGGACATGGCGGCGCGAGACTGCGGGGTCGTCGAGCACCATGTCGCAGGTTCCCGAGCGACCGATCGTCCAGGTCCCCGTCCGGGGCGGTTTGTGGCGGGTTCCCGCCCGCAGGCCGGCGGTGATCGCGAGGACCTGACCGCGATTCGATGCTCCGGCCGCCGGCCGGGACCGCCGATCAGGTGACTGGGAGGGAGCCTGCCCAGAGCCAGGAGCGATCTCGAGCAGGGCCCCCTCCCAGATTTGGACCGACGAGAGGGGGGTGCCGGGACTGTGCCAGCATCCGTCGACCCTGACGCCGGCTGAGCTGTCGTCGGGTCCATCGAGTGGCTTCCCGAGTGCCGACATGAGGTCCGCCACGGTGTAGCTCTCGAGACGGGAGTCGATCTCCACGGTCTGTTCTATGCCGTTGCAGAGGTGACGGATCCGCACTGGCCGTGTCCTCGCTGCGTCGTGGCGGGCGGGACCGCCCCGCGGCGCTCAGATGGTGTCGAGCGCGTTCAGTCCCGCGGCGCTCAGATTGTGTCGAGCGCGCTGACGCCCGCCTGGAGTTCGGCGGTGATGAACGCTGAGTGCTCCCCCAGCGCGTCGCACAGCGCCCGCAGATTGGGGCGGAACTCCGTCTCCCAGAGCTGGCGGAACCGCTCGGCCCTCGCCCCCTGCCAGGTGGTGCCGTCGATACCGGCGCCGATAGTGCTGATCACCCCCTCCGCGGTCTCCTTCTGCCGGGCGAAGATCACCGCGAGCTGCTCCATCTGCGACTTCGACATCACCAGCATGTCGCCAGCCATTGACACCCTCCTTTGGATGGCAGCACGAGATGTATCGTGCTGTTTCATATGCTTGTCACACCATCATGGCAGTCTGATGTGACAACAACAACCAAAAGAAAGGCGAAATATATGAAAAAGGCTGAAAATCTATTAAGCTGCTTCGCTTCGCCGGCGCGCTAGCAATCGCTCCGGGCGGTCGGCCGGAGCGGAACTCGATGAACCCGCTCAGGTCGGCGGGGTGTCGCCGATGGCCTTCTTGACCGAGCCCAGCAGGTCGGCCATGGCGGCCCGCACCGAAGCCTGGTGAGCGGCGAGGGCCTGGAACTCCTGGCCGGACCGGATTGAGGCCCGTCCTCCGAGCACGTCGAAGGCCCTGTGCACCATGCGCTTGTTGATCTGGGCCAGGTCCGTAGCCACGCCGGCGATGCGCACCGCCACCGCGAGCACGGCCTCCTCCAGTTCCTCGGGCGGGTAGGCCCGGTTGGCCCACCCCATCCGGGCCGCCTCGGCGCCGCTGACGGAGTCGCCGGTGAGCATGGCCTCCATGGCGTGTCGCAATCCCATCAGCGGCGTGTGGTACTGCCAGTCCGGGGGCGAGGCCACCCGCACCACCGGATAGCCGATGCGGGCGTCGTCGGCCACGTACACCAGGTCGCAGGCCGTGGCCAGCTCGGTGCCTCCGGCGTAGGCGTACCCGTGGACCTGGGCGATGACCGGCTTGGCCAGATCCCAGATGGAGAACCAGCCGTCGCTGGCCTGGCGGGTCCACTGGCCGTCGCCGGGCGCGGACGGGTAGGGCGGATCGTCCATGAGTCGGCCTGAGAGGTCGTAGCCCGACGAGAAGCAGGGGCCTGCGCCCCGCACGATGGTGACCCTGACATCGGGGTCGGCGTCGAAGCGGTGAAGGGCGTCGAGCAGTTCTGTCCGCATCGGCATGGAGATGGCGTTGCGCTTGTGGGGGCGGTTGAGCGTGATGCGGCGAACGTGCTCGGCCGGCTCGTCGACCAGGAGTAGATGCTCGTCGGTCATGGGCTCGCTCCCGTGGTGTCTCGGGTGCCGGCCAGCTCGGCGGTCAACCTCAGACCCTCGTCGTGGCGGCACCGGATTATCACACCGGTCAGGCCCGCGGGGACCGCCCCGGGCCAGCGGGCCCGGATGCGCCGGGTCGGGCCGACCAGTGACTGGGAGTCGATGTAGTCGTCGGGGACTGCCGCGACCGCCTCGTCCCGCCGGCCGGCCCGCCACAGCTCCACGATCCGGGCGGAGGCGTCCGGCCACCCGCGCCGGGCCATGGCCTCAGCGTGGAAGTTGTGGGTGTCGCTTCCCATACCGCCGACGTACATGGCCACCAGCGGCTTGCGGGCGTCGAGCGCGGCCTGCACGTCGTCGGTGATCTCGACCGAGAGCGACCCGAACATCTCGGGCTGGGGTCGCAGGCCTCCGTGGCGGCGGGCCAGCCCCCGCTGCAGCGGCTCCCGGTAGGTCTCGGCTCCGTCGGGTCCGTAGCCCATCGGCAGCCAGCCGTCGGCAACCTCGGCAGCCAGAGCCACGTTGCGGGACCCTCCGGACGCGATCCATATCTCGATGCCCGGCGAGGGATGCAGGATCGACCTCAGTGGCTTGCCCTGGCCCAGCGCGCCCGGACCGTCATAGGGCAGGCGGAGGGCGTCGCCGTCGTGGGTGACGGGCTCGTCACGGGCCAGCACCTTGCGCATGATCGCGGTGTAGTCGCGCAGCTTGGCCGTCGGCCTCCCCCAGGCCGCGCCGTGCCAGCCCTCCACCACCTGGGGCCCCGACACGCCCAAGCCGATGATGGTACGGCCGCCCCCGGCGAGCGCGTCGATGGTCATGGCGTGCATGGCGGTGGCCGCGGGGCTGCGGGCGTCGATCTGCACGATGCCGGTGGCGAGCTTGATCCTGTGAGTGTGCGCGGCCAGGTAGGCCAGGGGTGACAGCGCGTCGGCCCCGTAGGCCTCAGCCGTCCACACGCTGTGGTATCCGAGCTGCTCCGCGAGCTGCACCGCAGCCACGGGCACCTCCAGCGAGGCGCCCCGGTACAGGTCCAAGCCGAGCCCCAGCTTCACGGTGCTCGGCCTCCGATCATCATGGCCGGGAACCCTAACCTCGCTACGATCCCTCTTCGTGAAGGCGTTGCGCTTCTCGCGCCAGGAGGCCCGCTACGCGGCTGCGGCACTGGCGTCGCGGCTGCGGCCCGGCGCGGGAGCGAGGTGGGGGCCGCTCAAGCTGGTCGACGACGACCCGCCCGGACTGCCCGGCGGGGACTGGGTGCGGGTCTACCCCAGGGTCTGCGGCATCTGCGGCTCGGACTTGGCGACCATCGACGGCCAGTCGGCGCGCTACTTCGAGGACTACGTGTCGTTCCCGTTCGTGCCCGGCCATGAGATCGTGGCCGACACGTCCGACGGGCGCCGGGTGATCGTCGAGCCTGTGCTGGGGCACGAGGCCCGCGGCTTCGACCTGCCGTATCCGGGAGCCGCGCCCGGCGACGGCGACGACTACCGGCATCTGATGAGCGGTCACCTGCTGCCGGGGCTGCAGACCGGCTTCTGCAAGTCCACCGGCGGGGGCTGGTCGACCGAGCTGGTGGCCCACCCCTCCCAGCTTCACGACGTTCCCGACTGGATGAGCGACGAGTTGGCCGTGATGATCGAGCCGGTGGCGGGCGGCGTTCACGCCGCATTGCGCTCCGGCGCCCGGCCCGGCGACACGGTGGCCGTGGTCGGGGCCGGGACCATGGGCCTGGTGGCGGTGGCCGCCCTGCGGGGCCTCACCGAGCCGGCGTCGATCATGGTCGGGGCCCGGTACTCGACCCAGCGGACGCTGGCGCTGGAGTTCGGCGCCGACGCGGCCGTCGAACCGGACGAACTGAAGCGGGCCGTGCGCCGGGCTACCAGGTCGTTCATGGTCGGCGACCACCTCTCGGGAGGCGCCGATGTCGTGATCGACGCCGTCGGGTCGTCGACGTCGCTGGCGGAGGCGCTGTCGCTGTGCCGGCCCCGAGGCCGGGTCGTGGTGCTGGGGATGCCGGCCACGGTCACGCTCGAGCTGACCGGCCTGTGGCACCGGGAGGTCGAGTTGGTGGGCTGCTACGCCTACGGCACCGAGGTCCGCGCCGATGGCCGCCTCACAACCAGCTTCGAGCTGGCCATGGAACTGGCCGGCAAGGTCGCCTTCGACCGGCTGGTGTCGGCGCTGTACCCCCTCGACCGCTACGTGGACGCCCTCGGCCACGCTGCGGAGGCGGGCCGCCGCGGCGCGGTCAAGATCGCGTTCGACATGCGGGATGAGCGCCGGCGTGGCATCTAACTCCGCCAGCGCCACGGACAGCAGCTTCGACCGCAGACGCGACAGCTTCGACGCGGTGGTGATCGGCGCGGGCGTGATCGGCGCGGCCACCGCCTTCGAGCTCGGACGGCGGGGCTGGCGGGTGCTGTGCGTGGACAAGCTTCAGGCGGCGGGCTTCGGTTCGACCGTCAACTCGTGCGCAATCGTGCGCTTCACGTACTCGACCTTCACCGGTGTGGCCATGGCCTACGAGGGCCTGCAGTACTGGCTCGACTGGTCCGGGTATCTCGAAACCTCCGACGAGCTGGGCCTCATCACCTACAGGCAGTGCGGCATGGCGGCCCTGAAGGATCCCGGCGGCCACTACCTCAAGGTGCTCCCCCACTTCGACGCCATCGGCGTGACCTACGAGGAGTGGTCCACCGAAGAGCTGGTCCGCCGGATGCCGATCCTCGACGCGGGCGTGTTCGGCCCGCCCAAACGGCCCGACGACCCCGACTTCTGGGCCGACCCGACCGAGCAGCTGCCCGGAGCGGTGTTCACCCCGGAGGCCGGATATGTGAGCGACCCCCAGCTCACCACCCACAACCTGCAGCGGGCCGCGGAGGCGGCCGGCGCCGAGTTCCGCTTCGCCACCGCGGTGACCGCCATCGGCCATGCCAACGGCCGGGTGTCGGGCGTGACTCTCGACGGCGACACGGCCGTGGCTGCGCCGGTTGTGGTGAACGTGGCCGGCCCCCACTCGTATCTGATCAACCGGATGGCCGGCGTGTACGAGTCGATGAACATCAAGACCCGGGCGCTGCGCCACGAGGTCCACCACGCCCCGGGACCCGCGGCGTTCGACTACGAGCAGGACGGATTCAACATCGCCGACGACGACAACGGGATCTATTTCCGGCCCGAGACCGGCAACCACATCCTGGTGGGCAGCACCGATCCCCGCTGCGACCCCCAGGACTGGGTGGATCCCGACGAGTACGACCAGCGGCTCATCGGCGAGCAGTGGGAGGCCCAGGTGCTGCGACTCAACCGGCGGCTGCCGTCACTGGGCGTGCCCCATGAACGCAAGGGCGTGGTCGACCTCTACGACGTGAGCGACGACTGGATCCCCATCTATGACCGCACCGACCTCGACGGCTTCTATGTGGCCATCGGCACCAGCGGCAACCAGTTCAAGAACGCGGGGGTGGCCGGGCACTGCATGGCCGAACTGATCGAGGCAGTCGAAGGCGGCCATGACCACGATGCCCGCCCGCTGCTGGTTGAGGGCCGCTACACCGGCCTGCCCATCGACATGGGGACCTTCAGCCGCAACCGCCAGGTCAACCCCAACTCCTCGATGTCGGTCCACGGCTGACGAGCACGCGCTCCCGTGACCAACGATCTGATCAGTCTCAGCGCACGTGAGGTGGTCGCGCGCTTGGCAACGGGTGATCTCAGTCCCCACGACGCTCTTGACGCGGTCCAAGCCCGCGTCGAAGCCGTCGATCCGACGGTCAATGCACTGCCGACCCGCTGCTTCGACCGGGCCCGTGATCACGCCGACCGGCTAATGGAAGTCGCGCCGCCCGAACGCGGCGTGCTGGCCGGCCTGCCTGTACCGATCAAGGACCTCACGAACGTCGCCGGCGTGCGGACGACCTACGGATCGCGGCTGATGGAGAACTTCGTCCCGGAGCGATCCGATGTCGTCGTCGAGACGATCGAATCCCAGGGCGGGGTCGTCTACGCGATGTCGAACACCCCCGAGTTCGGCGCGGGCGGCAACACGTTCAACGATGTCTTCGGGCCCACCCGCAATCCTCACGATCTGCGCCTCACCCCCGGCGGGTCCTCGGGTGGCGCGGCCGCCGCCCTCGCCACCGGCATGGCCTGGCTGGCCCAAGGCTCGGATCTGGCCGGCTCGCTGCGCACGCCCGCGAGCTTCTGCGGGGTCACCAGCCTGCGCCCCTCGCCGGGCCGGGTTGCTACCGGACCGACGGTGATGCCGTTCCAGGTGCACTCCCAGCAGGGGCCGATGGCCCGCGACATCGCCGACCTCGCGCTGTTCGCCGACGCGATGGTGGGCGAGAGCCCCCGCGCCGGACTCGGCAAGCCCCCGCCACTCCAGTCGTTCCGCAGCGCCGCAGCCTCGCCGCGGGCACCGGCGCGGGTGGCCTTCAGCGTCGACCTCGGTGTGACCGAGACGGCTCCGGCAGTCGCGGAAGTGTGCCGCCGGGCGATGGACGCCCTCGAGCGCGACGGCGTCACCGTCGTGGCCGATCACCCCGACCTCTCCGATGCAGAGGTGGCGTTCGACGTCCCGCGGGCGCTCCTGTTCGCCGCCCTGCTGGGGGCCGCACTCCACGAAGTGCGCAGTGTCCTCAAGCCTGAGCTGGTGTGGAACATCGAGCGAGGCCTTGCCGTTGACGGCGACGCGGTACGGGCCGCGCTCGCGGCCCAAGGACGGGTCTTCGAGCTCGCGGCGGAGTTCATGAGCGGCTACGACCTGCTGATCTGCCCGGCCGCCACCGTGCTGCCCTTCCCCATCGAGGAGCGTTACGTCGGATACGGCGACGGGCTCCCGCCGAGCGAGTACTACCGCTGGCTCACGATCGCGGCGGCGGTGAGCACCACCACCCTGCCGGTCATCACGATCCCCTGCGGCCGCTCCGAGACCGGTCTCCCGGTGGGGGTCCAGCTGATCGGGCGACCCCACGGTGAGCTGGGCCTGTTCTCCGCAGCCAGCCACATCGAGAGGATTCTCAGCATCGGCCCGTCCATCGTTGATGTGGATCCGCCAACCGGCTGAACTCAAGGGACTGTTGATGCTATGATGCGCGTATGCGCACTACTGTGTCACTTGACGAGAGGATTCACGAAGAAGCCCGGCGCATCGCGTTCGAGTCCCGTCGAACGCTCAGCGAAGTCATCAACGAGCTCCTCGCCGAAGGCCTCAAGCAAGTGGCACGGCCCCCCGTGCGTCGCCAACTAGGACAGCTCCGCGGCACCATCACGATCGCCGACGACTTCGACGAGACGCCCGAAGAGGTACTCGACTCGCTCGCCGAGCCGCTCTGATGGCGGCGCTGCTGCTCGACACCCACGTTCTGCTCTGGGCCCACGAGGCTCCCGAACGACTCTCGGCAGGAGCCGTGGACGCGCTCGAGGATCCAACCAACGACCTGTTCGTGTCGTCCGTCTCGGTCGCAGAGATTGAGATCAAGCGCGCCCTCGGGAAGCTGGCCATGAAGCACAGCTGTCTCACACTCACCTCACGGCTCGGCGCGAACTGGCTCGACCTGACGGCGGCTCATGCGGTGGGCCTGCGAGCGTTGCCACAGCTGCACGCCGATCCGTTCGATCGGCTTCTCATCGCCCAGGCCGCCGCTGAGGGCTTCACCCTCGTCACGACC
Organism: Candidatus Aldehydirespirator sp.; assembly: GCA_965221605.1. Classification (GTDB taxonomy): domain Bacteria; phylum Actinomycetota; class Acidimicrobiia; order Acidimicrobiales; family Aldehydirespiratoraceae; genus Aldehydirespirator. The sequence continues at coordinate 211,822 of CBDCSK010000014.1, forward strand.
GACGACAAGGTGCTCGCCTACCCGATCTCAACCCTCGCGGCTTGACCACCCAGCCAGTAGCAGCCAGCGACCCGAACCCCGCAAGCAGCTAGGCTCCGCTGACCATGGACATCCAGCAGATCGTCGGCACGGCCAAGACCGTCGAGCAGCTGATGACCCACAACCGATACGGACTGGACTACTACCAACGCGAGTACAGCTGGACCGAGACCCAGGTCACCGAGCTCCTCGACGATTTGATCGTCCGCTTCCGCAACGACTTCGACCCCGCCCACCAACGGACCGACGTCGCGTCGTACCGCCCCTACTTCCTTGGCCCGATAGTCACCGTGGAGCGCGGCGGCGTGCGATACCTCGTCGACGGGCAGCAGCGGCTTACAACGCTGAGCCTGCTATTGATTCATCTGCGCAGCCTGCTTGCCGAGACGCATCCCGACGAGAAGGCCTCATTCGACTCGCTGATCTTCTCCAGAAAGTTTGGCGAGACGAAGTTCAACCTCGACGTCGAGGAGCGGCGGCAATGCCTAGAGGCCATCCTCGACGGCGCGGACTTCGACACTGACGGGCGGTCCGAGTCAGTCCGCAACATCTGGGACCGCTACGAGACGATCCGCACCCGGTTCCCCGGTGACCCCGACGACCCCGACGACCCCCACAGAGACTCGCTTCCCTACTTCTGCGACTGGCTATTGAACAGGGTCATGCTCGTCGACATCGTCGCGTCGGACCAAGATATGGCGCTGGAGATCTTCGAGACGATGAACGACCGCGGCCTGCGGCTGAGCAACACCGACATGCTCAAGAGCTTTCTGCTCAGCCAGGTGCGCGACGAGGACACCATCCGTGAGCTGAACGACCGCTGGCGCCGCCGCGTCGCGGAATTGGTCGACTTCGAATCCAATGCGGACGCCGATTTCATCAAGGCCTGGCTGCGAGGCAACCATGCCGAGACTCAGCGAGAGCGCAAGTCGAGAGCCTCGCCCCAGGACTTCGAGCGGATCGGTACCGAGTTCCACAAGTGGGTCCGGGACCATCACCGCGAGATGGGCCTCAACCGCCCCGACGACTTCCGCCGGTTCGTGGAACACGAATTCTGGTGGCTCAGCGACCGCTACCTCCAGCTGATTCGAGCTCGCTGGGAGATCAAGGACGGTCTTGAGGCCGTCTACTTCAACGCGTGGACCAGCGCGCCTTTGCAACTGTCGATGATCCTCGCGGCTGTAGCCCCGGACGACGACCACAGCACGTTCAAGGAGAAGGCCGCCCTGGTGGCAAGCGCTCTGGAGATATTCGTGGTGCGGCGTATGGTCAACTACCGCAACTTCGGATACTCGACCGTCGCCTACACGATGTTCAATCTGATGAAGCGCCTACGAAACCGGCCTACCGAGGATGTCCGAGAGGTGCTCGTGGAATGGCTCAGACAGGAGTCCGAACAGCTCGACGGGATCCTCAGGCTGCGACTGACCAAACGCAACCGCTGGCACATCCGATACCTGTTGGCTCGGATGACCGCCTGGCTCGACGAGGGGCTCGAAACCGGGATGACCTTTGACGACTACTTCGCGCCCGGACGGAAGAACCCGTTCGAAGTGGAACACATCTGGGCCGACCACTTCGAGCGCCACACCGACGAGTTCGACAATCCCGACGACTTCGAGCGGCACCGCAACCGCTTCGGCGGGCTGCTGCTGCTACCGAAGGACTTCAACGCAAGCTACGGCGACATGGCCTACGAGGACAAGGTCGAGCACTACTTCGGCCAGAACCCGCTTGCCCGGTCACTGCATCCCAGGATGTACCAGAACAACCCGAGCTTCCTGCGGCTGCGGGATGCTCACGGCCTCCCGTTCCGGGCGTTCCCATCACGCTTCACAAAGGCGGACATCGACGAGCGCCAAGGGCTGTACAGGGATCTGGCCGAGATCGTATGGGCCCCGAACCGCTACGGGCTGGCCTGAGTCGGCCGGCATGGTCGCTCGACGACCGGCCCCCCTTTACCCATCGCGTACCCATCGCGCCCCCCCATCGCGCCCCCGCGCCCGTCATTCTTGGTGGCCTGCTGAGCATTAGTCGACCATGAACAGCGGCTCAGCAGGGGTTGGATGAGGGGTGGCCGGGCCTGCTCTGGCGCCTGGCCCGCGCGGGACGGCCTTCTGGCGGGACGATCTGGCCGAGCGACCGTCCCGCGGCCCGGTGGCGAATCGGCCATCGGCGGGTGGCGGGTCGGGGGGCTCGCGCCGGTCCGTGGTGGATCCGCTCGGGCGGCGCGATCGTGTAGAGACCCCGCCCGTCGGGCACCTCCCGCCAGCCGTGGCGGTGGACCTTCTGATGACAGATCCAGCACAGCAGCATCAGGTTGTCGATGTCGGTGTGTCCGCCTTGTGAAACGGGCCTGATGTGGTGGCCGTCACAGATCCACATATCGGCGCCACAGCCCCCGCAGGCGCCGTAGCGGGCCCGCAGCGCGTTCATCTGCGCCTTGGTGACCAACCGCTTGGTGTGGCCGTGCCATAGCGGCACACCTTCACCGCTGAACACCACGCCCCTGATGGCGGCGTTGCAGAAGTGCTCCTCCAGCACGCTCTGGGGGATCGCGCCACCTCCTGCGACCTCGGCGAAGGCGCCGGTGCCGTCAGCGCTGAGATGCTGCACGATGGTGATGTCAGCCGACGGGCGGCTCCCGCAACCGCACTTGCTGCCGCTGTCGCTGGTGCCGGTAGTCCGGCGGTCGGTCCCGCCTATGCCGCCGTCGCTCGCGCCGTTGGACCCGTGGCCGGTCTCGCTGGCGTCATTGCCGGGTGTGCCGGTGGTCTTGGAGTAGATGCTGCCGTGCGAGGTCAGCGTGTCGAGCGCGTCGGCCATGCGCTGGTTGTAGCTGCGCTTCTCGCCGCCCGGGCTGTGCAGGTCAGCACGGCGCAGCCGCTCGGCCTCCAGGTCGAACCGCTTGCGCACCTTGGCCCCGGTCACCGGATCCAACTCGCCCCGCAGGTGCACCATCCCGTCATTGCCGTCCCAGAAGCTCAGACGCCGCCGCGCCCGCTGCCTGCGGTACAGCTCCTCGCCGTCATCGACCTGGTGCCGCGCCGCCCACCGGCCCGCCTCCCGGGCGAACTGCTCAGGCGACAGACCGCCGCTTGAGCCAACAAGCCTCCATCCTGCTCCAACTGCTCGGCACTGGTCTTCTCACACGTGGTCGCGAGCGTCTTGGCGTTGGCCACAGAGATCTCACCGCTCTCCAGAGCATCACGAATCGCGGGCATTTCCTGGAGCCGCTCGACGGTCTTGACCTGGCTGGCTGCCTCCCGCTTGGACAGTCCGGCAGCCTGCGCCAGCACCCCCACGCCGCCATCCCCGTGGCGGTCCCGGGTTGCCACCAAGGCAGCGGCGTCGGCCTGCAGCACCGCCACCTGCGCTCCGAAGGCCTTCGACTCCTCCAGTACCACCCGAGCGTCCGCCGTACAAGTCGCCGCGTCGTTGACCAGACGGATCAGTTCCGCCAAGCCTTCCCGAACCTGTCGGGTCGCCTCGATCACCATGAACACATCATGCCAAAGGGGTGTGACATCTGTCCGCCTGTTTCAATATTTTTCGAGCTAGATCAGTATTTACCCACCGAAGACCTTCGGCGAATCGGCTCTGTGCAGATGAACACGGCACCGCCGACGGTCAGCGAGGCGGGACCGTCGGGGCCCACCGGCAGCAGGGGTACGCCGACACCGCACCCGATGTCGGCGATCGGCGAGTGGCGGGCGATCGCCTGGGTCACGTCGCGGAACAGGCGTCGCGACGCCGGCTCAACGACGAGGTACCGACCGAAAGCCCCGACCCGGGTACTGAGTGGCGATTCCGTCTCGTACAGGGGGCGAGGATCGACGAACGGCGCTTGCACGGCGCGCTAGGGCTGCCGGGAACTCAGCAGGGCCTGGTAGGCGTCGAAGGTCTCGGCGTTGAAGCACACGAAGCGCACAACCTCCACCCTCGTCAGGGTCGACCGGATCGTGCCGACCGCGATCGCCGCCGCCGGCCCGGTGGGATAGCCGTAGACCCCCGTGGAGATCGCGGAGAAAGCCACTGACTCGGTGCCGACCTCGTCCGCCCGGGCCAGCGACGCGCGATAGCAGGAGGCCAACAACTCGGGCTCACCCAGGGTGCCGCCGTGCCAGACCGGGCCGACGGTGTGGATCACCCAGCGGGCCGCCAGCCCGAAGCCGGGTGTGATCTTGGCATCGCCGGTGGCACAGCCGCCCAGGCCCCGGCAGAACTCCAGCAACTGGGGACCGGCAGCCCGGTGGATGGCCCCGTCCACACCGCCACCGCCCAGCAGCGACGAGTTGGCCGCATTGACGATGGCGTCGACCCGCTCGGCGGTGATGTCGCCCAGCGAGGCCTCCAGCCTCGGCCGCGAACGGTCTGCGTCCCCGGCCGCCAACCGTCCCGAGCCCTCCACGACCGCCATTCTGCCCGCTGCCGGCGACGGGAGTCCGAGTTGGTGACCTCGCAGCGCCTCAGCCGGCTGCGATGAGCGCGAGCCTTCTGCCCGCTGCCGGCGACGGGAGTCCGAGTTGGTGACCTCGCAGCGCCTCAGCCGGCTGCGATGAGCGCGACGGCCACCAGCGCCACGCCGAGTCCCAGCAACTGGATCTTGCGCAGCCTCTCACGGAACACGATCCATGCCCAGAACACGGTCGCAGCCGGGAACAGCGAGTTGAGGACGGCTGCCACCGAGATGGACCCCACCCGCGTCGCCGTCAGGAACATCGTGTTGCCCGCGGTGACCAGTGCCGCGATACCGATCACAAGCGGCCACCTGCCACGAGACATCGACGGTGCCAGCCGCTTGGCACCCATGATCGCCGCGAGCACGACAAACCCGGACCCCCGGGCGGCCACGATCGGCCACAGGCCGCTGTCCTCGGCCGAGTTGGCCAGGCAGACGAACAACAGTCCGATCCCGGCTGCCCCGCCCAACCCGTACAGCACGCTGGATCCGACCGTGCCGCGCTGATCGGACCGGCCGATGCTGACCAGCCCGATCGCTACCAGCCCGAGCAGCACCCCGGCGGTTGCGGCCGGCGACAGGGCATCGTCACCGAAGAGCGACTCGACGATCACCGGCAGTGAGGCCGCTCCCACGCCGGCCACCGGAGCCGCGATGCTCACCCTCGTACGGGCGTATCCCGCGTACAGCGCCACCAGCCCGAGCGCCAGCGCGACCCCGCCCAGCGCCCCCCAGCCCATGTCGGCGAGCGTCGCCTCGTCAACCACGACCAACGCGGCGACGAACGCCAGAAGGAAGCCCACGAGGGTCGACATCGCCGTTACGACGACCGGGTTCGCCCGCCGGCTGGCCAGCCCGCCCAGGAAGTCCGACGTCCCCACCGACATCGCGGCCAGCAGGCCCAACAGCACCGTCATTGGAGCATCACCCTGATGAGTCTGGCCGACCGGCCACTCGACTGCCGATGCCGCGGCACAAGCCTCAGCCCCTGCCCCTCAGCCACCGCACCGGTGCGTACTCTCGGAAGATGCCGCGGCTCTTCGTCGCCGTCTGGCCGCCCGACGATGTCGTGCGGGAGCTGGTTGCAATGCCGCGACCCGAAGTCGACAATCTGCGCTGGACCAAGCCCGAGCGGCTGCACATCACCCTGCGGTTCCTGGGCCAGTGCGACGAGGCCGAGGCGGTCCAGGCACTGCGTCGAGTGAACTTCTCTCCGGCAACAGTGGCCCTGGGACCGATGCTCGAGCGTCTGGGCCGGGGCGTAGTGATGCTGCCGGTCAGCGGCCTGGACGGCCTCGCGGCCGCGGCAACGGAGGCGACCGGCCACATCGGCCAGCCTCCCCCGAACCGCCGCTTCACCGGCCACATGACCGTGGCCCGCTTCAGGCGCGATCCGCCATCGGGCGCATGGCCGCCCAAGGACGTGCCCACCATCAACGCGTCGTTCACCGCGTCGCACGTGGCCCTAGTGCGGGTGGAGCCGGACGGCGCCTACGTGGACGTGGAGCGCTTCGACCCGCTCTGACGCAGCAGCACCACCGTCTACCAGGGTCGATGAACTTCTGTCAGTTTTCCACCTATACGGTGGTTTATTGACAGAAGTTCAGCCGAGCGCCGCGCCAGACCGCGGTGCGGGCCGAGCGGCCCGGCACAGCGTTAGGAGTCGATCCGAGCGCGCGGTCAGGAATCGAGACCGAGCACCATCCGCAAGCCAGCCTCGACACGCCACAAGGTCGCAGCACCGACCTCTCCCACACGATCGTCGAGGCGCGACTTGTCGAGAGTCAGCACTTGAGTCACGTTCACGACCGAGTCCCGGCGCAGGCCCGAGTCGGCCCCCGCCAACTCCACGTTGCCGGGCGACTCGGCCAGCTCAACGTTCGACGAGATCGCCACACCTACCACCGTGTTCAATCGGCTGAGGTTGAACGAGTCCGCTGACACGACCAACATCGGTCGCCGGTATCCGGGCCCCGATCCAGCGGGTCCCGGCAGGTTCACCCACCAGATCTCGCCGCGCGCCGGCCCATCCGGCACCGTCACCACTCCTCGCGCAGGGCCTCGGACTGGGCTGCGGCCAGCCTGCGATCAAGGCTCGAATCGACTCTGCCGTACACCTCGTCGAGCCGCCGGGTGATGTCGGTCTGATCCTCACGGCTCACGAGCAACTCGAGCGCCTGGGCGTAGAGCTGGGACCGGGACAGCTTGCGGCGCTTGGCCAGACGGTCGGCCTCGGCGAACAGAGGATCGGGAATGGACACTGCAACCTTCATGCCCGCATCATACCCGGTATGACCACCTTCCCCAGAGTCTGCGGTCATGTGCGAGACACCGCCGCACCGCGAGACCCTTGCGAGCAATCGGCGCTCGAGGTCAGTCGAGAAGGGCGTCGGAGCGGACCCTGCGCCGCTCGGCCTCCTCGTGGGCCGGCAGGACCCGGCCGAACAGCTGGCGGGTGCGCTCGACCCGGCCGATCACTCCCGGCTCCAGGGTGTAGGCGAAGATGGCGGCATGGCGGGGGCGGGACCCGGCAACCACCCGGGTGACGCGGTGCAGAGAATGACGGCCCCGGAAGATCTGCAGGTCCCCGGGTCGCAGGTCGAGGGTGCGCACCCCCTCACGGCCACCGGCGAGAACCGCGGCGATGGCGTCGAAGCCCTCGTCGTCGGCTGAGCGGATCTGCGGGACGTACTCGAACAGGCCGCCCTCGTCACCCGGCTGCACCAGCACCGTCACCGCGAAGTCGTTGGTGTCGAAGTGCCACGTGAACTGCTGGCCCGGATCGCAGATGTTGGCGGTCAGCCCGGCCAGCGGGTCGTCGTAGCAGTACAGAGCCCCGACCTCCAGGCAGTCGGCGATGAACCGGGCTGCCTCCGGCGCCCCGAACAGCGTGTCGGTGGCACAGCCGGCGTCCCAGGCATCGCCGGGAATGAAGCCGCTGGAGCGCTCGATGAAGGTGTTGACCGCATGGTCGGGCGGGTAGTCGGGATTGAACGACGTGTGGAAGTACGGGTTCATCACCTGGGTGGAGTAGTGGGTGGCGTGCTTGCGCGCCGCGATCTCGTCGTTCAGCCTGGCCACCGCGTCGGACCGCACGAAGCCGCCGAGCACCGCGCAGCCCTCGGATCGCAGGCCGGCTCGAGCCCCGTCCACCGCGGCCACATAGGCGGCCGAGGCCGGATCGTGGATCGGGAACTCCCGCAGATCGACCAGATCGGCCAGGCTGACGGTCGCCTCGGACTGCATCAACGCTCCCTTCGCACTGCTGCCCGCATCACTTCTCCCAGTGCGGGGTCCAGTCGCCCTCCAGCTGCATCGACACTCCCGCCTCGTCCTCTATCCGCCGGGCAACGCTCATCTCGCCCGCGTCGAGACCGTAGCGCTGCGCGGCCCGCTCGAAGACGCTGCGGGCGGCCGCGGTCACCGGCAGGTCGGCGTCCACGCTCGTCTCGAGGCCAGCCAGCAGGCCCAGGTCCTTGACGCACAGAGCGAGAGGGAACGACGGGTCGTAGTGGCCGGCGAAGATGCTGGGGGCGTCATGGCGGGCCGCGAAGCTGTCGCCGACGCTGTCGAGGATCGCCCGCCACAGCGTCTCCAGCTCCACGCCGTTGGCCAGGCCCACCGCGAACCCCTCCCCGAGCGCGGCCGCGGCCGCGAACCAGAGTTGGTTGGTCACGAGCTTGACGACGTTGCCCGAGCCGAGCGGCCCGCACTCGATGACGGTTCCGAGGTGCTCCAGCACCGGCCGGGCCGCCGCCACGTCGGCGGTGTCGCCGCCCACGAACAGGGTGAGCTCGCCCCGGCGGGCGCCATCGACCGCGCCCGTGACCGGCGAGTCGACGACAGCCACGCCGTCGGGCGCGGCCGACGCCAGGTCCCGCACCAGTTCGAGGCTGTTGGTGGTGAGGTCCACCCACGCCGAGCCCGGCTCAAGCGCGCCGAGCGCTCCAGCCTCCCCAGCCATCACGGCCTCCACCTGGGGCGGCCCGGGTAGCGACGTCATGAACAGGTCTGCGGCCCGGGCGCAGTCGCGGGCCGATGCGGCCGCACCGGCCCCACCCTCCACCGCCGCGCCCAGCGCGGCCGGGTCCAGGTCGTAGGCGGTCACCGGACAGCCTGCCGCCACCAGCCGCCGGCACATCGGCCCGCCCATGGTCCCGAGCCCGACGAAGCCGATCCTCGGTCCGACGCTGCGGGACCCCGACACCGCGCCGGTGCTGCCCATGGCCGCAGAATCTAGCGGCCTGCCGGCGTCGTCCTGGATTGTTGGACCACCCCTGTGGGCCGGACTCGCTCGCATACTCGCTCGGCATCTCAGACGAGGCCGAGCGGGTAGTTGGTCAGCAGCTCGTTGCCGGTGTCGGTGATGAGTATCTGCTGCTCGAGCTTGACCCCCTCGCCGCCCGACTTGGGCCCCACGAAGGCCTCGACGCACATCACCGTGCCCGGCCGCAGCTCGGCGTCGTAGCCCTTCCTTCCCCAGCGCTCGCGGGTGAACACCGACGGATACTCGTCGCACAGGCCGACCCCGTGGGAGAGCACCGTGTAGCAGTTGTAGTCGTCCGGCGACGGGTACCACGAGCGCTCCACGATCTCGCGCACCGAGATGCCGGGCTGGTGCAGTGCGGTGTTGCGCTCGATCTGCTCGGCTGCCAGCGACCACACGTCGTGCTGGGCCGGCGTCGGCTGCCCGCCCCCGCACAGCCAGGTCCGCGACATGTCCACGCAGGCGCCGTATGCGCAGATCATGTCGGTGTCGAACCCCATCAGCTCCCCGGCCTGCACCGGGCGGCTGCCGGCCTCCTGGTACCACGGGTTGGTCCGGGGCCCCGACGCCAGCAGCCGGGTCTCGATCCACTCCCCGTAGCGGGAGAGGTTGCCGGCCTGCAGCACCGACCACAGGGCCATCTCGGTGACGCCGGGCTCGAAGGCGTCCCGCATTTCGCCGATGGCGGCCTCGCAGGCATGGACGGCGCAGCGCATGGACGCGATCTCCTCGGCGGACTTGATCACCCTGGCCTCCTCCATGAGGCCCCCGGCGTCCTCGAGGCGCACGCCGCGGCCCTCTAGGGCACGCATCCCGAGCAGGTCGATCCGGTCGATGGCCAGCCGCCGGTCGCCCCGGCCGTGCTCGACCAGCAGGTCTGCGATCTCTGCGGCCCAGCGGTCCGCGATCTCGGTGGCCCGGTCCCCGGCGTAGAAGTAGATGTACGACAGCCCGGGCCGGATCTCGTCCACTGCTTCGGAGTGCGTGTCGAGGAACTCGCCCTTGGAGAACTCGAAGAGCACCACCGGCCCGTCGGTGGCCACGAACACGTAGCGCACCGCGTTGTGCATGGTCCAGATCGACATGTTGGTGGTGTCGGTGGCGTAGCGGATGTTCAAAGGGTCGTACAGCAGGGCCGCGTCGCAACCCGTCGCCCGCAGGTGCGACCGCACCCGCTCGAGGCGGTGTCGCCGGACGGCGCCGCGGTCGGGTATGCGCAGCCCGGCCGCCGTCCACTCGGCCTCCAGCTCCGGGCCGGGTCCCAGGGCGTGCATGTTGCGGTCTCCGTGGTCGAGGAGCCACTCGGGCGGCTCGGCACGGGAAGCCCCGATCCTCGGCCGGTGCCTCTGTGAGCCCACGCGCAAGATTCTGCCGCGGCGAGCGCCCCTAGGAGCGGATCCGACTGCTCGGTTGGAACGCCGGGGCCCGGCCAACCAGGCGCCCGTGAGCGTTCGGTCCAGCAGACAGAACAGAATCAAACAGACAAAAGAAAATCAAACAGACAAAAGAGGAGCGGCCTTCGGGCTAGGATTCGAGCCAGTTCCGTCCGCCCCCTTGGAGAGGTGCAGAGCCATGGCCGCGCCGGGCTCCTGGGGCAGGCTGTGGAGGCGACGGGAGGCCACCCGTTCATGGTCCAGCTGATAGGCGCCCGCATGTGGGCGTCGGCCGCCGACCCCGCCGCGGGCTTGAGCGTCGAAGAGGTGCGGCAGGGCATCGCCGAAGCGCTCCAGAGATTCGGGGGCGGCGTCTATGGCCCGGTCTGGAGCAGGCTCACCGCGCCGGAGCGGAGATTCCTGATCGCCATGGTGGCCGACGGCGACAGGCCCAGCCCGGTGTCGGCGGTCGGGCGCCGCTGGGGCATGCCGTACAGCAGCCTCAGCACCTACCGCCGGCGCCTGATCAACAAGGGAATGATCGAGACGGCCGGAAGGGGCCTGGTCCGCTTCGTGCGTCCCGGCGCGCGCGACTACGCGATAGCCCAGGCCCGGGAAGAAGGCTGGACCCTCGACGAGGACGGGTCGGTCAACCCGCCCGACACGCCGCAGCCGCGCCACTGGCACAACCCGCTCCCACGGCAATGAGAGCGCGCCGCCTCCGGTATGTCAATGGCCGCTCGGCGTCGATGGCCGTAGACTCAGCGGGGTTCTACGGCGATCCGCACGGTTAGCCGGTGCTGGCCGCGTAGATCGTCAACTGCAACTCGGAGTCGTCGACGATCCGGTAGTGCGGCTCCCTGCCTGACAGTGCTGTGCTGTTGTCCAGGATGATGGGGACGCCCTCGCCCCGCTTCTCCATGATGTGCCCACGAGCAGTCTCTAACCAGTCGACGCCGGGCACCACGCACTTCGCCAGAAGGCTGCAAAGGGTCTCGTTGCGGGCTGCCTGCCTGTACCGCAACGAGTCGACCGACATCGAGTTGACAACTGCGCCCGGTGAGTACAGCTCCAAGCGGTCGTCGAAGAGGCGAAGTCTGATCTTCGACCCGTGAACCGAGTAGTCGCGGTGAGCGACTGCGTTGGTGACGGCCTCGAAGACTGCGGTCATGTCGTATTGCGGTCTGTCCTGACGCCCCATCGATTTGATCGCTGCAGTCTTCATGTTCTTGAAGACGAAGTGACACGCTTCCGCGATCTGCGCTGTTATCGGTCCGTCAATGTCGCTCGCATCGAGTTGGTACGGCTCCGCACCTGATGCGGCCTGAATCGAGACGCCGCGATATGCGACCGCCTGGATGTACGCGTTTGGCAGCCAGCGGCGTGGCTCGGTGCAGGCAATCAGTACTCCCGTCACGGTCGGGCGTAGTTGCCCCTCGTCGTCGTGCGCAACAATTCCGAGCTTCTGTAGGAAGGTGTCGGCGTCGGCGTCTGATCGAGCAGTTCGGAAGGAATCCCACAGGTCGCTGCTGAGACTCTCGACGTTCGCTCCGGCCACCGGCTGCTCATCGAATCTGACTAGGCGAGTCTGGCTGCGCTGTTGCAGCATCCGGGCCAGGAAGTCGGTGGACATTTGGCGTTTCGAATCGGCTAGGCGATGGAAGTAGCCGCCGGGGCTCCGATGAATGAACAAGCTTCTGGGAACCTCGACTTTCACCACTGCGACGCGCTCGCCAGTTGCGGTTGAGAGCCGGAGCCTGTCGACGAGCACGTTCTCCAGGGGTGGGTCGAGGTTGTCGGTGCACGCTTGCCTGACGAAGTCGACTACAGCGTCGAGACGGGACTCGTCGATTCCGATGATCTCTCGGGGGCGGTCGCTAACTCCGAGGACCAGCACACCGCCACGGCTGTTGGCGAAGGCGGCTAGCCCGTCCGCGAGGCGCTCCCTCGACGGTCCGGCGATGCGGCTGCCCGAGAACCGGACCTCCTTGAGTTCAAGATAGGTGCTCTCACCCAAGGCGATCTTGTCGGATAGTTCCTGGATGCTGTCAAACATCGCTGACGCTGGCGGCGATCCGCCGGTAGCGGCGTTCGAAGGCTTCGCGCCCTCCCTCCATCACTCGGCAGATCTCGTCGCGGATCTTCAGATCCTGTAGCGAACCCGACTTCACGACGCGGCACTGGCCGCCGGCGAAGTCGAGAGCGTGCACCATCTCCGCGTCGCCGTTGACCACGATGTTGGGATTGTGGGTCACGGTGATGATCTGGCGCCTGAGCTTGTTCTGGCGGATCTGACGTACCACTAGGTCATAGATCAGATGGTTGTCGAGATCATCCTCAGGCTGGTCGAGGACCAATGGCTCGTCGCCGTGGGCCAGAAGGAACGCCAGCATGGCTGCGGCCCGCTGCCCGGCCGATGCCTGCGCGATGGGCGCGAACTCCGATCCTCGCCCGGAGCGGTTGTATTCGACACGAAGCGTGTCGTCCGGGTACCAAGTCAGGAGCCTGTCCAAGAACTCCGGAGCCCTTTCGTGCCGTCGCTGAAGGAAGTTGTTGAGGTGTCCGCCGAATTCTCCTCGACCCATACAGGCCTCGGCGAATCGCTCGTGGAGATCGTCGATCCGGTCCTTGAACGCCTTGTGGCGCTCGGCTTGCTCGGGGGGCAACGCGTTCACCAGATCGACCACAATGCCGCTGCGCTCGTCCCGGCCAACCTGGAGGATGTCATTCTCGAAGTGGTCCTCGTCTCCAAGTGTGCCGCGCAGGGAGCGTTCTATCGCTTCCAGGGAGTCCGAGTCGCCAAAGTCCCTCAGTTCCATGCGCACGAACTCGTTGCTCTCCAGCACCTGACGCAAGAAGACGCGGCGCGCCTCGCTGATCGCGCAGCGGGCCTCGAACACTCTCTCCAACTCCTGCTCGGACCGTTCGATCAGGCGAGACCGCTCCTCCGCTTGAGACTGGAGTTCCGCAAGCTCGCCTTCTAGGCGACTGCGCTCCTGAACTAGCCGCCCGTACTCGGCAGGGTTGCTGATTCCTTCCGCGCTGAGCGCCTCGATCAACTCTTCATGGGCAGTGACAGCTCGGTCTAGAGCGGTCTGCCACTGGCTTTGCCCCAAGCTGGACCGCTCTGACTCGATTTCAGCCCGCAGGTTGGTGGCTGTTCTCCTCAGCTCGTCAGCGGCTCTGGCCGTGGCCGCTGCCAGCGAGGTGATGGTCGACACCGCGGTCTGGTTCTCGGGAGAGTCCTCCGCGAAGGCCCGTCTGTCCAGGTCTTCCGGGTGCAACTGATCAGCGGTGTTCTCAATGAGTTCCGCCGCTCGGGCAGCTACTTCGAAGTGCCGATCGACTTCCTGGCGTTGGCGTGAACGATGACGGTAGGTGTTCAAGACCTCGGCGTGGCCCGAGTCCTCGAAACTCCGAAGCTTCCGCTCCGTGTCTGTCATGCTCACGCGGGTGTCGGCGCGCCGCTTCAGTTGCTGTTCAAGGTCTCTGATGCGTCCTCTGGTCTGCAAGAACGTAGCCGTCGCCTGCTCAAGTCGCGCCTGGTGGACCGCTGTTCCGGCTGCCTCGTCGATGATCTGGAGCAGAGCCTGCTGGTTACCGTCAGCGAGTTCGGCCAGTTGGCCCTGGCTGAAGATCCGCAGGGGGAATCGCTCGGGAGTTACTTCCTGCACTTCGGAGGGTGCCCAGCCGTCCGAAGCTATCTCTTCGACTGTGGGCACCGGGTCCGCCCCGCCCGGTGCAGCCTGCGAGTTCTGCCTCCAGCGGACACGATGGCGGACCCCGTCGCGCACCGCGATCAGGCTGAGTTCCGTGTGGTCGTCTAGACCGCCCTCATCGAATCTGTGCTTGGGAACGCGATCGAACCGTTCGAATGTGCGCTTCGCCGAACTACGGTCATCGAATCCCTGAAGCTCGCTGGAGCGCCGCGAGACGATGCGAAGAGCATGGACAATTGTGGACTTTCCGGTGCCTCGGCCGCCGACTATGGCATTGAGCCAGGGACTGAAGACGACGTTGGCCGCTTGACCCCGGCCCATGAGTCGAGCATCGCTTATGCTTAGCTCCTGAAGATGATGCAGGGGCAAGTCTGGGGGATCGAACGACCCGCTGGGCCGGCTGCGCCTGATGGAGTACTCGTTGCCGTCCAGCAGAGCCAGTCGCAGGCCCTCCAAGGAGGGCTCAGCCATCTTGACCCAGGTGAACTGATCACCGATCGCGCCCGAGGACGAGGCCGAGTGCGGATGATGGCAATCCGATCCGAGCACGTCAGCCCAGCGGACCCCTAACTCGTCGTACCTGGTCGGCTTGTCGTACTTGGCAGGCTTCTCCGCGGTACCGGAGATCTCGATGGCGAAGATCTTGTCCGACCGCAACAGCGTTTCGAGCGTGTTCCCGCTCAGGCCCCACAGTCCTCGCTCCTGGTCGGCGTGCGCCGGGATCGCAATGGCACCCGCTCGGTCGATCGCCTCAACCACCTGAATAACTGAGTGATCCGCTGTGGTGTCGCTCGCACCACGAGTGCCGCGGAACCCAACGCTGCCTATGAGATTGTCGACGTCGGCGGTACTCTTGGATGGATCCATGATGGCGAGCAGGTGGATGCCGTCGTTAGCGGTGATCTCCACGCCGGGGAACAACCAGAGCGGACGGAACCCGCTCGATGGATCTGCCTCCAACTCGCCAAGTGCCTCCTTGAGCGGGTCGATCCATTGACCGGAGTTGTGATCGGTAACCGCGACGCAATCGATGCCGGCTCGCATGAAGCCGAGCAGCCAGTCCCGGGGTTCAACGCTCCTTTCCCTGGCTTGGTCGGGACCCTTCCCATAGTCCTGTGAGGCCAGCGTGTGCGTGCGAAAGTCGAACTTCCACCACCGAGCGCCGCCGTAGGGCCAGTCGGTCCCACCCGAAGACCGCTTCTCAGATGGCGAAACCACGGTCACTGGTCTGCTTCGTGCGCCCCGGCGCGCGCGACTACGCAATAGCACAGGCCCCAGAGGAGGGCTGGACCCTCGACGACGACAGTGCGGTCAACCCGCCCGACACCCCACAGCCGCGCCGCTGGCACAACCGCTCCCAAGGCAATGAGAGCGCGCCGCCTCCGGTGGCCGCGCATCTTGCTGGACTCATGGTCATGGCCAAGGTGTCGGTCAACTGACCCAACGATCGGCCTTCGGGACCCGACACAATCACGCACGGACCCAAACAGCCACATCGCCGCTACCAACCGAGTCTGTGCCCTGACCGCACACTTGGCCAGAAACGCAAACAGTCGCCACGGCTAGGGCTTGAACCCTCCTTGGGCATTTTTCTGGGTGATCTCCTTGGCTCCTTCAACGCCGGTGAGTCGGACTAGGATCAACCCGGCGCTTCGTATCCAGGCGTCCTTGTCGAGATCAACGGTGAAAGTAGCCTCGCTTTGCCCGCTGGCTATGGTGAAAGCGCCCGATGTCTGGGACTTGGTCCAGCCGCGAACGCGATAATCTTCGCCCACCAAGAGCCCGCCGCCGCCCAGTGAGGACACCTCCGCTGAGATGGTCACAGCCTGCTGGGCTGCTTCGGACAAAGTGATCTTAAAATCAAGCGTCCCGCCGGGCCGAACTCTCGCCAGCGGACCGGCGATCGACACCGTCAACGTAGCGCTGTTGCCCACCGGCGCAAGATTGGTGGTCGGCATGGCTACAGTCGTTGTAGTCGCAACTGGCGTCACAGTGCCAGCGGCTGCTGAAGGTGTAGCCGACACGGTCTTCGACCAATCACTAGAGCCAAGGTTGCTTGTCGCACGCACCTTCACCTGATATGCCGAGTCGTTGAAGAGGTCTGTCAGCAGTATTGACTTGGCTGCACTATCAGTTGTGGCAGTCTGCCATTCGAGCCATGTACGCGGGTTCCGGCTATTCCTGTTCGTATTCTCACGGCGATACTGGATCTCATAGCCGTCGATAGACGATCCATTATGACTTGATGGGACCCAAGATACGCGCACTTGCGTATCACCCTCAGTAACACTTATCGAGGCTGGCGCAGACGGCTTAGCAATCGCGGTCGCAAGTGCTACTGGTGACCATGGACCCTTATCGTCCAGAAGATTGATAGCACGCACCCGAACCGAATAGGACACTCCAGCCGTCAATCCGCTGACTGTGTGAGTCATATCGGGATCAGCGGCGGGCGGTGCAGAGATCAGACGACCCAGAGCTGGCCAGCCTGTCTCAGATGTCTTCTTGTACTGCACCTCGTAGTCAGCAATCGCGTGGCCACCAAAACTGAACAGAGCCGTCCAAGCCGCTTCTATATGCCCGTCACCAGTCGTAAGTGTCACACTCGCAACCTGCGGGGGCGGAGCCAAGAGATGAATTCGCTTCTCCTTAGAGAAGTCGCCTGCCCCATTGCTGTTGATGGCACGCACCTTCACCATATACACCTTGAAGTTCTCCAGACCAGTAAGCGATAGCCCTACCGTACTCACGAGTTTCTTTTGCCACGATTCTTCAGGAATTGACTCTTGACGGTAGTGCACTTCATAGCCCGTTATCGATGATCCATTGTCAGCCGGTATTGCCCAAGACACGTACATACCCCCTTTATCACGCGCCGAGAGCGTCAACTCCGTCGGAGCATCCGGGCTACCAGAGACGTACACATAGGGAGACCATGTGCTCGCCACACGCTCACGGATAGCCCGAACACGAACCAGATAATCCTCACTGTTGACTACATCAATGACTCTGTTAGTTGCACTAGTCCGCACGGTTGACACACGGTCAGACCCTACTCTCCGGTATTCCACCTCATATGATGTTCCACTCTCGGAGGCTTGAGTCCATGACGCTGTAAGTTTGGAACTGCCTCTCACAATGTCTAAGCTCGTCACCGGGCCCGGAGGGTTCAGGAATTCCAGCAAGGGCCTGCTAGTTGTAGTTTCGTCCTCCGCGGCATACGCAATGGTATGATATATTCCGACCGGTTCATTCCTGGAACCTGCCGAACAACCGACAAACAAGGCATTGCTCAATGAAATCTCACAGTCAATGGGCATGCTTAACTTGCCTGCCGTGGAAGCAGTTCCGTGGAATCTGCGCATGACAAAGACAGACTCTCCTGCCGCGACCTTATACTCACAGGAGATACCAATGGAAAAAGCATCCTTACGAAGCTGACTAGATTCCGAATATGGACCTCTACCGACAGGTCTACAGTTAGAAGCTAGATTGGGCGACCGAGTTCTTCCATGAGCCGGTAGGTTATCACGACCAAAACGAACGTTGGGAGCTTCACCAATTTCACCCCAGTAGGGAGTACACACACTAATCGGTTGCCCCATGAATTCACCCAATATATCTTTGCCATTTATTAGGGGATGTTCAGTCATGCATATTTTGAAGTATGATCCGCACTCCAAGATGGACTTTCCCTCTTTGAACCAGCCATCATAATTGCTCACGACGAGATCACTAAGCGATTGGCTGTTCGCCAAGATACCTTGTCTCCCGCCGTCCACACAATACAGATGAGGGGATCCGCTCGGAGTGCAGCTGAGCGTATACGTGACTCTGACCGATGCCTCCGACTCTGTGCTATTGACCTCTTCCTCGGTCGAATTGTACACACACGCCCCGTTAGGATTGTAGCTACTACCCTCGACAATTCCCTTGTCAACCGTGACCTCCCGAGGCGGAGGCGAGGTCGTAGTCGTCGTAGGCGTAGTCGTCGTAGTCGTAGTCGTAGTCGTCGTCGTAGTCGTCGTCGTAGTCGAGGTAGTCGTAGTCGTCGTAGTCGAGGTAGTCGTAGTCGTAGTCGTCGTAGTCGAGGTAGTCGTAGTCTTAGGAGGCGAGGTTGTGACGCAGTGTGCTCCGAGCCGATTGTGGGGATCAGCTCCCAGCTTGAAGCCGTCGGGGCATCCGGTTGGTGCGCTGCTCCGAATACAGGTCCAACCCGAGAGCGTCCAGTCCGTTGATGCACACACCGGCTGGGCTGCCACTCGTCTCGTCATAGTCTTTCGGCACTTCGTGCCATTACTGACTCGCTTGTACCCCTTCTCGCACTTCTTCACCACTGGTTGAGTTGCTACGACTACCGTACGAGTTCGCGTCTCGTATACTGGCTCGTAGTTGAAGACTGCCTGAGTCTTGTAGTTGAAGACGGCCCGAGTTTCATAGTTGAAGACAGGCTGATCCTTGTAGTTGAAGACTGCCTGAGTCTTGTAGTTGAAGACGGCCCGAGTTTCATAGTTGAAGACAGGCTGATCCTTGTAGTTGAAGACTGCCTGAGTCTTGTAGTTGAAGACGGCCCGAGTTTCATAGTTGAAGACGGCCTCAGTGCGCTTTTCCGGTCTATAGCTCGTACGCGTCTCATTGCGATAGCTCCAAGTGAGGCAGCCCCCGTTCTGGTAGTCCCATCTTACGCACCGGTCCTTGACTCGAACCGTGTAGGTGTAACGGACATACTTCGTAACGACACGAGTGAACGGCGCCACCCGAACACGCTCAGTGAACGGCGCCACCCGAACACGCTCAGTGAACGGCGCCACCCGAACACGCTCAGTGAACGGCGCCACCCGAACACGCTCAGTGAACGGCGCCACCCGAACACGCTCAGTGAACGGCGCCACCCGAACACGCTCAGTGAACGGCGCCACCCGAACACGCTCAGTGAACGGCGCCACCCGAACACGCTCAGTGAACGGCGCCACCCGCTTTCTTCCCGTCTGAACCTCGTACGTCTGCCGCTCCGAGCGCTGACATACACCGCCATTAAGCAGACGCCATCCTGGCTGGTCGTCAGGGCACCCTGGCACCGGATCAACCTCTTCGTTCCATTGGATCACGCATTCTTTCGTCGTGGTGGGCGATGCCAGCCACTCACCGGTTTTCAAGGCTATGTTGGAGCAATCCGGTGCCGCTTCAATCGTCCTCACGCAGAGTCTCAAGTCGGCGTCAAATTTGTAGTTCTGGCGACAGATAGGTTGAGGGCTCGCTGGCTCCTGTGATCGCTCTTCGGGGGACTGTGCGCCTGCCAAGGAAGGCAGAAGCACGATCACGGCAACCAACGCCAAGACAACGCAGCGCCAAGGGACCGTCGACCAACGCCTTCGTTCTCCTTGTGTGGGTTCCATTGTCATTTCAACTACCTCGACTCCCCTTGGACGTACCTATGATTTACGAACGGAGGATTGCCCGCCCCGGCAGGGGGTGTGACACCCTCTGCCGGGGCGGGCAAATCCTAGTTTTAAAGAAAAAACGACTATCAGCCAGCGGCGGCCCTCGCGGCGGCGAGCCACCCGTCGACCAGGTCGCGATTGTCCGCGATCCAGTCGGTCGCTAGCTGCGCTATCTCGGCCTCAGTATCCTTGCCGTTCTTCTGCTCGATTATGGCCGCAGTCACGTCGATCGGTGACAGTACCACTTCCTCCCACAAGGCTCGGGCGGCAGGGTTCTCGTCCAGAATCGCTGTGCTGGCGGTTACGAGGATGTCAGCCGGCACCCAGCCAACCTGGCACGTTCCCGCGTCCACGGCCGCCGGGCAATGCTCCGGTCCGACTGGGATCTGGCCGGGTCGCTGATCATGGCCCTCACCGCCTTCGAGACCCGTAGGGTTCGAATCGTCGATGACATCCTCCACGGCGAGCCAATAGACGTTGTCACCCGGACGGAACTGAGTCACATAGCCGCTCGGTGCCCATGTATAGAGCACCATAGGCTCACCTGCATCCGCCTTGGACTCAGCTTCAGCAACCATGGCGTCATATCCTGCCTTGATCTGCTCAATGTTCTCCCAGCCTGAGAAGGAGATCTGACTGTCGATGATATTGTCGCAGGTCCAGCTATCCGGACAACCGTAGATGTCGGCCTTGCCGTTGCCGTCGATGTCGAACAGGGCGGTGATCTCTGGATCGTCGTTGAGTTGATCAAGGTGAGTAATGCCAAACTCATCGGCCACCGACTTGGTGATCACAAAGCCTTGAGGACCGCCTTGAATCATTTGCTCGCCCACGATCTCAAGGTGGTCACCCACCAGTGAGCCGTCGGGCAGTTCAGCTGCGAGCCACGAGTGATGGCCCGGATACCAGCTGTTGGCCCACATGTCAAAATCACCCTGAGCCATTCCCAGATATGCAAGCGCTGGACCCAGCTCTAACTCTGAAGGCTCAGTCACAGTGTACCCGAGTTCCTCAAGCAGTTGCTTATGGACCTGAGCTTGGAAATACCCTGTGTCCCAGTTGGCCCGGCCCATTCTGATCGTCGTGCCCTCGCCGGGCATCATCGGCTCCTCTTCGGCCATCGGCTCCTCTTCGGCCATCGGCTCCTCTTCGGCCATCGGCTCCTCTTCGGCCATCGGCTCCTCTTCGGCCATCGGCTCCTCTTCGGCCATCGGCTCCTCTTCGGCGGGAGCCTGCGTCGTAGGGGTCGCTGTAGTGGTGTCGGAATCGTCACCACAGGCCGCGACGAGTAGAGCGATGATCGCCAGTAGTGCTAGCAGCAGGTTCGGTTGCTTCTTCTCCATGAGTTGGATTTCCCTCCTGGGTTGGTTTGTTGGTTTCCGGCACGCCGCGAGCAAGCGCTCCCGAAGCGCGAATCGCAGGTTACACGAGAGGCGCGACGTTGCCCACCGAAACTGGCCCTCCGCGTATGAGATGGGAGTAGGAGTGTCGGGCATCCGCAGCTGAGCGCGGGGGATCCCCCAGAATCGGCGCCGTCAGGACAGCCGACGATCAGCTCGCACATGCGCGCAGGGGTCGGGACTGGGCGACGTGGAGGTGCTCGGCGTCGACGACGAGGAGGGCGAGACGCTGCGGGTGCACTCCAACGCGGCCACGACCCGCTCCAGTTTGTGGGTGCGGTGGCCGCTGAGGGCGCGCCCGCGGTGGGTGCGGTGGCCGCGGCAGCGGCGGTGTGGCAGCGCCTGGGGCTGGACGGGTGGTTCGCGCAGCTCGGCGCGCGGCGGGGGTCCGACCGGAGTTTGTCGGGTGATGCTCGTGGCATCCGGTCAACAACGCGGTGCAGCGCTGGGGCGACACGCTGCTGGCCGCGGACATCGCCCGGATCTCACAGGTCGAGGCGTTGGGCCTCGACGAGCACCTGATGTGGCACCGGGGCCGGTTCCGCGCGAAGGCCTGGGCGACTGGCATCGTCGACGTCGGGCGGGGGCAGCTCTTTGACATAGTCCCAGGCCGCACCGCAGATGCGCCCACGCGGTGGCTGCTGAGACGGCCCCGCGGCTGGCTTGGAGGGATCCGCTGGGCGGTGCTTGACCTCTCGGGCCCCTACCGCTCAGCGTTCAACGAGGCTCTGCCGCACGCCAAGCAGGTCGCGGACCCGTTCCACGTCGTGCGGCTCGCCAACGACGCACTCGACGAGGTCCGCCGCAGAGTCCAGAACCAGACCCTCGGGCACCGCGGCCGCAAGCACGACCCCCTGTATCGGGCCCGCAAGCTGCTGGTGTCCGCGTCCGAGCGCGTCACCGACTCGGGCCGCGCCCGGCTGCGGGGCCTGCTCGACGCCGGCGACCCCTACGGCGAGGTCCGCGACGCCTGGCACGCCAAAGAGACCCTCCGCAGCATCTACGACATCGACGACGCCAAGCTGGGCGCAGCGACCGTCGAACAGCTCGCCTCCTAGGAGACTGCTGAGTAATGCCGATTTGGCGCGACACGCAAGCCTCTGACCTAGGGTTTTGTGATCGCGAAATCGGGAATTGGGTACTTGCTCAGCAGTCTCCTAGGACCCCGGCCTGCCCGAGGAGGTCAACCGGCTCGGACGCACAGTCGCGAATTGGCGCACCCAGATCTCCAGCTGGCACGCCGCCCGGGTCACCAACGCCGCCACCGAAGCCGCCAACAACCTCGCCAAACGCGTCAAACGAGCCGCGTTCGGGTACTGACTTCGCCAACTACAGAATCCGCGCCCTGCTGTATGCCGGCAAACCCAACTGGGCACTGCTCGACACCCTCACTCCCATCTAAAGCGCGGAGAGCCCCGAGACTTGCTCCGGTGGTGATGCCTCGTCGTCGTACACCTTGGAACGTCGAAACTCTCTAAGCACGGGGGCCGCGGTAACCATCAGCGCGACGCCACCGACTACGGCAAGGAACGAACCAACGCCGCTTAGGTAGTTGTCGTCGGCAGAACGAACGTGGGTGAGAATCCAACCCAATCCCACGCAGGCGATCCCGGCACCCACCCCTGCGGTGATGGCACTCCATCGCCACTTTCGATGCTCGTGACTGCCAAAGACGCCCGCTGCAGGCAAGGTGACGGCCAAGCCAACCACGCCAGCCAGGAGCGTCCAAATTCCCAAACCGGTACCTTCGTCGCTCACGCCGTCGAGGACGATGAGTTCCCTGACGGCAGTCGAGGCTAGCTCCGTCTGTATCTCCATCGACTTCACGGCGGCGAGCGCCAAGTCGCCTTCAGCCTCCGCCACCTTGGCCTCTGCGGTCAGGGCATCGATCCTCGCTTGCTGTTCTGGCGTAACGATCACGGAAGCACGAGCGTCGAAACTCCAGCCCGAAATAGCACCGACACCCAAGGTCACCACAACGACCAGCGAGCCCATCACACGACCCCAGCCGATGCGAGCGCGAAGCGGATGAGCGGACGAGTGCGGTGCCAGCCGGATCCACCTCAGCGACCCTACCGACGCCACTAACCCTCCAATCAACGCCACGTAAACCCCGACGCCCGTACTCTGTCCGACCGTCAGATCGGAGGGTGCGGCCAGAAGGTAGGCGACCATCATCACGCTAAGGGCCAGCGAGGCGATCACCGCGCCGTCAGCTGCCCACCATCGGGGTCCCCGGCCTGGGGCGACCAGCGTAGTAACCGCCGCGGCCACCACAAACAGGCTTAGGGCGAGCACCAAATAACCGAACCAAGAGCCGCCCGCTGCCGAGAGGCCGTTGAAGGACTCGCCGGCCATAGCTTCGTCGGTGCGGCGACCGTAGGCGCTCATGAAGCCCGCACCGTTGCTCCAGGTTAGAAACACCGACACTACTGAGAGGACGCCGCCAGCTACTGCTGTCAGGATAGAGGTGCGCTCCACGGGCACTACTTCCGCGAACCTGCCCGAGGCCGCGTCCGGTGCCGCAGTCCCCTCGGTACTATCCGGCACCTCGGCGGGCAACAGCGCCTCAGGATCCCGGCGATGGGCCCAAGCCAGTCGAATGCGGCGCAGCAGGCTCGCCTGGGGAGCTCCCTCGCGCTGTGTGATGCGGTCGAGCACGACAGCCACAAGAAAAAAGGCGAGGCCGCTCGCTGCACCGTCATACACGCTCTGCCGGTTGATCGCGTTCAGCAACTTCGCTCCCAATCCGCCTGCCCCCATGATCGCAGCGATGCCCAGCATGGAGATTGCCAATAGCAGTGTCTGATTAATGCCTGTCATGATGGCAGGACGAGCCAAGGGAATCTGCACATCGGTAAGTACTCGCCACTCTGGGGCACCGTAAGCCCGACTGGCCTCCACCACATCGGCAGGCACCTGCCGAACCCCCAGATTGGTGAGGCGGACCAGAGGCGGCAAAGCGAACACCATCGTAACCATCGTGGCTGACACTTCGCCGAGGCCAAAGAAATAGACGAACGGCAGCATGTAGACGAACGAATGAACTACTTGCATAGCATCGAGAACCGGCCGCACCGCATGCCATAGGCGGTCCATCCGGCCACACGCAATCCCGAGAGGAATACCGATCACTACACACAACATCACGGCCACGCCCACGAAACCGATGGTCCGGGCCGTCTCGTACCAGTAGTTGTTGCCGAGCAGGCCGCACACTCCCAGGCTGACCGCAGAAAAGGCACCGACCTTGAGGTTCTGAGCCAGAGTGCCGATCACAAGGAATGCAAGAACGACCCAAACCCAGGAAACGGGCTCGAGGATGTCCTCTACGAGCAAGCTGATGAGCGCGTCGAAAGGCCACTTGATGATAGAGAGCATCCAATCGAGGTTGACGTCGACCCAGTCCACTGCCTGGTCGATCCAACGACCGAACGGAATCTCGAACTGGTCGAGAACCTGGTTGTCCGTGATCCCCGGATCCGGCAATTCTTCACCACCGCCTTGAAGAGCGAGCACCCTCACATGAACACCTCCCGCTCGAAGCCATCTATCAGGTTCTCCACTCGGCCCATCTCCTCCATGATGTGGCGTGGGTCAAGGTTCCCGACGAGGGCACCGGAGTCATCGCAGACCGCGATGGGGAGACCCCGTCCGGCTGCTGCATAGACCGTGTTGAGGCAGTCCTCGGGCCCGCAGCGATCGAAGTCGGTCCGCAGGGCCTGGCCGAGGTCGGTGGTGCCCATGTTGGCGGCCCGGATACCGTCGTCGGCAGTGAGAATGTGCGTTGGCTCCCCGGCGGCATCCAGCACGAAGGCGCCCAACCGCTCACCGACGGTTCGCAGGGCCTCAGCGAGCGTAACGCCGGCCGCGATCGGGCTCGGCTGCTGCATGACTTCGTGCACCTGGATGACCCGGCCCTGATCGACGTCCTGGACGAACTCGGCCACGTAGCCGGTGGCGGGCTGGGTGAGGATCTCCTCCGGTGTGCCGATCTGCACCACCGCGCCGTCCTTCATGATGCACACCCGGTCGCCGATGCGCAGCGCCTCGTTCAGGTCGTGGGTGATGAACAGGATCGTCTTGTGGAGCTCGCCCTGGATCTCCATCATCTCGTCCTGCATCTGGCGGCGGATCAGGGGGTCGAGGGCACTGAAGGCCTCATCCATCAGCAGGATGTCGGGATCGGAGGCGAGGCCTCGGGCCAGACCGACCCGCTGCTGCATGCCGCCGGACAACTCCGAGGGATAGCTCTGGGAGTACGCGCCCAGCCCGACCAGCGACAACGCGTTCATCGCCGCGTCCTCGCGGGCCTTCTTCTCTACTCCCTGCACCTTGAGGCCGTAGCTCACGTTGTCGATCACTCTGCGATGCGGGAACAGCGCGAAGTGCTGGAACACCATGCCCATGTACTCGCGCCGGAATGCCTGCAGGTCCGAGCCCTCCAGCGCCTGCACATCGGCGCCATCCACGGTCACCGAGCCGTAGGTGATGTAATGGAGCTTGTTGACGGTACGCAGCGCAGTCGACTTGCCCGACCCCGACAAGCCCATCACCACGAAGATCTCGCCCTTGTTGACCCTGAACGACACGTCGTCGAGGCCGACCACATGCCCCGTCACGGCCTGGACCCGGTTCTTTCCCATGCCTGAGCGGACCAGGTCGAACGCCCTTCCCCGCGGCTGGGGCCCGAAGATCTTGTAGACCTCGTCGAGGACGATGATCTCTTCGCCCATCTCTACCATGCAGGACTCCTCCCGAAGCCAACAACTCGATACCGTAGTACGTGCGAACGAGGCGGGGAGTCAAGTGCCCCGCGGCGACCAATCGATTGAAGTTCGTGGACCACCGATGCCCGACAGTGTGACAATAGCCCCCCAGCACCAGCCCTTGGACGACGAGACCGCGGCTGCTCTGACGCTGTTCAACACCTATCTGGTCGCTGACCGGGAGCAGCAGGCCCACAAGCGGGCCCTCAAGAAGGCCGAGAAGGCCAAGGACGACGCGGCCGCGGCCGTGCGCAAGTTGAACGACCGCAAGGCGTCCGCGGCTGAGACGGCCGAGGCGGAGGCCGCCTACCGGCAGGCCGTCGAGGCGCTGCGCCGCCTTCGCGACGGTGACCAGGCATCGCCGCCGGACGCCAGTGATGAGGCCGAGAACGTCGAGACGGAGGCCGTCGCCAACCAGGGGGAACCCGCAGCCGAGCAGGAAGCCGCAGAACCTGACGCCAAAGCTGAGACACCCACCGAAGCCGAGGAACCCGCAGCCGACACAGAACCAACCGGCGAAACCCAAGCCGAGGACCCAGGTGGCGAGGATCAACCCGAGTCAGTGGGGGTGCAGACCTCCGTCGGCGACGATGACCTGGCCGGTGATGAACCGGCCGGCGTCGCTGGCTAGCAGCAGAGCCGGCCCCGCCATCTCGTCGGGATGGGCCAAGCGGCCCATCAGCGTGGCCGCGCCCATCGCCTCGGCGGCCTCGGGCCCCTGGTTGCGCACCATGTCGGTGTCCACCGGACCCGGCGCCAAGGCGTTCACCCTGATCCCCAGAGGGGCCAGCTCGCCGGCCGCAGCCCGGGTGTAGGACAGCAGCGCGGCCTTCATGGCCCCGTAGATCGAGAAGCCCCGCGAGAACATGAAGGCCCCGACGCTGACCACGTTGACCACCGACGCGTGAGGGCTCTGGCGCAGCTGCGGCAGGCACGCCTGGGTCAGCAGCGCAGGGCCGCGCAGGTTGACCTCGAAGGACTTCTGCCAGGCGGCCGCACTCTGGGCGCCGATGGGCTGGGCCAGCGCGTTGGCCGCATTGTTGACGACGACGTCGACGCCGCCGAAGCGGTCCACGGTCGCTGCGGCAAGCGCCTCGACTGCTTCCAGGTCGCCCATGTGGGTGGGCACCCCCAGGGCCTCGAAGCCCGCATCGGCCAGGCGCGCCTCGGCGACCGCACAGGACTCCGCAGAGCGCGACGCCACCACCACCCGGGCGCCGGCGCACGCGAACCCCTCGGCAATGGCCCGGCCGATGCCCCGGGTGCCGCCGGTGACAATGGCCGTCCGCCCACTCAGATCGAACAGCCCGCGATAGGCGTCAGAGTCCATTCTCCCGGCATCGTAGGCGCGAGATTCCCGTCATACGGTGGCTGCAAGAGGAACCCGCCCGCATCAGCCTGAGCTACGGCGCTACCGGGCACGCCGCCGACACCGAGTACGCTGGCAACGGCGGACTGCTCCAAGGGGACCCCACCAGAACTGTTGGAGGTTGCCGGTGATAGCCAGAATACCGCTGGTATTGGAGCCACAGCCCGAAGGGGGCTACACCGTAACCTCCCCGGTGCTGCCGGAGTTGGTGACCGAGGGCGAGACGGTGTCGGAGGCCATCGCCAATGCCGAGGACGCGTTCGCGGCAGTCATGGAGGTCTATGAGGACAGGGGACAGCCGCTGCCGCCGGACCTCTATAGCGATGATACGAGCGGCCCGGTTTCGGTTGAGGCCCTCTGGAGCGAGTTCCAGGAGACCCAGTAGACCTGCGCCACACCTGCCGGCCGGGACGGCCCGCCAGGGCGCGCCGGTAGCCTGATCGGCCATGACTGAAGGCGGCGACGGCCCCTACCCGTCCGTCGGAAGCCCCGATTTTGTAGCCATCGAGCAACGGGTGCTGGCCCGCTGGAAGGCCGAGGGGACCTTCGAGGAGTCGGTGAGATCCCGGCCCGAGGAGCGAGACTGGGTGTTCTACGACGGGCCGCCGTTCGCCAACGGACTGCCGCACCACGGACACCTGCTGACCGGCTATGTGAAGGATGTCGTGCCCCGGTACCAGACGATGCGGGGAAACCGGGTGGAGCGGCGCTTCGGATGGGACTGCCACGGGCTGCCCGCCGAGATGGAGACCGAGCGCGAGCTGGGCGTCACCGGCCGGGCGGCCGTCCAGGCCTTCGGCATCGCCGAGTTCAACCAGCACTGCCGCCAGTCCGTCGTCCGATACACCAGGGAGTGGGAGGACACCGTCACCCGCCAGGCCCGCTGGGTGGACTTCGGCAACGACTACAAGACCATGGACCTGCCCTACATGGAATCAGTCATGTGGGCCTTCTCGCAGCTCTACCACAAGGGCCTGGTGTACGAGGCCTACCGGGTCATGCCGTACTCGTGGGGCGCGGAGACGCCGTTGTCGAACTTCGAGATCCGCCTGGACGACGCCACCCGGCCCCGCCAGGACCCGGCCATCACCGTGGCCTTCGACCTGGTGACCCAACCCGGCGACCCCGGACCGATGAGGCTCCTCGCCTGGACGACCACACCGTGGACGCTGCCGTCGAACCTGGGCATCGCGGTGGGTCCCGACATCGACTACGCCGTGATGGGGGAGGGCGGCGTCAACTACGTGCTGGCCGAGGCCACCGTCGGCGCCTACGAAGCCCAGCTCGCCGACGCCCGCCGGGTGGGCACGGTCCGCGGCGACCAACTCGTCGGTCGGTCCTACGTCCCGCTGTTCGAGTTCTTCGGCCACCGTTCGGAGGCCTTCCGGGTGTTGGCCGCCGACTTCATCGACACCGCCGAAGGCACCGGGATCGTCCACATGGCGCCGGGCTTCGGGGCGGAGGACCAGGAGGTGTGCGAGGCCAACGGGATCGCCATCGCCGACGCGGTGCCCGTAGACGACCGGGGCCGGTTCACCGAGCCGGTGTCGGACTGGCCCGGAGTCAACGTGTTCGAGGCCAACGGTGAGATCATCCGCCACCTCAAGGCCCAGGACCGGATCGTCCGCCACGACAGCTACGAGCACAACTACCCGTACTGCTGGCGCACCGACACGCCCATCATCTACCGGGCCATCAACAGCTGGTACGTGGAGGTGACCGCCATACGCGACCGGCTCATGGAGCTGAACCAGCGGATCAACTGGGTGCCCGACCATGTGCGGGACGGCCGCTTCGGCATGTGGCTGGAGGGCGCCCGCGACTGGTCGATCAGCCGCAACCGGTTCTGGGGCTCGCCCATCCCGGTGTGGCGCAGCGACGACCCCGCCTACCCGCGCGTGGACGTGTACGGCTCGCTCGACGAGCTCGAGCGGGACTTCGGGGTGCGACCCGACGACCTGCACCGGCCCTTCATCGACGCCCTCACCCGCCCCAACCCCGACGACCCCACCGGCAAGTCGGTGATGCGGCGGGTGCCCGAGGTGCTCGACTGCTGGTTCGAGTCCGGCTCCATGCCCTTCGCGCAGGTCCACTACCCCTTCGAGAACGCCGAGTGGTTCGAGAGCCACTTCCCGGCCGACTTCATCGTGGAGTACATCAACCAGACCCGCGGCTGGTTCTACACCCTGCATGTGCTGGCCGGGGCGCTGTTCGACCGGCCCGCCTTCTCCAACGTGATCTGCCACGGGATCCTGCTGGCCGCCGACGGCGCCAAGCTCTCCAAGAAGCTCCGCAACTACACCGAGCCCACCGACATCTTCGAGCGCCAGGGCGCCGACGCGCTGCGCTGGTACCTGATGTCGGCCAACATCGTGCGGGGCGGCGACCTGCGGATCAACGACGACGGCATCGACGAGGTGACCCGGCAGATCCTGCTGCCCGTCTGGAACGCCTACTCGTTCTTCACCATGTACGCCAACGCCGAGGGCTACAAGGCCCAGCCGCGCACCGGCGGCGACGACGTGCTCGACCGTTACGTGCTGGCCCGGACCCGGACGCTGGTGGAGCGGGTCACCGAGCGGATGGACGCCTACGACCTGCCCGGCGGCGCGGCCGAGATCGCCGCCTTCATCGACGCGCTCAACAACTGGTACATCCGCCGGTCCCGGGACCGATTCTGGAACGCGGGCGGGGCCGACACCGATCAAGCCGCCTTCGACACGCTGTATGTCGTGCTGACCACCCTGACCCGGGTGGCTGCGCCGTTCCTGCCGATGATCTGTGAGGAGATCCACGGCGGGTTGACCGGCGGGTCGTCGGTGCACCTGGCCGACTGGCCCGACCCCGACGCCGAAGGCCTGCCGGCCGACGACGCGCTGGTGGCCCGCATGGAGCGTCTGCGCGACGCGGCCTCGGCGGCGCTTCGAGTGCGGGAGGACGCCGGGCTGCGGGTGCGTCTGCCGCTGGCCCGGGCGACGGTGGCCGGTGCGGGCGCCGAGGACTTGGGGCCGCTGGCGGACCTGCTGGCCGACGAGATCAACGTCAGATCGGTGGAGCTCACCGACGACCTCGAGGCCCACGCCTCGCTGGTGCTGCGGCCAGACGGCGCGGTGCTCGGTCCCCGCCTGGGCGGAGACGTGCAGGCCGTGTTCGCCGCGGCCCGCTCCGGCGACTGGGCCCGCAACGACGACGGGATGGTGACCGCCGCCGGGCACGTGCTGGAGGCCGGCAGCTTTGAGCTGTCCGTGGAGGCGTCCAGCGAGGGCGCCGCCGCCGGGCTGGCCTCCGGCGACGCGGTGGTCGTGCTCGACACCGCAGTCACGCCGGAGCTGGAGGCCGAGGGCTGGGCCCGAGACGCAGTGAGGGCGATCCAGGACTGCCGCCGCATCGACGGCTACGTGGTGACCGACCGCATCCAGGTGTCGCTGGCGCTGTCCTCGGCCGAGCAGGCCGCCGCGGTCGAGCAGTGGCGCGACTACGTGGCCGAGCAGGTGCTGGCCACCGACCTGCAGGTCGCCGCGTCCCGCGAAGGCAACGAGGCCGCAGGGAACAAGGCGACCGCGACGAGCCGCTGGCTGGCGGGCTTCGTCAGCCACGACGTGGTCATCGACGGCCGGCCGGCCCGCTGCGATCTGGCCCCCAGCTCAACCCGGCCGCGCCAACCCGGCGACAGCACCCGGCGCTGAGCAAGAGCGTGCGCCCCGCCGGCTCGCGCCGGCCTCGTCAGCGGCGTGATCCGCCGGACTCAGCAGTCACTCATGGCTGCGAGGGCACCACAGATCTCGTGGCTGCGAGGCCCAAGGTCGCCCATGCGGCGAGTAAGCCAGGCCTTGCGTACCGGACGCAGGTTGTCGAATGAGGCGGCGCAGGGCTCGGGCAGGCCCTCGTCGCGACCCAACGGGATCTCGGTCGGAATGCCCCGCACCGTGCGGGTGACCGGCGCGACGAGAATCGCCCCCAGCACCGGAATGGCCGCGTCGCGTGTCACCACCAGCACCGGTCTGCGCAGATCCTCGGTCTCGGCCCACCAGATCTCGCCGAGCCCAGGGGTCATCACGGCCGCTCACCGCGCCCGGTGGTGGTCGCCTCGCCGCGGCCCCGACTCACCACGGCTCCTCGGCGATCATCGCGGCAGCCGCACTGTCGGCCCAGGCCAGCTCCTCCTCGGTCTGGGGGATGCGCTTGTAGCCCTCGACGATCGCCTCGCCGATGCGCCGTCGCCGCTCCGACTCGATCCACCGCTCGAGGGCGCCGCGGACCGCGTCGGACCGCGATGACGCCAGGCCCGAGGAGACGAGCTCGTCGACGCCGGCCGCGAGTTCGTCACTCACACGCGTAACCAACTGCACCATGCGAACAGCATACTGTCTTAGTAGCTAGATCGCATTGCATAAGTGAAGCCAGCCGGCACCGAGGCGGGGTTCGCCCTCTGCCAGAAGGCTCACGCAGATCATCTCGTCGAGGGTGTCGGCCGAGTGTAC
The DNA here is from genome assembly GCA_965221605.1 of Candidatus Aldehydirespirator sp. GTDB lineage: Bacteria > Actinomycetota > Acidimicrobiia > Acidimicrobiales > Aldehydirespiratoraceae > Aldehydirespirator. Next base: position 243,142 of record CBDCSK010000014.1, read on the forward strand.
GACCTGATATCGTCTTACGTATGACGATGTTGACCTGCCGAATGGGTGAAGCGGAAGCCGAACGGGTGCGGGAGGAAGCCGACGCTCTCGGAGTCTCGGTGTCGCACATGATCCGCGAGGCGCTGCGCCGCTACCTCAACACGATCGGGGCCGAGCGGGATGCGGAGATCTACGAGCAATCACCGCTCAGGCCCGAGGAACTGTCGATCCTGTCCATTCAGAGCTGGCTCCCAGCCGAGGACTGGTCGGACTGGGCCGATGCATCGGGGTGAGGTCTGGTTCGCGGCCGTGCCTGACGGTGACCGGCCCGTGCTGGTGCTCACCCGGGATCCAGTGGCCGACCGGATCGATTCGGTGGTGGTCGCGGCCCTCACCCGCACCCGTAGAGGGCTGGTCTCCGAACTGCCCCTCACCGCGCGCCACGACGGTGTCCCGTCGGACTGCGTCGTCAACTTCGACACCATCCTGACCATCCCTCGAGACGCCTTCCGGCGACGGGTGGCACAGTTGAGCGAGAAGCGGCTGGAAGAGGCCTGCGACGTCCTGCGGGCCGCGACCGGCTGCTGACTTCAACCGTCGTCGAGGCGGCGGCCGTCCTCTACCAGGTTGATCTCCCAGATCACCTTGTCCAGGGCGTCGGCCGAGGTGATGGTGGGGAACCTCAGAGGGTGCTCGCCGGTCACGCATGTGGGCAACGGCTGAAGGATCGTCCACGGCGTGGGGTGGGCGAACTGCACCACCGAATAGCGGTCGCCGGTCTGACCCTCGGCCGCCACCACCCGGTGGATCCCGGCTCCTATGACCCCGTTGGTGAGGTGCTCGAGCATCATGCCGGTGTTGATGATGGCGCTGCCGGCGGGCGGGATGGCATCGACCCAGCCGTCGTCGGTGCGAACCTGGAGACCGGGCGCGGTGGCCCGGGGAAGCATGGTGATGAGGTTGATGTCGCCGTGCTCGACGGCCCACATGAAGCCGTCTGAGGGGGCGGTTTCCATGGGCGGGTAGTGGATGGCCCGGGTGAGGGTCGCTCCGTACTCGAGCATCGTGTCGAAGAACTCCTCGTGGATTCCCAGCCCCACCGCGATCACCCGCAGCACCCGGCGCTGGATGTCGATCACCCCGGCGTGGAACCGGAGCAGCAGATCGGTGACACCGGGCAGGTCGTCCTCGGGCAGGACGGGCGGCCCGTAGCGGTGCGGGTAGCGCTGGCGCAGCGGATGGCCCGGCGGCGCGGGCTCGCCCCAGTTGAGCATCTCCTTGAGGTCCGGGATGTCGGAGATGGCAGCCGTCTCGGTCATCATCGGCGTGTAGCCGGTCTGTCCGTGGGAGCCGGCCACGATGTAGCGGTCCTTGCGCTCCTGGGGCAGGCCGAAGAACGCTTGGAGCCGGCCGTATGCCTCGTCGATGACGCCCTCGTCCAGGTCGTGAGCCACATACACAAAACCGGTGGCCAGGCTGCGCATCACGCCGTCGACCACCGAGACTCGCTCGGTCGGGCCACCCCGCTCGAAAGCCACCAGGTCGATATCGAGTATCTCCATCGTTGAGGACGCTAGCCGCGCCGGTCGCCGGCCCTGTCCAAGTGCCGGACGCGCTCGCTGGTGACCGGGACTTCGCGGGCAGCGGAGCTCGCGACGCGCAGTCGTGCACGCGAGGTTCGCGACGCGATCCGCGACGCGCGACTTGGGCTCTGAAGTACACGAACTCAGAATTTCAAGCTTGTAGTTGACAAGGGTGTAATTCCTTTGGTGTAATTCATACTCCGAAGTTGTGGCCGGTGTTTGAGCGGGGTCCACAGCTGGCGGGGGATTCCCTGACGACCGGCAAGAGGAGGGCACCGACGTGACGATGATCCAGGACCGGCTGACCACCGTCGCCAACGTGCCTCCGGCTGTCTCCGCACCCAAGACCATGCAGGTCCGCAAGCGCAACGGCAACCTCGAGCCGGTCGACGTGAACAAGATCGTCAACGCGGTGGCCCGGGCGGCCGAGGGCCTGCTGGGCGTCGATCCCCTGACCGTCAGCACCCGCACCATCGCGGCCCTCGCCGACGGGGCCACCACCCGCGAGCTCGACGAACTGAGCATCCGCACTGCGGCCGGCCTGATCGTGGAGGAGCCCAACTACTCGAAACTGGCGGCCCGCATGCTGGCCACCTACATCGACAAGGAGGTCCGCAACCAGAACATCCCCTGGTTCTCCGAGTCGATAGAGACCGGCCACCGGCTGGGTCTGATCGGCGACGAGACCGCAGAGTTCGTGCGGGCCCACTCCCCCGCCCTCAACGCGGCCATCGACTCGAGCCGGGATCGCAATTTCGAGTTCTTCGGCCTGCGGACCGTGTACGACCGCTACCTGCTGCGCCACCCCGACACCCGCCTGGTTATCGAGACCCCGCAGTACTTCATGCTGCGGGTGGCCTGCGGGCTGAGCACAGATCCCGATGAGGCCATCGCGTTCTACGACCTGATCTCGTCGCTGGCGTACCTGCCGTCGAGCCCGACGCTGTTCAACTCGGGCACGATGCACCCGCAGATGTCGAGCTGCTACCTGCTCGACTCCCCCGTGGACTCGCTGGAGGGCATCTACCAGCGCTACACCGACATCGCCCGGCTCTCGAAGTACGCGGGCGGCATCGGCGTGGGCTGGCACCGAGTCCGCTCCAAGGGTTCGCTCATCAAGGGCACCAACGGGCTGTCCAACGGCATCGTCCCCTGGCTCAAGACCCTCGACTCCTCGGTGGCCGCGGTCAACCAGGGCGGTCGCCGCAAGGGCGCAGCCTGCGTGTACCTGGAGTCCTGGCACGCCGACATCGAGCAGTTCCTCGAGCTGCGCGACAACACCGGCGACCACGCCCGGCGCACCCACAACATCAACCTGGCCAACTGGGTGCCCGACCTGTTCATGGAGCGGGTGGAGAACGACTGGCAGTGGAGCCTGTTCGACCCCAAGAAAGTGCCCGAGCTCACCGACACCTACGGCGACGAGTTCCGGGCCATCTACGAGCAGGCCGAGAACGACAAGCGGTTCGAGCGCCAGATCTCCGCCCGCCAGCTCTACACCCGGATGATGCGGACCCTGGCCGAGACCGGCAACGGCTGGATGACATTCAAGGACGCCTCGAACGCCAAGTGCAACCAGACCGGGCCGGGAGCCACCGGGGCCGGTGGGGGAGGCGCCAACGCCAGGGACCGGGTGGTGCACCTGTCGAACCTGTGCACCGAGATCATCGAGATCACCAGCGAGCATGAGACCGCGGTCTGCAATCTCGGGTCGGTGAATCTCGGCGCGTTCGTTCAGCGGACGACTTCCAACGGCAGCGCCCCGGCCGGCTTCGACTTCGAACGGCTGGGCGAGGTCGTCCGGCTGGTCGTCAGCTTCCTCGACCGTGTGATCGACATCAACTACTACCCAACCGACGAGTCCGAGGCCTCCAACCGGCGCTGGCGTCCGGTGGGCCTGGGCCTGATGGGCCTTCAGGACGTGTTCTTCAAGCTGGGGCTGGCCTTCGACTCGGCCGAGGCCCGGTCCCTCAGCCGCCGCATCTCAGAGGAGATCTACTTCAACGCCCTGTGGGCCTCCAGCGAACTCGCAGAGGTCAACGGAGCCCACCCCGGCTTCGCCGACACCCGCGCCGCGGCCGGCGACCTGCAGTTCGACCTGTGGAATGCCGAGCCGTCCGACGCCGGGCGCTGGACGCCGCTGCGGGAGCGCATCGCGGAGCACGGGCTGCGCAACTCGCTGCTGATCGCCATCGCCCCGACGGCCACCATCGCCGCCATCGCGGGCTGCTACGAGTGCATCGAGCCCCAGGTGTCGAACCTGTTCAAGCGCGAGACCCTGTCGGGCGAGTTCATGCAGGTGAACCGCTACCTGGTGGCCGAACTGAAGGCCAGGGGCCTGTGGGACGACAAGATGATCGCCGAGGTCAAGAAGGCCGAGGGCTCGATCCAGCAGATCGAACGCATTCCCGCCGACCTGCGAGCCATCTACCGCACCGCCTGGGAGATCCCGCAGCGATCACTCATCGAGATGGCTGCCGATCGGGGCGCCTTCATCGACCAGAGCCAGTCGCTCAACCTGTTCATGGAGGCCCCGACCATCGGGAAGCTGTCCTCGATGTACATGGCCGCATGGAAACAGGGCCTCAAGACCACCTACTACCTGCGGTCGAGACCGGCCACCCGGATCAACCAGACCACCACCAACGGCACCTCCTCAGCCGATGAGGAGGCCGCGGCGGCCTGCTCCTTGGAGAATCCTGAGACCTGCGAGGCCTGCGACTGATGGCCATCACCGACATTCCTGTCGAACACCTAGATCTCCCGGGCCGGGACTCTGACGCCGGTACCCCTCCCGCAGGCACCCAGCCTGATTCGGATGCCGGGGCCCGGCCCGGGCAACCCCACCTCCGGTCCAACATCCTGGACCCGGGTTTCGATCTGACGCTGCGACCGATGCGCTACCCGCAGTTCTTCGAGATGTACCGCGACGCGATCAAGAACACCTGGACCGTCGACGAGATCGATTTCTCCGACGACCTAGTAGACCTCGACCGCAAGCTCATGCCGGCTGAGAAGCACCTGATCCGCCGCCTGGTGGCTTTCTTCGCCACCGGCGACTCGATCGTGGCCAACAACCTGGTCCTGAACCTCTACGAGCACATCAACGCGCCCGAGGCCCGCATGTACCTGTCGCGCCAGCTGTTCGAGGAGGCGCTGCACGTCCAGTTCTACTTGAACCTGCTCGACAACTACATCCCCGACCACGACGAGAGGGTCGAGGCGTTCGCGGCAATCGAGAACATCCCGTCGATCCGGGCCAAGGCCGAATTCTGCTTCAAGTGGATGGACTCGGTCGGTGACGGGCCGCTGCAGACCGCCGCCGACCGGCGGCGGTTCCTGATGAACCTGGTCTGCTTCGCGGCCTGCATCGAGGGTCTGTTCTTCTTCGCCGCCTTCGCCTACGTGTACTTCCTGCGGTCCAAGGGCCTGCTGAACGGGCTGGCCGCCGGCACCAACTGGGTATTCCGCGACGAGTCGATGCACATGAACTTCGCTTTCGAGGTGATCAGAACCGTGCGCGCCGAGGAGCCCGAGCTCTTCGACGAGGAACTGGGCCGCGACATCAGCAACATGCTGGCCGAGGCGGTGGACGCCGAGCACCAGTTCGCCGCCGACCTGCTGGGCGAGGGCGTGCCCGGCATGTCGGTGACCGACACTCGCTCCTACCTCGAGTACGTGGCCGACCAGCGGCTGATGCAACTGGGCCTGCCCCGCCGCTTCGGCAGCCACAACCCGTTCTCGTTCATGGAGCTGCAGGACGTGCAGGAGCTGTCGAACTTCTTCGAGCGCACCGTGTCCGCCTACCAGGTGGGCGTGGAGGGCGAAGTCTCCTTCGACGAGGACTTCTGACAAGAGGCCGAGCGGGCAGGCGAGCGAATCTGCTTCCATACGGGCGAGGCCGTGGCCCGAGCGGCCCGTGAGCGCAGCGAACAAGAGCGGGAAACACCCCCTCGCGACGCTAAGGCCTCCGACCTATTGGCGCTCGCTGAACGCGGCGCGGCTGTTTCGTAACGGCTGCCGGTGTGATACACAGGGTCCCATGCTGAGATTCGCGGAAGAGATCATCCTGCTGATGCTGCACGACGACAACGGGAAGTTCGCGCCCGTGCCGTCGTGGTCGATGGACCGGGCCCTGGCCGGGGCAGTGCTCATGGACCTGGCTCTGGAGAACCGGATCGACACCGACCCGGAGAACCTGATCCTCATCGACGACACCCCGGTCGGCGACAGCCTGCTCGACCCGACCCTGGCCGAGATCGCAGCAGGCGAACAGCGCGACGCCCGCTACTGGGTCGAGCAAACCGCCAAGAAGGGCGAGCAGATCCGTGAGGAGGTCCTGTCCCGCCTGGTGGACGCCGGCATTCTGGAACGGCAGGAGGACCGCTTCCTGTGGGTGTTCCGGTCCCGGCGCTATCCGCTGGTGGACGGCAAGGCCGAGCGCGAGGTGAAGCTGCGCATCATGGAGGTGCTGCTCTCGGACCAGATCCCCGAGCCCCGCGACGTGGTGATCATCGCGCTGGCCGACGCCTGCGGGATCTTCGGGGAGCTGCTGCCCAAGCGGGAGCTCCAGCGGGCCGCGGATCGCATCGAGCAGGTGCGCAAGCTCGACCTGATCGGCCAGGCCATGGCCCAGACCATCCAGGACATGCAGATGTGGCTGGCCGCCTCCCGCATAGAAGGCCGCATGTTCTGACGCCCGAGCGGGGACGCGTCGCGCGTCAGCCACCGCTTGCCAGAATGAGAACTTGACAGGGAGGCAGGGGCGGACGCGCAGGGAAGACTTCCGATTGTCTGTCCCGCTCTACACCGTGGGGGAGGCAGCACGCATCGTGGACGTTCCTACCACGACGCTCGCAAGCTGGGCTCGGGGATACGTGCGGCACTTCCCTGATCGCCCGGACGTCATCGGCGAGCCCGCAATCACCTGCCTTCCGCAGCGAACCCGTCAAGAGCCCTCGCTTCCGTTCATCGGCTTGGCGGAGGCACTCGTGCTGGCCGCAGCCCGCCGGAGCGGGGTGCCGATGCAGCGAGTCAGGCCTGCACTCGACGAACTCGCGGACTCGCACGGCCCTGGCCCCCGCGGGCCGGAGGCCAGGGGGTGGCGCGTGAGCGCCACCCCCTTGGGATCCCCGGCTTTCCCGGGGAGTTCACCCAAGCAGCTTCACCGAGAGGCCGACGAGGGCGTATGACATGACGATACCACCGAGCACGGGTCCTCGCGCTCCGTATCGCTTTCGGTACGACGGGCAGACGATGAAGGCGTTGCGCCGAAGCGCGTCGTCCGAGAGATTCTCAACCTACTTGAGGATCGCAGGCGGTGACAGGCTCTACGCGTTCCACCTCTATACCCGCAACGCAGCGCTCGGAGCGTCGTTCCATGGCCCGCTCCAAGCGGTCGAGGTCACGCTGCGCAACGCGGCGCACGACGCGATGGCCGCAGCGCACGGTCCCTACTGGTTCGATAGCCCGCTGCTGACCGCCCCGGAGCCAGGTGCCGTGGCGAAGGCGTCCAGGTCATTGCAACGAGAACGCAAGGCCCGGACGGCGGGCAGCGTAGTCTCCGCGCTCAACCTCGGATTCTGGGTCGCCCTCTTCAAGAGCAAGTACGACACGACCCTGTGGCGCACGATCCTCTACCGCTGCTTCGATCCGACGCCGCAGCGATCGGACCTGCACCGTCAACTCGAACGACTGAAGACACTTCGCAACCGCATCGCGCACCATGAGCCGATCCTTCAGAGGAACCTCGTGGCCGACCATGACGCAGTTCTGTGGGTTCTGAGCATGCTGTCGCCGGAGACGGCTGCCTGGGCCGAGCACCACAGTCGGGTGCTGGAAGAGGTGGAGCGATCCCCTCGCAAGATCGCACGGTTCTAGGGAACGGCGGCGCTCTAGTCGGCGAGGATCAGGGTCTTGAGGTCGCTGTGGAAGTCGAGCGCGTGGTCGCCGCCCTCGCGGCCTATGCCGGACAGGCCGCAGCCTCCGAAGGGGGCGGTCAGGTCGCGCACCAGGAAGGTGTTGGTCCACACGATCCCGGCCCGCACCGCTCGGCCCACCCGCTCGGCTCTGGCTGACGAGCCGGTGTAGACGATGGCCGACAGGCCGTAGCGGGTGGAGTTGGCATGCTCGACGGCTTCCGTCTCGGTGCCGAAAGTCTGGATGGTCAGCACAGGGCCGAAGACCTCGCGCTGGACGATCTCGGAATGGTTGGAGGCCGGTTCGATGAGCGTGGGCTCGTAGTGGAGGGAGCCGGCTCTGCGTTGGCCGCCCCACACGATGGGGTCGCCCGCGGCCCGGGCCCGGTCCACGAAGGCCTCGACCCTGGCCAGATGGTCGGGATGGACCATCGGTGCGATGGTGGTGGCATCGTCGCGGCTGTCGCCCAGCACATGGGCCGCGGTGCGAGCCGCTAGAGCCTCCAGGAACTCGTCGCGGACCGCGGCCTCCACCAGCAGGCGGGTCCCGGCCAGGCACACCTGGCCCGAGTCCTCGTACTGGGCCGCGGCCTGCGTGGCTGCCGCCTCCAGGTCGCAGTCGGCGAACACGATGAGCGGGCCCTTGCCGCCCAACTCGGCCGTGAAGGGCACGATGTTGGGGGCGGCGGCCGCGCCGATAAGCCGGGCCGTCTCCGGCGAGCCGGTGAAGCTGATGCGCCGCACCCTCGGGTCGGAGGTGAGAGCCGCACCCACCTCGGAGCCGATGCCCTGAACCAGGTTGAAGGCACCCGCGGGCAGGCCGGCCTCCACCGTCAGGTCGGCCAGCACCGAGGCCGACAGCGGCGACCACTCGGCCGGCTTGAGCACCACGCTGTTGCCGGCGGCCAGCGCCGGGGCCACCTTCCAGGTGGCCAGCATGAACGGCGCGTTCCACGGGGTGATCACCACCGCCGGCCCGGCCGGCATGCGCTGCACGGTGTGGGTAGTGCCCCGGGCCGGCCAGCGGGGCTCGGCGTGAGCCTCGGCCATGTCCGCGTAGAAGCGGAAGTTGAGCGCGCCCCGGGCCACCAGCCGCTCCCGCATGGAGCGGTGCAGGAACCCCATGTCGAGCGTCTCGACCAGGGCGATGTCGTCATTTCGGGCCTCGATCAGGTCGGCCAGGCGACGCAGAGCCGCGGCCCGCTCAGCCACCGGCAGCGCGCCCCACACGCGGAAGCCGTCGACGGCCGCGCCCACAGCCCGCTCCGCGGTGACCGCGTCACCACTGGCCACGTCGGCAAGCTTGCGGTCCCAGCCCAGCGGCGAGCGGCATTCAAAGGTGTGGTCCGCGGCGACCCGCTCGCCTCCGATCAGGTGGTCGACGCTGACGTCCACCCCGCCGATGGCGACCCGGTCCGACTCAGTCATCCGCGCTCGAAATCCGCACGGGTTTTGCTCCTATACGAGGGGTTTCTCTACTGATTTGGCCGACGGCGACCCGCGGCGAGGTCGTCATCAGCTGTCGTCCTCCACGGCTGACTGGTAGTGGCGGGCACCGGGTCCCCGTGGAGCCCGCTTGCCCCGGTGTTCCCACTCGCCGCCCATGGCGGTGGACACGACCTCCTCGCTGTCCGAAGGCTGGGCGCCGACATCGGAGCGCACCGGCTCCGGACCGGCCACGATCGTGTTGGTCAGGGTGCCCAGGCCCTCTACCTCCACGGTGACCACGTCGCCGGGAACCACCGGGCGCGAGTTGGCAGGCGTGCCCGACAGCACCAGGTCGCCGGGGACCAGCGTGATGGTGCGGGCCAGGTCGGCCACCAGATAGTGCATGTCCCACTCCATCTCGTCGGTGTTGCCGTTCTGGCGGACCTCGCCGTTGACCAGCGTGCGGATCCGCTTGTGCCGGAAGTCCCAGCCGGTCACCAGCGCGGGCCCGACCGGGCACAGGGTGTCGCCGCCCTTCACCCGCAGCATCGACCCCGCGTCAGTGTCGCGGAAGTCGTGGAGCCCGTAGTCGTTGGCCACGGAGTAGCCCGCGATGTAGTCGACGGCCTCGCCGGGCGACACGTTGCGGCAGGTGCGGCCGATGACGATAGCGATCTCGCCCTCATAGTTGAGCCAGCGGCACGGCTCGGGCCGCACCACGTCGGCGCCGTGGGCGCCGAGGGCGGTGATCGGCTTGTGGAAGTACGTCGGAGCGGGCGGCAGCCGGGTCATGAACTCGGCGACTCGGCTCGAGTAGTTCAGGTGGACGCAGACGATCTTGGTCGGCTCGCACGGCGCCAGATGCACGGCGTCGGCTGCGGCCACCCGCCGGCCGTCGCGGGCCAGCAGTTCGTCGCCCCGACGCTCGACAAGCACCGGATACCCGTCGAGCAGGACGCGACGATACTCGGTCACGGTCATGCTCCTTCCGCCGCTGCGATCACGGCCTCAACCAGCCGTCGCATCAGCGGCGGCACCCAGGTAGGCGGCCTGCACCACGGGATCGGCCTGGATCTCGGCGGGCGTGCCCGCGGCGATCACGCGGCCCTGGTCGAGGCAGTAGATCCGGTCGCACACCCCGGTGATGAAGGCCAGGTCGTGGTCGATCACCACCACCCCGGCAGCCACGGCAGCGGCCAGGGCCCGCACCTCGTCGATCATGGCCACCGACTCGACGTTGCTCATGCCGCTGGTGGGCTCGTCGAGGAGGATGAAGACGGGCGCCAGCGCGGCGGCCCGGACCAGTTCCAGGCGGCGGGCGTTGCCGTAGTCGAGCTCGCGTGCCCGTTTGTCGCGCTGCTCCCACAGCCCGGCATGGACCAACAACTGGTCCGCGGAGGGCCGGTCACCGCCGGGCCGGTGCTGTGATGCGACCAGAGCGGCGATGCTGACGTTCTCGCGCACGGACAGCGCCGGGAAGAGCCGCAGGTTCTGGAATGTGCGGGCCAGCCCGGCCCGGGCGATCTCGAAGGGCTCGGCGCCGAGGATCGGGCAGGTCTCGGGACCGGCGGGGGTCGGCTCGGTGAGCGAGACCGAGCCGTCTGTTGCCTCAACCAGGCCGGTGACCACGTTGAGCAGGGTCGTCTTGCCCGCGCCGTTGGGACCGATGAGGCCGACAACCTCAAGGTTGGAGGCCTCCAGCCCCGCCCGCTCCAAGGCTCGGAAGCCGCCGAAGTCGACGGTCACGCCGGTCGCGCCCAACTCGGCGGACGCGGGCGCGGGCGCGGCTTGCAGCGGGTCGGGCACGTCCTCGGACCGGGCGAGCCGCCTCCGCAGCCAGTGGTCGACCTCCCAGTCCTCGATCAGGCCCCTGGCCCTGAAGATCATGAACCCCAGCATCGACCCGCCCAGCACGATGTCGGTGAGGCCGGGCCGCAGCACGACGTCGAGGACCTCCGCGGGGCCGCCGTCGATCTCAACGTCGGCGAGGTGCCGGGTGGTCTCGTTGACGACGGTGATGAGTGCCGTGCCCAGCACGGCGCCGGCGATGCTGTTGCGCCCCCCGACGATCAGCATCACCAGTGTGAGCAGCGTGTAGTCGAAGAAGAACGTCGACGGGGCCACCGTCCCGAGTTGGAACACCCGCAGCGACGCGGCCACCGAGACGACCGCCACCGACAGGATCAGCGCCGCCATCTGGCCCCGTGCCGGGTTGATGCCCATGGCTCGGGCGGCCAGGTCGTCCTCGCGGGCTGCCTGGGCTGTGCGGCCGGTGCGGCTGCTCTTGAAGAAGCGGGCGACGACGATGGCGGCAAGCAGAGCCAGGTACACCCACAGTCGGCTGTCGAGCCCGCGCCCGACCGAGAACGAGATGCCGTTGCGGCCCCCGGTGAGGTCGGCGTAGGCCCCGCCCACCTCGTGGACCATGAACAGCAGGGCGAGGGTGATGACCGTGGCGGCCACCGCTCCCGACTTGGCGCCGGAGCGGGCAAGGCCGAGCCCGACCACCACCCCGACTGCCACAGTGATCGCCACGGCCGCGGCGGCGGCGATGAGTGGGTTGAGCGACATGCCGTCGAGGCCGAGGGGCACATCGGGGACGATGCGCGCCTTGCGCTCGACGGTGGTGGCCAGCAGCGCGAAGGCGTATCCGCTGATGGCCGCGAACCCCATGTGCCCGAACGACAGCACGCCGGTGTTGCCGATGTAGATCTGCAGGCCGATCACCATGACGGCGTTGATGAGCATCTGCGTGACCAGGATGTCGCGGGCCGGGGCTCCGCCGGAGGCGTAGGCGAGCCCGCCCAGCACCAGCACCGCGAACAGCGCGGCCGAGCCGGCCAGCTGCGACCCGACCCGGCTCGACACCAGAACCGGCATCACGCCTGACCCGCCCGGCTCGACACCAGACCCGGCCTCGCCATCAGACCCGCTCCGCGGATCGGACGTGCATCAGCCCCTGTGGTCGGAATATGAAGAACAGCGCGATCAGCGCGAACACCACGCCATCGGTGATGCCGACCAGGTCCTCGGGCAGCCAGGACCTCAGCAGCACCTCGGACACTCCGAGGAGGATGCCTCCGTAGACGGCGCCCTGCATGTTGCCGAGACCGCCGATGATCGCGGCCAGGATGCCCTTCAGCAGCGGGCTGAGGCCGGTGGTTGGGCGGGCCTGGCCGGTGCGCATCAAGAAGAAGATCGCCGCGATGCCGGCCAGGGCGCCGGCCAGTATGAAGGCCTGTCGGATCACCCGGTTGCTGCGCACCCCCATGAGGCGAGCGGCGTCGAAGTCCTCGGCCGCGGCCCGCAGCGAAATGCCGAACATGGTGCGCTGCAGCAGGTACACGGTCGCCGCCAGCGTGGCCGCGGTGGCGCCGATCACGGCCATGTCCACGACCTGGAGATTGAGTTCGCCCACCGACCAGACCCGGTCGGCCCACTCCGGGCGCGGGAAGCTGCGCACGCTGGCACCCATGGTCATGACGAAGATGGCCTGCACCAGGAAGTGGACCGCGAACGACGTCAGCAGCATGGTGAAGTCCGACGATCCCCGCACCCAGCGGAACGCTACGAACTCGATCGCGACCGACGTGGCGACCGCGCCGAGGAATATCAGCGGCGCCGCGGCCCACCAGCCCCACCCGGCGGTGACCACCACCCCGAAGGCGACGTAGGCGGTGACGGTGATGAGCTCGCCGTGAGCGAAGTTGACCATGTGCATCACGCCGAAGATCACCGCAATCCCCAGCGCCAGCAGCGCGTAGATCGAGCCCCGGCCCAAGCCGTCGATCAGGCTCTGGGCGAGGTCGATCATGCCGGCTCGGATACGGGCAGGCCCGTTCGGCCCGACGGACGCACGTCGGACCCCACGAACGTGTCGAAGAGGTCCTCCCGGGCGAGCAAGTCCGCAGCCGGGCCCTCGGCCGCGATCTCTCCGGTGCGAAGGACGTAGGCCCGGTCGGCCACCTCGAGCAGGCGGGTGGCGTTCTGCTCGACCACCAGCATGGCGCGGCCCTCGGCCCGCAGCCGGCCGATGAGGTCGAACACGAAGTCGACCAGCACCGGGGCCAGGCCCAGCGACGGCTCGTCCATCAGCACGATACGGGGGCTGCTCATCAGCGCCCGGGCGATGGCGAGCTGCTGGGCCTCGCCGCCGGACAGGTATCCGGCCGCGGTGGCCCACTTGTCCTTGAGCACCGGGAACAGCTCGGCCATCTCGTCGAGGCGCCGCGACCGCTCGTCGGCCCTGACGGTCACCCCGCCGATGCGCAGGTTCTCGACCACCGTCATCTCGGCGAACAGGCGGCGGTGCTCGGGCACCAGCGCGACGCCGGTCCGCAGCATCCGGTCGGGGCTGTTGCCCGTGACCGGACAGGCGTCGAGGAGCACCTCCCCCTCGGCGGGCCGAAGCAGCCCGGCAACGGTGTTGAGCAGCGTCGTCTTGCCCGCACCGTTGGGGCCGATGAGGCCGACCACCTCATTGGCCCCAACTGACAGGCTCACCCGGCGCAGAGCCGAGATGGCGCCGTAGCGGGTGGTGAGCCCGGAGACTTCGAGCATCTTGGCACCCTACCCGAGGTCTTCGCCCGGCTCCCGGTGCCCGGGGCTGGCCGCGCCGAAGACGACTCGCTGGCCGCGGTCGGCCCGCGCCCCTACTGCATCCCGCGCCCCTACTGCATGCGGGCGGCAAGGGCGGTCTCGCCGCCGACGATCTGCAGGATGTACACCGGCGTGTCGGGGGTGCCGTCGGTGCCGGCGTAGCCGATCGTGTCGGTGACCGCCTCGACGCCGCTCAGGTTTGCGATCGCCTCGGCGATTTCCCCCGGGTCGGCGGAGCCGGCCTCGATGAAGCCCTGTATGGCCACGGTGATGGCATCGCCGGCGAGGGCCGCGAAGCCGGGCGCCTCGCTGGGCATGCCCGCGGCGGCCAGGCCCGCGTTGAGGCGCTCGTAGCGGTTGCCGTCGGCGCCGAAGCCGTGATCGGTCCAGTAGATGCCCTCGTTGTTGGGCATCGCGGTGATGCCGCTCACCCCGAAGGCGTCTGCGCCGAAGTAGGTGATGGAGTCGATGCCGCGCTCTTCGATGGCGCTCCGCAGAGCGTCGACCTGGGGGGCGATCATGGCGGTGTAGAGGATCTCGGTGCCGTCGGCCACGCCGACCACCTCGTTGGCCTGCGATGCGAAGTCGAAGTCCTCGAAGGGAACGTAGCTCTGGTCGAGCACGAGCTCGCCGCCGAGCTCTTCGAACTTGGCCGCGAACGTCTCGGGGTTGTAGCCGAAGTAGGGGCCCTCCGACGAGAACGTGATGGCGCGGGTGATGCCATTGTCGATGGCGAACTCGGCCGCGGCCTCGGCCTGCTGGGTGTCGCTGAACGTCGTCATGAACGAGTAGATCGACGGATCCGGCAGCACCGGCTCGGTGGAGGCCACGAAGATCACAGCCCTGCTGGCGTTGACCGTCTGCAGCACCGCGTCGCCGGTGTCGGCGAACGGCGGGCCCAGGATCACATGGGCGCCGGCGTCGATCAGGTCGGCGGTGGCCCGCTGCGACACCTCGGGGTCGCCCTGGACGTCCTCGATGACGAACTCGACGGGATGCCCGTTGACGCCGCCCGCGCAGTTGATCAGGTCGACGTAGTACTTGCCGGCCTCGGAGATCGGGATGTCCGCGAACCCGCCCACCTCGGACAGATCGGCCGCGAAGCCGATGATGAAGGGATCGCCGCTCGGCGCGGGGCCGCAGTTGTCGAGGTCTGCGTCGAGCGCGGCGTCGACGTCGAAGCCGGCCATCGCCATGTCGTCGTCGTGCATCTCGTCGTCGTGCATCTCGTCGTCGTGCTCGTGGCCATCGTCGTCGTCGTGCTCGTGGCCATCGTCGTCGTCGTGCTCGTGGCCATCGTCGTCGTCGTGCTCGTCGTCAGCCGCAGTCTCCGGCTCCTCCTCCACCGCGGGAGCGGCCGTGGTAGGAGCGGGTGCCTCGGCGGCGTCGTCCTCGTCGTCGCCGCAACCGGCAGCGACCAGCGCGAGCACGGCGAGCGAAGCGACGAGCAGCTTGTGAAGTCTCATGGGGATCCTCCAGAGATCTTGCGGACAGGTCCGCGTGATGTTGTGGGAAGAAGATAGCGTAGTATCCGTTTGGTAGCAAACGAAATTGGTGATGCCAGTGCAAGAGCGAGCCGACCCGCGTCTGCTCGACGCCGAGCGCCTCATCCAGGAACGCCTCGGCGACCGGCGCCTCGACTTCGACTCGATGCTGGCCGTGTCGAACATCTACCGGGCCGCCACCGCGGTCCGCCGGCGGGCCGAGAAGGGTGTGCTGTCGGAGTTCGGCCTGTCCTGGGGCGGGTTCACGACGCTATGGGTCCTGTGGGTCTGGGGCGAGATGCAGTCCGCCGACCTTGCCGACGAGTGCGACCTATCGAAGGGGACACTGACCGGCGTCGTGAAGACCCTGGAGAAGCGGGGCTTCGTGAAGCGGACGCCGGTCGCGGCCGACCGCCGGAAGGTGACCGTGTCTCTCACCGGCGCCGGGCTCGAGACGATCGAGCAGCTCTTCCCGCGCTTCAACCTCTACGAGGGCGAGATGGTGGGCAACCTCTCTACGAGCGAGAAGCGGGAGCTGGCCGAACTCCTCCGTCGAGTGATCGTCGCTGCCGACTCGGGCTGAGCCGGCGGCCGGGCCCCGTCAGGCGCTGGCGTCGATCAGGTCCCAGAGCGCTTCGACATGGGCTCGGGCCGTCCAGGTGGAGCCCACCGAGACACGGGCGTAGCGCATCCCGTCGGCTGTCGAGGCGGTGATGTAGAACCGCCCGTCGTCGTTTATGCGATCAACCAGCGCATCGGTAGCCCCGTTGCCGTCGACATGGGCGAATGACACCAGCGCGAACGGCGTGGGTGCGATGGTTGTGAGCTTGCGATGGGCGTCGATGCGGTCAGCCAGCTCGCGGGCCCAGGCGACGTGGGTGCGGATCATCTCTCGCAGGCCCGCCGCACCGAAGCAGCGCAGCACGAACCACAGCTTCAGCGCCCGGAACGGCCGGCCGAGGGGACCGTGCCAGTCCCGGTAGTCGATCACCCGCCCGGACTCGGACGCGTCGTCGCGCAAGTAGGGCGGCAGGACGCTCAGAGCCTCGATGAGCGGCCGGCGGTCGGCCACCCACATCACCGAGCAGTCGAGGTTCGTGGCCAGCCACTTGTGGGGGTTGAACGTGTAGCTATCGACCAGCTCCAGACCGTCCTGGTGGTGGCGGAACTCCTCGCAGGTCATGGCCGAGCCCGCGTAGGCCGCGTCGACGTGGTGCCACATCTGCCCGGCCCGGGCGATCTCGCCGAAGCGGCGCACCGGATCGACGCCGGTGGTGCCGGTGGTGCCCACCGCCGAGCACACGAAGGCCGGGACGAGCCCGGCCCGGCGGTCCTCGGCAACGGCCGCGGCGAGCGCGTCGGGTCTGGCCGCGAACTCTCGGTCGGTCGCCAGCAGCCTGATGTGCCCGTAGCCGGCCATGCGGGCACCCTTCTCGATCGAGGAGTGGGCGTGACTCGACGTGTAGGCGACCATGTCCTTCGGGCCGGCTCCGCTGCGCAGCAGGCACTGCTCGCGGGCCACTACCAGCGCGGTGTGCGTCGAGGCCGACGCGCCCGACTGCAGCACCCCTCCGCCCGCACCTGTCGTCTTCCACTCCTGGGGCACGCCGAGGAGATCGACGAGCCAGTCGAGCACGTGGGACTCGATCTCTGTCGCGGCCGGCGACGTCGACCACAGCATTCCCTGCACGCCGAGGCCGGCTGCGGCCAGCTCGCCCAGGATCGCAGGGGGCGACGACTGGGCCGGGAAGTAGGCGAACCATCCCGGGTGCTGCCAGTGGGTCAACCCCGGGACTACCACCCGCTCCAGGTCGGCGAGGACGGCATCGAAGGCCTCGGGATCCTCCGGTGCGCGGCCGGGCAGTTTGGCCCGCACGTCGCCCGGTTGCGCGGGCTCACGCACCGGTCGATCCTCCAGACCGCCGAGGTAGTCGACGACCCAGTCCACGAGCGCATAAGCGTTGCGCCGGAACGCTTCAAGATCGAGGGGGTCGCTATCCAAGTCGCCGCCCCTCACCCAGCGAGGCGGGCGCAGTAGTCGACCATCCGCCGGCAGATGGCGGGCACCTCGCTGATGTCGTCGGTGTACTGCGACGGCTTCATGCAGAACAGCGTGTAGCCGGCTGCGACCTGCTCATCGATGGCTGCCATGGCGTCATCGACGTCCGCGACGGCGTCGGGAGCGGCGAAAGTGGCCCGGGTGCCGCCGATCAACTCGATCTCGGAGATGTCGCGGCCCGCGGCCGCGAGACCCTGCGCCAGTTGGGCGAGATCCTCGGCGGTGGGGGCCCCGAAGGGGTGAAAGCCACTGCCGTAGCGGGCCATGCGGCGGATCAGAGCCGGGTGCATCCACTCGCCGCCGAACCACATGCGAGGACCCTCGGGACGCCAGGCCTTCGGCTCGCAGTACGCGTCGGTGAAGCTGAAGTAGCGGCCCTCGAAGCTGGCGGGTGAGCCGGCCCAGAGCCGCGACATGGCCTCCAGGTGCTCGTCGAGGATGCGGCCCCGCTCCGAGAAAGGCACACCGTGGGCCTCGTACTCGGCCTGCTGCCAGGACACGGTGGGCTGCACCACCAGCCGGCCCTCGCACAGCAGGTCGATGGTGGCGAGGTCCTTGGCCAGCAGGATCGGGTGCCGCAACGGCGGGATGATGGCGCCGGCCACCACCCGTACCCGGTCGGTGGCCGCGGCTACCGCGGCCAGGCTGGCCACCGAGCTGGGCCAGGGCGTCATCGGGTCCTGGTTCCCGATGGCGGCGTACATCCGGGGATTGCTCATCAGCCCATCGATGGCGGCATGGGGGCCGAGCATGGTCTGCTCACTCACCATCACCGCGTCGAAGCCGCTGTCCTCGGCCATGCGGGCCAGTTCGACCATTCCCCGCATGTCGCGGGGATCGAGCATGGTGTGGTTCTCGGTGAGGATCATCAACATCTGTGGCGGCGCCATGTCAGCGCTCGACCATGTCGAAGGGGCCGAGGGCGACCGCGCCGCCGTCGAGGCGGAATGACACTCCGGTAGCAAAACGGCCAGCCGGGGCCACCAGGTAGTGCACGAGCGCCGCGATCTCATCGGGTTCCCCGGCCCGGCCCACGATGTTCACGGACACGCCGGCCGCGTCGAGTTCGCGGATCACACCGCTGGCCATCGGCGTGTCCACGATGCCTGGGGCGACTTGCGTGACCCGGATCCCGTCGTCCCGCCACTCCTTGGCCAGCGCCACCGTGACCGCGGCCAGCCCGGCCTTGGTCGCGCCGTAGACGGCACCCCCAGCGGAGGGCCTCACGGCGTCGACCGAGCCGATCATCACCACCGCGGCCTCCTCGGCTGCGGCCAGATGCGGATGGGCCAGCTGGCAGAGCCGGAGCGGCGCCCACAGGTTGAGCCCGACCAGCCCGTCGAAGTACTGGCGGTCCAGCTCGCCCAGCGGGAGCCAGTCGCCCCGGCCCGCGTTGTTCACCAGGATGTCGAGCCCGCCCAACTCGGCGACGGCCCCGTCGATCACCCCGTCGACGGCGGTGGCATCGCTCAGATCGGCGGCAAGGGGTCGTACCGAGCCCTCCGCCTCGGGCACCCGTCCCGACCGCGACACCGCGACCACATCGGCGCCCGCACCAGCGAGCCGGGAGGCGATGGCCGCCCCGATGCCAGCCGACGCACCGGTGACCACGGCGCGGCGGCCGGTCAGGTCGAAAGCGGTATCAGGCACCGCGACACGATAGCTATGCGACATCCATGCGTGGATGCCCGGGGAGTCTCGGCTAAGGCGTTGCTGAGCGTATGCCTGTCATACCCACTTGCGAACATGTGTCTGCAAGCAGGTATCCCCCACACGCAGGGCGGCACGATGTCAGACTGCATTCAAGTGACACTCATCGACCAAGAGGCATGTCCACAGGCCAACGCCGAGGACGGGCCCTGCAGTGAGCATGACCTTGCCCATGCTGCTTGGTCAATCGTCCGACAGGGCGGCCTTGCCGAGCTCTCGGAGCCCGAGTCCATACTTGTCCGTGCGCTGACCAGTGCCGAACGCGACTCTGACGACGACGGATTGATCCATCTGATCCGCTCCGGCCGCGATCCTCTGGGTGACGCGCTCATGCGCATGCGCTCGCCTGATCAACGCAGACCGCTGGGTGCCACCTACACACCTCCCGAGATCGTGTCCTCAATGGTTGGCTGGATTGTCGAGCACTCAAGGCCAGACCGCGTAGTCGATCCTGGAGCCGGCTCGGCGCGATTCCTTCTGACTGCGGGCCGCGCCTTATCCGATGCTCGCCTCGTCGGCGTGGAGATCGACCCACTGGCAGCGCTGCTTGCCCGTGCCAACCTCACGGCCATGGGCCTCGACCATCGATCGCAGATCCTGGTGCGGGACTACCGGGACGCCGATCTCGGCGAGTGCGGTGGCACCACGGCCTTCATCGGGAATCCGCCCTATGTTCGCCACCACCAGATCGAGCCTAAATGGAAGAAATGGCTCGCTACCAACTCGACCGCTCTTGGACTCAAGGCCAGCGGTCTGGCCGGATTGCACGTTCACTTCATGTTGGCGACGGCCCTTCATGCCCGACCTGGCGACCTTGGTGTGTTCGTGACGTCGTCGGAGTGGCTCGATGTGAACTACGGCCACTTGCCAAGAACGCTGTTTACGACCCAACTCGGCGGAGTGTCAATCCACTTGATCGATCCGCGCGAGGCGCCGTTCGCCGATGCGGCCACAACGGCAGCCGTCACGTGCTTTCAGGTAGGCGGGCCTGCTGCGTCGATCCGCATGAAGCGGGTTCCTAGCACTTCCGAGCTAGGCATGCTCGATGGAGGGCAACCGTTCAGTAAACGACAACTGCGCTCCGCGTCGAGGTGGTCGCCCCTGCTCAACGGCTCACAGAAGCCGCCTGAGGGTTACGTCGAACTTGGAGAAATCTGTTGCGTTCATCGGGGTGCCGTGACAGGCGCCAACGCCACTTGGATAACCGACGCCAACGATCCCGCTCTTCCTTCAGAGGTGCTCTTCCCCTCCGTCACACGCGCGGTCGAACTGTTCGGTGCAACTGACGGCATCCTCTTGGACACGCACGGCTTAAGGGCAGTGATCGACCTGCCGGCCGATCTCGACGTGCTCGACGAGGCTGACCGTCCCCGCATCGACCGGTTCCTGCGAGCCGCGGAGCGCGGCGGGGTCCGTTCCGGCTACATCGCTCGTAACCGCAAGCCTTGGTGGGCCGTGGGTCTACGGTCTCCTGCTCCAATCCTCGCGACCTACATGGCGCGTCGGCCACCGGCATTCGTTCGCAACCTAGCTAGCGCCCACAACATCAACGCCGTACACGGCATCTACCCCCGAGAACCAATGCCACACGCAACTCTGGACGCACTGGCAGGTGCTCTGCGCGCCGCGGCACCCACTGCGGTCGGACGTACCTATGCAGGTGGCCTACTCAAGTTCGAGCCTTCGGAGATGGCACGCATCTACGTCCCAGGCCCAGCCATGCTCCGGGAAACGGCGGCATGAGTCCCGCCGAGCCCCCTAGGTGGAACGACCAACAGTTCGAGGAACAACTAACGGTCGCCAAGGCTGCATTCTGCGAAGAGAGGCTTCGCGAGCCGACGGAGCAGTACCGCGAGGTCTTCGACGACTACGCAGCGCGTGTCAGAGCTCTATTGGCCCGGACAGATCACCTGACGAACTGGTCCGACGTTCTCGAGACCGTCCTCAGCGACGAAGTAGGCCTCGATGCTCTGAGATATGTGGCAGGTCCACCGATCTCTGCGGATGACCTCAAGACCCTGGCAGACGCTTCGCTCGCTCCCGGCCGGCTGCGCCGCGATCCTGAGATGACATCCAGGGTCCTCGGCGTCGTGCTCACCAGTCTCGATACCAAGCGATTCCCGTGGGTGGCGGAACAGCGTCTCCCCAATCCAGAAGAACGGCAGGCAGCGACCGTGGCCTCGGCGAGTCTCATGGCCACCCAGCGCGTCCAGACCGACAGGAAGAACCTCGCAAAGACCAAACAGGAGAGGCAAGTAGCGGACTATCTGTCTGATACCGGCCTAACGCATGTCGGACCGAGAGACATCACGACGAGCGACGATGCACCGGAGCGAGGCTCGTTCTGTGGAGAGTGCGTGTTCGGAGACCGCAAGGCCGATCTCGTCGTGCGACTTCACGACGGACGCCTCATGCCCATCGAATGTAAGGTCTCGAACTCGGCGACGAACTCCGTCAAGAGGCTCAACAATGACGCAGCTATCAAGGCTGAGGCTTGGATTAAGCAGTTCGGCACGCTTCAGACCGTCCCGACTGCCGTACTGTCAGGTGTGTTCAAGAGGCACAACCTCATTCAGGCGCAGGAGGCGGGGCTCACGATCTTCTGGGCACACGATCTGAATCCACTAGGCGAGTTCATAGGGTCCACAGCAGAGTTGGCTCAATAGTTGGAGTTGACGCGATGGCGGAAGCGACGTGCCCTTCCGCGATGCTCCTGTCGCCCAAGATCAAGGCGTCAACGGTTGCAGCGCAGGGGAAATCGACAGCCCTTTACATGATTTGACATGCTGTTTCGTAAGTGCCAAGATGATCTAGAGCGCTCATCCCCTGCGAGACCCGCCTCGTCGGCCACTACGGTGCTCAAACCCCGCTGAAAAAGGGAACTGCCACGTGATCCACCTTAGTTCACACCCAGTTGCGGCGATAGACCTCTTTTGCGGCGCGGGCGGACTCTCGTATGGCCTAGCGGCAGCCGGCGTGAACGTCCTTGCTGGCGCCGACATCGATCCATCCTGTCGATACCCCTTCGAGGCGAACATAGCGGGCGCAAGGTTTCTCGAACGCGACGCCCGCCTCCTTGCCCCTGAGGAACTCGCGGAGATCTGGCCTCAAGACTCCCTCAGGCTCCTAGCGGGCTGCGCTCCGTGCCAGCCCTTCTCTCCTTACCAGCGTGGCCGCGGGACGCCAAGTGACTCTCGATGGTCCTTGCTTCGCGAGTTCGGTCGCTTGGTGGGGGCCACACAGCCAGAACTTGTGACCACGGAGAACGTGCCCCGATTGATGGGCACGTCAGTCTTTCAGGCCTTCCTTGAACTCTTGCGTGAACTCGACTATTCGATTGCGTACCGCACATGCAACTGTGCCGACTACGGCTTGCCACAGAAGCGTCGGCGATTAGTGCTCATTGCATCTAGGCTCGGACCGATAGACATCCCAGAGGGACACCTCTCACGCTTACAGCCCCGAACGGTAGGAGACGCCATTCGTCGCTTGCCGCCTATTGCGTCCGGAGAGGCTAACGCCGCCGATCCGCTTCACCGCAGCCGAACGTTGCAGGAGATCAATAGACGGCGAATTCAAGCATCAGTACCAGGCGGAAGTTGGCAAGATTGGCCTGAGGACTTACGAGCTCCGTGTCATCGTCGGGCGACCGGCAGAAGGTTCAAGAATGTGTATGCGAGGATGTCATGGGATGAACCAGCACCCACACTTACCACCTACTTTTATAACTACGGTGCTGGACGGTTCGGTCATCCTGAGCAAAACCGAGCCATTTCAATACGAGAAGGCGCTATCTTGCAAGGGTTTCCGGCAGATTATGACTTCGTGAAACCTGGCTCCTCGCTTAGCCTAAACACTCTCGGCAGACTCATCGGAAATGCTGTTCCTCCACCGCTTGGAGCAGCAATTGGCAGAGCAATCATCGACCATATCAGAGGAATATACAACAAATGACCGAAGATCACTTGTACACGATGTCTGTAGATCTCGCAATAATCGAGTCTCTAGGAATCAACCTCTACAGCAACGCGGCTGCCGTCCTCTCAGAGTTGGTGGCGAATGCACACGACGCTGATGCCACACATGTGAGAATTGCGTGGAAGACAGATGATGATAAAGATGTTGTCCAGGTTGTCGACAATGGTTGCGGGATGAACCTCAACGACATCAACAACAAGTTTCTTGTGACCGGATACAAGAAACGACAAGTCGAAGGTAGCCATTCGCAACGCTGGCAGCGGCCCTACATGGGCCGGAAGGGCATCGGCAAGCTCTCTGTCTTTTCGATTGCACGAGATGTACAAGTCTATTCGACAACAGGCAACGAAGGTAGCCTCGGATTGAGAATAGAGATTGAGAAGCTAGAGGAACGTATTCGGGCGAAGAAGGAGTACCACCCGGAACCCATAGAGGTTCCAGAGGAGTATCGTAGTGAAGGCACAGTAATAGTCCTCAGGGACCTAAAGCGGAAGCGTGCAGACCTAACCGTCGCGGCCTTGCGCAAGCGATTGGCCAGACGCTTCGACATCCTCGATCCGACACCGGAAGCAGAGGGTGGCTTCAAGATCTACATCAACGACGCCCAAGTTACTTACGCTGACCGCCAAGAACTGAAAAAGCTAGAGTACATCTGGGAATTTGGTCAGCCCACGCTCCCCGAATCGGCACTGCCTGGTGACATTACGAGGTACACCCTCAATGACCAACTTCCTCCGCCCTTTGATGACGAGGCCGTTGGCGGTTGGTTCGGCACGGCCCGTGTCCCGTCGGACCTGACGGAGGATGAGGAGGCTGGCTCACTCAAGAACATCATCGTTATTGCGCGGAAGCGGCCTATTCAGGAGGGAATTGTTGACAAATTAGACTTCTCGCGTGTCTTTGGCAACTACGTTACCGGCCAAATCGAAGCCGATTTCTTGGATCAGGATGATGAGGAAGATATCGCGACCAGTGATAGGCAACGGCTCATCGAAGACGATCCACGCGTCAAGGTACTCCAAGCCTTCCTCAGAGATGCATTTCAAAGCGCTTCTCAAGTATGGAACCGGGAGCGGCCGAGGAGGAAGGCTAAGGAAGTCCTTGCAGACAATCCGAGCCTAAGGCAATGGGTTGATGGACTACCTGAATGGCAAAGGGAACCAGCCGAGAAGCTAATCGGCACGATCGCAGCACTACCTATGGAGAAGGGAGTTGAACAACAACAACGAAGGGCACACCTGTTCCGTGCAGGTATCCTTGCCTTTGCTCGCATTGGCTTGAGGGAAACAGTCGATGAACTCTGCGCTCTTAGTGACCTCAATGCTGATCAGCTTCTTGAACTCTTAGGAGCCCAGGATGAGTATGAGGCGGCGCTGTGGGTGGATATCCTGAGATCGCGAGTTGAGGCTATCCGACAATTCGAGAATTTGACGGAGATCGACGAAAAGGAAAGAGTCCTCCAACAACATCTGTTCGGTCATCTCTGGCTCTTGGACCCATCATGGGAGAGGGCAACCACGGACCCAAAGATGGAAGAGGATCTACGGAGTATCGATCCTGATAGCTTTCCCATTGATGCAGAAGGGAAGGAGATTCGTGGCCGTATCGACATTAGATACGCGAAGACTAGCGGCCTACATGTCATCGTTGAATTGAAACGATACTCGGTCAAGCCGAAGATCGAAGACCTCGTGGAGCAGGGCCGCAAGTATCGAGCGGCTCTCAGTGATATTCTAACTCGGCAACGGCGAGGTCACGAGAAAATCGAGGTCGTGTTCGTAATAGGTTCCGATCCCCGGGTGTCGGATCGAGGTAGGTTTCATTCAGACGACGATGCAATCGATCATTCGCTAGATGCCATAGCAGGACGATATGTGCTGTATGATGAATTGATCGCTAATGCATGCAACCAATATGACGATTACTTCCACGCCACCAGGCACGCGCAAGGCTTGGAGGAAGTCTTGAATTCACTCATCTTGAACGCTCCCGAATAGAACCGCACTGCGAAGGAACCACAACGACCGCCGGGTGAGTAATCCCACTAGATCGCAGTTCCGTACTTGCGGGTAGATGCGACATCGACGTACCGGGTTGATCGTTCGGTGCCAAACTAATAGGCTCGGAGGATGGCCGAGCTCCAGGGGTTCATGTACCCGCGGACTCCGTCCGGGATCGCCGGAATCGTGCCCGGGCCGCCGTGGCACTACTCCGGCGACATGCTCACCGTTGAGTACCGCACTGATCCGGGCCGGGTGACCGACCTGCTGCCCGAACCCCTGGAGCCGGCCCCCGACGATCCCGGCGCGGTGGCCATGGTCTGGGCCGAATGGCAGAGCTGCGGCGACACCTTCGACGAGCTGCTCGACCCTGTGCGAGCCCAGTACCGGGAGGTGTTCGCGGTGGTCCGCTGCCAATTCGAGGGCGAGACCTACAGCCGGGCCGCCTACATCTGGGTGGACAAGGACTTCGCGATGGCCAGAGGCCACTTCCAGGGCTACCCCAAGAAGATGGGCGAGATAGCCATGACCCGGCCGGTGACGGTGGGCCGGGCCGGACCCCGCCTGGAGCCGGGCGGCCGATTCGGAGCCACGCTGAGCACCTGGGGCCGGCGCGTCGCCGAGGCCCGCTTCACCATCACCGGCACCGCCGAGACCCCTGGCTTCGTGAACGGCCATCCGATGCTGCACAGCCGACAGATGCCGGCCATGGAGGCCGACGGCACCGACTCGCTCGACGAACTGGTCACCATGCGGGGCTACGACGCCGACCTCGGCCCGGTGTACTCGGGCGACGCCGATCTGGTGCTGCCCGAGTGCCCCACCGAGGAGCTGCACCGCCTGGAGCCCGTCGAGATGATCGGCGGCTACTACCGCCAGGTCGGCCTGTCCATGGCCTCGGGCACCACCCTGTGGGCCGCCCCCAACCCCCGGGCCGGGTGATGGGCCCGACAGCCACATTCGTGGACGGCTACCTCGACGACCACGGTGACGACGAAGCCGACCTTTCGTCGCACGACTCGTTCACCTCCGGTGTGCCCCACGCCACCTTCACCCGTCTGCGCCGCGAGGACCCGGTCCACTGGACCCCCGAGTCCGAGGGATCCGGCTTCTGGTCGATCACCCGCTACCACGACGCCCTGGCCGTCAGCCGCGACGTAGAGACCTTCACGTCCTCCCGGGGCATCCGCCTCGAGGAGATGGACGACGACGAACTCCGGGCCCGGCGCACCATGATGGAGCTCGACCCGCCGGAGCACACCCGGCTGCGCCGGCTGGTCAACCGGGGCTTCACCCGCCGCACGGTGGAGTCCTACGAGGACGCCATCCGGGCCCTGGCCGCCGAGGTACTCGACGAGGCTCTGACCGCCGGTGCTTTCGACTTCGTCACCGAGGTGGCCGCCAAGCTCCCCATGCGCATGCTGGGCCGCCTATTGGGCACCAGCGACGAGGACGGGCACCAGCTGGTCGAGTGGGGCGACGCATTCCTGGGCAACAGCGACCCGGAGTTCACCACCCACGTCGTGGACACCGCCGACACCGAGGAGTTCCGGCTGATGCCGTTCCGCAGCCCCGCCGCGGCAGAGGTGTTCTGCTACGCCGAGGAGCAGGCGGCCGAGCGCCGGGCCTGTCCCCGCGACGACGTGATCAGCCAGCTGCTGGCCCCCACCCGCGACGGCGAACCCCTCAGCGACCTGGAGTTCAAGAACTTCTTCCTGCTGCTCATCGCGGCCGGCAACGACACCACCCGCTACACCATGACCCACGGGCTGCGCACGATGATGCAGCATCCCGAGCTGTGGCGGGCCTGGCGGGCCGACCCGTCACTGACCGAGACCGCCGTCGAAGAGGTCCTGCGCACCAGCGCGGTGACCATGCACTTCCGCCGCACCGCCACCCGGGACGTGACCGTCGGCGAGAAGCGCATCGCAGCCGGCGACAGGGTGGTCATGTGGTTCTGCTCGGCCAACCACGACGACGGCGGCTTCGCCGACCCCTGGCGATTCGACCTGGCCCGGAACCCCAACGACCACATGGCCTTCGGGCGCAACGGCCCCCACCTGTGCCTCGGCGCCTGGCTGGCCCGCATGGAGGCGCGTCTCGTGTACGAGGAGCTGATGAAGCGTGTCGACCGGCTCGAGCCCGACGGCGAGCCCCGGTACCTCCGCTCCAACTTCATCGCCGGCATCAAGCACCTGCCCGTGAGAGTGGTGGCCTGATGGGATCGATCGTCGGCGCCGCGGTCGTGTCGCACGTCCCGCCGCTGGTCATGCCCGAGCACGAGCGCCGGGCCCTCAACGGCGGGGAGGACACGTCGCTGTTCGCGGGCCTGCACGCGCTGCGAGCCGAACGGCTGGCTCCGGCCGTGGCCGACACCGTGGTGGTGGTCGACACCCACTGGTTCACCACCATCGAGCACATCGTCTCGGCCCACGAGCGGCGCAAGGGCGTGTTCACCTCCGACGAGCTGCCCCGGGGCATGAGCGCCATGCCCTACGACATGCCGGGCGATCCCGAACTGGCCCACGCCTTCGCGGCCGCAGCCGACGGCCGGGACGACACCTGGGTGACCGCGGTCGACGATCCCCACCTGCCGGTGCACTACCCCACCATCAACCTGCTCGGCTTCCTGCAGGGCGACGAGCGCTGGATCTCGATGGGCGTGTGCCAGACGGCCGAGCCCGACGACTTCCTGCTGGCCGGCGAGCTCCTCGCCGCCACAGTGGCCGGACTGGACCGGCGGGTGGTGATCCTGGCCAGCGGCGGGCTCAGCCACCGGTTCTGGTCGCTGCGCCAGTTCCGCCGCCATGAGGGCGCCGATCCCGACCTCCACATCCGCACCCCCGAGGCCGCTGCGGCCGACCGCCGGGTGCTGGGCTGGATGGCTGAGGGCAACCATGCGGCCATCATCGACTTCCTGCCCGAGTACTCACGCCACGCCCCCGAGGGGTACTTCGGGCACTACCTGACGATGGTGGGCGCGCTGGGGGGAGCGGCCTGCACCGCGAAGGGCACCCAGTTCGGCCAGTACGAGTCGGTGTCGGGCACGGGCCAGGCCCACGTATGGTTCGACGTGTGACTCGACCGAAGCGGGCCCTGGTGCTCGCCCACGAGCCGCAGGGCACCAGCGCTCTGGTGGGTGAACGCCTGCAGCAGCGCGGCTACGACGTGCACGACCACGTGGTGACGGCCGACCTGGACCGCCCCAACGACGCGGTTCCCTTCCCCGACTTCGCCGACTACGACCTGGTGGTGCCGATGGGCTCGGTCCGGTCGCTCACCAACACCGGCGAGATCGACAGCTGGATCTTCGACGAGATCGACCGGGTGCGAGCCGCCCATACTCGGGGCACGCCGATGCTCGGCGTCTGTTTCGGGGGGCAGCTGCTGGCCGCGGCCCTCGGCGGCGAGGTCGAGCAGGCACCCGTGCCCGAGATCGGCTGGTACGACGTGTCGGCGGTGGACGGCACACCCAACCCGGCCGGGCCGGGCCCGTGGTTCCAGTGGCACCACGACCGCTTCACGCCGCCGCCCGGCGCCGACGTGCTGGCCGTCAACGACAACGCCGTGCAGCTGTTCCGGCTGGGCCGCTGCGTGGGCACGCAGTTCCATCCTGAGGTGACGTACAACCATGTCGAGAGCTTCCTGACCGGGGCCGACGACGAGTACCTGGCCCAGCACGGTTTGACCCGGGAGACCCTCCTCGACGGCATCCGCCGCCACGAGGACCGCAACGCCCGCCAGTGCTTCGCCCTGGTCGACTGGTTCCTCGACGAGGTGGCCCAGAGGCCGAGCGGGTAGGCACGCGAATCCGGCCCAGACGGGCGAGGCCGTGGCCCGAGCGGCCCAGTGAGCGCAGCGAACAAGAGCGGGAATGACACCGCCGCACCGCGACCGGCTCTCACGTATCCGCGCGGCCCCTACGTCCTAGTGCTCACGCGCGTAAGTCTTGTGGCTGTTGGTTCGGGCAGTAGGTCCATTTGAAGGGTTTGGCTCGGTTGTTGTAGTCGTCGATGTAGTCGAGGATGGCTCCGGCGAGGTCGCTGGTGTGGGCGAACTCGGCGGTGTGGAGGAGCTGTCGGGTCAGGATGGAGAACCACATCTCGATCTGGTTGAGCCAGGATGCGTGGGTGGGGGTGCGGTGCAGGAACACTCGGTGGTGGTCCTCGAGGAACTCCTCGACGGCGGCGGTTGAGTGGGTGGCGAGGTTGTCGACGATGCAGTGCAGCTCGAGGTGGGCGGGCACCAGGGCGTCGAGTTCTGTGAGGAACGCCACGAAGTTCACCGAGCGGACCGAGTCGGTGGGCGCGGCGACGACCTCTCCGGTGGCGCACTCGAACGCGGCGAACAGCGCCTTGGTGCCGTTGCGCTGGTACTCGAACTGCTGCTGCGCGGGGCGGCCCTTGCCGCCGCCGGGGGCGGCGGGCTGCGCCGGCAGGGTCGGGTCGGCGCGGCTTCGGGCCTGTATGCCGGTCTTCTCGTCGACGCTGAACACGGCCCAGTTGTCCGGCGGCCGCAGGTAGAGGGCGCAGATGTCGGCGGCCTTGTCGTCGAAGTCGGGGTCATGCGACGTCATCCAGGACCGCACCTGCCACGGCTTGAGGCCCATCGAGGTGCAGATCCGCCAAACCTGCGAGTCCGAGATAGCGATGCCGAGGTCCTCGCGCATCACCCGGGCCACCTCCGGCATCGACATGCGCGCCTTGAGCCGGCGCCCGCCGAGCTGGCCCGGCTCGCGCGGGCGGCTCGTGATCGTCTTGACCAGAGCCAGCCGCTCCGCGGGGCCATACACCCGCGGCCTGCCCGGCCGCGGCCGGTCCCTGAGCCCCGCGAGGCCCTCTGAGGCGTAGCGGCGCCGCCACACGTCCACCTGGTTGCGGTTCAGGCCCACCGCCGCGCCGATCACCGGCGACGACAGCCCCTCACGGGCCATCAGCACCACCTTGGCCCGCTGCCAGTCACGCCGCGGCGTCGTCGACGCCGCCACCCGCGCCTCCAGCACCGCCCGATCAGCCTCAGAAACCGCCACTGCCCTCGGCACAGTCATCACAGCATCCTAACACAGCCATATTACTAACGCGAGTATGCACTAGACGCCCGGGAAACGATGTGCTCGCAGAGGGCCCGGACCTCTCGCGGATCGTCGGTGTGCTGGGAGGGCTTGACGCAGAAGGTGGTGAAGCCGGCCTCGATCTGGTCGCCGAAGTCGGCCATGGCCCGGTCGATGTCGGCGGTGTCGCCGGAGCCCGAGAACACAGCCCGGGTGCCGCCCACCATCTCGATGCCGCCCGGGTCGCGGCCGGCCGCAGCCAGCCCGGCCCGCAGCGCGGCCAGGTCCTCCGCGCTGGCCGTGCCGAAGGGATGGAAGCCGTCGCCGTAGCGGACGAGCCGTCGCAGCAGCGCCGGATGCATCGACTGGCCGCCGAACCACATCCGGGGCCGGGCCGGCTCGGTCCGCCACGGCTTGGGAACGCAATAGACGTCCTCGAAGGCGAAGCGGGGCCCGGGATGCGAGGCCGGGGTGTGCTCCCACAGAGCCGCCATGGCCTCGAGCTGCTCGTCGAGGATGCGGCCCCGCTCAGCGAAGGGCACGCCGAGGGCGTCGTACTCCTCGCGGTGCCACGACACCGTGGGCTGCACCACCAGCCGGCCCTCGCTGAGCCGGTCCAGGGTGGCCAGTTCCTTGGCCATCAGCACCGGATGGCGCAACGGCGCGATCACCGCGCCCATCACCAGCCGCACCCGCCGGGTGACCGCGGCCACCGAGGCCAGCAGCACGTTGGAGCTGGGCCAGCAAGTGGCCGGGTCCTGGTTGCCGGGAGCGGCGTAGGCCCGGGGATTGACCGGCCTCCCGAGCGCACCCGCGGAGGGACCGAGGACGATGTGCTCGCTGGCCATCACCGCATCGAACCCGGCCGCCTCGGCGTCGACGGCCATTCGTACCAGCCCGACCAGGTCGCCGGGGTCGACCAGCGTGTGGTTCTCGGTGAGGATCAGCAGCAGCCGGGGCCGCCCCTCAGTCATGGCCACCGCCGCGATCGCAGGGAACCTCGAGCCATCGGCCAGCAAGGAGTAGTTTCTTGTACCGATACAAGGAGCAGCTCATGCCGACCAAGATAAGAGGCCGAGCGAGTTGCGCGCGATCCGGCCCATACGGGCGAGGCCGTGGCCCGAGCGGCCCGTGAGCGAAGCGAACAAGAGCGGGAAGCACCCCGCTGCAACGCGACGGGCTTGCACCTACCTGCGCACGTTCCAAGAGCTCGAGAGCATCACCACGACCGGACCGGCGAGAGCGTGAAGGGCCTGCTGTGAGGTCCGCCGTGGTGGCCACCGGTTTCTGGGACAACGCCACCCTCGACTCGTGGGAGATCCCGTTCGGCCTGTGGATCGAGGAGATCGTCTTCTGGCTGACGACCCACACCAGAGGGCTCCTCGATGCCGTCGAGTGGCCGGTCGACAAGCTGCTCGAACTCATCATCGACGACCTACTGCAGGACTGGCTCCCATGGCCGGCTGTGCTGCTGCTGTTCTTCGCGTTGGGAATGATCACCAGGAACTTCCTGGTGGGCCTCGGCAGTGCGGGCGGCCTCCTCTGCTGCGGCCTGCTCGGGACCGCGTACTGGGACCTCACCATGGAAACGCTCGGCATGATCATCGTGGCCGTGCTCATCTGCACCGTGATCGGCATCCCGCTCGGAATCCTCGCCGCCCGCGTCGATTCGTTCTGGAGCCGCTTGCGTCCCGTGCTCGACGGCATGCAGGTGATCCACCCCTTCGTCTACCTCCTCCCCGTCATCTTCCTGTTCGGAGTCCGGCGGACTCCGGGCGTTCTGGCCACGCTGGTGTTCGCCCTTCCCCCGATCGTTCGCCTCACGAACCTGGGAATCCGTCAAGTGCCCGCTGATGTGGTCGAGGCAGCCAAGGCGTTCGGAGCGTCCGAGACCCGGGTGATGTTCGACGTCCAACTGCCGCTGGCCCGGCCCTCGGTCATGGCCGGGCTCAACCAGACCCTCCTGCTGTCCCTGTCGATGGTGGGGATCGTGGCCATCATCGCGGGCGGCGGACTCGGAAAGCCGATCCTCAACGCGCTCAACACGGCCGACATCCCGCTGGGTGCGTCCGCCGGTGCCGGCCTCTACTTCGTCGGCGTGCTCCTCGACCGGATCTCGCAGCCCGAGGACAGCGACAAGCGCCTCAATCTGCTGGCGCGGATGCGTGAGGCCTGGACGAGGCGCGCCGACCCCGCAGTCCCCGCCCCCGCCGGCGTCGATGCCCCGACCCCGGCAGGGGCCCGGCCACCGGCAGCGCCGGTGCCGCACTTGATCTGGTCGCACGTGATCGGGGCGCTGGCGGCCCTCGCCGGCGGACTGGTGGCTGCGTCGTCGACCCTTCTGGCCTGGGGCCGCGACGCCGGACTGATCTCCAGCTACGCCCGGTTCGGCGACATCGACCTCCCCGGAGCCCACAGCGGCCTCGACGCCGCCGGCGGCTCGTGGTTCGGGATCATGCTCGGACTCGTCGGTCTCGCCGTGGCCTTCGGCGGCGCCTCGGCCCTGCGGCGTCCCAGGAGCAGTGACCGGTTCATCGCCAGCCCCAGCGCGTTCCTCGCGGGCGGGCTCGTGCTGGCAGCGCTCGCGGGCACCTACCTGACCGTCTCGCCGCGGGGTGACAACTACAGCCACGGTCCCGGCCCGTGGCTGGCGATGACCGGCGCCGCCGTGGTCCTCGCCGGGGGCGTATGGGCGACCTTCGGGGCGAGGACCGGCCATGAGCCTGCCCGTGTGAAGGCGCGGGAGGTGGTCGCCACCCTCATGCTCGCCGCTTTCCTGGTGTTCGCCGGGGCGTCGGGGTCGTGGATCCTCGACCAGCGCAGCGACGCTGCCGAGCTCGCGGCCGAGTTGGCCGCCGAGTCCGAGGGCGCCGACCAGGGCGGCCTGGCGGCAGAGCTCCTGGCCGAGGCCCTGGCCGAGACACGCCGCGTGACCGTGCGCGGCCTGGCCGGCGACGGACCGGGAATCGGATACTTCGTCCTGGCTCTCACCGTTGCCGGCACCGCAGCCGCGCTCGGCCGGCTGGTCCGCCATCGCCCTGCCCAGAATGTGCTGGGCTCGGTCGTGTTCGGGGTGGGATGCGCCATAGCCGCGGTCGGTCTGGCGTGGATCGCGACCTTCGTTCGCCTGGCGACACCGGCGCTCTCAGCCGGCGCCGGTGCCTTCATCGTGGTCACGGGCGGTCTGATCCTCGCCGCCCGGGGATGGCGCGCCAGCCGTCCTGGCCCTGATCCCAGCGCCTGAGAGGGTACGCGGGCAGGTGCGAGCCCGCCGCGTGGCACCGCGCGGCTACTATCGCATCCTGACGCCCGGCCCGAGTTCGTGAGGCCGGGCGACCGAGCACAGCGGGAGGAGGCCGCCCATGCTGTTCCCCCACAGGCGAATCCTGTTCGCAGCAATCGTCTCGTTGACGCTGGCGGCAGTCGCTTGCGGCAGTGACAACGGACCCGCGACGGACGCTGAGAGCCCCCCGGCCACCGCCGGGTCCGAGACGGCAGAGCCTGCGGAGGCCCAGCCGCAGGCGGCGCTGCCGGGCGAGGGCGTGACCGTCACCATGGCCCGGGGAAACTGGATCGAGACGAACTTCCAGAACTTCGTGGTCCAGCTGCTGCTGGAGGAACTCGGCTACGAAGTCGCCGATCCCGAGGAGATCGCGCCGGCCACGTTCTACCCGGCGGCGGCTCAGGGCGACTACGACCTGTGGGCATCGGCGTGGCCGTTCAATCACACTCCGTTCCTGGAGAGCGAGAGCCCCGACGGCGGAACGCTCGGCGACAGGGTCCAGTACATCGGCACGATGATGTCCTCAGGGGCCCTGCAGGGCCTCCTCGTCGACATTCCCAGCGTCGAGCAGTTCGGATTCAAGACCCTCGGAGAGCTGCTCGACAATCCGGATGCCGTGGCCCACTTCGACACCGACGGCAACGGCAAGGCCGACATCAACGGCTGCGACGACGGCTGGGGCTGCCAGAAGGTCATCGACAACACGCTCGCCAAGAACGGCTGGGACGACCGCGCCAGCCAGGTGTCGGCCACGTTCCCGGCACTGTTCGCCGAGTCTCAGGCGAGCTTCGCAGCCGGCGGCCCCGTCCTGCAGTACGTCTGGACGCCGACCGCCTTCGTAGGAAAGCTCGTCCCTGGGAGGGACGTGCTGTGGCTCGCCGTCGACCCGGAGCAGACCCTCGAAGGCCAGGACGGCGTGTCCGACGTCGGCGATGCCTGCACCCGCGATCCCTGCACGACGATGTTCACACCCTCCGACATCGTCGTCGCGGCCAGCAAGGACTTCCTGGCCGCGAACCCGGCGGCCGCGTCGCTGCTAGAGGATTTCAAACTGGACACGCTGGCGGTGGCCGTTCAGGCGGTCGCGATCGACGCAGGCGCCAACACCGACGCCGAGATCAAGGCGGCGGCCGCCGAATGGATCGCCGACAACCGCGACCGGATCGACCCGTGGATCGACGCCGCTCTGGCGGCGGGCTGAGCCCGTCGGGACGGCCGGGCATCAGGGTGGTGGCGCACGCCCCCGCTCAGTGGTAGGGCAGGTACTGCTTCAACTCCCATCCGGTGAGGGGCTCGTCGCCACCGATGGCATCCCAGTCTTCGACGGCTTCGTCGCCCACACCGGCGGTGTAGCGGTCCCACTCGGCCCGCTTGTTGAACACGAAGTTGGCGCACAGCTCCGAGCCGACCGCCTCGCACAGGGCTTCGTCGGCCTCCATGTCGTCGAGGGCTGCGCTCAGGCTGTGGGCGCAGTGGACGTCGGTGTTGACCTCGTCGAAGCCGTCGCTGGTCATCGGTCCGGGGCAGTCCAGCCCGCCGACGACGCCTAGGCGGGCGGCCTGCAGCACGGTGGCCACCAGGGTGTGGACGTTGGCGGCGCCGTCGCCGACGCGGCTCTCGATGCGCATTTGAGAACCGGCGCCCCGGGGCACGCGGTTGCCGGCGCAACGGTGCTCGACGCCCCAGTTGGCCCAGTATCCGTTGAGCTCGCCGGGGCGCAGGCGCCGGTAGGCGTTGACGGTGGGCGCGGCCAGCGCGGTCATCCCCTGGTGATGATGGACGAGGCCCGCCATGCAGCTGCGGGCCAGATCGGACATGCCGTGAGCGCCTTCAGAATCCGACATGGCGTTGTCGCCCTGAGCATCGGCCAGCGAGAAGTTCACGTGGACGCCGGTGCCTGAGATGCCCGGGAACGGCTTGCCCAGGAAGGTCAGGTCAAGGCCCAGGGGCTGCCCTGCGGTATCGGTGGCGGTCAGCACCGTCTCGCGGGCCAGCAGCCGGAACAGGAAGGCGTCGTCGACAGCCTGCATGGCGTCGCCGTACTCGAGGGTCAGTTCGAACTGGCCCTCGTCGTACTCGGCGTTGACCGATTCCATGGCAATGCCGGACGTCGCCGCCCGGCGCACCAACTTGGTGATCACACCAGTGGGATCGGACCCGACGCCGGTCCCGTAAACCATGGACCGCGGCGTCTCGTAGGGCCGGGGGTTCTCCAAGCCGCCGCTGAACACGTAGGCCTCGAACTCGATGCCGACCTTGGGGGTGTAGCCGAGGGCCTCCCAGTCGGCCACCGCCCGGCGCAGCGCCTCGCGGGGCGACTCCGGCAAGGCCTCGCCGTGCATCGACAGGTCGCCGATGACGACCCCGGTGGCGTCGTCGTCCCAGCCTTGGCGGATGTCGGCGGTGTCGAAGCTGATCTGGGTGTCGGGCAGGCCGTCGAGCAGGTACGCGCCCGGTGCGGGCGCCATGCTGCGGTCATAGCCGAGCCCGAACACAGACACGCAGTGGCTGGTGCCCTTGTGGGCCAGCCGGGCCGGCAGGTACTTGCCTCGGGCCAGGCCGAGGTGGTCGGGCCAGAGCGCCCTGATGCGGTCCCAGTCGGTCATGGAGGCTCTCCCGGTTGCAGGACTGTGAACGTTCGGCCCCAAACGGTAGTCCGCGCCGGGCCGGTGGTCACACCGGCGCCTCGTCCTGTTCGGGGTAGAGGCCGGCGCGGCCCAGACGATCGAGGC
This sequence comes from Candidatus Aldehydirespirator sp., assembly GCA_965221605.1. Classification (GTDB taxonomy): domain Bacteria; phylum Actinomycetota; class Acidimicrobiia; order Acidimicrobiales; family Aldehydirespiratoraceae; genus Aldehydirespirator. The sequence goes on from CBDCSK010000014.1 coordinate 278,945, forward strand.
ACACCTCGACGCTCCAGGGGAGCATGGCGGCCCCGCAGCGGGCGTCGCGGTAGGCCTGCTCCAGATAGGACGGTCGCAGCATGCTGCGGCCACCGCACACCTGGAGGGCATCCGACGCCATCGCGGGCGCGCCCTCCATGACGGTGACCACCGAGGACCAGGCCCGCCGCACCTGCTCGGCGCTGGGGTCGATGCCGCACTCGGCCAGCACCCGGTAGGTGAGCGACTGGGCCCGGTCGTAGGTCAGGTTCATCTGGGCCCAGCCCTGCTGCTTGATGGGATGGTCCCGGCGGGCCGGTCCCCCGCCGCCGTCGCCCCGCAGGTAGGCGCCGGTGGCGTCGAGGATCCCCCGCATGAGCCCCAGGTAGGCGAACGACAGCGTCATGTAGAAGTAGGGCCAGCGGGTGGCGGCCTGATCGAAGGCGCCCGGCGGGAGCCACTCGTTGCCGGCCGGCACCAGGGCTCCGTCCATCACCAGGGTCCGGGAGTCAGTGCCCCGCATCCCGAGGGGATCCCAGTCCCCTTCGATGGCCGCGCCGTCGGCGTCGGCGGGCACCCCCATGAAGCGGATCCGGTCGTCGCCCGGTACCAGGCAGACGACGTTGTGGATGTCGGCCGCGCCCGACAGCGAGGCGAAGATCTTGCGACCCGACACCCGGTAGCCGCCGCCTCCATCGACGGGCACGGCCCGGGTGGAGTAGCCCGCGGTGGCCCCTGCAGCCGCTCCCTCCGAGAAGGGCTGGCTGTGGATCTTGCCGTCCTCGACGATGCCGCGCCGCAGCGCCGACCGGCGCTCGGCCAATAGCGACCGCTCGGCCGCGGTGAGGTCCAGGTCGTCGGCGATCTGGCCCACCAGGATGGTGGTGGCCGTGTGCATGTTGAAGGTGAGCGCGGTGGTGGCGCAGTGCCGTCCCAGCTCCTCGGCCACCAGCGCGTAGCCCACGAAGTCCCCACCGAGGCCGCCGTCGGAGGTGGGGATGCACAGCCCGAGCAGCCCTGCGTCCCGCAGGTCGGCCCAGTTCTGGGTGGGGAACGCGGCGTCGCGGTCGTAAATGTCGGCGCGCTCGGCGAAGAGCGGTCCCAGAGCGGCCATGCGCTCCACCAACTCGGCCCTCTCGGCGGTGAGGATCCCGTCGGTCGCTACCACGGAAGACCGAACCCCCGCTGCTCGAAGTCGGAGTCGAACGCCAATGCATAGCGGATGTCCTTCGCCCTCATGAGCTCGAACGACGTCCAGTCGACCAACGAGACACCGCGATGACCGGATGCGAGCATCGCGGTCACGGCATGGCTGTGGAGTTCTTCGTCCACCCACTCCACGGTGAGCGCGCCGAGCAGCCCGTGGTGCAGTTCCTTGACCGCGTCCATGCCGAAGCGCCTCTGAACGAGCGCACTGGCCTCCACCACAACGCCGTAATGGGTCACGCCCCAGTACTCATCGGAACTGGCGCCTTCAAGGAGCCGGGACCATGCCGCTCGGGCTTCGGCGTGTCTGTTGTCGCCGCTGTCGAGGCCGGCGACGAGCGCTGAGGTGTCGACAAATATCGTCGTCACGCGGAGAAGGCATCCACAAGATGGGCGTCGTGGTCTTCGGCGAGGTTGCGGCAGCCCGACCGGTAGGCACCAAGAGCTGAGCGCGCCTGCTCGACGCGCGCGGCCAGCGACCTGCGGGCGAGGTACTCGTCCAGTGCATCCCGCACCAACGCCGCCTGAGAGACGCCCCTGTCGCTCGCCTCCGCCCGTAGACGTTCAGCCTGCTCGCTGGTTAGGGAGATCTGCGTTCTGACCATCCGGTGATGATATCACTATGTGCCCATATGATGTAAACGAGTCGTTCGTCAGGAACGACCGCACAAGACGGTTCGCAAGCGCGGGTGCTTCCGAGACCGCCAGATGGCCCACGCCGTCGAGCACGACCAGTTCGGCGTCGGGCAGGCCCCCGGCGAGCGTGCGGGCGTAACTGGGCGGGGTCTCGGTGTCGAGCTCGCCCGCGATCACGAGCGCGGGGGCTCCGATCTCGCAGAGACGGTCGAGCAGGTTGTGCGTCGGCAGGCAGGCGACCGCGGCCCGCAGGCCCGCTTCAGGGATGCGAGCGAAGCCGGCCACCCGCATGGCCAGCGCATCGTCGGTGAGCGAGGGGCCCGCAATGGAGGTCAGCACTTGCGCGGCTATGTCGGCGGGAGTGAGTCCGGCGTCCAAGGGTGCCAGCCGGTCCGACCGCCAGGCATCGGGATCGGTGCCGTCGAGGCCGAACGCCGGGCTGGTGTTGGCCAGCACCAGCCGACCGACTCGATTGGGATGGCGCAGGGCGGTGTGCAGGGCGTGCATCCCGCCGAAGGACTCGCCCACCAGGTGGGCCCGCCGAACCCTGGCCACATCGAGCAGCCGGATCACCGCATCGGCGATGGCGGTTAACGTCAGCGGCTCCACCGGGGCGGATGCGCCGTAGCCGGGCATGTCCCATGCGATGCACCGGAACTCGCCGCCCAGACCGTTCAGTTGCGGCTCCCACGATGTCCGGCTGCCGCCCAGTCCGTGCAGGAACACCACCGGGTCACCGCGACCGTGTTCCCGCCACGCCAGCGGCCCGTCCACATCGGTAGCACCGGGTGCGACTCGGAGGGCGAATGGAGCGGGCACGGCCGGAACCTACACTCTCACCCGTGGCAAACGCACCGCTCATCGGTATCACGGGCCGGACCAAGACCGCGGGCGAGCTCAACATGAAGCCCGAGACGTTTCGAGACTTGCACCTGGACGTGTACTACTGCGACTACGCCCGCGCGGTGATCGCGGCGGGAGGCTTGCCGGTTTTCCTTCCCGTTAGCGCGGACCCGGCCCGATATGCGGACCGCCTCGACGGCCTGCTGCTGAGCGGTGGGACCGACATCGAGCCGGAGCGCTACGGCCGGGCGCCCTGCCCCGAGCTGTACACCCGCGAACCGGAACGCGACGCCTTCGAGCTGGCCCTGCTCGACGGCGCGGCCGACGCCGGGAAGCCCGTGCTCGGCATCTGCCGGGGCATCCAGGTGCTGAACGTGCACGGTGGGGGCACGCTGAACCAGCACATCGCCCCCCACGCCTGCCACGATCAGCCCCCCGACTCGATCGTCCACCGGGTCGATCTCGCCGAGGGGTCACTGGCGGCGTCGCTGTACGGTCCGTCGATCAAGGTCAACTCGCTGCACCACCAGACCATCGACGATCTGGCCGACGGCTACTCCGTGACGGGGCGCAGCGACGACGGCACCGTCGAGGTCATCGAGGCCCACCGCCGGCCGTGGCTGGGGGTGCAGTGGCATCCCGAACTGATGGACTCCCGCGACCGCGACCCTGTCTTCGACTGGCTGGTGCAAACGGCCGCGACAGGCTGAGCAGGCCCTCGGACGCCGCCCGGGGGTTTCCCGCTCTTGTTCTCTGCGCTCACGGGCCGCTCGGGCCACGGCCTCGCCCGTATGGACGAGAGTCGGGCGCCTATTCGCTCGGCCTCTCAGGAGGCGGCGCGCTCGACGTTGCCGCCGTAGCCGACGGTGCCGGACACGCCCGCCGCGGAGCCGAGGCGGTGCAGCGGCACGGTGTTGCGCGACGGCGAGGGCGTGTAGGCCACCGGCAGGCGCTTCACCCCGCCGATGAAGTTGGATCTCAGGTAGTCGGGCTCGCCGTCTTGGCGGATGTCGGGCATCCGCCGGGCGATCTCCCGGAACATCAGGCGGATCTCCATGCGGGCCAGGCTGGCGCCCAGGCAGTAATGCGGGCCTCCGCCGCCGAAGCCGATGTGGTCGTTGGGGGTTCGCTCGATATCGAAGCGCCATGGGTCCTCGAAGGCCCGCGGGTCGCGGTTGGCGGCCACGTGCCACATGAGCACCTTGTCGCCCGCCGCGATCCTGACCCCGTCGATCTCGTGGTCGGTGAGGGCCTGGCGGCGGAAGTACATCACCGGCGTGGCCCAGCGCACGATCTCCTCGACCGCGGTCTCCATGTAGCGGTCGGGATCCGACACGAACTTCGCCCACTGGTCCTCGAAGTCGAAGAAGGCCATCATCCCCCGGGTGATCGAGTTGCGGGTGGTCTCGTTGCCGGCCACGCACAACAGCAGGAAGAACATGTCGAACTCGAGCTCGCTGAGAGCCTGGCCGTCGATGTCGGCCGACAGCAGCGTGGTGACGATGTCGTCGGAGGGCGTGTCGCGACGATCCATCTGGAGCTGGTGGGAGTAGCCGAAGAGCTCGGCCGCGGCCTGGAGGATGTCGTCGCGGCTCTTGACGAACTCGGGGTCCTCGCCGCCGACCATGGCGTTGGTCCAGTCGAAGACCTTGGAGCGGTCCTCGACGGGGATGCCCATCATCTCGGCGATGGCCTGGAGTGGCAGCTCGGCCGAGATGTCCCGCACGAAGTCGCAGCGGCCCGCCTCCACCACCCGGTCGAGGATGATGTCGGTGCGGTTCTGGAGGTAGTCCTCGAGCAGGTTGATCATGCGCGGGGTGAAGCCCCGGTTGACCAGCTTGCGATAGCGGGTGTGACGGGGCGGGTCCATATCGATCAGCGTGAGGTCGTTGGCGATGCCCGACGCCCACCTCCGCTGATCGGGATCGCGCATCTGGGTGCCGCTGTGGCCGGACGAGAACACGTCGGCCCGGCGGTTGACCTCCTTGAGGTGGGCCTGGCGGGTGATGGCCCAGTAGCCCGTGCCCTTGTCTCCCTCATCAACCCAGTGGATGCCGGGGTCGGTCTCGCGCAGCCGCTCCAGGGCCTCGTGATGGTCCTGGCGCTGGAACATGTCGAAGTCCCAGAAGTCAGCGTCCACGGCCGGACAGGAGTCCCCGTGGTTCACCGGACAGGTCGCCATCTGTTCATCGACGATCGCCATGCTCACACCTCCGTCCGGCGGCCAGCGAACGGACTCGCCTTACCAAGTATCTATCTTCCTGTATTTATCTTCCTGGGAAGATTACTTCCTGGGAAGATACATCGCCGAGCGGCCAGCCGCAACTCTTGCCGGAGCAGACCTGAATCCGCGCGGGTGGGGTCAGCTGATGGGGCTGGAGGGGACGGTGGCCTGGGCGACGGAGGCCTCCACCACGGGCACCTCGTGGCGTTCCAGCGGGCGCATCCACTCCTTGCGAGCCAGAGCCTTCTCGATGTAGGGGGCCAGCTCTTCGGCCTTGGCCGCGTCGCGCTCCGAGCGTCCGGTCGTGAACTCGCCCAGCACGTCCGACCCGAACAGCCGCAGGCTGTCGCAGATGTCGCTGTGGCGGTTCCTGCCGCCCTGCTGGAGGAAGATCACGTGGTCGATGCCAGCGCTCTCGGTCTCCTTGAGCCAGCGTACGGCGTCGGCGGGCGTGCCGATGGTGTCGGCGTAGTCGTCGCCCGCGTCGAGCGCGGCGGCGACCGCGTCCTCGAGGGCCGAGCCCCTCTGCGCCTCGTAACGGTCCCAGATGTCGGAGTAGCCCGGGATGGTGTGATGCACCACCAGCTGGCGCAGCGCGTAGGCGAAGAAATGGAACCCGTCGAAGCCCCGGCGGATGGCTTCGGCCCGGTCCTCGTGCAGCGAGAAGCCGGTGACCACCGCGATGTTGGCGTTGACGCGGTGGCCGAGGGGCACGCACTCGTCGCTGCGGATGATGTCGTAGTAGAGGTCGGCCCAGTGACGAGCCTCGGCCGGGTCCACGAAGGCGAAGGCCAAGGCACCCAGGCCGAGGCGGGCGGCCAGCTCGATGGTGGTGCGGTTGGTGCAGGCGATCCACATGGGCGGATGGGGCTTCTGGACCGGCTTGGGAATCACGTCGCGGCACGGCATCGAGAAGAACTCGCCCTCGAAGCCGGGGTAGGGCGACATGGCCATCATGTTGGCCATCTGCTCACCCGCCTCGAGGCTCATGGCCCGCTTCTGCTTGGCCGGTATGCCGAACCCACCGAGCTCCAGGCGGGTGGCGCCCTCACCGATACCGAACTCGACCCTTCCGCCGGAGATCAGGTCCAGCGTGGCGACGCACTCGGCGGTGCGGGCCGGATGGTTGTAGGCGGGCGGCGCCTGGCGGATACCGTGGCCGAGGCGGATGCGCTTGGTGCGGGCCGCGCAGGCCGACAGGAAGACCTCCGGCGCGGAGCAGTGTGAATACTCCTCGAGGAAGTGGTGCTCGACCGCCCAGGCCACGTCGATGCCGACCTCGTCGGCCACCTCGACCTGCTCGATGGCCTCGGCCAGGAGGCGCTCCTCGGAGTCCGCGGCCCAGGGACGGGGCATCTGGAGTTCGTAGAAGACTCCGAATCGCACGATGGCTCAACCTACCGGCGGCCTGAGAGGCCGAGCGGTCGGGCTCAGAACTCGAAGCCGGCCATGCCGAAGTAGCCGCTGGCCGCGGTCTTGTCGCTGCGGTACCGGTCCCACACCGGCACCCCGGCGGGCGGCTGCGGGTCGTCGCCCAGCACCGTGACCCGGTGCAGGATCCGGATGCCGTCGTCGGTGCCGATGTCGTCCACGATGGAGTGCAGCGTCACCCGCTCGTCCCACAGGGCCACATCGCCGGGCGACCAGCGCCAGCGGCAGCTGAACTTGACCTGCTCCTGCCAGCGGTACAGGAATCCCAGCAGGGCCTGGCTCTCGGGTCGCGACAGCTGGGGGATGCGCCGCCCGTGCTGCTTGTTGACGTACAGGCTGCGGCGGCCGGTGCCGGGGTGGACCCGCACCACCGGGTGCTCGGCCCGCAGTGAGCCCTGCTTGCCGTCGTCGTGGACGCAGGTCAGCCCGGCCAGGAAGGCCTGCATGGGCTCCGACAGCGAATCGTGCACCTCGTAGCAGTTGGCCCACATGGTGTCGCCGCCCGCGGGCGGGCACTGCACCATGTGCAGCAGCGCGGCGATGGGCGGGTGCTCGCTGTAGGTGACGTCGGTGTGCCAGATGTCGGCTTTGGGGGTGGCCGACGTGTCGAGCACGCACACCTCGGGGGTGTTCTCGTCGACCTTGTCGATGTAGGGGTGGACTTCCAGCTCTCCGAACAGCGCGCCGATGTCGCGCAGTTGCTTCACGCTGGGGTTCAGGCCCGGCAGGAACAGCACGAGGTGGGTGTCGAGGGCCTCGCGCAGCGCGGCCGCGGCGTGGGTGTCAAGACCGTCGGGATCGAGGCCCCTCACCTCGGCCCCGAGCGCTCCCGCGATGGGATTGATGTCGAGATCGACAGCGGAATGAAGACCGGCCGACCGGGCTGGGGCGAGGGTCATGACGGTCAGGGTACCGTCCGTGCTGCGCCCGAGCCGACCGGAGGACTCGCGAGCGAGCACGGGTCCCGAGGCCGAGCCGTCCGGAGCGAAGCGGTCGGGTTGGGACGGGGCGCTACCGTGGCAGGCGGCGGCCGACACCGGACCGCGGCGACGGGAGGACCTGAGACATGGCGGACCGGAGGCCATGACCGCAACCATCGACGAATTGCTTGAGGCCAAGGGTCACGTCGTGGCCGACGGGGCCATGGGCACCCAGCTCTTCGCGGTCGGCCTGAGCGCCGGCGATCCGCCCGAGGCTTGGAACGTGCATCACGCGGCTGAGGTCCGGGCGATCCACCGAGCCTACCTCCAGGCCGGAGCCGACCTGGTGATCACCAACAGCTTCGGGGGGACGGGCTTCCGCCTGGCCCTGCACGACCTCCAGGACAGGGTGGCCGGGTTGAACGAGGCTGCGGCCCGCAACGCCCGCATCGAGGCCGACGCCGAGTCCGAGCGGACGGGCCGGACCGTGCTGGTGGCCGGCTCGATGGGGCCGAGCGGCGAGCTGCTCGAGCCGATGGGCAACATGTCGGTGGCCGCGTGCGAGGCCGCCTTCGCGGAGCAGGCCTCCGGCCTTGCTGCCGGCGGAGCTGACGTGCTGTGGATCGAGACCATGAGCGACCTCGACGAGGTGGAGGCGGCGGTGAGGGGGGCCCGCTCCGTGTGCGATCTGCCGGTGACCGCGACCATGAGCTTCGACACGGCCGGGCGCACCATGATGGGCGTGACCGGCACAGAGCTGGCCGAACGGCTGGGTGGGCTGGACCTGGCCGCGATGGGCGCCAACTGCGGCAACAACGTCGCCGACACCGAGGCCGCGGTGGCCGCGATCGCGGCTGCGGCGCCGGGCACGCCGGTGATCTCCAAGCCCAACGCGGGCGTGCCGGTGTGGAGCGGCGACAACCTGGTCTACGACGGTACTCCCGAGGTGCTTGCCGCTCACGCCCACCGTGCCCGAGTCGCGGGCGTGACCGTCATCGGCAGCTGCTGCGGCAGCACCCCGGCCCACACCGCCAGGATCGCGGCCGTGCTGCGGGGTGACGAGCCCCCGCCCGACATCGAGGCGACCCCACCGGCGACCCCGCCCACCGAGGACCGCCTGGCCCGCCGCCGCACCCGCCGCCGCAACGGATGACGCCGCCGCCCCACGGGGTGGCGGTGCTGCTTTGCGATGCTTCCGGCGACCCTCAACGGCTGCGGACAAGAGCGCAGTTCAAGGTGGCTTCGGCTGATCGCTTACTCAATCGCCGCGTTGGCCGGGTGAAGCACTCCGAGTAGCTTGACCGCGTGGACCCCGTGATCCTCGGGAGCGCCCGACGACACGGGATCACGGACCGAGCCATACTCCACGCCTACCGAAACCCTATGCGAAGATTCGATCTTGGAAATCTCGACATGCTCGTCGGCCCCGACGAAACCGGGCGCTTCTTGGAGATCGCCGTGGCGAGCGCCGAAGGCCTTGATTTCGTTGTGCACGCCATGCCAGCTCGCCGCAAGTTCCTAACGTGACCAGCATGTTCCGATCGATCCAGCAGATTCTCGACGAAGCCGACGCACTGGCTGACCGATGCGAAGCCTACGAGCCAGCTCCGGATGACGAACGACCAGTGGCAGAGTACCTACTCAAGCGCGCAGCGTCCCAGAAGGCTCGCTGCGAACATCAAATTGCCCAAGCTGTGGCTGCCGCACGCGCTGACGGCTCATCCTGGCGTGACATCCGCAGGATTCTTGGTGAATCGGATGAACCACTAGGTCAGCAGGATCAAGCGGCTTACGAGGGCACAGCCTCCGACGCCCGCTCTGGTGTATCCGTACAAGTGTGGGTGCTCCTCATCGAGCGCTCACTGGATACAGGAGCAGACTTGTCACTGTATTGGCAAGAACTCGATGCACGCCGAGCGGCGCGGAGACACATGGAGTCGGACTGGCCAGTGGAGGCTGATCCGATGCCCAACGACGTGTATGCCGCGATCGAACAATTCAATTCTCTTCGTGACGGATATGAACACATATGGCTTGAGGCATCTCCTATCAGGGCCACGGCACATGAGGAACCGGGAACCCGCGAATATATGGAACCTCAGAGGTGTGACAAGATCTGGCGTAGGGACTTTGTGCGAGATGACCTTGCATCGTCATCCGAGTGGAGCGAGATCCAAGAAATAGCAACAGCGCTGGTCGATCACATGAATGGTCCGGAGGTCTACGAAGAGCTCCTTAGAGCGAACGTTCCAGGATCCAAGAGTCAAGAGATTCAAGACATCATCAAGCACAAGACAGCAGAGCTAGGGTTCAGAGACGAGTCAAAGGGACTGTTCGCTGGCTACCGGACGAGAGGGCTTACGCCTGACTACTACCGAGAGGTCGGATGTACGGGCGTGATCCTCGAGGTAGAACGAGGCAAGACGATCAATAACAACATGGACTTCTTGGACTTCTGGAAGTGTCACATATGTAGAGTTGCGTCGTTCCTCATACTGATCGTTCCGGTTGAGTTGCGGCATAACGAGAAGGACCCGCCAACTCGGGCATTTCATGCTGCTTCAAACCGGCTCGAGTCGTTCTTCATCACACAGAACTACACGAACGTGTGGGGCCTAGTTCTTCTGGGCTATTAGTAGTTGAGCCCACCAGCCGGTCGGATCGTGACGGCATTTGGGTCTCCCCGATCAGCACCGGTAGGCGTTGTCAAGAGTCACACGGAGCAGGCCTTGGGCATGGCAACCGGCTACCACCCGGGCGCAGTGAGGGCGGCGAGGCTGGCAGCAGACCGGACTAGATCAGGGTCGACGGGAAGGCGGCGGTAGGCCTCGACTAGCGCTGCGTCGGCGGTGGCATCGGGATCCCGGGCCGGATCCTCTGGATCTGTTCTGCTGGCCTCGTTGGTCATCGTCTCAGTGGCGGAACTGGCGTTCTCCGGTTAGGAGCATGGCTAGGTTGCGCTCGTTGGCGGCTGCTATCACTGCGGCGTCGTTGACTGAGCCGCCGGGCTGGACCACGACCGCGACACCGGCGTCGGCGGCGGCGTGGATGCCGTCGGCGAACGGGTAGAAACCGTCGCTGGCGCAAGCCCCGCCTGCGGCCCGGCCGGCCGCCTTGGCCGCGGCCAGCTGGCCGGCCTCCACCCGGCTCTGCTGGCCGGCTCCTATGCCCCAAGCGGTCTCGTCGCGGGCCAGCACCACCGCGTTGGAGCTGGTGTGGGCGCACACCCGCCAGGCGAACACCGCGTCGGCCCGCTCGGCGTCGGTCGGCTCCCGGGCGGTGACCACCTGCCAAGTTGTGGGGTCGGCCTCCAGCGCACGGGGGGTCTGGACCAGGAAGTCGTCTCCCGAACCGCCGAGCGTCCGTAGCTCCCATTCGGGTTCGCCGGAGCGGTTCCAGGACGCTTCAAGCAGGCGGGTGTTGGCCCGGCGGTCGGCCAGGCGCTCGATCGCAACGTCCGCGTAGCCCGGTGCGATCACCACGTCGGCCTGGGCCGCGGCGACCATGGCTCCCGCAGTGGCCTCGTCGACCACCGAGTTGACCGCCACCACTCCGCCGAAGGCGCTGCGGGGGTCGCAGTCGAATGCCCGGGAGTACGCGGTGGCCAGACCGTCGGCGACCGCGGCCCCGCACGGGTTGGCGTGCTTGACGATCACCGCGGCCGGTCCCTCGCCCAGGGCGTGGGCCAGGCGCCAGGCCGCCTCGGCATCCATCAGGTTCAGGTAGCTCAGCGCAGCTCCGCCGTGCTGGACCACGCCGTCGAAGAAGCTCTCGCTCCCTCGCCTCCGGTAGCGGGTGCCCCGCTGGTGGGGATTCTCGCCGTAGCGCAGCACCTCGGCTCGCTCCAGTTCCAGCCTCAGCGTCGCCGGAAGGCCCGGCTCGCCCGAGTCCGTGCCGGAGTCGAGCCAGTCGACGATGGCCGCCTCGTACGCCGCAGTGTGGGCGAAGGCCTTGCGGGCCAGGCTGAGGCGGGTGGCCGCCCACAGGCTGCCACTTGAGCGGAGTTCATCGAGGACGGGCTCGTAGTCGGCCGGGTCGACCACCACGCCGACGTGGGCGTGGTTCTTGGCCGCGGCCCGCACCATCGTCGGGCCGCCGATGTCGATCATCTCGATGCCGGGCGACGCCTGGAACGGGTACAGGTTCGACACCACCAGGTCGATCGGGTCGATGCCCTGAGCCTCCAGGTCGGCACGGTGGGTGGGGTCCTCGCGGTCGGCAAGGATCCCGCCGTGGATACGGGGATGGAGGGTCACCACCCGGTGCCCCAGCATGGCCGGCGAGCCCGTGTAGTCGGTGGTGTCGGTGACGGGCAGGCCAGCCGCCTCGATCACCCGGGCCGTGCCGCCGCTGGCGATCAGGTCCCATCCCAGCTCGACGAGACCCGCGGCCAACTCGACCACGCCCGTCTTGTCGTAGACGGAGATCAGCGCCCGCGGCGGTGCATCCATCTCGGCCAGTGTCTACAGGGAGGCGACGATCTCCACCATCAGGTCGCCGGCCTCGGTGGGGTTCTGGCCCACCCGGGCCCCGGCGGCGGCCAGAGCCTCCATCTTGGCCGCAGCGGTGCCCTTGCCACCCGACACGATGGCGCCGGCGTGGCCCATCTTCTTGCCCGGTGGGGCGGTCACCCCGGCGATGTAGGCGGCCACGGGCTTGGTCATGTGATCGGCGATGAACTCCGCGGCCTCCTCCTCGGCCGATCCGCCGATCTCGCCGATCATCATCACCGCCCGGGTATCGGGGTCGGCCTCGAACGCGGCCAGGCAGTCGATGAAGCTGGTGCCCGGCACCGGGTCGCCGCCGATGCCCACGCAGGTGGTGACCCCGATGTCCTGCTGCTGGAGCTCGTACAGGGCCTGGTAGGTGAGCGTTCCCGAGCGGCTGACGATCCCCACCGGGCCGCCCGGCTTGGCGATGTGCCCCGCGGTGATGCCGATGTTGCACTGGCCCGGGGTGATGATGCCCGGGCAGTTCGGGCCCAGCAGCCGCACGCCGGGATGGTCGCGCCGCAGCTTGTTGAACAGGAACGCCTCGTCCTGGGCGGGCACCCCCTCGGTGATGACGACCACCAGCTCCATCTGGGCCTCGGCGGCCTCCAGCACCGCTCCCCGCACCCCCGGCGCGGGAATGAACACGCAGCTGGCATTGGCGCCGGTGGCGGCCGCGGCCTCCGCGACGGTGGCGAAGATGGGGATGCCGTCCACGTCGGTGCCGGCCTTGCGGGGGTTGGTGCCCGCCACCACCTGGGTGCCGTAGTCCCGGTTGAGCAGGCCGTAGTAGCGGCCCTGGGAGCCGGTGAGCCCCTGGTACACCACCCGGGTGCTCCCGTCCACAAAGATGCTCATGGCTGCACCCCGCCCGCGCCGGCTTCGGCCAGCTCCACCGCCCGGCGGGCGGCGTCGAGCATGGTGGGCTCCATCGTCAGGGCGTCGTTCAGGTGGGGCTCCAGCAGCTCGCGGCCCTCGGCCGCGTTGGTGCCGTCGAGGCGGATCACGATGGGCGAGTCGATGTCCACCCGGCCGGTCGCCTCGATGATGCCGTTGGCGATCTCCTCGCCCCGGGTGATGCCGCCGAAGATGTTGATCAGGATGGACCGGACCGCCGGATCGTTGTTGATCACCTCCAGCGCGTTCGACATGACCTCGGCGTTGGCTCCGCCGCCGATGTCGAGGAAGTTGGCCGGCCGGCCCCCCACCTGGTTGACCACGTCCACCGTGCTCATGGCCAGGCCCGCGCCGTTGGCGATCACCCCCACCGACCCGTCCAGGCCCACGTACTGCAGCCCTTTGGCGTGGGCGGCCTGCTCCCGCTCGTCGCGGGTCTGGGTGGCGTCGTAGGCGGCGTAGTCGTCATGGCGGAAGGTGCTGTTGGCGTCCAGAGTGATCTTGGAGTCGAGCAGGACGACCTCGCCGGCGGAGGTCACGATCAGCGGGTTGACCTCCACCAGGTCGGCGTCGGCGTCCACGTAGGCCCGGTAGAGGGTCTCGAGGGCGTCGGCCACCGCCTCGGCGACGGCCTCAGGGATGCGGGCGGCCTGAACCCACCGGCGGCACGCCTGCTGCGACAGCCCGTCCACCGGATCGATGTGGATACGGGCGATGGCCTCAGGATCTCGGGCGGCCACCGTCTCAATCTCCACGCCGCCCTCGACCGACAGCATCCCCAAGTGCTTGCGGGCGGAGCGGTCGAGCGTGAAGCTGGCGTAGTACTCCTCGGCTATGTCCGACGCCTCCTCGACCCATAGGCGCCGCACGATGTGACCGGAGATGTCTAGGCCCAGGATGTCGGAGGCGTGGCCGCGCACCGCGTCGAGGTCGGCGGCCAGCTTCACGCCCCCGGCCTTGCCCCGACCACCGGTATGGACCTGGGCCTTGACCACCACCGGCAACCCGAGCCTGACGGCCGCGGCTACGGCCTCGGTGGGCGACAACGCCACCTCTCCTGAGGGCACAGGGAGCCCGTATCGGGCGAACAACTCCTTGCCCTGGTGTTCGAACAAATCCACGGGAGGCGATACTAGGCCGCGATGCCTGTTTCCAGCGGACCCCGGCCGAGCCTGCGGGCTGCGGTGATGGTCGGCCTGGCCGGGGTGGTGGTGGCGCTGGGCCTGGTAGGGGCGGTGCTGCTGCTGACCCGCACCGGAACCGACGTCGAGATCCGGCTGGGCGACCGCGACTTCCGGGACATGGAGATCGGACGGATCAGCACCGAGATAGACGACCGGGGCCCCATCCTGTTCGGCGACGTGGCCGACGGCAGCCTCGACATCATCCTGCAGCACATCGGGGAAGACCCGGAGACGGGATGGTTCGCCTTCGAGGCCCGGCGAGTGGGCCAGAGCCGCGACTGCTTCTTCCGGTGGCGGCCCGACGAGGCCGACTTCGTCAACACCTGCGATGCCGACGACATCGTCGACGCGGCCGGAACCGGCCTGCGCCACTTCGAGGTGGCTGTGGTGGACGGTGATGTCCGGGTAGACATCAACCCATCCTGACTAGCCACACGGGAGGCCCGCATGGCTGACGTGAACCCCACCGATCGCATATTCCTGCGCGACGCCCAGTGCCGGGCCTTCGACGCGACGGTCGTCGCGGTCGACAGCGACGGCCGGGTGGCTCTGGACGCCACCGCCTTCTACGCCACCAGCGGGGGCCAGCCCCACGACACCGGCACGCTGACCTGGGCCGGAGGCTCGGCGGCGGTGACCGACGTCCGCGGCCACGACGTGGTGTGGCACACCCTCGACGGCGACGCCCCGACATCCGGCACAGCCGTGCACGCCGAACTCGACTGGGAGCGCCGCCACGCCCTGATGCGCACCCACACTGCGCTGCACATCCTGTGCGGCGTGATCTACAACACTTGGGGAGTCTCGGTGACCGGCGGCAACATGGCGCCGCTGTCGGCCCGCATGGACTTCGAGTTCGATCCCCTGCCGGAAGGGTTCGCAGCCCAAGTCACCGAGTTGGTCAACGCCGAGATCACCGCCGACCGGCCCATCGAGATCTCGTTCCTGCCCCGGGCCGAGGCCCTCGCCGACGACGACCTGATCCGCACCAAGGTCAACCTGATCCCCGAGTCGGTGCAGGAGATCCGGGTGGTCGACATCGTCGGGCTCGACAAGCAGGCCGACGGGGGCACCCACCTGCGCTCCACCGGCGAGGTGGGCCGCTTCGAGGTGGTCAAGACCGAGTCGAAGGGCAAGGCCAACAAGCGCCTCCGCATAGCCGTCCACGACGCCTAGACCGGCGAGTGGCGGCTCGTCGCAACTGGCGACGAAACGGGTGCCAGACACCCAGAATCGCAACCAATTTGGCCTGGCGGCCGGTCAGATCTTCTCCAGCGGCGCCCACGACAGGAGCAGGCGCTTCTCGCCGACGCTCGGGAAACGAACCGACGCCTCGGGCTCACCCCCAGCCTCGTCGATGTCGACGATCACGCCCTCGCCCCACTTCGCGTGGCGGACATCGTCGCCCACCTTGAGGCCGAGGCGGTCGGCTCCCAAGGGTGCGGGCGAGGGCCGGGCTTGCCGGCCGGCGTCGAGGGCCCGCTGCACGATCTCGTCGCGGTTGACCGAGGCCCGGTCGAGGCTGCGCTCTCGCCGGCTGCGGCGGTAGTAGCGGCTCCGGGCCACCCGGGAGCCGTCCACCGTCTGCACCAACTCGTCGGGGATCTCCTTGAGGAAACGGCTGGGCGGGTTGTACTGGCGGCTGCCGTACAGCAGGCGGCTCCAGGCATGGGTCACGGTGAGCTGGCGCATGGCCCGGGTGATCCCCACGTAGGCGAGGCGGCGCTCCTCCTCCAGCTCATGGGGCTCGGTCAACGCCCGGATATGGGGGAAGACGCCGTCCTCCAGCCCGATGATGTAGACGTCGGGATACTCGAGGCCCTTGGCCGAGTGCAGGGTCATGAGCGTGACCGCGGACTCGTCGGATCCCGCATCGGCCAGGTCATCGGTGTCGGCCACCAGGGCCACCGCCTCCAAGAGGTCGTCCATGGTGTCGTGCTCGCCGGCCACGCCCACCAACTCGGCCAGGTTCTCGAGGCGGCCGTCGGCCTCGACCGACTTCTCCGAACGCAGCTCGTCGAGGTAACCGGAGCGCTCCAGCAGCTCCTGGAGCACCGCAGCCGGTGAGGCCTGCAAGGACGCGATGTCGTCGATCAGCGAGCAGAACTGTCCAGCACCGGCCACAGCCCGCCCGGTCACGCCGGCCTCGGTGCAGTGGCGGAGGGCCTCAAAGAAGGTGAGGCCGCGTTCCGCCGCGTGGGCGTCGACCTTGGCCACCGAAGTGGCACCGACGCCCCGCTTGGGGACGGCCAGGGCCCGCTTCACGCTCACCTCGTCTCCGGGGTTGGTGAGCGACTTGAGGTAGGCCATGGCGTCGCGCACCTCCCGGCGGTCGTAGAAGCGGGTGCCGCCCACCAGCCGGTAGGGCACCTCGGCCTTGATCAGCTGCTCCTCAACCGCTCTCGACTGGGCGTTGGTGCGGTAGAAGACCGCCATCTCGTCAAGGCGCATCTGCTCATCCTGGTGGCGCCGAACGATCTCGCTGACGACGTAGCGGGCCTCGTCGGTCTCGTCGTCGGCGTGGTAGCGGACGATGGCCGGCCCCGACCCCTGGTCGGTCCACAGGTCCTTGGGCTTGCGGCCTGCGTTGTTGACGATCACCGAGTTGGCCGCGTCGAGAATGTTCTGGGTGCTGCGGTAGTTCTGCTCCAGCACCACGATGCGGACATCGTCGAAGGCTCGCTCGAATTCGAGGATGTTGCGGATGTCGGCGCCACGGAAGGCGTAGATCGACTGGTCGGCGTCGCCCACGGCGGTCACCTGGCGGCTCTCGGCGCCCAGGCTGATCACCAGCTCGTTCTGCACCGGGTTGGTGTCCTGGTACTCGTCCACCAGCACATGGGCGAAGCGCTGCCGCCAACGCTCGAGCACCTCGGGGCAGTTCCGGAACAGCTCGACGGTCCGAAGCAGCAAGTCGTCGAAGTCCATGGCCCCGGCCGCGGCCAGGCGGCGCTGGTAGTGCGTGAACACCTCGGCAATGCGGCGCTCGTAGATGTTGGAGGCCCGCTCGGCGTACTCGGCTGCGCCGATGTTGTCGTTCTTGGTTGCGGAGATGACGGCGTGGATCGAGCGGGGCGGGAACCGCTTGTGGTCGAGGTTCAGGTCACGCAGGACGTAACCGCACAGGCGCACGGCATCGCCCTGGTCGTAGATGGTGAACCGGCTCGGGTAGTCGATGTAGGCCGCGTCGCGGCGCAGGATGCGCACGCAGGCGGCATGGAACGTCGACACCCACATGCTCTCGGCCACCGGGCCCACCAGCCC
The DNA here is from genome assembly GCA_965221605.1 of Candidatus Aldehydirespirator sp. Lineage (GTDB taxonomy): Bacteria > Actinomycetota > Acidimicrobiia > Acidimicrobiales > Aldehydirespiratoraceae > Aldehydirespirator. The sequence continues at coordinate 296,019 of CBDCSK010000014.1, forward strand.
GCCGACCCGGTGGCGCATCTCGCCGGCGGCCTTGTTGGTGAAGGTGATGGCCAGGATCTCGAACGGCGACAAGTCGTGGTGCTCGATCAGATGGGCGATGCGGTGGGTGAGCACACGGGTCTTGCCCGATCCGGCCCCGGCCACCACCAGAAGCGGCCCGCCCTCGTAGGTGACGGCCTCCAGCTGGGCCGGGTTCAGACCCTCCAGAATCGCCAACTCCGCCATCGCCGGCCACCCTACTGCCGCCCCATGACGCCCCTCACCGACGGTGCGGCCGTCAACTGCTAGGTGGAGTCAGAATCGTCGGCGAGCACGTCCAGGAAAGGCGAATACCGGTAGACGCGATTGCGCCTGCGTCCGGTGACCTCGTCAACGATGCCCAGTGAGACCAGTTCGTCGAGCATGCGCCCGACCGTCGCAGGCGTCGAACTCAGTCGCGCCGTCGCGTATTTGATGGTGACGACGGGCTGCTGAGCCAGCAGGTCGATCAGCGGCCAGCCGTAGCGCCCCAGGCCCTGGTCGGTGGCGATGCGGCGGTGCTCATCCATGAGCGCCGTCAGTTCGGCTGCCATCCGCACCGCGTCATTCGCGGTGGACTTCACGCCGGTCAGGAAGAACCTGAGCCAGCCCTCCCAGTCGCCCCGGATACGGATGGCGTCGAGGCGGTCGTAGTACTCGCTGCGGTTCTGCTTCAGGAAGAGGCTCAGGTACAGCAGCGGGCGGGCGAGAACCCGGCGCTGCACCAGCAGCAACGTGACGAGGAGTCGCCCCACCCGGCCATTGCCGTCCAGGAACGGGTGGATGGTCTCGAACTGGGCGTGGGCCAGGGCTGCGAGCACCAGCGGAGGGTCGTCGCTGCCGTTGAGGTAGACCTCGAAGTCCCGGATCGTGCCGGGAAGGTCTTCCGGTGCCGGTGGCACGAACGTCGCAGACTCCAGGGTGCAGCCAGCCGAGCCGACCCAATTCTGGGTCCTGCGGAACTCCCCCGGGTCGCGCTCCTGGCCCCGCACACCCTCCATCAACTCGCCATGGACCCTGCGGATCAGGCGACCCGACAGCGGTAACTCATCGAGGAGGCGCAGTCCCAGGCCCATAGCCCGCACGTAGTTGACCGTCTCGGCGATGTCATCAGGCGGCGTAGCCACTCGGGCCTCCACCTCGTGGGCCAGCACATCGTCGAGACTGGATTGAGTGCCCTCGATCTGGGAGCTGAGCACCGCCTCGCGACGAACATACGACGCCACGAACAGATCGGGGTTCGGCAGGGTGTCCGCCATCCCGTCGAGCCGGCCCACCGCGGCGGTGGCCTCCGACAGCAACCCGAGCAGACCGTTGTCCCACCGTAGGGGCGGGTCGGGTGGCAGTGGCTTCGGCACGAACGCCTCGTACCCGGTCAGCTGACGACGGAACTGCCCGGCTCGCGTGCTTTCCATCTGTGCTCCTTGTTCCGCTCGCTGGAATATCGAGCCCGACTTAGGACAGTTATTCTAATAAATGACTGAAAGCTAAAACAACAGCGCAGTCGTGGGCGCGCTAATTTAGGCGGCTGGAATAGCGACAGTCGAATTTCAATCTTATTCTAACAAATCACTGATCGCTAAAATAAGTGTGTAGAACTGGGGCTGGTATTTTGGCTGCTGGAATAACGGCACCAATCGTGAAGCTTGTTCTACCGAAGGGTTGTTGACTAAAATAAAGCCCCGTCATTCCCGGCGCGGCCGGGAAGACGGGGAGTAATGGCTAGAAGCTACCAGGATGCGCGAGCGCCGCGCAACCCTGGTTTCGTCACTCCCATTCGATGGTGGCGGGGGGCTTGGAGGTGATGTCGTAGACCACCCGGTTCACGCCGGGGACCTCGGCGATCACCCGGCTGCTCATGGCCTCCAGCACGTCGTGGGGCAGCCGGGCCCAGTCGGCGGTCATGGCGTCGGAACTGGTGACGGCCCGGATCACCACCGGGCGCCCGTAGGTGCGCTCGTCCCCCATCACACCCACCGTGCGGATGTCGGGCAGCACCGCGAACGACTGCCAGATCTCGCGCTCCAGGCCGGCGTTGCGCAACTCCTCCCGCACGATGGCGTCAGCGTGGCGCAGGGTGCCGGCCGCCTCGGGCGTGACCTCGCCGATGATGCGCACCGCCAGGCCGGGGCCCGGGAACGGCTGGCGGTACACGATCTCGTCGGGCAGGCCCAGCTCCTCGCCCACGGCCCGAACCTCGTCCTTGAACAGCAGCCGCAGCGGCTCGACCAGCTCGAAGTCCAGGTCGTCGGGCAGCCCGCCCACGTTGTGGTGGCTCTTGATGGTGGACGAGTGGGTGGTCGCCCCCGACTCGATCACGTCGGGGTACAGCGTTCCCTGCACCAGGAAGCCGGCATCAGGAACCCGGTGGCGGGCCCGCTCGAAGGCCCTGATGAACTGCTCGCCCACGATCTTGCGCTTGGTCTCGGGCTCGGTGATCCCCGTCAGAGCGCTGAAGAACTCGGTGGCCGCGTCGACCCGCACCAAGTCGATCCCGAAGTGACGGCCGAAGGTCTCCTCCACCTGATCGGCCTCGCCGAGACGCAGCAGGCCGGTGTCCACCAGCACGCATGTGAGCTGGTCGCCGATGGCCCGATGCGCCAGGGCGGCGGCCACCGCCGAGTCCACGCCCCCCGAGAGCCCGCAGATGGCGCGGCCCTCGCCGACCTGGTCACGGACCGAGGCCACCGAGGTGTCGATGATCGAGTCCATCGACCAGCTAGGCCCGGCGGCGCAGCCGCGCCGCAGGAACCGCTCGATCACCTGGAGTCCGTGAGGCGTGTGCTGCACTTCGGGATGGAACTGCACGCCGTAGAGGCCGCGGCCCGGATCCTCGAACGCGGCCACCGGCGAGGCCGCCGTGGACGCGGTGACGGCTGCGCCCGGCGGCGGGTCGACGATGGCGTCGAAATGGCTCATCCACACCGGCTGTAACGCCGGGAGGTCCGACAGCAACGTCCCGCCGTGGTGGGCGACAGTCATCTCGGCCCGGCCGTACTCGCCCCGCTCGTTGGGCCCGACCGAGCCGCCGAGCTGCTCGGCGATGAGCTGGGCGCCGTAGCAGATGCCAAGAACAGGGACGCCGAGTCGGTAGATGTCGGGGTCGAGGCTGGGCGCCCCGTCAACGTGCACGGAAGCGGGGCCGCCGCTGAGGATCACGCCTGCCGGCCGGCGGGCGGCGACCTCGGCCGCGGTGATCGAGGAGGGCACGATCTCGCTGTACACCTCGCACTCGCGCACCCGCCGGGCGATCAGCTGCGCGTACTGGGCGCCGAAGTCGACCACCAGAACTGTGTCGAACCCGCGGCCGGTGACCGCCGCGGTGCCGGCGGTCACGGCGAGACGATCGCGACCGCGGCCCGCTGGAAGTCCTTCACGTCGGTGTAGCCGCACTTGGCCAGCGACGTCCGCAGCCCGCCCATCATGTTGGTGGTGCCCTCGGGATCGAGAGCCGGGCCGTGGAGGATCTCCGCCAGCGTGCCGTGCGGCTCGACGTCGGTGATCCGGCCTCGTGGCAGCGTCGGGTGGCCGGCCGACAGGTCCCAGTGCCGGCCCGGGCAGGGTGAGTCCGATGCCAACGCCAGCGGCAGGCCCAGCATCACGGCGTCGGCGCCGCACACGACGGCCTTGGCGATGTCGCCCGCGGTGCGCATGGCTCCGTCGGCGATCACATGGCAGTACACCCCGGTCTCGTCGAGGTGGCGCATGCGGGCGGCGCGGGCATCGGCGATGGCGGTGGCCTGGGGGGCGTCGAGTCCCAGCACATGGCGGCTGGTGCCGACATGGCCCGAACCGGCCCCGACCAGCACCCCGGCGGCTCCAGTACGCATCAGGTGCAGGGCAGCCTGGTAGCTCACGCAGCCACCGACGATCACCGGGGTGTGCATGCGGCGGATGAACGTCTTGAGGTTGAGTGGATCGGCAACCGAGGACACATGCTCGGCCGACACGATCGTGCCCGAGATGACCAGCAGATCGATCTCGGCGCCGGTGGCGTGAGGGGCCAGCTCGACCGCCCGCTGGGGCCGGACCCGGCCCGCGGTGCGGACCCCGGTCTCGGCGATCTCCGCGATGCGGGTTGCCACCAACTCGGGCTGGATCGGGCGGGAGTAGAGCTCGCGCAGACGGCTGGCCGCGGTGTCCAGCGGCATGTCGCCCAGCTCGGCCAGTTCGGAGGCGGGGTCTTCGCAGCGGGTCCACACACCCTCAAGATCGAGCACCCCGATCCCGCCGAGTTCACCCATCTGCACCGCAGTGGCCGGGCTGGTGACGCTGTCGGTGGAGGCAGCCAGCACGGGGATGTCGAAGCGGTAGGCGTCGATCTGCCACGAGATGTCGACGTCGGAGGGGTCGCGGGTGCGCCGGCTGGGGATGATGGCGATCTCATCGAGCCGGTAGGCGCGGCGGCCGGACTTGCCCAACCCGATCTCTGTCTCAGCCATGGCGGCGCCTCTGGTGCCGGAATCCGGGCACCGGGTGAGCCTATCCGGCGCCCACTCCCGCGATCGTGATCGTCAGCAGCCGGCGCAGCACGGCCGCGGTGGCCCCCCACACCGTGTCGCCCGGCAGCTCGAAGAAGGTCATGGCACGCTCGCCTCCGAATGCCTCGCCCAGCGACCAGACCTCCTCCCGCCAGGTGTCGGGGTGGGTCAGCTCCGACAGCGGGACGTGCAGCACTCGCTCCACCTCGGCCGGGTCGGGCACCAGCTCAGGACGCCGCTCGACCGTGGCCACGAACGGGCACACCAGCGAACGCGACCCCACAGTGACGAAGGTGTCGAGCGCTCCGACCAGCCGGGCCGTGCCGGGATCCAGGCTGATCTCCTCGGACGCCTCCCGCACCGCAGTGGCCCACAGGTCGTCGTCGCCCGGCTCGCGCCTGCCGCCGGGGAACGACACCTCGCCCGCGTGGTGGCGCAGGTGCCAGGCCCGCCGGGTGAGCACCACCCACGGCTCGCCGCCGTGCTCGTAGAGCAGGACCAGCACCCCCGACGGCGCCGATCCCGGTGGAACCGTCGCCCGCGACGCGATGTGGGTCGGCACGGTGGTCTCAACCGCATCGCGGACCTGAGCCAAGCTCGGGCAGCGTTGTGCATCCGGCAGCCCCGCCCACGGGGCAAGCCCTCCGAGACGCACGTTCGCGGGTCGGGGGATGTGCTGGGACCCGTCCCTGCCAGCAGGAGGACTCGGCGGCTCGAAGACCACCGTCGTCGATACAGCCGGCTCGATCAGGACTCGTCCCCGCCGCCCGCGGCCCCGGCGAGGTCCCGGAGGAGGTCGCGTAGCCCGCCGGTCTTGAGGTCGCTCATCACCCGGCCGGGCGGGGTCTCGCCCCGCTCCCACTCCTCCCAGTGGTCCAGCAGCTTGCGCGGGTCCGGCGCGGGACGATCCATCCCGGTGAGGCTACCGGTGCCGCTCGGAGTCGAGAGTTGCAGATCCCGGCGGGTGCTTGCATAATGAAAGCATGCCTCATGTGCTTGTTCGAGACGTCCCTGAGGACGTCCACCGCAAGCTCACTCAGCGCGCCCGCGCCAACGGAACCTCCCTTCAGCGCTACCTATCGTCTGAGCTGGCCAGGCTGGCCGAGACTCCGACCCTTGACGAGATCATCGCCCGGATCGAGCAGAACTCGGGCGGCCGTGTCGGATTCGCGCAGGCGGTCACCGACCTCGACGAGATCAGAACCGAACGCGACCAGGTCCTGCACGAGAGGTTCGAGGCGTTGGATGCACGCGAAGACAGAGGACCGCGGCACTGATTGTCGTGGACGCCTCTGTACTGGCCAACTTTCTCGCCGAGGACGGACGAGCTGGTCGTGTCGCCCGGGCCGCGGTGAGCCGCGCCGAGGAGGTCTCGTTGCCGGACGTGGCCGATGTCGAGACGGCGGCGGTGCTCCGGAAGCGCTGGATCGCGAGGAGTCTCACGGACGAGCGCTTCGCCACTGCCCTGGCCACCCTGGCTGACTTGCCGTTTCAGCGGCATCCGGCTTTGACGATGCTGCAACGGGCGTACGAGTTGCGAGCCACCGTGACCGTCTACGACGCCGTGTACGTCGCCTTGGCCGAGTTTCTGGGCTGCCCCCTCCTCACCGCCGACGCCCGGCTGGCCAAGGCTCCCGGACCGCGATGCGACATCCGGCTGCTGAGCCCGGCGTGACCGTCGGAATCGAAGAGCAAGCCCGCCCCCGCTCTCATCCTTCTGCCCGTGGGCCAAGGGATCCAGGTCAGGCCGTCCTCTCATCATCGCGTCGACGTGCGTGACCCGAGTCGTCTCAGCTCGTGTTCGATAGCCGTCTTCGCGTCATGTTGCCTATAGCTCATACTGCTGCGAACTCGCCATGATGGTCGGCTCACATGGCAACCTTTCGCGTCATGTTGCCTATGGCTCATACTGCTGCGAACTCGCCATGATGGTCGGCTCACATGGTAACCCTTGGCAGCCAACGCTCATTGAAGGTTGGGAGGGCTCAAGGGAGAAGGGGCGACTCTCGCGGTCAGGCACGGCCGGGCGAACCTAACCCAATGCCTCTCGGACGGCGTCCCGCAGATGCTGTGGAGGCCCTGAGCCGTCCACCAGGCACCCCAAGAACCCGTCGGCGTCGAAGTACTGGAAGTCGTCGCCGTAAGCGTGGTGCTGCGGGTCGTAGTACCCGTCGTCCCAGAGGAACTCGCCCTCATGCCATCCGGACCGGTGGTAGGTGATGCCGCGGGTGACCATCACCATCGTGTCAGCAAGCAACTCCCCCCGGAACCGCTCATCTGACATTCCGTCGCGGCGGCACCCGAGGTAGTGGTTGTGGAACCTAGAGCGCGCGTCCTCCCAGGCCGAACCAGCAAACCCCCGCCACCAAAGATCCTCCCAGATGTGACCTAGCTCGTGCAGCAGCACATCCTCAACGCGGTGCGGTGCCGAGCGCAACACGTCCAGGGTGAACCAGATCTGTGGAGGCTCCCCCACGGGACCACCGGTCACTGCGCAGGCCAACGCGTCGCACCCGTGAGGCAGGCGGGGGTCATAGAACTGCACTTCGGCGGCATCCCAGGCTGTTCGCACCCACGGCCAGGACTGCTCATAGTGCAAGATCACGTCAAACAGCAGCTCGGCGCTCTGGGCGAACACGTTGGGATGGACCCGCAGTTGCATCACGCGGTCTTCGGCCTGGCTCAGTGCTTCGCTCAGGGCGCGTCCGTCCCGGGTCTGTAGCGCCGCCTCCCACACCTCGGTTCTAGTGGCCTCGTGCACCACGTCGACCTCCGCCGCCGCCAGTAGTTCATCGACGAAAGCGAACCACTCCAAGTCCGCCTCCGCCGCCCTCAGTTCCGACTTGATCGCCGATTCCTCGTGTTCGCCTGTACTAGCTGGTTGCGGCCCGTCGGAGATGATGATGAACACCTCCAGCCCGGCCGACACCGGGAAGCCGTGCGGCGGGTCGGTGTCGATGATCTCCCCCTCCGGGACCTCGCTCGACGGCTCCCGCCGCTCCGCGACCCGGAACCCCTGACCGATGAGCGTCTGGATCGCATCGAAGGGCGACTGTCCCCGGACGTCGGGCACGAAGATCTGTCCCGGGCCGGTGGAGACGGTGATCGTCACCACCAGGTCGCCCTCGGTGATCTCGGTGCCGGAGGCGGGCTCCTGGAAGACCACGGTGCCGGCCTCGGCCTGGCTGGGGCCTTCGATCACGATGACACCGAAGCCGGCGTTCCTGAGCAACTCCTCGGCGTCGACCCGGTTGCGGCCCCGCACCGACGGCACCCTGGGAATCTCACCCTGGCTGACGGTCAGGGCCACGATGCCCTCCTCGGCGATGCGCTGGCCCGCGGGCGGGCTCTGCGCGAAGACCGTGTTCTCGGGCTGCTCGATGTTGACCTGGTAGCTCGGCTCCGGCTGCAACCCGAGGGCCCGTAGCTGGGCGTCGGCCTCTCCGTAGCTGAGCCCGATCACATCGGGCACTTCCACCAGCACCGCCTCCGTCCTGATCACGCGCGAGGGTTGGCTTGACGTCGCGGTGACATCATCCCCATGAATCCTCGGCCAGTAGTGCATGACCGTTCCTGTCGTGGCCAAACCGACGAAGGGGCTGGCAACTAACACGACTCCGACCACCAAGGCCCTCACAGGTCTCGCAGGCTATCGGGCGTGCAAGAACGGAAAGAAACGTGCTGTCCAAAGGTACCCAAGCGTTAGCGCCGTCGCCGCTTCAGCCGCGGGGGTGCGCGAGCCCGCTAAGGCGGCTGTGCCAGAATGCGGAGCGTGCCCGCCCAAGCCCGCCCAATTGCCGCGACCCGCCCATGAGCGCGGGCGACGGTGTCACCGTAGAGACCGCGCTGAACTTTCAGGTAGCGGAACATCTGCGAAGGTTCGGGTTGGACGCGGAAGCCGAGCAGCGCAATGTGGTCGACCCAGAGCGGCGACAGCACCAGGTCGATGTCCTTGTCGAGTTAGAGGACGAGTGCGTCGCCATAGAGGCGGAGTTCGCTCCCGCACGGGATGTCGAGAAGGACGCCTTGAAGCGTCTGCCCACCAATCGCCGCTTGCTGTGGCGGGGTCGCCCGATCACCAGAGCTTTCACGCTCGTGTATCCGAACGACTACCGGAACCTCGCTGTCAGCGTCAGCACGAGACAGCTAGAAGCATGCGAGACCTTGAGATTCAAGGAGATCACGCGCCAGCGTAAGATCATTAGGTTCGGCGGGGAGCAGATCGGAACGGTCCGCGATCTGTCAGATCTGCTCTTGAATTACTGGACTCAGGCTCGCAGGCCAGCAGCCGTCGATCAAGTCGTCGCGACAGCGTCCGAAGCGATAGCCGCATCTGCGGTCATCCTGAAGGCTGACCCGTACATCCAGCAGCCCCATGATGACTCCGACCCGGCGGCGACCTGCGCTCTGGTGTGGTTGAACGCGCTCTTGTTCCAAGAGCTTCTAGCCGCGAACCTATCTCCCTCGAGCATGCCCGTCGCCCACCAGGGCAAGTCCATACCTGTGCCGTCGAAGGAAGCCAGCGTCACTGAGACGCTCGCCGAGTGGACCTACATCCTGAGCATCAACTGGTATCCGATATTCGATCTAGCCAAGACAGCGCTCAGCAGGGTCTCTACCGCGCGAGCGCATCAGGTGTTGAGTATTCTGAGGGAATGCGCCAGCGGCATGGCGCAGGATCAAGTCATCAAGCAACACGACATCGCTGGTCGGGTGTTCCATCGGTTGTTGAACAGCCGCAAGTACCTCGCCACCAACTACACGACCATTCCTGCTGCTGTGATGCTCGCCGGTTTGGCGTTCGGATCGCCCAACGGACCGCTCGCCTCGAGGTCGACTCGCGACACCGAAGCGCTGGCCGACGGGTTGCGGATCGTTGATCCAGCCTGTGGCAGCGGCACGCTGCTCATGGCAGCGTTGCAGGAAGTGCTCAAGGCCTGCCGCTCCAGCACTTCCGGCTCTCAGGCACCGGACATGAAACCGATCCTCGAACGCAGCCTGTACGGGTACGACGTAGTGCCAGGCGCGGAACATCTCACCAATACCACGCTGTCGATGGCAGAGACATCCCGAGTGCTCTCAGGCATCCATATCTACACCGTCCCCCATGACGTAGAGCCAACAACGAAGGTCCCGCGACTGGGCAGCCTTGACTTCTTGCGCCGAGCGCCGAACCATGAGTCTGTGGTTGCGATGGAGATGTTCCCTTCTGGGTCCACTGCTACCCGCAGTCAGATGAGTGGCGAGAAGCGCAAGGACATTCACCTTCCAGCGAAGGTCGATCTGTTCATCAGCAACCCGCCATACACGCGTGCGGGTGGCCCCGGCAGCACCGAAAACACCATGTGGAACCCGCTGTTCGGTTCAGTTCTGTCCGATGATGACGCGACCAAGATGAAGATTGCCATCACCAAGACGCTTACCGGAACCATCGGCAGCATGTACGCTGGTCTTGGTTCGGCGTTCGTGGCCCTGATGGATCAAGAGATCCGCGAAGGCGGCATGCTCGCTGTCGTGCTTCCACTGACAGCAGTGACAGGCAGCCGATGGCAGCCCGTCCGCGATAGACTATTGGAGGGTTACCAGATCGAGTGGGTCATAACAAGCCACGATCCGCGGCACCGCACCAAGACCAAGGACTTGCCCGGACGACGCTGGTGCAGCTTCTCAGAATCCACGCGGATTGCCGAAACGCTGATCGTCGCGACCCGAACCACGGACCGCACCAACCACCGAGTCAACTTCGTCAACCTGCGCCACAACCCCGACGATCCAGCCGACGCCATCGCCCTCACCCGCGCGCTGCTCAACCACACCGACGATCGGCCCATCACTGGGCGGACAGACATGCGATGCGCCGACATCGACTACCCGCACCCCTCCGACAAGTGGGGCGAGATCGTCAGCGTCAAACAGTCGCAGCTGGGCCCGCAGGCATGGATGCAAGTAGCGTTCACCGACTGCGCGCTCACCGAGGCCGCCGCTCTTCTCCGCGCCCAGCACAAACTCGGAACGACAACGGTGCCAATCGCTGAGCTAGGCACCCTCGCCGAACTGGGTCCGTACCACATGCAGATCAAGGGCAAGGGCGGGCTGTTCGACTGTTCGGAAGACACACCCACACGGCTTCAGGATGCGGGGCTCTGGCACCACCGCCACGACCGCGTCACCACCATGAACCCCTCGCCCGATGCCGTGCTGAAACGACGCCAGGGACTCAAGAACGAACAGGACCAGATGCTCCAACGGGCAGGGCGGCTGCATCTCGCCGCCGAACTCGGCCACGCTCCGCAGAGGATCGCCGCTGCGGTCACCGACCGCAGCGCCATCGGCATCAGCTCATGGATCACCCTCAACCTTCTCGACAACCGCCCCGGAACCGAGGAGGCGCTGTGCCTCTGGCTCAACAGCACACCCGGAATGCTGCTGCGGATCACGCACGCCAACCGCCCCTATCTGGGGCGCAGCCGGGTGCCGCACGAACTCGCTCGCAGTATGCCGGTGCTCGACATGAACCAACTCAACGACAAGCAAATCGCGGCGGCCAGCGATCTCTTCGCCGACCTCAAGGACTCCACCCTGCAAGGCTTCGCCAAGATCAACGATGACCCGGCGCGCCACGAACTCAACCACAGATTCGCCAGAGAGATCCTCGGCTGCGGCGAGTCTGACGTCCAGCACATTGACGATCTGACTCACACGCTCGCCAACGAACCCACGATGACCACGCGGCACTGACCGTCACTCAGCAGCAGTCAGCTCGTCACATCTGAGCCCCTTGCCGATCATGCTCTCCGCGACGAGTGGGACGGGCGCGGAGGAGCCCGAACTCATCGCTCGGGCTCCTTGGGGGGTTCGCTGGGGGCGAACGGCTACATCATGCCGCCCATGCCTCCCATGCCGTCCATGCCTCCGCCGGGGGGACCGGGCGGGGGCTTCTCCTCGGGCTTGTCGGCCACGAGCACCTCGGTGGTGAGCATCAGGCCGGCGATCGACGCCGCGTTCTGGAGCGCGGCCCGGGTCACCTTGACCGGGTCGATCACGCCGGCACCGATGAGGTCGACGATCTCGCCCGCGACCGCGTCGAAGCCCTCCGAGCCGGAGGCGGCCTCGACCTCGCGCACCACGATGGCGCCCTCGTGGCCGGCGTTCTCGGCGATCAGACGGGTGGGCGCGGAGAGGGCCTCACCGATGATGCGGGCCCCGGTGGCCTCGTCGCCGTCGAGTCCGGCCGCGACCTCGGCGACCGCGGCGCGGCTTCGCAGCAGCGCCGTGCCGCCGCCGGCGACGATGCCCTCGTCGATGGCGGCCCGGGTGGCCGAGATGGCGTCCTCGATGCGGTGCTTGGTCTCCTTGAGCTCCACCTCGGTGGCCGCACCGACCTGCACCACGGCGACGCCGCCGGCCAGCTTGGCCAGGCGCTCCTGGAGCTTCTCGCGGTCCCAGTCCGAGTCGGTGTTGTCGATCTCGGCCTTTATCTGGTTGACACGACCCTCGACATCGGAAGTGTCGCCGGCGCCCTCCACGATGGTGGTGTCGTCCTTGGTGATCACGACCTTGCGGGCCGACCCCATCAGCGACAGGTCGACCGAGTCGAGCTTGAGTCCGACCTCCTCGGCCACGACCTGGCCACCGGTGAGGATGGCCATGTCCTGCAGCATTGCCTTGCGGCGCTCGCCGAAGCCGGGGGCCTTCACGGCGGTGGAGTTGAAGGTGCCGCGGATCTTGTTGACGACCAGCGTGGCCAGGGCCTCGCCCTCGACGTCCTCGGCGATGATCAGCAGGGGCTTGCCCGTCTGCATGACCTTCTCGAGCACCGGCAGCAGGTCCGACACCGCGCTGATCTTGCCCTGGTTCAGGAGCACGTACGGCTCCTCGAGCACGGCCTCCTGGCGCTCCGGATCGGTGACGAAGTACGGGGACAGGTAGCCCTTGTCGAACTGCATGCCCTCCACGAAGTCCAGGTCCATGCCGAACGTGTTGCTCTCCTCGACGGTGATCACGCCGTCCTTGCCGACCTTGTCGAAGGCCTCGGCCAGCGTCTCGCCCACCGCGGCGTCGGCCGCGGATATCGACGCCACCGACTGCACCTTCTCCTTGTCGGTGGACACCGGCACGGCCTGCTCGGCCAGCGCGTCCACGGCGGCTGTCACCGCGGCATCGATGCCCCGCTTGAGAGCCATCGGGTTGGCGCCGGCGGCCACGTTGCGCAGCCCCTCGCGCACGAGGGCCTGGGCCAGCACCGTCGCGGTGGTGGTCCCGTCGCCGGCGATGTCATTGGTCTTGGTGGCCACTTCCTTCACGAGCTGGGCGCCCATGTTCTCGAACTTGTCGTCGAGCTCCACCTCGCGGGCGATGGACACGCCGTCGTTGGTGATGGTCGGAGCGCCGAACTTCTTGTCGAGAACCACGTTGCGGCCCTTGGGGCCGAGAGTGACCTTCACCGCGTCGGCGAGCTTGTTGACGCCCGTCTCGAGGCCCCGGCGGGCCTCTTCGTCGAACTTGAGGATCTTGGGCATCGGGTACCTCAGACGACCTTGGCGAGCACGTCGCGGGCGTTGAGGATCAGCAGGTCCTCACCGTCGACGGTGATCTCGGTGCCGCCGTACTTCGAGTAGACGACGGTGTCGCCCACCGCTACGTCCATGGGGATGAGCTCACCGCTGTCGTCGGACCGGCGACCGGGGCCTACCGCCAGCACGTCGCCCTGCTGGGGCTTCTCCTTGGCGGTGTCGGGGATGACGAGACCACTGGCGGTGGTCTCCTCGGCGTCGCCGGGCCGCACAACGATGCGATCCTCGAGTGGCTGCAGGTTCATGTGTCCTCCCGGACTCGGTGTTCTTGGTGTTCTTGGTGTTCTTGGACTGAGCACGGGCGTTGGCACTCTCCCGTGACGAGTGCCAACGATAGGGCGCGTCGGGGTGCGCCACAACGCGCGAAGCCAGGTGTTTCTAGCCTTCTGGCAGGCCTAGTGACGGGTCGGCGCCGACTGTCAGCGGTGAGGGCCCGTCGGCCTTCAGACGCCACCACGCAGCTGCGGCCACCATGGCCGCGTTGTCGGTGCACATGGCCCGGCTCGGCAGGTAGGCGGCCAGCCCGTCGGCCGTGCAGGCGTCGAGCGTCATCTCCCGCAGACGGCTGTTGGCGGCCACGCCACCGGCCAGGCACAGACCCAGCGCGCCATGCTCGGCGGCAGCCCGGCGGGCCTTGGCCACCAGCACATCGGCCACCGCCTCCTGGAACGACGCGGCCACGTCGGCAGCAGGCGCGTCCGGCTGGCGGCGCAGGTAGTTGATGACCGAGGTCTTGAGCCCGCTGAAGGAGAAGTTCCAGCCGTCGTGCAGCATCGCCCTGGGAAAGGTGACCGCGTCCCGGTCGCCCTGCTCGCTCAACCGGTCGATAGCGGGACCGCCCGGGTATCCGAGGCCCATGTAGCGGGCCACCTTGTCGAAGGCCTCCCCGGCGGCGTCGTCGAGAGTGGCCCCGAGAACGCGGTACCGCAGCCGCTCCTCCATCAGCACGAGCATGGTGTGGCCTCCCGAGACCAGCACCACCACCACGGGCAGTTCCAGGGTCGGCTCATCCAGGAAGGCCGCGTGGAGGTGGGCCTCCAGGTGGTTGACGGCCACGAACGGCACATCCCAAACCAGCGCCAGCGCCTTGGCCGCCGACACGCCGACCAGCAGCGCGCCCACCAGGCCCGGTCCGGCGGTAGCCCCCACCGCGGCGATGTCGGAGTCGTCGACGGCTGACTCCACCAGCGCCTGCGACACCACCGGGACCATGCGCTCGACGTGGGCCCGGCCCGCCACCTCGGGAACCACCCCGCCGTAGCGGGCGTGCAGGTCGATCTGGCTGGACACCACCGACGACAGCACCTGCCTGCCGCCGGCGACCACCGCCGCGGCTGTCTCGTCGCAGGAGGTCTCGATGCCCAGGATCGGCTCGCTGGCGGCCACAAGCGGCCCGGACCCGGTCATGCTGAACTCGCAGTCCGGTGGGGCTGCGCGTCGGGGCGCCGCAGGTACAGGGGCTCGATCTCATCGGGCCGCACGAACTCCTCGCGCAGCGCCAGGGCGTGGGCCAGCAGCACCAGCGACTCAGCCGAGGGATGCGCGAAGCCGGGATCGGCCAGCTCCACGCCTCGCAGCCGCTCGAACATCGACGCGTAGCTCTCCGCTCCGTCCCCCACCACGAGCGTCTCCTCGGCGCTGGCCAGAATCTGCGACACGACATGGTCGGGGGTACCTACCTCGGGCTCGTCGAGGCGCTGCACCCCTCCGGGCAGGCATCCGTACCGGGCGTGGAACACCTCGCCGCGCCGGGCGTCGATCACCACTGTGAGGGTGCGGCCGGTGTGGCGCAGCGGGTAGGCGACCAGGTCGAGGCTGCTGACCGCGACCATGGGCACCCGCAAGGCGTGGGCCATGGTTATGGCGGTGGTCACACCCACTCGCAGACCGGTATAGAGCCCCGGACCCACGTCGACCGCGACCGCGCCCAGGTCGCGCAGGCCGACGCCGGCGTGGGCGCACGCGGCCTGGATCTGGGGGGCGAGCAACTCGGCGTGACGGCGGTCGCGGGTGGTCTGAACCGAGGCCCGCACGCCCTCGTGGCCGCCGATGGCGCAGCCCACCCGCCCGGTGGCCGACTCGATCCCGAGAATCAGCACGGCACGGCCCATCGGACGAGCGCAGCCCTCAACCGGTCGGCCCGCCGGTTCCAGGTCGCGCCCTGGCCCCGCAGCTCGAAGCTGCGGTCGTCGTCGCCGTCGCCGAAGCGGATCGTCACCGACAGGTGCTCCGACGGAAGCGCCGACGCGATGGTGTCGCCCCACTCCACCAGGGTCACACCGTCGTCGAGGAGTTCGGGCAGGGCGAGGTCGCTCACCTCTTCGGGACAGTCGAAGCGGTACACGTCGAGGTGGTTGACCACCAGACGCCCCTCATAGCGGTTGGCCAGCGTGAAGGTGGGGCTGGTGACGGGAGCGGTCACACCCAACGAGGCTGCGAACCCCTGCACGAACGCGGTCTTGCCCGCGCCCAGGTCCCCGACCAGCACCACGACATCGCCGACGTCGACGAGCGTGGCGACCGCACCGCCCAGCGCCCGCGTCCCGCCAGCGCCGGCGGTCCTACACGCGAACACCCACACCTCGCGCGGGCGCAGTTGAGAGTGTCGATCTCACCCTTCGAGCGTACCGACGGCGCTGCGTACAGCCTTGGCCACGGCCGCCACCGCCATCAGCCGCACGTCGTCGGTGTCGGCCGGCACGCCGCCGGTGGCGGCGGCCACCACCGCGTCGCCGTCGCTTCGGGTGTGGGCCGGGACCAGTTCGCGGGCCAGGCCGTCGTGGCCGCCCTGGGCCACCCAGAAGCAGTCGGTCTTGGACAGCGCGGCGTTGGTGATGACCGCACACAGCGTCGTGTTGGTGAACGGGCTGGACCGGGCTCTCCACTGCCGGAACGACCCGTCAGCCACCTGCTCGAACGTCTGGTGCGCGCCCGGTGCAGGGGTGCCGGCCGCGTTGAGCGCCACGACGGCGCAGACCGCCAGCTCGTCCCGGCGTACGGTGGCGATCCCCAGTCCGCCGGGCTCGGCGTTCCCGGTACCGAGCCACTTGGACACGGTGGCGCCCGCGCCGGCCCCCACCGGCCCGGCGTCCACCGAAGTCGCCCGGCTGGTGGCCGCGTGTCGGCCGGCCGCGGCACCGGGGCGCACGGCCGGATCCCCCACGCCGAGGTCGTAGAGGGCCATGGCCACCACGATCGGGACCGGCCCGTGGGCCGTTTCAAACCCGCGTCCCTCGGCCTCGAGGACCTCCATCACCCCGTCGGCGGCAGCCAGGCCGAAGGCGGATCCCCCGGCGAGCACGACAGCGTCGACGCACTCCACCAGCCGCTCGGGCGCGAGGAGGGCGAAGTCGCGGGTGGCCGGCGCACCGCCCCGCACCTCCCCCGAGGCGGTCGTCCCCGGCGGGAGCACGATCACGGTGCAGCCGGTGCGTGCGACCGGATCGGTCCAGTGGCCGATCTCGACGCCGACGATCTGCAGGTCGACGGGCACCAGAGGACCTAGACCAGCACCCGGGGCACGCGGGCCGAGATGGAGGTCAGCACTTCGTAGGCGATCGTGCCCAGGCGCTGGGCGATCTCCGTGGCCGTGATCTCCTCGGTGCCCTGGCGACCGATGAGCACAACCTCGTCGCCGGCCGCGGTCTCATCCTCGATGGTCGGATCGAGAGCGACCATGAGCTGATCCATCGTCACCGCGCCCACGATCGGGCACCGCCGGCCCCGCACCAGCACCTCCACCCCAGCCTCGCCGCTGTGCCGCCGGATGCCGTCGGCATACCCGATGGCGACGGTGGCCACCCGGGTGGGCTGATCAGCCCGCCAGTGCCGTCCGTAGGACACCGTCTCACCTTCGGCCACGGTCCGTACCGCGGTGACGCGCGACACCAGCTCCAGCGCCGGTTCGAGCACGACTGCGCCCTCAAGCTCGAGCGAGGGCGGAACGCCGTAGACGGCGATGCCGGGCCGGACCAGGTCGCGGCGGGCGCCGGGATGGGCCAGCAGCCCCGCGGAGTTGGCGGTGTGGACAATGCCGCTGGGAACGCAGAGGCCCCGCAGCGCGTCCAGGGCCCGGTCGAACCGTCGCAACTGCTCGGCGGTGAAGGGATCGTCGGGGGCATCGGCCACGGCCAGATGGGTCCACACGCCCTCCAGCCGCAGCGCCGGCCCGGCCTCCCGCAAGGCCTGGGCGACCGCCTCGAGTTCGGCGGGCAGGGCGCCCATGCGGTGCATGCCGGTGTCCACCTTGAGGTGTACGGCACGCTCGGATCCCGCCGCGGCGGCCAGCGCCCGGATGCCTGCCGCCGACGCCACTGTGAACCGGACCCGCTCCGGGCAGTCACCAGCCGCTTCTGCTGCGAGGTGGGGAGCGACCTCCGACAGCATCAGCACCGGCGCGTCGCTGTCGATGCCCTCGGCGATCTCCAGCGCCTCGGTGACAGTGGCCACCGCCAGCCAGGAGGCGCCGCCCGCAAGAGCGGCTCGGGCTGCGTCCAGCGCGCCGTGGCCGTAGCCGTCGGCCTTGACCACCGCACACAGGGCCGCGGCACCAGCCCGCTCGACAAGGCGGCGGGCGTTGGCCTCGATGGCAGCCGGCCGCACCCGCGCCACTCTGGCCGTCCGCGCCCGGGCGCTCACGGCGTGACCGTCCTCAGCGCACCGAGTAGATCGCTGGCCAGCAGGCGGGCGGCCTCCCCGGCGGCCGCGGCAGCAGCCCTCCCGTGGAGGTGCGCGGCCTCGGCCACGCGGTGAAGCAGGCGCTGCGACCCGAAGGCAGCCAGGCGGCCCGCAATCATGCCGGTGAGAACATCGCCGGTGCCGGCGGAGGCCAGCCGGGAGTCCCCGCTGGACACGATCCTGACCCGCCCGTGCGGGTCGGCGACCACGGTGGGGCCGCCCTTGAGCAGCACGACAGCTTGGGTCTGTACCGCGGCGGCTCTGGTTGCGGCGATGCGGTCCGGTCCGGGCCTGCTGCCCGTCACCGCCTCCAACTCGGCGTCGTGCGGGGTGAGCACGACGGGAACTGAGCGGCTCCGGCACTGATCCATGGCAGCCGCCACCGCGGGGTCGTGCAGCAGGCGCAGTCCGTCGGCGTCGATCACAGTAGGCAGGTCGAGCGCCAAAGCGTCGGCGAGACGCTTCCCAGCCTGCTCGCCGGTGCCCAGGCCTGGCCCGGCCGCACACACCGCGAAGCGGTCGGCATCCACCGCCAGGGGCGGCTCGGATCGCACCGCTTCGACGAATGAGACCATGCCTGCCTCGGCGGAGGTGCTGAGGTGGATCATACGGGCCCCGCTGCGCACGGCTGCCTCGCATGCCAGCGCCGCGGCGCCGCCCATTCCCGGCGAGCCGGCCACGACCAGAGCGGCGGAGTGCCACTTGTGGGTCGCACCGGTGCCCGCGGGCAGTGACTGGAGGTCGGCGTCGGTCATCAGAGCGCAGGCATCGACGTCGTCGGCGCTGACAGCCAGGCCGATGTCGGCGACGGTCGTGGAACCGCAGGTGGCCGGGCCGTCGCCGAACAGCAGACCCGGCTTGAGCGCCGCGAAGGTGACCGTACGCCGTGCCGGCCACACCGGGCCGCCCAGAGACTCGCCGGTCAGCCCGTTGAGACCGCTGGGTATGTCGACGGCCAGAACCGGCGCGTCGGGCTGGCCCCGCCGCGGCGGGGTGTAGGGCCTTGACAGGCCTGTGCCGAAGGCCGCGTCGATGTAGAGCTCGGCAGCCGGCAGCGTCTCGGGAGCATCGATGGCGGAGAAGACGTGAACCCGCGCGCCGCGCCGGCGTAGCCGGCGGGCGGCAGCCCGCCCGTCGGCGCCGTTGTTGCCGGGACCGGCCAGCACCACGACCCGCCGTCCGAACCGGCCGCCCATCACCTCGGTCGCGGCCTGGGCCACGGCTGCGCCGGCTCGCTCGATCAGCACATCGACGGGTTCGGGAGCGGCCGCGTCGATCTCGGCCATCCGGTCCGGTGTCACGACCGGGATCATCGGGCCAGCGCGACGACAGTTGCCTGAGCGAGGTGATCGGTGTGGGAGAGGGAGACGAGCCAGCGGCTCACGCCGTGCTCGGCCGCTCTCGAGCAGGCCGCGCCGTGGAGCCGGATCTCCGGACGGCCGTCGTCGTCGCGGACCACCTCGATCTCGGCCATGCGCATCCCGCCCAACCCGTAGCCGAGGGCCTTGAGTGCGGCCTCCTTGGCCGCGAATCGGGCCGCCAGCCGGGCGGCCGGATCCACGGCCCGCTGAGCGTAGGTTCGCTCGCCCGCGGTGAACAGCCGGTCGGCCACCGACGGCCGCCGCAGCAGCACCGTTCGGAAGCGGTCGACGTCGACCAGGTCGGTGCCGATCCCGACGACCCCGGAATGGGAGAGGTCGCTGGCCCCCTCAGTCACCCTCGCAACGATACCCAGGCGCCGAGACCCACCGAACCCGGTGGATCCGTCCGGCGGTCAGGAGCGCCAGCGGTCGGCCAAGTCCCCGATGGGCGAGGTGAGCAGGTCGACCGGGGCGATTCCGGCCAGGCGTTCCTCGTCGAAATCGGGTTCGGTCTCGGTCACGGCGTCGCGCAACTCCGAGTAGCGGTTGTGGTACCCCTGAAGCACGCCCCGGGCCGCGGCAGTCGGCAGCGACTCCGCGAAGCGGACATGCAGCAGGGTGATGCCGACGGTGGAGCCCGCGGCGACCTCGGGAACGAACACGACCGTTCGGCCATCGTGGCGGCCCCGGGCGGCCAGCACCCGACGCTCCACCGCCACCCGGTGCTTGCTCCCGGTCAGCGCGGGCGAGGCTGCGGTGCGCGACACGATGCCGGCCGCGATGCCTCCCTGGTCCACCACCGCGATGGTGTCCAGACCATCGAGGCGGTAGCGGGTGTGGCCCAGCACCTCCACCACCGCTGCGCTCAGGTCGGCCAGAGCCCTGAGCGTCGAGTAGGAGAGCCGGTCGCGGGGCGCTCCCGCCGCGAGCACGGCCCGGATGAGCGGTGCCTCCAGCAGGGTCTGGTCCGAGCGCGAGATCCCCACGGTGACCGTCTTGGCCTGGTGCCGGATGGCGTCGATCGGGCGGGTCAGCTCGTCGATCCCAGTGCTGAGCGCGGCCACGAGGTCGTCGACCACGGCCTCGGGCGTGCCGACACGGCCCATCTCGAGTTCATAGACGTCGAATGGCACGATGCGCCTGGCGTAGCGCATGGCAGTGGTGATTGCCACGGCTGTGGACGCCTCCAGATGGCCGTCGTAGTCGCCGCGGCGCAGTCCCGCGGAGAGGACGGCCGAGCTCTGCCGCAGGGTCGGACGGGCCAGGCGCAGAACATCCTCCGCGGTGGTGCCGGGGAGGGCCGCGGCCGCTTCGATGGCGGCTCGGGCCTCCCGCAGGGGCCGGGCTCCGGCGTCGATGGCCAGGGCCGCCTCGTAGCCGAACAGGTGACCCACCATCGTCGTCGGCAGGAAGGCGAGCCGCGGGTCGACCGCCGGCACGGCGAGCACCGCCGACGCGCCGTCGAAGCGGGTGTCGCCGTCGTCGGCCACCACCACCGGTGCGGCCCGGTGGGCGCCGAATATGGCCACCTCCTTGGCCACGTCGTCGGCCACCGATCCCGACAGCCCGGCCGCGCACACCACCACCAGGGGCTCGGCCGAGAGGTCGATGTGCTTCTTGTCCTCGGTGACGTCGCTGGAGATCGACATGTAGCAGAGCTCCGAGAGCTTGATGCGCACCTCGCGGGCCGCCACCTGGTTGGGGCCGTTGCCCACCACCGCCCAGTGGCGGCGGCTCAGGGCCAGGCTCCGGGCGGCCTCGCCGATGGCGGGGCGCCGCTCCAGCACCGCCTCCAGCACCTCCGGCAGGGTCCGGAGCGCATCGAGGAGGCTGCGCCTCGAGGCCATCCCCCGATCGCCGGCCACGTCGCCCGCGATGGCGGCGGCCAGCAGGCAGCCGGCCGCCACTTGGGAGTAGAAGGCCTTGGTGGAGGCCACGCTCATCTCCACATCGCGGCCGTCGGAGGTGTACAGCACCCCGTCGGCCCGGTCGGTGAGGTCGCTGTTGCGACGGTTGACCACGGCCACCACCGACGCTCCCCTGGCCCTCACCAACTCCACCGTGCGGTTGGTGTCGGTGGTGGTCCCCGACTGCGAGATGGCCACCACCAGCGTGTCGGACATGTCGGCCCGCAGCCCGAACGCGGACAGTTCCGTGGCCGGCATCGCCCGGACGTCCAGCGCGGCCTCCCTGCCGGACTCGGCCATGAGCGTTCTGAGGCCCAGCGCGAAGCTCTCTCCCGCCACTGCGGCGGTGCCCTGCCCGACGGCCAGCACCGACGACACGGAGCCGTCCCGCAGGCCCGACCGGACTTCGTCGGGCAGCGTGTCGGGCCCGATCGACAGGTCCAGGCCTGCCGGAGTGTCGATGATCCTGCCTCGAAGCGTCTTGCGGAACGACGACGGCGCCTCGCTGATCTCCTTGAGCAGGTAGTGACGGTGGTCGCCGCGGTCGACGTCGCGGGTGGTGATGGACGCGGTCGAGATCTCCGCCGGAGCCACCGGCAGGCTGGTGCCGTCGTAGGACTGCCGAGCCACGCCGGAGAGCAGACCGGCCCGGGTGGCGTCCAGCTCGACGATCTGGCCGCGACCGGTGGTGGGATTGGAGCCCGCAGCCAGGGCCTCGCCGTCCATCCGCAGGTAGCGCGGCGTCTCCTCGACCACCCCGTAGGGCTCGCTGGCCACTATGAAGGCGTCGTCGGCGAGCCCCACATACAGGGCCTGCCCGCTACCCCTCAGCGCGAGCTGCAGGCGACCGGGTGCCTCGGAGGCGCAGACGGCCACCGCCACCGAGCCCTCGCACTCCGCCACCGTCCGCCGGAACGCCTCGCCGGAATCCAGGCCCTGGGCCGTGCGGCGGCCCATCAGGGCGGGAACCGTCTTGGAGTCGGTGGTAATGGCCGGCGGCACCCGCACCCCGGCCGCGTCGAGCAACTCGGCGTAGTTGTCGACATCGCCGTTGATGGCGCCGACGACGTAAGGGGTGCTCTCGCCGAGCAGTTCGCTGTTGAGCGGATGGGCGTTCGCCTCCGAGATGATCCCGACCGAGGCCCAGCGGGTGTGTCCCAGCAGCAGCACCCGGGCATCGATAGACGCCAGCGCGGCCGCCAGGAGATCGTCGGAGGCGACCGCGGCCCGCAGAGCCGCGGTGTTGTCGCCGAGCTCGCCGATCTCGGCCGCGGTCTTGTGGACGATGCTGAGGACGCCGTCGACGAGGCGGACCGAGCCCGAGCCGAAGGACTCGTCGCCGGCTCGTCGCCCCAGAGCGTCAGCGACGGCCGGATCGCCGGGATCGAGCCCGTGCCCGCTGATCTGCAGGTGCAGTCCGGCCGAGTCGCGGCCCCGAACCTCGAGCCGGTCCAGCGCGGAGAGGGCCTGGTGGACCGACAGGTAGCCCTCGACGGCGGCCGTCGGGGCGGAGCCGGGGTCCATGCCGACCGCCGACAGCAGCTCCGACACCGCCTGGGCCGCCCGCAGCCGGTCACGCCCGATCGCCCAGAGGCCGTCGCGGATCCGCACCAGCTGCCGGTTGAAGTGCTCGAGTTCACCCGGTTCCAGCGACGTGTCGGCGTCCAGGCCGGACTCCATGCCGGCGACCGCGGCCGTGGCCGCCCCGATGAGGCTCTCCAGAGCCGCCGCCGTCGCCGGCGACCCCAGCAGGAGCCGCAGGCCCGGCACCCCACCCAGCAGGCGGTTGGCCTCCTGCAGGCGGTCAGCGGCCGTCTCCAGGTTCGCGGCCACACCCTCCAGAGCGCCGCCGGACGCGGCCGCCGCGCCCTCGGCGAGTACCGCCGCGGCGGCCTCCACCAGGCCGGTGACATCGGCAGCCTCCGGGACGGGCCGCGACGCCGGACGGCGCACTATGGCGATGATCCCGCACATGTCAGGCCAGAGCTCCTACGAGGAACTTCCTGTCGATTCTCCACCTATACGGTGGAAATCTGACAGGAGTTCGCCTGATCGCTACGGGCATGACAACACTGCCTCGATCTTGGCCGCTAGCCGATCGGCCTCGGCTTGGGCCGTGCCGGTGTCTGCGGCCTCTACCATCACCCGCACGAGCGGCTCGGTACCCGACGGGCGCACGAGCACCCGGCCCGAGTCCCCGAGGCGGGCCGTTGCTTCTGAAGCGATCTCGCCGAGCACCCCGTCGAGATCAGCCGGTCGCGCCGAGCCAGCAATGGGCACACCCACCAGCACCTGCGGCAGCCGGGTCATGGCCTCGGCCGCGAGATCTCGCAGACTGCTCCCGGATCGTTTCACTGCGTCCAGCAGGTGCACCGCGGTCAGCAGCCCGTCACCGGTGGTCGCCAGGTCGCGGAATATCAGATGGCCCGATTGCTCGCCCCCAAGCACCAGGCCTCGCTCCTCCAGCGCTTCGAGCACGAAGCGGTCGCCCACCGGGGTCTCGACGACCCCTATGCCGCGCCCGGCCATGGCCTGCCGGAGACCGAGATTGGCCATGACGGTGACCGCCACCGCGTTCCCGGCGAGCCGCCCTCGCTCAACACGGTCGATGGCACAGACGGCGAGGATCTGGTCGCCGTCGACGAGCGTCCCGACGCCGTCGACGGCCAGCACCCGGTCTGCGTCCCCGTCGAAGGCGAGGCCGGCGTCGGCGCCGGACGACACCACCGCGGCCTGCAGGCTCTCGGGGTGCAGGGATCCGCAGCCATCGTTGATGTTGTAGCCGTCCGGCGAGGCGTTGATCGCCTCCACACCGGCGCCCAGAGCACGCAGACACTCGGGAGCGGAGCGGTAGGCAGCACCATTGGCCGCGTCGACCACGACCCGCAGCCCCGCCAGATCGCGTCCCTCGAGGCTCGCAGCCACCGCGCCAATGTGGCGACCGAGGGCCAGGCTCGCCTGGCCGCCGCCGCAGTCCCGTCCCGCGGCGAGATCATCGGCCGCGCCTGGAGAAGCGGCGAGCAGCTCGGCGACCCGCCGCTCGATCTCGTGCTGGGCCTCGTCGCTCAGCTTGCGGCCCCCGGGCGCGAACAGTTTGACGCCGTTGTCGTGCCAGGGGTTGTGGGACGCGGACACCACTGCCCCTGCGACCTGCTCATCGTGACACCAGAGAGCCACACCAGGCGTGGGAACGACGCCCAGGTCGACGGCCGATCCTCCGGCTCGGCGAACCCCCCGGTTGAGGGCCTCGACCAGTTCCGGCCCGGAGATCCTCGTGTCGCGCCCCACCGCGAACTGGTCGGCGCCCAGGACCTCGCCCGCGGCCTCGCCCACCGCCTCGACCAATTGACCGGTCAGAGCCCCGCGCGTGTCGCCTCGTACCCCGTCGGTGCCGAACGCCAGCGTCACGACCGCGCCCCGAAGACGGAGGCCAGAGCGACGATCACTGCACGCTTCCGGCGCGGCCCGATGCGGGCATCTGGCCCGGAACGGGAGGCGCTCTCAAGACTTCCCTGCTGCGGGCGGCCGTCAGCGCTTGCTGTACTGCGGCGCCTTGCGGGCCTTCTTGAGGCCGTACTTCTTCGATTCCTTCTTGCGCGGGTCGCGGGTGAGGTACCCGCCCTTCTTCAGAGTGTCCCGCAGCTCGGGCTCGACCTCGACCAAACCCCGGGAGATGCCCAGGCGCAGGGCGCCGGCCTGGCCGCTGGAACCGCCGCCGCCGATGGTGGCGTCGATGTCGTAGCGGCCCTCTGTAGCAGTGATCGTCAGCGGCTCGAGTATCTGCATCCGGTGGGTCTGCGACGGGAAGTAGTCCTCGACGGGCCGGTCGTTGACGACGATCTTGCCGACGCCGGCGCGGAGGCGGACACGGGCGACGGACCGCTTGCGGCGTCCGGTGGCTTGTACGAGTGGTGTGCTCATCGCTCGATCACCTCAATCGTTCCGCACGCCGACCGTGGATCATCGGGCCCGGGCGTGCTCGATGACATAGGGCTGGGGCCGCTGGGCCGCGTGGGGGTGGGTGGGGCCGGCATAGACCCTCAGCTTGCGGATCTGCGCCCGGCCGAGACGGGTCTTGGGCAGCATGCCCCGGATCGTGTCGCGCACGGCCTCGTCGGGACGGCGGGCCATCTTGGAGCCGTAGGTCTCGGTGCGCAGGCCACCCGGATAGCCGGAGTGGCTGTACACCAGCTTGGTGTCGGCCTTGTTGGCGGTGAGCACGACCTTCTCGGCGTTGACGATGATCACGTGGTCGCCGGTGTCCATATGAGGGGCGAAGGTGGGCTTGTGCTTGCCCCGCAGCAGCCCGGCCACCTCCGAGGCCAGCCGCCCGAGCACCATGCCCTCGGCGTCGACGAGGTGCCAGCTGCGCTCGATCTCTGAGGCTTTGGGGCTGTAGGTCGCCACGTTCGCTCCCGTCGGTTCCTTCGCTCGGCTGGGGCCCGCACCGTCGTTTCGGGCCATCTGGCCGGCTCCTCAGGCTACGGCCAGACCCGCTCAACGGCAATCACGCCCATACAAGCCTCAACCCCTCCCCCACCGAGGCGGTGTCCGAACTCAGTAGATGTGGCATGACGGCTTGTGCTTGTCGAGGGGTCCCCAGCCGGTGCCGCTGGTGTAGGTGCCCTCATACGGTTCCGCTGTCAGCGAGATGTCGCTGTAGATGATACCCAGCTGTAGGCACCTCCGCTTGTAGCGGCGGTTGATGCCGTCGGCCTCGGCCGGGCTGGCCGGGGCCTCCGCCTGCCACCGCTGCGCCAGCTCTGTCACTGCCAGGTCCGCGGCCGTCTGGCGGGCGTCGCTGGAGTCGATCTGCTCGGCGGTATCTTCCACCACGTTCTGCACCCCCACCACCGCCAACGCCGCCAGACCCGCCACCGCGGCCACCACCAGCAGCCACTCCAGCGTCGTCAGCCCGGCCTCGCTGTGAACGCGACGGGAGCCACGGACCACGGCCACGTCCGTTCTCGGGCGTCCGCTCCAATGCACGGCGAGCGAACCGCACGCCGAACCGGCACCGGGCTGGGCGCCTTGTGCGGGAGCTCCCCACAGGTGCGCAGCCCGCATGGGTGGAGGCCGCCGGCCGGGACAGCCGTGTGGGTGCCCGGGCGTCACCTCAGACGGCGCTGCCCATGTGGGTCCGCGTGAGGCGGCGCAGGCCGGTCATGGACCTGGGTTTGCTCCGCCTACCTGCAGCACGGTCTCAACCTCAAAGAGGTCGTACTCGCTGTCGGCGAGCCACATGAACTCCAGCTTGAAGCTGTAGTGGCGGTAGCCGTCGTCGATGATGGGCAGCCCGCTCAGCGGCTCGTCTGGGTCAGCCCGGTAGTTGATGGGGCCCAGCCGGTGCACGGCGAACACTCTGCCGTGCTCGTCGAGGAACGTCAGATAGGCGCGCGGGTCCTCGATGACGTGGTCCGCGACGCCGACGGCGACGCCGGGATGCGAGTTCGGCTCCACCAGTTTCACGGTGGTGACCCACTCGCGCACCCCGTCGCCGGGACCGAGGGGCAGATCCATCGCCGCCAGGTTCATAGGGAAGTCCGGGTCAGCAAGATAGTCCGACACATAGGGCTCCTCGTCCCACCACCTCGTGTTCATCGGGTAGAACGGGGCGAACTTGAACGAGCGGCTCAGGTCGGGCTGGGGCGACAGCGCCGCGCTCACTTCGATCTCTGAGCGCTCCGGCAGATCAGACACCGTCCCGGCGCCCACCACGAACGGCGCGACCTCCCCGGGCTGCACCGTCAACGGGAACACCCAGCTGTGACCGCGCAGCATGACCGTCACCTCGCGCGCGAACAGCGCCGCGGACCTGTTCTGCACCAGCCCCAACAGGTCGCCGTCCCTCACCGCCACCGAGTCCCACAACAGCGCCACCGAGTCCCACAACAGCGCCACCTCGTCTGAGGGCTCCTCCACCGCGAACACATGGTAGGGCATCTCAAAGCCCACCGGGTAACCACTCTGGTAGTGGCCGCTGCCGAGGCGGTGGCCGCAGCCGTACAGACACGGCCCGTCCTGCACCGCCTCGGTCGCCTCCTCAGGGGAGTCCCTTACCGGTCCGAGACCCCCAGCGGTCATGTGCGCATACCGCGGCATCCCCTCATAGAAGCCGCCGCAGTTGCCCTTGCGGGCCCCGGCGAACTCGTCGAAGATCTCATACTTGTTGACGCTCCTGCCGTAGTCCCCCTCATATCGAGGGGGGACGAACACCGACGGTTCAAAGGAATCCAGAGCCCTCTCAAGCACGACGGCCGGGGTGCTGTCATCGCACACATCGAAGACCTCGCCCACCACCGCCTCCCAAGGCGGATGCTTGTCGCTGCGAAGCGGCCCCGCGCCCTCGCCGACCACCGCCCCGGACTGCCACGGAGCGCCCACCAACTCGCCGGGCTGTCTGAGCGGATCCGCATCCCCCGGCCCAGAGGCGCCCTCCGAGACCGCATCCCCGCCGATGCCGCCGCCATCGACGGTCACGCTCTCGGCCTCGTCGCCCTCCGCGACTCTCTCCCCGCCAACGACACCGCCATCGGGATCCGCGCCGTCGGGTGCGGCCGTGCCCACGAACCAGTCCGCCCCGCCAACGACACCGCCATCGGGATCCGCGCCGTCGGGTGCGGCCGTGCCCACGTACCATCCCCCTGGATCAGGGGCAGAGCCGCCGTCAACGGCCCCGCCGCCGGTCGCCGCGACCGTCGGCTGCGCCGCCGCATCCCCGCCGACAGGGTCGGGCCGAGCACAGGACCCAGCCCACACGCACACGCACACCACCGACGCCCACACGGCCCAGCCCCGCGCCCCGCGCCCCCCAGGCGCCACCACAGCGCGCAGACGCCGCATCACATCCGGGTCCACTCACAGACCGCCGCAGACGCCGCCCCAGCATCTTCGCACTCTTCGTTGGCGCCCTGTCTGACATAGAGGAACCTGCCGTCGACCACGCCGGGGTACCAGCCGTTGCCGTCGGGTCCCAGCCTCGAGTCACGCGAATACTCGTCCTCGGGGACGCCTTTGATCAGCGTCCGGGCATAGCCGGTGCGCGCCTTGGGGAACACCGCGTACTTGGTCCCCTCATGCGCAGTCCCGTCCGGGTTGGTCAACGAGATGCACGCGACCGCCAAAGGCGTCCAGCCGTTGGGGTTGGTGGCGCTGTCGGTGCCCTCCACGTCGTCGACTTTCATATTGCCCTCGCGGCTCGCCGGGTCATACAGAAAGCACTCAAAACCGCTCCCGCTCGCTGAGGGCTTCTCGCTGCTCCACACGCAGAGCCGGTCCTGCACGCCGCCGTCTCTCTCGGAGCCCTCCGTGGCGACCACCCACAGCGAGTCACCGGCCTCGTCGTAGATTCTCGGATACGTCTCCTTGCAAAGGTCCCTGTTACCCTTGGGGCTGGACTTGGTGTTGGGCTTGCGTTCGCATCCGAACCAAGGCTCATAGACCGTCTCGGCCCAGTTGGCTTTGTGGCCGTCTGCACAGAACGTTTCTCGGAGGTGCTCGGCCACTCCTTCGCCACCCTTTAGGACGTCGGCGCGCTCAGCGTGGTTGAACGCCCTCGCTGCCAGCCAGATGTCTAGCTGCCACAGCCCCACCCCGGCATGCCCAGTGGGCTCTGCGCTCGTGCTCGCGCGTAACGTTCGAGTAATTCCATTCGCTCTTCTTGTTCTGTGCGAGGTTGTCGCTGCGTCCCAGGTACATCGGAGACGGGCTGGACACTTGCAGCTCGCGCACCGGGATGGCCAGCATCAGCGCCGACAGCTTGTCCACCGTCAAAGACGGGCACGCATTCATCTCCAGCTCCCGGATCGCGGCCTCGCGGGTCAACACGACGGTGCTCTTGGTGAACTCGTAGACGCGCTGTCCTGCCGGGCTGCACGAGCCGCCGTGGAGGAGCACCTCGCCGTCACCGCAAGCCGTCGCCTCCACCGACACGGTGAGTTTGAATCCGCCGCCGGCGAGCCGCGGCTTGATTCGGGCCACCTCGACTTGGTATTCGCCCGCAGGCAGCGGCGCGCTCGCCTCGATGGCGCCGCTGGCGTGGGGGGCGTCCTCGTCGGGGTGGGAATCTGACAGCAGGTACAGGCTGGTGGCCTGATCCGAGGACACCGAGGCAGTGACCCGCGCGGCGGTCTTGAGGCCGAACGTGTAGCGTCTGGCGTAGTGGGGGGTGTTGTCGTCGCCGCGCTGAGACGACGTGCATCCGGTTGTCCATGTGCCGCTGACCGAAGTCCCGTCCGGGGTGATGGGCAGCTCGCAGGCATCGGGTGACAACACGGTGAACTCAGCGGTTCTCTTGGCCGGGGTGAGGCCGGCACTCCAGCACCAGACCGTGATCGTCACCGAACCCACCACTGATCCAGTGTGCTCCACCTTCACGGTGCGGTCCGCTCCGTCGTTGTCCGGCAACGACACTCTCGCCGGGATGCTCCATCTCCACCACCGATAGCACCTGGCACCGCTGGGGGTCACAACAATGTCCACTTCAATCGGCGCCACACCGGCGGTGTCCTCAAGGCCGGTGATCATCACCGCGGCCGGGTCGTCACCGGTCGGATCCGAGGCTGGCGGCGCAGTCGTCGTCGTGGGCGGCACCGTGGTCGTAGACGGTGCCGTCGTGGTCGTGGGCGGTGCCGTGGTCGTCGTGGGCGGTGCCGTGGTCGTCGTGGGCGGCGGCTCGGCGGTGGTCTTGCATTTGCCGTGGCCGTTCGGCGCCTGACCCTCCGGGCAGGGATGGCCGTTCGAATTGTGGTGGCATCCGAAACTGCCGTGGTCATGGCGCGGATGCTCACACGACGGCGCGGTGGTCGGAGCCGGCTTGGTGAGTATGCACTGCCGCCCACTCAGAGTGCCCGACGAACACGAATACCATGTCGTCGAACTCCGACCCCGCACAAGAACCCGACTGCAGCTGCTGCCCGACAGCGACCACCCCGACGAACACGACCACGACGCGCCAGCAGAGCCCGTCTCGGTGAGCATGCACTGCCGCCCACTCAGAGTGCCCGACGAACACGAATACGACGTCGACGAACTCCGACCCCGCACAAGAACCCGACTGCAGCTGCTGCCCGACAGCGACCACCCCGACGAACACGAATACGTCGGGCTCGCCCTGAGGGTCCGATAGCAGCTGCTGCCAACCAGCGCGTACCCGCTCGTGCAGTACTTCTCCGTCGTCGTGCCGCGAGGGCACACCGACACACCACCGACCCTCACCCACCCGCTCGGGCAGGCCGTCCTAGTGGAAGCCGGCTTGCTGAGCGTCTTGCCGCAATAGCCGCCCCGGCGCAGCGAATACCCCGACGCGCACCTGGCCGCCGCACTCTCAGTCACGGTCCTCACACACGACGAGCCCCGCATGCTGTAGCCGGCCGCGCACCCATAAGAAACATGCCGCGTCGCCGGCACACTCCTGGAACAAGAAGAGGAACTGCCTCCCCCCGCATACCCCGACGGGCAGGTGTAGACGGTGACACGCGTCGCGAGCTTGGTCTCGGTCCTCACACACGACGAGCCCCGCATGCTGTACCCGGCCGCGCACCCATAGGAAACATGCCGCGTCGCCGGCACACGCCTCTCACACACCGAGCCCGTGAAACTCCAGCCCGGGCCGCAGTCCGGCGTCAGAGCCCACGCCTCAGACCGCCCCAGCCCCTAAATGTCATCACCAACAGGAAACCCGACAAGCCCCTGACAAGCCACAGCCAAACCAGCCAACCACAACAGCCACCTGCGCCGACAAGCCGCCCCGCCGCCCGTCACAGGTCACCCCGACCGGCCACCAACACGCCAGCACCGCCACACCGGAACACGCCGACCCCCCCCCCCGGCGCGGCCGCGGAACCGGAGGGCGGCGGGCATCAATACGGGCCTATGCGTCCTGCTGATACATGCACAATTGCACGAAGCCGTGCCCGCCGTCAACAACACCTCGATCACACACCATCAGGAGACACCCCGAAAATGTGGCCCTCCTGCCCAGCCTGCGCCTCGGCCAGCAACGTCGCCGGGACTGTCAGGTCTTATGTGCCTCCCTCAGATGCGCGACTTGCCCCGGCTAGGAGTGCGCCGCGCCCGCAGCGGCGCGGTCGTAGAGGGCGGCCCACAGCACCAGGCCTCGGGGCGGCGCCGGGCCGGGCGCGCCGCCGCGGTCGCGGGCCGCGATTATGGCCCCCACATCGGAGGGCTTGTGACGGCCCAGGCCGACCGACACCAGCAGCGCCACCAGCGAGCGCACCATCTGGTGGCAGAACGCGCTGGCCTCGATCTCGAACACGGCGACGTCTCCTTCGAGCCACCACACGGCCCGCCGCACCGTGCGCACCATCGACTGGTCCGCCTTGGAGGGCTTGCGGCGGCAGAATGAGCTGAAGTCGTGGGTGCCCAGCAGCCGATCCGCGGCGGTGCGCATGGCTCGCAGGTCCAGCGGCCGCTCGACATGCCAGCACAGGCCGGCCGCCAGCGGGTTCGGCACCGGCGAGTTCAGCACCCGGTAGCGGTAGACCCGGCCGGTGCACGAGCGGCGGGCGTCGAAGCCGGGGGACTCGATGCTGGCCCTCGATGCGGAGATGCGTGGACCGCACATGCGGTTGATGGCCCGCACCAGCCGCACCGGGTCGGCCCTCTCCATGTCGGCGTCGAAGGAGATCACCTGGGCACGGGCGTGCACGCCGCGGTCGGTCCGGCCGGCGCAGACGATGTCGACGCTATGGCCCAGGACGCTGGCCAGAGCGTCGCCGAGGGCTCCGGCCACCGTGGGCACTCCCTCGTTCCGGGCGAACCCGTGGAACTCGGAGCCGTCGTATGCGACCGTCATCCGGACCCGGACGACCCCGACGGGTTCACCAGTGTCAGGAATGGAAGCCAATCAGACGAATTCGATGCGGGCCATCGGGGCGTTGTCGCCGTGGCGGGGCCCGAGCTTGACGATGCGGGTGTAGCCACCGGGACGGTCCACGTAGCGGGGGCCGATATCGTCGAAGAGCTTCGAGGCCATCTCCCGGTCGCCCAGGAACCTGACGACCTGACGGTGGTTGTGAACCCCGCCGCGACGGGCCTTGGTGATCATCTTCTCCGCGATGGGCCGCATCGCCTTGGCCTTCGCCTCGGTGGTGGTGATGCCCTCGGCTGCGATGAGCGACGCCACCAGGTTGGCCATCATCAGCTTCTGGTGGCGGCTGCTGCCCCCGAAGCGGCGCCCCTTGCGGGGACGGGCCGGCACGTCAGGCCCCGCCCCGCAGCGACAAGCCCCGCTCGTCGAGCTTGGCGATGACCTCGTCGAGGCTCTTCTCGCCGAAATTGGTGATGGCCAGCAGATCGTCGGGGGTCTTGTCCAGCAGCTCGCTGAGCGTGTTGATCTGGGCTCGCTTGAGACAGTTGCGGGGACGCTCGGTCAACTCCAGATCGTCCACCATGAGCTCTGCCTCGACCTCTCCCTGGGGCGCGGCCACCACCTCGCCCAGTTCGAGGCCGCGAGGGTCGTCGCTGAGATCTTCGACAAGTTCGATGAGGCTGCGCAGGGTGGCGCCGGCTGAGGCGACCGCCTCGGCCGGCGAGATCGACCCGTCCGTCTCGACGTCCAGCACCAGCAGGTCGTAGTCGGTCGACTGCTCGACGCGGGTGGCCTCAACGTTGAAGGCGACCCGCCGCACCGGTGAGTAGATCGAGTCGACCGGTATCACGCCGATGGCCGCTGTCAACTCCTTGTTCTCCTCCGCGGACACGTAGCCGCGGCCCCGGGCGACCGTGATGTCTAACGCTAGGCGGCCGGTCCGGTTCAGGGTGGCGATGGGCGCCTCCGGGTTGAGGACCTCGACGTCGGGATGGCGCTGGATGTCGGCTGCAGTGACATCGGCCGGGCCCCGAACATCGAGCCGCAGCGTCACGGGCTCCTCGCAGAGGACGACCAGCACCAGATCCTTGAGATTCAGGATGATGTCGGTGACATCCTCCGCCACGCCTCCGATGGTCGCGAACTCGTGGAGGGCGCTGTCGAAGCGAACCTGCGTGACGGCAGCTCCGGGGATCGACGAGAGCAGCGTGCGCCGCAGCGAGTTGCCGATCGTGTGCCCGAAGCCGGGTTCGAGCGGGCCGATCTCGAATTGCTGCCGGTTGGGTTCGGTCGCCTCGCGAGCCTCGACCGTGGGGCGCTGCATTACAAGCATGGGACTCCTCGACTCTGCTGCGTCGGGCAGGACTCGGTCGGCGCCGAGTGCTGCCCGGTGGGTATGGGATCCAACTACTTCGAGTACAGCTCGACGATGAGCTGCTCCCGGATCGGAACGTCGATCTGCTCGCGGATGGGCAGGTCGCGTACGGTGGCCGTGAAGGCATCGGTGCCGCGGTCGATCCAGGCGGGCGGGTTGCGATCGAGCACGTCCACGTTCCACTGGATCGTGGCCGAGTCGCGGATCTTGGCCCGCAACTCGACGACGTCGCCCTTGCGCAGCCGGTAGCTGGGGATCGTGACCCGGGAGCCGTTCACGTTGACATGGCCATGGTTGACCATCTGGCGGGCCTGGGGGCGGGTGGCGCCCCAGCCCATGCGGTAGACGAAGTTGTCGAGCCGCAACTCCAGGAAGCGCAACATGTTCTCGCCGGTGACGCCCTGGCGCCGGCTGGCCTCCGCGAAGAGGTTGCGGAACTGGCGCTCGGTGAGCCCGTAGGTGTGGCGGGCCTTCTGCTTCTCCTGCATCTGCACCAGGAACTCCGAGGCGGTGTTGCGCCGCCGGGAGCGACCCCGCTCACCGGGAGGGTACGGTCGCCGGTCGAGGGCGATCGCCTCGCCCTTGGTGCCCCAGATGTTGGTGTTGAGCCGGCGCGACACTCGCGCCTTCGGTCCCGTGTAACGCGACATGTCAGGCTCCTGCCTCGTTGGGTCCCGTGCAGCGCGACATGTCAGACCCTTCTGCGCTTGGGCTGCCGGCAGCCGTTGTGGGGTACGGGCGTCACATCGGTGATGCCGGTCACGTCGATTCCGACGTTCTGCAGCGAGCGGATGGCGGTCTCGCGACCCGAGCCCGGTCCCTTGACCTGCACGTCCACCTTGCGCAGGCCGTGCTCCATGGCCTTGCGAGCAGCCTGCTCGGCCGCCATCTGGGCCGCGAACGGCGTGGACTTGCGCGAGCCCTTGAAGCCCACGTTGCCGGCCGACGCCCAAGACACCACGTTGCCCTGCAGGTCGGTGATGGTGATGATCGTGTTGTTGAACGAGCTCTTGATGTGGGCCACGCCGTGGGTGACGTTCTTGCGCTCGCGCTTCCGGGTGCGTCTCCGGTCAGAGGATGGTTTCGCCATAGCCGCCAGCCGCCTACTTCTTGATCTTCTTCTTGCCGGCCACCGTGCGCTTGGGGCCCTTGCGGGTGCGGGCGTTGGTGTGGGTCCGCTGACCGCGCACGGGAAGCCCCCGGCGATGCCGCAGCCCCTGGTAGCAGCCGATCTCCATCTTGCGCTTGATGTCCTGGGACACTTCCCGCCGCAGGTCGCCCTCCACCCTGAGGTTGGCGTCGATGAAGCCGCGCAGCCGGGCCACCTCGTCGTCGGTGAGGTTCCGCACCCGGGTGTCGGGATGGATCTCGGCCGCCTGGCAGATCTGTTGGGCGGTGCTGCGTCCGATGCCGTAGATGTAGGTCAAGGAGATCTCGACCCGCTTCTCACGGGGGATATCGACGCCGGAGATACGCGCCATCTAGTCCTGCCTCCCTGGCGTGGAGGTGAGCGCCATCTCAGCCCTGCCTCTGCTTGTGGCGGGCGTTGTCGCAGATCACCGTGACGCGCCCGCGCCGGCGGATGACCTTGCAGCGGTCGCAGATCTTCTTGACGCTGGGTCGGACCTTCATGGATGTTCGATGCTCACTTGTACCGATAGGTGATTCGCCCCCGCTGGAGGTCGTAGGGCGTGACCTCGACCTGGACGCGGTCACCGGGGAGTATCCGGATGTAGTGCATCCGCATCTTGCCCGAGATGTGGGCCAGCACGTAGTGGCCATTCTCGAGCTCCACGCGGAACATCGCGTTGGGAAGGGACTCCGTGACGGTTCCCTCCAATACGATCGCGTCCTCTTTGGGTTTCGGCAGTGTCTGGCCTCCTGTGGGGTGAGCCCCGGTCGGCGCGCGCCAGCGCCGGCCCAAGGCCGAAAGGCAACGCTACCTGCGACAGGGCGTCCATCCAACCCGCCAGGAGGCCGAGCGGAAGGGACCGCCGCGTGCGATGGACATCCGGAGCGAGGCCGTGGGCGCTGTTCCTTGGATTTGGGCGGCCCGTGAGCGCAGCGAACAAGAGCGGGAGACCCAGGAGGTGTGTCAACTGCGGTGGCGGGCCACGGCGGCCACGACGCGATCGAACACCTCATCGGGGGTCCCCACCCCATCGGTGGTCGCCAGCAGCCCGCGTGCATCGAAC
Source organism: Candidatus Aldehydirespirator sp. (assembly GCA_965221605.1). Taxonomy (GTDB): domain Bacteria; phylum Actinomycetota; class Acidimicrobiia; order Acidimicrobiales; family Aldehydirespiratoraceae; genus Aldehydirespirator. The sequence continues at coordinate 331,437 of CBDCSK010000014.1, forward strand.
CAGTCGAGCAGGGGCGCGGTCTGCTCCTCGTAGAGCTCGAGCCGGCGCTGGATCGCCTCCCGGGTGTCGTCCGAGCGGCCCCGGTCCAGCATCCGGGCCGTGACCACGTCGATGGGGACGTCGATGTTCACGGCCACGTCGAGACGGCGGCCCAGCTCGTCCAGGATGGCCTCCAGGGCATCGGCCTGATCGCTGGTGCGCGGGTAACCGTCGAGCAGCACCCCGCCGGCCTCGATGTCGGCACAGGACAGGCGGTCGCGCACGATGCCGTTCATGATGTCGTCGCCCACCAGCCCGCCGGAGTCCATGACCGCCTTGGCCTGGCGGCCGAGTTCGGTGCCCGCGGCCACCGCGGCCCGCAGCACGTCTCCGGTGGAGAGATGGACACAGCCGAAGGCCTCCACGAGGCGCTCCGACTGCGTTCCCTTGCCCGAGCCCTGACGGCCCAGGATCACCATGCGAAGGGGAGCCATTCGACGACTACTTGAGGAAGCCCTCGTAGTTTCTCATCATGAGCTGGCTGTCGATCTGCTTCATGGTCTCGAGGGCCACACCGACCGCGATGAGCAGCGAGATGCCTCCGAAGGCGAAGTTGAACGCCCCCGCGCCCGCTCCGGGATTCACGTCGGTGCCGATGGTGACCGCCACCAGGATGGAGGGAACCAGCGCGACCGCGGCGATGAACAGCGACCCGGGCAGGGTGATGCGCGACAGGATCTTCGCCAGGTAGCGCTCGGTCTGGACCCCGGGACGGATGCCGGGGATGAACCCGCCCTGCTTGCGGATCGTGTCCGCCTGCTTGACCGGATCGAAGGTGATGGCGGTGTAGAAGTACGCGAACCCGATGATCATCAGCCCGTAGAAGAACATGTAAACCGGGCTGGTCGGCAGGGTGAGATGGTCGTTGACGAAGTTCTTGATGCTGCCGCCGATGCCGCCGTCGGGCATGGCCGCGCCGATCAGCGTCGGCAGGTACAGCACCGAGCTGGCGAAGATGATCGGGATCACGCCCGACTGGTTGACCTTCAGCGGGATGTAGGTGCTCTGCCCGCCGTACATCCGGCGGCCCACGACCCGCTTGGCGAACTGCACCGGAATGCGACGCTGGCCCTGCTCCACGAAGACGATGCACACCAGCAGGATCAGCGCCACCGCCACAAACCCCGCCAGCGCGGTGTTCCCGTTGTTGACCCGGACGGCGGTGAACTGGGCCGGCAGCGCCGACACCACGCTCGTGAAGATCAGCAACGACATGCCGTTGCCGATGCCCCGCTGGGTGATGAGCTCCCCCATCCACATAAGCAGGGCGGTGCCGGTGGTGAGGGTCAGGACCACCACGAACACCACCCAGACGGTGAAGTCGGGCAGCAGGTCGATGCCGCCGACCAGCGCGCCGCTGTGGAACAGGAACGCGAAGCTGGTCGACTGCAGCAGGGCGATGCCGACGGTGAGGTAGCGGGTCCACTGGGTGATCTTGCGCTGGCCCACCGCCCCCTGCTGCTGCCACTGCTCGATGCGGGGGATCACCACTCCCAGGATCTGCATGATGATCGAAGCCGTGATGTAGGGCATGATGCCCAGCGCGAAGATGGCGAACTGGGTGAGCGCCCCGCCCGAGAACAGCTGGACGAACCCCAGGATCCCGCCCGACGTGTTGGCCTGGTCCCGCATCAACTGGACCGCGTCGGTGTCCACGTAGGGCGCCGGGATGAAGGCCCCGAGGCGGTACACAGCCAGGATGAACAGGGTGAACAGGATCTTGTTGCGCAGGTCCGGGATGCGGAACATGTTGAGAACCCGGTTCAGCACGGCCGGCACCCTCCCCCAGCCAGGTCAGCCTCCCGGATCCTCACAGCCCTCTCCGGTGTCAGCGGTTGGTGTGCTGGTTGTAGCTGCCGTGCGGTGGCCGGCGGTCGCCCCACGGCAGCGGAATGATCTCGACGCTGCCCCCGGCCGCCGCGATGGCCGCCGCGGCGCTCTCCGAGACCGCGTGGGCCTGCACCCGCACGGCCCGGTGGAGCTCGCCGCGGCCCAGCACCTTCACCAGCGCCTTCTTGCCCACGAGGCCCCGCTCCCGCAGCATCTCGGGCGAGATCTCGTCGAGTCCGGACTCCTCGATCGTGTCGAGGTTCATGGGCTGGTACTCGACCCGGAAGGGGTTGGTGAAGCCGCGCCACTTGGGGACGCGGCGCAGCAGCGGCATCTGCCCGCCCTCGAAGCCCACGGGCACCTTGCTGCGGGCCTTCTGGCCCTTCATGCCGCGGCCCGCGGTCTTGCCGCCGCGCCCTGCGATGCCGCGGGCCACCCGCTTGGGGCGCTTGCGCGATCCGGGATCGGCTCTCAGGTCATGCAGCTTCGTCACCCGTCCACCTCCTCGACGGAGACCAGGTGGGGAACCCTATCGATCATGCCGCGGATCTCGGGGCGGTCGGGCAGGGTGTTGCTCCTGCCGATCCGTCCCAGACCGAGGGCCCGCAGCGTACCGCGCTGCTTGGGCTTGGTGCCGATGGCGGAGCGGGTCTGGGTCACCAGCAGGGCCATCACTCCTCCTCCTCGGCCTCGTAGTCCCGCTGGGCGGCTGCGGCCCGGTCGATGCGGGTGGCCTGGTAGGCGTCCCAGAGACCCTTGGGGAGGAACTCCTCGGGGTCCAGGCCCCGCATGCGGGCGACCTCGTCGGGGCGGCGCAGCGCCTGCAGACCGCTGATTGTGGCTCGGGCGACGTTGATGTGGTTGGGCGAGCCGAGCGACTTGCACAGCACGTCGCCGATGCCGGCCTCCTCGAGGATGGCCCTGGCCGCACCGCCCGCGATCACGCCCGTGCCGGGGGCCGCGGGTTTGAGCAGCACACGTCCGGCCCCGGTCGTGCCGATCACCGGGTGCATGATGGTCGTGCCCGCCATGGCCACCTCGAACACGTTGCGCCTGGCCTCCTCGGTGCCCTTCTGGATGGCCAGCGGCACCTCCTTGGCCTTCCCGTAGCCGAGGCCGACCCGGCCGGCCCCGTCGCCGATCACCACCAGGGCGGTGAAGGAGAAGCGGCGGCCGCCCTTGACGACCTTGGCCACCCGGTTGATGTTGATGACCCGCGACTCTCGAAGCGGCGGGCCCATCGTGCGCTCCTCAGCCATCAGAACTCCAATCCCTCACCGGGGCCACTCGCTCCGCCATCAGAACTCCAGTCCTGGCGGCAGGCGTCCTCGTTCGGAAATCAGGACCGGCCATCAGAACTCCAATCCGGCAGAGCGCGCCGCGTTGGCGAGCTCGGCCACCCTGCCGTGGTACCGGTAGCCGCCCCGGTCGTACACCGCGGCCTGGATGCCGGCGTCGAGGGCCCGCTGCCCGATCAGCGTCCCGACCGAGCGGGCCGCAGCCACGTTGCCTCCCGGCACCGAGCGCAGCTCCGCCTCGAGCGTCGACGCGGAGGCCAGGGTCGTGCCCGCCTCGTCGTCGATGAGCTGGACCGAGATGTGCTTGCTCGACCGGAACACAGACAGCCGGGGGCGCTCCGCCGTGCCGCGCACCTTCTTGCGGACGCGCCGGTGCCGGCGGATCCGGCCCTCCCTGCGCCTCTTGGCCTGATCAACCATGGCTACTTCGCCGCCTTCCCGGCCTTGCGCTTGACTCTCTCGTCGATGTACCGGATGCCCTTGCCCTTGTAGGGCTCGGGCGGGCGCCACTTCCTGATGTCGGCGGCCACCTGGCCGACGAGCTGCTTGTCGATGCCCTTGACGAGGATCTGAGTGCGCTGCGGCACCTCGAACTCCACGCCGGTGGGGGCGGCGATCTTCACGGTGTGGCTGAAGCCGAGGGCCAGCTCCAGCGACTCAGGGGTGGACTCGGCGACCCGGTAGCCGACGCCCTGGATGCGAAGCTCCTTGGTGAACCCCTCGCTCACGCCGGTGACCATGTTCTGCACCAGCGACCGGGTCAGCCCGTGCAGCGACCTGCTCCGGGCGGTGTCGTCGGGGCGCTCGACGAGCAGCGAGCCGTCCGCCGAGCGGACGGTGATCTCACCGGGGAGTTCCCTGCTGAGCGTTCCTCTGGAGCCCGTCACCACGACGGTGCGGCCCTCGACGGCCACCTCCACCCCGCTGGGGATGGTGATCGGGGCGCTTCCCACGCGACTCATGACGTCCCCCCTGCATGCCCGCTCTTGTTCGCTGCGCTCACGGGCCGCTCGGGCCACGGCCTCGCTGGGTGCTTCTCGAGGAGTCTCATCAACCTGCTACCAATCCGCTCGGCCTCTACCAGACGTAGCAGAGGATCTCGCCGCCCATGCGGTTCTTCCTCGCCTCGCGGTCGCTCATCAGGCCCTTGTTGGTCGACACCACGGCCACACCGAGCCCGCCCTGGACCCGCGGGATCTCGTCCCGCTTCCGGTAGATGCGCAGCCCGGGCTTGGAGATGCGCCGCAGCCCGCGGATGACGCGGTCCCGCTCGGGCGAGTACTTCATCTCGATCGTGAGGGTCTTGCCCGGTCGGGGCGAGTTGTCCTTCTCGGCGTAGGCCGCGATGTAGCCCTCCCGGCGCAGCACCTCGGCCAGCGCGAGCTTCCGCTTCGAGGAGGGCATCGAGACCTCGTCGTGCATGGCCACGTTGGCGTTGCGGATGCGGGTCAGCATGTCGGCGATCGGGTCTGTCATCGTCATCGGTGGATCACCTCACCAACTCGCCTTCTTCACGCCGGGCAACTCCCCTGCGTGGGCCAGGTCGCGAAGGCAGATTCGGCACAGGCCGAACTTCCGGTACACGGATCGGGGTCGGCCGCACTTGCGGCACCGCGTGTACGCCCGCACCTTGAACTTGGGAGTGCGCTGCTGCTTCTGGACGAGGGCCTTCTTTGCCATCGGTCATTGCCCCTCTCGCCGGAACGGGAACCCGAACGCCTCAAGAAGCGCCCGGGCCTCGCTGTCGGTCTTGGCTGTGGTGACGATCGTGATGTCCATCCCCCGGGTGGCGTCGACCTTGTCGTAGTCGATCTCCGGGAAGATGAGCTGCTCGGTGATTCCGAACGTGTAGTTGCCGCTGCCGTCGAAGGACTTCAGCGACAGTCCGCGGAAGTCGCGGATGCGGGGGATGGCCAGCGAGATGAGCCGGTCGAAGAACTCGTACATCCGGTCGCCCCGCAGGGTGACCTTGCAGCCGATGGCCATCCCGGTGCGCAGCTTGAAGCTGGCCAGGGACCGCTTGGCCCGAGTGATGACCGGCTTCTGGCCCGAGATGACCGCCAGGTCGGCCAGCGCACCCTCCAGCAGCTTGGCCTGGGTGGTGGCGTCTCCGACGCCCATGTTGAGCACGATCTTGTCGAGCTTGGGCACCATCATCACGTTCGAGAGCCCCAACTGCTCGATCAGGGACGGCTTGACCTCGTCCTCGAACGAGGCCCGCAGCCGGGGCCGGTAGCCGGTGGCCGCGGTCACAGGTCTGCTCCCGTGCGCCGGCAGATGCGCACCTTGGCGCCCTCGGGCGTGAACCGGTAGCCCACCCGGGTGGGCTTGCCGTCGGTGGGGCTCACCACCGCCACGTTGGACGCGTCGATGGGCATGGCCTTGTCGATGATGCCGCCCTGCTGCACGTTGCGGGTGGGCGCCTGATGACGCTTGGAGACGTTGACCCCCTCCACGATCACCTTGCCCGCCGCGGGAATGACCCGCTCGACGGTGCCCTCCAGCCCGGCGTCCTTGCCCGACAGCACCACGACCCGGTCGCCCTTGATGATCTTCATCGAGCGTGAGCGGGAACCCTTGGCGCCGCCGGCCATCTAGAGCACCTCCGGGGCCAGCGACACGATGCGCATGAACTGCTTGTCTCTAAGCTCGCGGCCGACGGGCCCGAAGATGCGGGTGCCCCGGGGTTGGTCCTGCTCGTTGATCAGGACCGCGGCGTTCTCGTCGAAGCGGATGTAGCTGCCGTCGCCGCGGCGCTTCTCCTTGCGGGTTCGCACCACCACGCAGCGCACCAGGTCGCCCTTGCGGACCTGGGCGCCCGGGATGGCGTCCTTGACGGTGGCCACGAACACGTCCCCGACCGAGGCGTAGCGCCGCTTGGAGCCGCCGAGCACCTTGATGCACAGCACCTCCTTGGCGCCGGAGTTGTCGGCGACGCGCAGCCGGGATTCCTGCTGGATCACTTGGCACGCTCCACGATCTCGACCAGGCGCCAGCGCTTCGTCTTGGAGAGGGGCCGGGTCTCGGCGATGCGGACGCGGTCGCCGATGCCCAACTCGTTCTGGGCGTCGTGGACCGCGAGACGGGTGGTCCGCTGGACGGTCTTGGCGTAGCGGGGGTGCCGGACCCGTTCGGTGGCCTCGACGATCACCGTCTTGTCCATGCGGTCGGAGACCACGACGCCCTCGCGGACCTTGCGACGGTTGGGACGGGACTGGGAGTCCTGGGCCATGGTCATCTCCCCTCGGTTGCCGCCGGCTCCGCCTCGGCGGCCGCGATCTCGCGGGCTCGCAGCTCGGTGAGCATGCGGGCTATGTCGCGGCGCACCTGCTTGAGGCGCGCCGGGTTGTCCAGCTGGCCGGTCGCGAACTGGAAGCGCAGGTTGAACAGCTCCTCCTTGGCCTCCGACAGGCGCTCGATCAGGTCGGTGTCGCCGAGATCGGCGAGTGCCTTGGCCCGCGCCATCAGAAGCCCTCCTCGCGGGTGACGAAGCGGGCCTTCATGGGCAGCTTCTGGATGGCCCGGTCGATGGCGCCGCGGGCGATGCCCTCGTCGTGGTAGGAGAGTTCGAACAGGATGCGGCCCGGGCGGACCACCGCCACCCAGTGCTCCGGGTTGCCCTTGCCCGAACCCATACGGGTCTCGGCGGGCTTCTGGGTGACGGGCTTGTCGGGGAAGACGTTGATCCAGACCTTGCCGCCCCGCTTGATGTGGCGGGTCATGGCCACGCGGGCGGCCTCGATCTGGCGCGATGTGAGCCAGCCCGGCTCCAGCGCCTGGATGCCGTAGTCGCCGTGAGCGACGTCGGTGCGTCCCTTCGAGACGCCCTTGGTGCGTCCCCGGTGGTGCTTGCGGTGGCGGACCTTGCGCGGCATCAGCATCGTCGTCGCTCCCCCCTCAGTCGTCGCCCGGGCGGAAGTGGGGCGTCTCGTGGTGCTCGCGGGTGGAGGCCTCGATGGCGGCCTCCTCGTCGAGCAGCTTCTCGAACTCGGGGTCGGCCTCGCCGATCAGCGGGGCGGGCTCCTCGTCGACCATCTCGTCGGTGAACTCGCGGCGGCGGGCGGCCGACGACGACACGATCTTGCGGGGGCGGGCACCGGGACCCGAGGTCTCGCCGGCGGCCATGGCGGCCTCCTTGGAGGCCTTGTCCTCCGAGAGCGTCTTGTAGGGCAGGATGTCGCCCTTGTAGAGCCAGACCTTCACGCCGATGCGGCCGTAGGTGGTGCGGGCCTCGCGGAAGCCGTAGTCCACGTCGGCCCTCAGGGTGTGCAGCGGCACCCGGCCCTCGCGGTACCACTCGGTGCGGGCCATCTCCGAGCCGCCGAGACGGCCCGAGCACTGCACCCGGATGCCGAGAGCGCCGGCCCGCTGGGCATTCTGCACGGCCCGCTTCATGGCTCGGCGGAAGGCCACCCTGCCGGTCAGCTGGTCGGCGACGCCCTGGGCGATGAGCGCCGCGTCGAGTTCGGGCTGCTTGATCTCCTGGATGTTGAGCTGCACCCGCGGATTGCCGCTGATGTCCGTGAGGCCGGCCCTCAGCCGGTCGGCCTCCGCACCCCGACGGCCGATCACGATGCCGGGCCGGGCCGTGTGCACGTCCACCCGCAGCCGGTCCCGGGTGCGCTCCACCTCCACGCGGCTGATGGCCGCGTGGGGCAGCTCGGTCATGAGGAAGTCCCGGATCCTCCAGTCCTCGATGACGTTGTCCGCGTACTCCTTGCGGTCGGCGAACCACCGGCTCTTCCACTCGGTGGTGACGCCGAGGCGGAACCCGTAGGGGTTTACCTTCTGACCCATCAGTCGCCCCCTGTTGACTTGTCGGACTCTTCGTCGCCGCCGTCTCCGGCGTCGGGCTCTGCGCCCCCGGACGCTTCCATGCCGTCTCCGGCCTCAGCGGACACCTCGGCATCCGGGGCCTCGGCCTCGTCGATCTCAGTGGCCGGATCTTCGGCCAGGGCGGCCTCGGTGGCCTGCACCACCGCGGAGGCCTGAGCCTCCACGTCCACCTCGGCTTCGGAAGCGGCGCTCTCGACCTCCTGCGTCGCAGCCGCGCGGGACCGGGCCACCCGGCGCCGGCGGGCCTCGGCCGCGACCGCGCCGCGCCGCGAGTGCTGAGCCTGCATCCGCTCGAGCGTCTCAGGGTCGTAGCGGCTGACGATCACAGTGATGTGGCAGGTGCGCTTGCGGATGCGGGTGGCCCTCCCGCGGGCCCGGGGCCGCCAGCGCTTGAGGGTGGGGCCCTCGTCGGCGTAGCACGCCGAGACGTACAGCTCGTCGGCGTCGAGGCCGTCGTTGTGCTCGGCATTGGCCAGCGCCGAGTCCAGCACCTTGGCGATCGGCTGCGCGACATCGCGCTCGGAGAAGGCCAGGATGTCGTGGGCGTCGGCGCAGCTCTTGCCCCGGATCAGGTCCAGGATCTCGCGGGCCTTGTAGGCCGAGCTGCGCACGTAGGAGGCGCGGGCCCGGGTGCCGGGACGCTCGTTCGTCTTGGTGCCGGCCATCAGCGGCGCGCTCCCCGCTCCTGGCCGGCGTGGTACCGGAAGGTCCTGGTGGGGGCGAACTCGCCGAGCTTGTGGCCCACCATCGACTCGGTGATGTAGACCGGCACGTGCTTGCGGCCGTCGTGCACCGCGAGGGTGTGGCCGACCATGTCGGGGATGATGGTGGACCGCCGCGACCACGTCTTCACCACCCGCTTCTCGTTGCGCTCGTTGAGCTCGTCGATCTTGCGAAGGAGGTGGTCGTCCACGAAGGGACCCTTCTTGAGGCTTCGGGGCATTGCAGCTACCTCCGGGTGCCGCGCCTGCGGCGTCGGCGAACGATCATCTTGTCGGACTCCTTGCGGCGCGCCCGGGTCCGCCCCTCCGGCTTGCCCCACGGCGAGACCGGGTGGCGCCCGCCCGAGGACTTGCCCTCGCCCCCGCCGAGGGGATGGTCGACCGGGTTCATGGCGACGCCCCGGGTCTGGGGACGCACGCCCTTCCAGCGGTTGCGGCCCGCCTTGCCGATCTTGGTGAGCTCGTGCTCGGAGTTGCCGACCTCGCCGATGGTGGCCCGGCAGTCGATGGGCACCCGCCGCATCTCGGTGCTGGGCAGACGCAGCGTGGCGAAGCGTCCCTCCTTGGCCACCAGCTGCACGCTGGCGCCGGCGCTGCGGCCCAGGCGGCCGCCCGCGCCCGCCTTCAACTCGACGTTGTGGACCACGGTGCCGACCGGGATGTAGCGCAGGGCCAGCGCATTGCCGGGTCGGATCTCCGAGCCCTGGCCCGACATGACCCGGTCGCCGACCTCCAGGCCCCTGGGGGCCAGGATGTAGCGCTTCTCGCCGTCGTGGTAGTGGAGCAGTGCTATGCGGCAGGTGCGGTTCGGGTCGTACTCGATGGCGGCGACCGTGGCCGGCACGTTGTCCTTGGTGCGGACGAAGTCGATCCTGCGGTAGCGCTGCTTGTGGCCGCCGCCGCGGTGGCGGGAGGTCTTGCGGCCCAGATTGTTGCGGCCACCGGTGCTCGACTGCTTGACGAGCAGGCTGCGCTCGGGGGTCGAGCGGGTGACCTCGGAGAAGTCAGAGGCGGTCTGGAACCTGCGGCCCGGGCTCGACGGCTTGCGCTTGCGGATCGCCATGGTCAGGCCTCGAAGAGATCGATCGAGTCGCCCGCGGCCAGCGTGACCAGGGCTCGCTTGGTGTCGGGCCTGCGGCCCCAGGTGTTGTTGCGGCGGTTGTGCCGCCGCTTGCCCTTGCGGCGCAGCGTGTTGACCTTCACCACCGACACGTCGAAGATCGCTTCCACCGCCGCCCGGATCTCGGGCTTGGTGGCCTCGGGGGCGACGATGAACGTGTAGACGTTGTCGGCGAGCAGCGCATAGCTCTTCTCCGACACCACCGGGCGCACGATCACGTCGCGGTGATCACGCATCGCCGCCACCCCCGTTGGGGCTGTCGGCGCCGGCGCTGGCGGGCAGGGTGTGGGCGCTCGCGGCGGCGCTGGCGGGCAGGGTGTCGGCGGTGAACACCACCACGTCGCTGTTGAGCACGTCGTAGGTGTTCAACTCGCGCACGTGCAGGCAGTGCACGGGCGGCAGATTGCGGAAGCTCTTGGCTGCGTCGACATCGTCGTCGCCGAGCACCACCAGGACCTTGCCGGTCGCTCCGATGGCGTCGAGAGCGGCGACGGCGTCAGCGGTGCGGGGCCCGTCGAAGCTCCACCGGTCCACCACGATGATCTGACCGGAGCGGGCCCTGTCCGAGAGGGCGCCGGCGAGGGCCAGGCGCTTCATCTTCTTGGGGGTGCGCTGGCGGTAGTCGCGGGGCTTGGGGCCGTGGGCCGCGCCGCCGCCGCGCCACTGGGGGGACCGGATCGAGCCGTGGCGGGCCCGGCCGGTGCCCTTCTGGCGCCACGGCTTGGCGCCGCCGCCGGCCACCTCGGCCCGGCCCTTGGTGCTGTGGGTACCGGCCCTGCGGGCCGCCAGCTGGGCGTTGACCACCTGATGCATGAGGCCGATGTTGGGTTCCACGCCGAAGATCGAGTCGTCGAGGACGACCTCGCCGACCGTGCGGCCCACCGACGAAACCACTCTCACCGGCTCCATCGGCTTCAGCCGTCCTTCACCGCGTTGCGCACGACGACGGTGCCGCCCTTGGGTCCGGGAACGGAGCCCTTCACCAGCAGCACCTCAGCGTCGGCGTCGGCCTTGACCACTTCGAGGTTGAGGGTGGTGACCCGGTTGGCTCCGGCCCGGCCGGGCATCTTCTTGCCCTTGAACACCCTCGAGGGGGTGGCGCACTGGCCGACCGCGCCGGGCTTGCGATGCACCTTGTGGGCGCCGTGGCCCGCGGGCTGGCCCTTGAAGCCGTGGCGCTTCATCACCCCGGTGAATCCCTTGCCCTTGGAGACCGCGGTCACGTCGACCTTCTCGCCGGAGGCGAGCACCTCGACGCCGATCTGCTGGCCCACGGCGTACTCGCTCACATCGTCGAGTCGCAGTTCCAGCACCGACCGGCCCGGATCCACCCCGGCCCGCTGGAAGTGTCCGGCCTCCGGCTGGGTCAGCCGGTCTGGGTCGATCATGCCGTAGGTCACCTGTATCGCGCTGTAGCCGTCGTTCGCGTGGGTCTTCACCTGCACCACCCGGCAGGGCGAGACGCGCAGGACGGTGACGCCGACGACCTGGTTGTTCTCGTCCCACACCTGGGTCATCCCGACCTTGGTGCCCACGATCGCCTTGGTGGCCATGGCCTAGTCCTGACATCTCGGCGCGAGCAGCGCTCACGCGAACGCTCCGCTCGGGCTTGCCCGGCGGAGCGGCGACTCGGTTGTGCCGCACGGTTCCCGTGACGGGCCTGCACGGACATCGATTCGAACTCGTCCCGGACGACCCGAGGCGAAGCCGCCAGTGTAGCGTCCCCCGCCCACCCCCCAACCTCACGGCGTTGGTGCAATGGGTGAGACCCGGCGCCGACCGCTCTGGCAAGAATGCCCCCCGGCCTCCCACAGCACGCCTTGAGTGAGGGGGCTGGCCTCTCAGTGTTCTGGAAGGTGGGGGATTCTTCCTTCTTCCCACAGAACCAACGCCCGATAGATCGCCACCGCACGGGCGATGTCGTAACCGGTGAAGCGTTGAGACTGGTAGGGCTGATCGAAGGGATACCTGTTGAACACGATGTTCGGATCAGATCTCGCTCGGCCGCGGACTGTGACGATCTCCCTGAAGTCCGGGTCGCTCGACAGGAGTTGGTCCGCGATCAGATCCTGATCGATGATGCCTGACAGCACGAGCCAAACATGATCTTCGCCGTCGGGCGCCGCGAGCCAGATTTCCCAGACGTACCAATCGCTGCTCTCCTCGGGGTCGGGAAGCGCTCGGCCGGATTTGGACGATGCCTGGAATCCGACGGGGACCCTGTCATTCACGGACCGCTGCGGCCTGCGGTGGGCCGGCTTACCTCCCACAGGCGCGCCGCCTCGCGGGTGGTCCTGTTCCCAACCTTGCGGATGCTCCCCTCCCCGTACTGGCGCCGAAGCTCCGTTTCCCGGCGCTGCAGGTCGTTGGTGATGCCGCTGTGCTTGATCCGCTGGTCCGGTCCGATGAAGTGATACTTGTAGGTGTCTCGTTCTTTTGTCATGTTCCTTGTCTTTTCTTGATGGTTAATGATATTGAGTTATATCGGCCACGCGAGGGCGGCGCAACCACTGGCGCAAGTGGGCGGATGTCCACGCCCGTCTCCGATCTGATGCCCGGGCGCGGTCGCGGAGCGGCCATCAGGTGCAATAGGGTTGGTGGCGGTGAGCGAGGCAGAGGCGGCGGACGACGCCAAGAGGATGCCCGCGTGGGTGAAGCGGGCCATCGTCTGGTTCTGGCTCGGCGGGCTGGCGGTGTTCTACGCGGTGGGCGTGGTGAGGGCTCTCAGCACGCTGCTGGTGGTGCTCCTGGTGTCGTTGTTCGTGGCATTCGCGCTGGAGCCGGCGGTCGACCGGATGGAGCGCCGGGGAGTCCGCAGGGGCGTGGGCACCGCCGTCATGTTCGCGGTGGTGGCCCTGATGGTCGTCGGCTTCTCGGCGGTGGTCGGCGCGGCTCTGGCCTCTGAGACCACCTATCTGATCGACAAGGGGCCCGAATACATCGACGACATCGAGGACTGGCTCGACGACACCCTCGGTTTCGGGTTGGACTTCGACAACTTCAGGGACGAGTTCCTCGAGGGCGGCGGGCTCCAGGACCTGGCGAGCCGGTTCGCCGACGATGTCGTCAATGTGGGCGCCACCGTGGCCAGCACGCTGTTCCATCTGTTCACCGTGGCCTTGTTCACCTTCTATCTGGTGGCCGAGGGTCCCAAGCTGCGCCGGATGATCGCGGCGCGGCTGAGCGAGCGCAGAGCCGCGGTCGTGGCTGAGATCTGGGATCTGGCCATGCACAAGACCGGCGGCTACCTGTACTCCCGCACGATCCTGGCGGTGATCTCCGCGGTCGTTCACTGGGTCGCGTTCATGCTGCTCGACGTGCCCTCGCCGGTGGCGCTGGCCATGTGGGTGGGTGTCGTGTCGCAGTTCATCCCCGCCATCGGCGCATACGTCGCCGGGGTGCTGCCGGTGCTCGTCGCTCTGCTCCACGATCCCCGGACCGGGCTGTGGGTCCTGATCGTGATCGTCGTGTACCAGCAGCTCGAGAACTACCTGCTGTCGCCCCGCATCACCGCCCACACCATGGAGATCCATGTGGCGCTGGCGTTCGGCTCGGTGATCGCGGGCACCGCTCTGCTCGGCATCGTCGGTGCGCTCCTGGCCCTGCCCATGGCCGCCACCGCCCAGGCCTTCGTATCCAGCTGGATGACCGAGCACCACCCGCCCGCCGAGTCATCCGACCCGCTCGAGGCCGGTCCCGGCTGACGACCCGTCCCAGTCCGCGGGTGCGAGGAGGGGTAGCCCCCGGGGCCGGCCCGTAGCATCGGCGCCGTGACGACCACTAGTCGTTGTCGATGATCGTGCCGGTTCCCTCGCGGTCAGCGACCTGCGCCTGAGTTGCGGAGTAGAGGCCGACGACGAACGTCTCGGTTCCTTCCTGGCGGGAATCATCGACCAGTGTCACCGTGATGGTCTTTGAGGTCTCGCCGGGCTTGAAGGTGAGCTGACCGTACGCTCTGTGGAAGTCTGCGTAGGTCGCCGACGCCGCGGTCCCGTACGCGGGATGCACGTAGTAGTAGACCCACACGTAGCGGCTGCTGGACGGGCTGAGCGTCACCGTGAACTCGATCGTGTCGCCTTCGCCGCCTGAGGCATCGCTGATCGACAGCGCCGGCGTCGCGTTCACCTTGGGAGGCGGCGGCGGATCGTCGTCGTCGGAGACCGCGACGGTCGCGGCTCCGTTGCTGGTGGACACGTCGTAACCGGTGCCGGAGTCGACGGTGACGGTCACTGAGCCGTCGGCCTCGTCCACGTTGTCGTCGCTGGTGGCGACGCTCAGCGTGTAGCTGCCGCCGGTCGGGATCGTGACCGTCTGCGAGCCGACCGTCACGCCGTAGTCGCCGGTCTGGGACACGCTCACGCTGACCGACAGCGCGGACGCCGGCGCGGGATTGGCGGTCACGGTGAAGCTGGCGTTGCCGCCCTCGGTGACGCCGCTGCCGGCGCTGATGCTCACCTCAGGCGTCGGGGGCGGCGGTACCACCGTCTCGGTGGTGTCGGTGCCCGTCGAGGCTTCGCAGTCCTCGAGCGCTTCCACGATCGGCGCCCAGCCGCCCCAGCCTCTGCCGCTGCTGTACGTCTTCACGTCGGCGGCGGCCACCGTCTCATCGGTCACACCCGACGGCTTGGCGGGCATGTTGTCCGCGCCGAGCGTGTTGAGGATGCGCCAGAACAGCGGCGCGTCCGAGCCGTGGCGGGTGTGCCACGCAAACGCCGCCCGCGCTCTCTCGATCGCCACACCCGCGGTGATCGGGTCGCACGACGCCGGAGCCGCAGCGGCGGTGCGCTGGTAGGCGGTGGGGGTGACCTCGTCGTAGTCCTGGGAGTAGACGATGACCGCGTACTCGGTGTCGGCCTTGAGGCCGGTGAGGGTGTGGGTGAGCGTGCCGGCGTCCACCTCGACGGACTGCGTCTCGGCGTTCTCGGCGTTCTCGGCCCAGTAGACCAGGTAGTGGTCGACCTCGCGCTGGGGCCACGACAGCGTCATGCCGCTGGCGGTCACGTCCGAGAAGCCCATCGCTCCCGGATCGGGGAAAGCATTTTCGGGCGGATCGTCTGTCTGCCCGTCCTGCGAATCCCCGCCATCCAGCTGCGACTGTCCGCCGGGGCAGGAACCGTCGCCGAGTCTGAGGGGCGGATTCTGGTTGTGATGGTGGTGATGGTGGGTATTGCCATTGCCATCGGTGTGCGGGTGCTCGCGGTGGCCATAGTCCACCTTGCAGCTGGTCCAGACACGGCCCGCGGAACCATGCGTGGCCAGGAATTCGTCAAGCTCGCTCTCGGTCAGGCACTCGGTGATGCCCATGCCCCCTACAGAGTAAACCTGCTGTCCATCGACGGTGACCAGGCGCGCCCGATAGTGGGCGTGGCCGTACCAACACGCCAGTTCGTTGGGGTTGAAGATCGTCGTGCGCACCTCGGCCTGCTTGCTGCCGTCGACGAGGCTGTAGGAGACGTCCTCCTGGACGCGCGCCAGGTAGTTGCGGCCGCGCATGTTCTCAGTGCTGCGCCAGGCCTTGGTGGGCATCGTGAACTCGGCGGACCCGCTCGAGCCCACGTCCACGTGGGCATACGCCTCGAACTGCACCTGCCTGTTGCCCTTGCGAGGCGGGGGGTCGCAGTGTTTGTCGGGGTCGAATACCGTAACGCCCGCGGGCAGCTCGCAGTGATCGTCATCCAGGGTGGGCCTGTCTATGGCGTTGATGAAGACTTCCCAGGTCTTGAGGTACACGCGCCGGGTCTCGCCCGCCGCCGGCGCCGGGGTGACCGTGACCCGCCAGCGGGCGTCGGCGCCGGACCTGACCCGGCCGTGGCCATGGTCGTTCCGTTCCTTGTCCAGGGGAACGATGGCAGCGGTGGGCACGCCCGGCCACGCCGACGGGCAGGTCCCGCTGCCGACGGGCATGCACGCCCACTCGGCACCGGGCGCCGCGTCGTAGTTGTCCGCGGAGTCCGTGTCGACGCGCATGGCGATCCAGCCGTCATCGACCTCGCCGCCGGCCTCGGCGTGGTTCTTGACATGGACGCGCAGGCCGAAGCTGCGCTGGCCGCGGATGATGGAACTCTCCAACATGGGCCGGACGTAGCCGCCCATCTTGCGGGTCTGCGGGTGGTACCAGAACTCGTCCCACACCGTGGGGCGGTCCGAGCGCGGGCTGATCACGTCGCCGCCCCAGGCCAGCTGCGTGCGGATCTGCTCCAGGTCGCTCTCCTCGCGGGCCGCGGCGAGCGAGAAGGTGAAGTCCACGTTGGCGCCGGTGCGGGCCGGGCCGCTCGACCCGTTCCCCAGCGCGACGCTGGCGGAGAGCGTGGATGCCTCGTCGTCATCGGTGATTGCCGTCATGGCCGTGTCGGAGCCGGCCAGGGTCCGGTAGCCCGAGCCGGCGCCGATGCTGACCGTCACCTCGCCGTCGGCCTCGCCCTTGTCGTCCGGCAGCGTGCGGACGGTGAACGTGAGAACGCCCGAGGTGGGGATGATCCTGTCGCGCTTGCCATGGTCGCGGGGGTCGACGAAGTCGGGCAGGCCGCCGGGCTCGGTCACCTTCACACTGACCGTCACCGGCGACGACGGCGCCGGGACCGCCCGCAGCGTGTAGCGAATCGCGTCGCCCTCGGTGACGCGGGCCCGCCTGGTCTCGATGGTGACCAGGGGATTGGCCGGGGTGGCGTCCAGCGCCAGGAAGATCCCCGACAGGCCGTAGTACACGTTGTTGCTGCCGACGGGGATGTTGCCCTGGTTGATCGGGTTCTGGTTCGCTGCGCCGCCTCCCCAGCGGGTATTGGTGCTGTGGCCCAGGTACAGGTTGGCCTTCGTGCCCGCGGTGGCGTGGGTGGTGCCCGTCTTGGTGCCGGTGTTGGGGCCGCGAGTGTTGGTGTGGTCCAGACCGTCGCCGTGACGCCCCTTGGTCTGGGCGTTGTCGTCCCAGTTGCCGTCCCAGAAGTCGTTGTAGTCATCCGCGATCTTGGCGCCGTTCAGCCAGTGGATGGGATGCGACCACGGGGTGTGGCTGGGCTGGCCCGACACCATGATGCCCGTCGCGGTGTGCCAGGCGGCGTCCACGGCGCTGGTCGAGCCCACCACCCGGAACGTGTCGGCGTAGGCCTCGATGTCGGCGTGCCACGGATGCGCGCTGGTGCGGGTGCGCACGAACGTGTCGTAGACGCCGATGTCGCCGGATTGGGCGTTGCGCTCGTTGCCGGTCTTGAACAGCAGCCGGAACTGCTCGCCCGCGCTCACCCCCGAGGGCTTCAGCGCCCAGTTCTCCGGCACCAGGTTGACGTCGGTGATCTGGACATGGGCCTGCGTGCCCGCGCTGGTGGCGTCCGCCGGGTCGCCGATGGCGATCCCCGACGGCACGCGGTGGAAGCCCATGACGAAGGACTCGGCCTCCTCGATCTCGCCGTCGAGCGGCACGGGCAGGCTGAAGGTGTGGCTGGTCACGCCCGCCGGCACCGTCACCGAGAGCGTGGCGCCGAACAAGTCAGTCGCCCCGAATTGGAAGCCTGAGGAGGCATCGGCGTTGATGTCCTCGGGCAGCTCGGCGTCGCAGGTGTTGAACCCGATCACAAAGGTCTGCTCCTGCGCCGTGGGCGAGCCGAAGGTCAGCGTCGGCCGCAGCGAGTCGCCCTCGCGCACGTTGTAGTCGTCGCGGCTGAACCGCACCATGTTGGCTGAGGCAGCCGCTCCGATGGGGCCGACCATCTGCGAGTACACACTCTCCTCCAGCCCCTTGCCGTCGGTGTAGGTGACCTTCAGATGGAGGTACTGGCCGGAGTCCGCTTGCACCAGGGTGTAGCTCTGGGAGGTCGCGCCGCTGATGTCATGCCATCTACCGATAAATGGGTCGACGATATTCGCATTCCGCCGCCACTGGTAGGAGAGCGAGCCCTCGCCGTCGGTGTCGGCGCAGACCCGGTTTCCCGTCAGCATGCTGTTCACTTGGGGCTGGCCGCTGATCCGGAACGCGGACCGGCCGGTGTTCTCAAAGATGGTGATCGTTGTTGTGATTCCATTGCCGAGGTTGTAGTCGGCGCCGTCGGTGATGGTCAGAATGACGGTCTCGCCTGAGTCAGAGACCCCGTCCCCGAGGGCCGTGATCGCAAGACCAACGCTGGTGAACGCCAGCGTCAGCGCCGGAATGGTGAACGTCCCGGTCCGGGCGCTGCAGTTCGCGCCGGCAATGGTGTAGTCGACCCCGCAGGTCGCCGTGCCGCCGATGGTGTAGCTGACGTCAATGTTCGCCGACGAAACCTGGGAAGTCTGATATTGAAATGCAGCCTCTTCGGATTCTATAACTGAATACGAAAAAGAATTCCAGAACACATTCGGGACGCTCTGCGCCGATGCCCGCTCGGTCGGCGCCAGGACAGCGGCCACGACGGCCAGCAGCGCCGCGAGGACGCCCAGGCGCCGCCATCCGAACGCGCTTGGAAGCTTCGGTCGCTCAGTCTCTGAGGGGGGGGGGGCGAGGCGCTGCGCAGCCGCGCGCGCACGCCGCCGAGACGACTGATCAGGCCACCACCGGCAGAACGAGTTCCCATGTCAGCTACCTCCAGTCAGTGCGCACATTGTGCGTTCCGCACAATCTACGCTACCGGACGCCGAACAGACAAGTAACCGGTCAAGACGAGCGAACCCAGCCAGAGCCGGCAGGGCCGACGCAGGCGACCATCGCCGCTCGACAACAACGACCCCAACCACTGCCGCATCGGCACCGACCACCACCAGCCGGTCGAGCAGCCGCCACGGGGCCGCCCGTCGACGCCTTCTCCTAGCCGATAGGCACCGGTTCACTGCTGAGGAGCCAGCGCAGCGCCCCAGCCGGATCGGGCGCTGTGACCAAGGCCTCGCCGATCAGCGCGGCGTCGTAGCCGGCGTCGGCCACCTCGGCCAGCGTGGTTCCACCGGGCACGCCGATGCCCGACGCCGCGACCTTCACGATTCCGGTCCCGAGCCGATCGAGCAGCGGGGCCATCCTGACCGCCTTGTCGTGCTCGACGGTGAACTTCGCGTCCTTGGGGTCGTTGCGCTGGTTCACCGCGATCATGTTGGCCCCGCACTGCGCCGCGGCCTCGAGCTCTGCTTCGGTCCGGATCTCGGTGAGCACGTCGAGTCCGAGCTCGAAGGCCAGCTCGTGCAGCGGTCGCAGCAGTCCGGGGTCCACGTCGGCCACGATCACCAGCGCCGCGTCCGCTCCCATCTCGCAGGACTCGCGGATGTCCTCGGCGCTGGTCAGGAAGTCCTTGCGCAGCACGGGGACGGCGACCGCGGCCCGCACGTCGCGCAGATCCTGCGCGGAGCCGTCGAAGCGCTTCTCGTCGGTGAGCACCGACACGCAGGCCGCTCCCCCGGCCTCATAGGACCGGGCCAGCGCAACCGCGTCGGCGCCGGCGCGCAGCGCGCCCCGAGACGGCGAGCGCCGCTTGATCTCGGCGATGACGGCGACGCCGTCGCCGCGCAGTGCATCCCGAAACCCGACGCCGACGCCGTTCGCTCGACCGGACACCTGGTGGAGACTCAACCGCCCGAACCTCCCGCCTCGGCCGCTACCGCTGTGCAACCGGCGACGATAGAGGCCCACACCCGGCCAAGCAACTTGGGGGCCACGCGGATAGGCGAGAGCCGGTCGCTGCGAAGCGTTGTCATTCCCGCTCTTGTTCGCTGCGCTCACGGGCCGCGGCAGCAGCCATCGATCGTGCCGCTGGAGCCCGCGGTAGGTCTCAAGCCTCGCCAGCCCTGAGAACCACCCGCTGGCGCGTTCAACCTGCTGGCCGAGACGACCCTTCGCCTCGGCGGTCTGAAGCACCCGGTCCGCTCGTCCGTCACCGTCATAGGCGGCGCACTCGACGAAGAAGTTCTGTGTCTGCGGGTATCCCTGCGGCGACTTGCCGAAGGCCAGCAGCCCGTAGAGTGTCGGTTGCAGGCGTCCGCCGATCTCGGTGGCGGCGCCGCGATTTCGCAGATCGTCGCCCGGGTCCGGTTGCGGATCGCGGCCCGTATCGATTCCCAGTGAACTCAGATAGGCGCGGAAGCTGTCAGTGTCGAGTTCCGCGACGGCCGCAGCCCCGACGGCCCGTTCCTCGGTCAGGATGTATCCGAAGGTGTTGTAGAGATCCTGCAGTTCGGTCGGTGAGGGCTCGACGCTGAGCACCGGGCACTTGACGGCGCCAGTTGTCAGCCACATTGAGCGCAAGAGCCATCTATCCGCCTTCGAAACTGCTGGTTCCAGTCTGCCACGCGGCGGCGGCCAACGGCCGGCCCCCGGAGCCTAGATCACCCCAAGTCCGCCCCCTTTGGCGCGTATGGGCCTAAAGCGTCATCCACCCGCTGGCAACGACTCGAGCCTACGGTGCTTGTCACACCCTCGACGTAGCGTTTAGCCACATGGAAGTGGCTAAAGGACATGAGATGGATGAGTATAGTCGAGTCAATACCGCTCCGACCGACACTCTGAGCGACTACATCACCGGCGAGCCGGTCAGGGCTACGCCGGAAGAGCGCGACGCCGTCCAGGTCATGCTCAGGCGCCTGGTTGACGACTTCAACTACCCGAAGAGCCACATCCAGAGCCACCCGCAGCACCGCGTCCGCAAGTCGCCGTCCGACGCCTCGGGCTCATATCCGGTGGACATCGCCGTGTTCAGCTCGGCATCCAAGCAGGAAAGCGAACTCCAGATGATCGTCGAGTGCAAGCGGGCGGACCGATCCGACGGTCTCGCGCAGCTCCAGCTCTACATGGAGATGTCAGCAGCCCACATCGGCGTCTGGTTCAACGGTCTCGATCACATCTACCTGCGCAAAGTCGTGTCGGCAGACGGCACGCGCGTGTTCGAAGAGATCCCCAACATCCCGCGCTTCGGCCAGACCATCGATGAGATCGGCCGGCATCTACGCCGGGACCTGCGGCCGAGCCGCAACCTCAAGGCCATCTTCGCCGATCTGCGCAACCACCTGGCCGGCAACGTCGCCGGCATCACCAGGGACCTCGCACTCGCCGAGCAGGTGCTGAACATCGTGTTCTGCAAGCTCTATGACGAACTCAACACCGCTCCCGACGAGGTCGTGTCGTTCAGGGCCGCGGCAGGCGATGCCGAGCCGGAGGTCGCGGCCCGCGTCCGCGGACTCTTCGACCAGGTCGTCGCCAAGTACAGCGACGTGTTCGACAGCGGCACCAGTCTCGATATCGACGCAGCGAGCCTTGCCCACATCGTGGGCGAACTGCAGAACTACTCGCTGATGGACTCCGACCGCGACGCGGTCGGCGAGGCATTCGAAGTGTTCGTCGGGCCTACGCTGAGAGGTGCGGAGGGACAGTTCTTCACTCCGCGCAACGTGGTCAAGATGGTCGTGGACATGCTCGACCCGCGACCGGGGGAGATGATCATCGACCCGGCCTGCGGCTCCGGCGGGTTCCTGATCAGAGCTCTCGAGGCCGTCTGGACCGCGCTGGATGTGCAAGGGGCAGCGAAGGGCTGGTCCGACGCGGTCCTCGAACGGGAACGTCGAGAGGTGGCGACGCGGTGTCTGCGCGGCATTGACAAGGACACCTTCCTCGCCAAGGTAACCAAGGCGTACATGGCGATCATGGGCGACGGCAGGGGCGGAGTCTTCTGCGCCAACTCGCTGGAGCCACCCGAACGGTGGAGCGAGCGACACCGAGAGAGCATCAGGCTCGGCAGCTTCGACGTGGTCGTGACAAATCCGCCGTTCGGAAGCAAGATCAAGATCAGCGACAAACAGGTCATCGAACAGTACGAACTCGGCCACAAGTGGACCGGAGGGCGCACCGACGAGCCCCGGCCGACCGAAGAACTCCACGCCGACAGACCGCCGCAGCTCCTCTTCCTGGAGCGGTGCGTCGAGCTCCTGAGGCCCGGTGGCCGCCTCGGCATAGTCCTGCCCGAGAGCATGGTCGGCAATCCCTCCTATCGGCTCGTCATGCGATGGCTCGCCGACAGGATGGAGATGCGCGCCGTCGTCGCACTGCCCGAGCCTCTGTTCAAGACGAGCGGCAAAGGCGGAACTCACACGAAGGTCTGCGCCGTAGTCGCCACCAAGAAGGACGGCGATGCGGTCTCCCCGGGAGAGGAGGAACGGCTGTTCCTCTCCGACGTCCGATGGTGCGGCCACGACTCCCGCGGCAACCCGACGGTCAGGATCGTCGACGGCAAGGCCCGCGTCCTCGACGAAGTTCCCGCGGTAGCGCCCCTGTTCCTTCGGCACACCACAGGCGAGGCGTTGCCGCCGAGCAGACTCGCCCATCAGCTGGACCGCGGTTGCATCCACTCCCAGATCTTCGTGCCGAAGTACTACGACCCCAGGCTCCGCTCGGCTGCGACGCGGCTGCGCGCCACGCACGAAGTGCTCAGGGTCGGAGACTTGGCCGAGTCGGGCCGACTGGACATCGCCACCGGGGTCGAGCCCGGCAAGATGGCTTACGGCACCGGCCCGATCCCGTTCATCAGGACCTCCGACATCTCGAACTGGGAGATCAAGGCCGACCCCAAGCACTGCGTGAGCGAGGCGGTGTACAGGCAGCACCTACCCAAGTGCGACGTGCGGCCCCGCGACATCCTGATGGTCCGAGACGGAACCTACCTTGTCGGCACCTCGGCCCTGATAACCGAGCACGACGGGCCGATGCTGTTCCAGAGCCACATACTCAGGCTCCGGCTCACCGACACGGCGACGATCGACCCATACCTGTTCTTCGCCGCCCTCAACTCGGAGTTCGTCATGCAGCAGGTCCGCGCCTTCCAGTTCACACAGGACATCATCGACACCCTCGGCAACAGGGTCAACGAGATCGAGATCGCCCTTCCGCTGGATCCGGCCGACCGCGCCCGCCTCGCTCGGGAGGTCAAGGAGATTGTTGAGGAACGCGCTCGGCTGCGATCGCTGTCAGCCAGCCTGGCCGCGGCGATCGCAGCCGGATACGACGAGGCGTCCGACGACCGCACGTCCATCCGCTGACCTCCAACCGCAGCGCGACCCGGCAGCGGGCACCGAGGCCGTGGCCAGAGACGAGGAGGAGTAGCCTTTATGCGGACTTCAGGCGTTTATGTATGAATCGGACATAAAGGCAGAAACTTCGCATAAGTCGGACTAGGCTCGCAATATGGACCCGGTGCTGAACCCGTACAGCCCCGGCGCTGGGAACACCCCTCGCTCCCTCGTCGGCCGGGACGCCGATCTGCGGGCGTTCGAGATCGCCGTTCAGCGGATCGCGTCGGGTCGCCACGACCGCAGCGTCATCGTCACAGGGCTGCGCGGCGTCGGCAAGACCGTGCTGCTGCGCGAGTACGCGCGCATCGCCCAAGGCGAGGGATGGATCCACGAGCATGTCGAGGCCCGAGAGGGCACGGACTTCGTCAGGGTGGCCGCCGAGATGGTGCGGCGCGCCGTGTTGCGGCTCTCGATGACGAAGCGCCTCGCTGCTCAGGCCGGCCGAGTAGCCGGCGTGCTGAAGGCGTTCCAGGTGCGGTGGAACCTCCCCGACGGCGGGGACATGACCGTCGGCGTGGACCCGTTGCTGGGAACCGCTGATTCCGGGCTCCTCGACCGCGATCTGGCAAGTCTGTTCAATGAGACTGGGCAACTCGCACAGAACCACGGAGGCGGCGTGCTGCTGACCGTGGACGAAATGCAGTTCCTGCCCAGGGATCACTTCACTGCGCTGATCATGGGGCTGCACGAGGTGTCGCAGCTGAACCTGCCGATTGTGGTGGCGGGCGCCGGCCTGCCCTCTCTGCTGTCGCTGGCCGGCGATGCCCGATCGTACGCCGAGCGGTTGTTCGACTTCAGGACCGTCGGACGCCTCAGCCCCGAGGGAAGCGCCGCCGCCCTCGTCGAACCCGCCGATGCGGAGGGCGTGCAGTGGACGGTCGAGGCCCTGGATCGCATCGTCGAACTGACCGACGGATACCCCTACTTCCTGCAGGAGTTCGGCAAGCAAGCCTGGACGGTGGCCGAAGGGCCCGACGAGATCACCGAGGACGACGTGGACGTGGCCGTCCCTCTGGCGACAGAGGAACTAGACCGCGGCTTCTTCCGGGTCCGATTCGACCGCACCACCGACACCGAGCGGGCGTACCTGGAGGCGATGGCCCGTGCCGGGGGAAGCGAATGCGCCTCAGGCGCGGTGGCCCGAGCGCTGGGCAAGACGACCACGGGGGCCGCCCAGACGCGCGACGCCCTCATCCGACGAGGGTTGTGCTTCTCGCCGCGGCATGGGGTGATCGCCTTCACCGTGCCGATGTTCGACCAGTACCTGCGTCGGCGCTCCGAGCTCCGGCGAGGCTGAATCTGACCGCGGGGGTCGGCCGTCCGCAGAACTGCCGACCCGCAGGGAACCAGGAAAATGCGCGGATAGGTGCGAGCCGGTCGCGGTGTGGCGGTGTCATCCCGCTCTTGTTCGCTTCGCTCACGGGCCGCTCGGGCCACGGCCTCGCCCGTATGAGCCGGACTCGGTCGCCTACTCGCTCGGCCTCTAGGCCTGCTGGACCTTCAGCTCTATGTCGACGCCGGCGGGGACTTCGAGACGCTGGAGCGTGTCCACCGTCTTCTTGGACGGCTCGAGGATGTCGAGCAGCCGCTTGTGGATGTGCATCTCGAAGTGCTCGCGTGAGTCCTTGTCCTTGAAGGGGGACCGCACCACGGTGTAGCGGTGCTTCTCGGTCGGAAGCGGCACCGGGCCGCTGAAGGTGGCCTGGGTCCGCTTGACCGTCTCGACGATCTTCTTCGTCGACTGGTCCAGGATCTCGTGGTCGTAGGCCTTGAGCCTGATCCGGACCCTGTGCTTCGCCGCCACCGCCAGAACCCCGCAGCTACTTGATGATCTTGATTACCGAGCCGGCGCCCACGGTGCGGCCGCCCTCGCGGATGGCGAAGCGCAGGCCCTCGTCCATGGCGATGGGGCTGATCAGATCGACGTGCATCACGGTGTTGTCGCCGGGCATGCACATCTCGATCCCCTCGGGCAGGGTGATCGTGCCGGTCACGTCGGTGGTGCGGAAGTAGAACTGGGGACGGTAGTTCGAGAAGAACGGCTTGTGGCGGCCGCCCTCCTCCTTGCTCAGGACGTACACCTGGGCCTCGAACTCGGTGTGGGGGGTGATGCTCTTGGGCGCGGCCAGCACCTGGCCCCGCTGGACTTCCTTCTTGTCGATGCCCCGCAGCAGGGCGCCGATGTTGTCGCCGGCCTCGCCCCGGTCGAGGATCTTGCGGAACATCTCCACGCCGGTGCAGGTGGTCTCCTGGGTCTCGCGCAGGCCCACGATCTCGACCTTGTTGCCGGTCTCGACCACGCCCTGCTCGACCCGGCCGGTTACGACCGTGCCCCTCCCGGTGATCGAGAACACGTCCTCGATGGGCATCAGGAACGGCTTGTCGATGTCGCGCTCGGGCGTCGGCACGTAGCCGTCCACGGCCTCCATGAGCTCGATGACCTGCTGGGCCGACTCCTCGTCGCCGTCTAGGGCCTTCAGCGCCGACACGCCGATGACAGGGGTGTCGTCGCCGGGGAACTCGTACTCATCGAGCAGCTCGCGCACCTCGAGCTCGACCAGCTCGAGGATCTCCTCGTCGTCGACCATGTCCACCTTGTTCAGGGCCACCACGATGCGGGGGACGCCGACCTGGCGGGCCAGCAGCACGTGCTCCCGGGTCTGGGGCATCGGGCCGTCGGCGGCCGAGACCACCAGGATGGCTCCGTCCACCTGCGCGGCGCCGGTGATCATGTTCTTGATGTAGTCGGCGTGACCCGGCATGTCGACGTGCGCATAGTGCCGGTTGTCGGTCTCGTACTCGACATGGGCCACAT
This sequence comes from Candidatus Aldehydirespirator sp., assembly GCA_965221605.1. GTDB lineage: Bacteria > Actinomycetota > Acidimicrobiia > Acidimicrobiales > Aldehydirespiratoraceae > Aldehydirespirator. The sequence goes on from CBDCSK010000014.1 coordinate 357,102, forward strand.
TGATGGTGATGCCCCGCTCGCGCTCTTCGGGAGCGTTGTCGATCTTGTCGAACTCGGTGAACTGGGTTCCGTCGACGCGGTCGGCCAGCACCTTGGTGATGGCGGCTGTCAGCGTGGTCTTGCCGTGATCGATATGGCCCATAGTGCCCACATTGACATGGGGCTTGGTCCGCTCGAACTGCTCCTTGGCCATGGGTGCTTCCTCTTGTGTTCAGTTGGTTGAGAACTTCGGATCACTCGCCGCGTACGCGAGCGACGATCTCGGATTGGACGCTCGCGGGGGTGGGCTGGTACGAGTCGAACTGCATCGTGTACGTCGCTCGCCCCTGCGTGCGTGACCGAAGGTCGGTACTGTATCCGAACATCTCCGCAAGCGGAACCTGCGCGCTTATCACCTGATTGTTGCCGCGCCTCTCGGTGCCGCGCACCTGGCCACGGCGCGAGTTGAGGTCACCCACGACGTCGCCGAGGTAGTCGTCGGGGGTCACGATCTCCACCGACATCACCGGCTCGAGCAGCACGGGCCTCGCCCTGGGCGCCACTTCCCGGAACCAGCCGCCGCCCGCGATCTTGAAGGCCATCTCCGAGGAGTCCACGTCGTGGGTGCGGCCGTCGCTGAGCGTGACCTTGACGTCGACGGTCGGGAATCCGGCCAGCACGCCGTTGCTCATCGCATCGCGGATACCGTCGTCCACCGGCTTGATGTACTCCTTGGGGATGGCGCCGGCCCGGATCGTGCTCTCAAAGGCGTACTGGCCGCCCGGGTTGGGCTCGATCGTGGCCGTGACCACCGCGAACTGGCCGGATCCGCCGGTCTGCTTCTTGTGCACGAAGGTGTGCTCGTTCACCGCCGCCGAAAGCGTCTCGCGGTAGGCGACCTGGGGCTTTCCCACGTTGGCCTGGACGTTAAACTCCCGCAGCATCCGGTCCACCAGCACCTCGAGGTGGAGCTCGCCCATGCCGGCGATGATGGTCTGGGCGGTCTCGTCGTCGGTGCGCACGCGGAAGGTGGGATCCTCCTCCGACAGCGCGGTGAGAGCCTTGGACATCTTGTCCTGGTCGGCCTTGGACTTCGGCTCCACGGCCACGTCGATCACCGGGTCGGGGAAGTCGAGGTCCTCGAGCGCGATGGCGTGGGAGGGGTCGCACAGCGTGTCGCCGGTGCGGCAGTCCTTCAGGCCGATCGCGGCCGCGATGTCGCCGGCGGCCACCGAGTCCAGATCGACCCGGTCGTTGGCGTGCATCTCCAGGATGCGGCCGATCCGCTCCTTGCGGTCGGTGCGGGTGTTGAGCACCTGCCCGCCCTTGTCGAGGGAGCCGCTGTAGACCCGGAAGTAGGTGAGCTTGCCGACATGGGGGTCGGTGGCGATCTTGAAGGCCAGGGCGGCCAGGGGCTCGGAGTCGTCGGCGGCGCGGGTGACGGCCGCGCCGGTGCGGGGATCGGTGCCGGTCACCGAGGGCACGTCGCTGGGCGAGGGCAGGTAGTCGACCACCGCGTCGAGCAGGGCCTGCACCCCCTTGTTCTTGAAGGCCGAGCCGTTCAGCACCGGTACGAGGCCGCCGCCGATGGTGCCGGCCCGGATGGCGGCCACGATCTCGTCGGGGCTGATCTCGGAGTCCTCCAGGAACTTCTCGAGCAGGCTCTCGTCGTAGTCCGACAGCGTCTCCAGCAGATCGTGGCGGTAGAGCTCGGCCTCCTCGATCAGGTCGGCGGGAACATCGGTCTCGGTCCAGGTGACGCCGAGGTCGGTGCCGGACCAGATGCGGGCCTTCATCCTCACCAGATCGACGATGCCGCGGTAGTCCGACTCGCTGCCGATCGGCAGCTGCACCACCGCCACCCGCTCGGTCAGCCGCTCCCGGATGGAGTCGAGCACCAGATGGAAGTCCGCGCCGGTGCGGTCCATCTTGTTGACGAAGCACAGCCGGGGCACGCGGTAGCGGTCGGCCTGCCGCCAGACCGTCTCGGTCTGGGGCTCAACCCCGGCGACGCCGTCGAACACGGCCACCGCGCCGTCGAGTACCCGCAGGGATCGCTCCACCTCGACGGTGAAGTCGACATGGCCGGGCGTGTCGATGATGTTGATGCGGTGATCCCGCCAGATGCAGTGAGTCGCGGCCGAGGTGATGGTGATGCCCCGCTCCTGCTCCTGGGCCATCCAGTCCATGGTGGCCGCGCCGTCGTGGACCTCGCCGATCTTGTAGTTGCGCCCCGTGTAGTAGAGGATCCGCTCGGTCGTCGTGGTCTTGCCCGCGTCGATGTGGGCCATGATCCCGATGTTCCGGGTCTTGGACAGGGGGTATCGCTCGTCAGCGGGCATTGCCGGGCTTCCTGAATGGTTCGGGGCGGGTGTTCTCGCCGGTCTCGACCGCTGGCGGCCGGGCGGGCTCGTCAGCGGTCCATGGGGTTCGGAGACGTGGTGCGGGGTCGGTCGGTACGTTCCGGCGGGGTTCGGCCGATAGCAGCCGAGCCGACTCGGTGCCACCAACAAGCCGCGACCGGGCATCAAGGCCCGGCCATGCTCCAGTCTACGCCGACAACGCCCCAGTCGCGAGCACCGTCAGCAGGGATTGCTCAAGGACCCAGCGCCGCCACCGGCACGACTGCGACACCGTCGTCCTCGTGGGCCATGCGCAGCCCGGTGTGTCCGCCGGCGGCGTTGACCCCGAACACGGCCACCAGCTTGGACGGGGGCCGCTTGCCCGCCTGGAGCGCCCTCCTAGCCAGCAGCTTGAGAGTCTGCTTGGCCTTCTTGAGCGTGTCCTCGCTGCGGCTCAACTTGGTCTCGACGGCTATCCACGACCCGTCGCGGTCCTCCACCACCGCGTCCACCTCGAAACCGCTCTCTGCGTAGTAGCGCACCTCGGCGTCGTTGGCGTCGGCGTAGGCCCGCAGGTCGCGCATGACCAGCGACTCGAAGGCGTTGCCCATGAAGTCGGGCTCCTCCAGCAGCCGGCGAGGACCGACGCGCAGAGCCGCGGTGGCGATCGAGGGGTCGCACAGGAAGCGCTTGGGCCGAGTCCGCATGGCCTGCTTCCCCGCGGGCCGGAACCCCCACGGCCGGCAGTCCTCGCGCAGGAACACCCGCTCGAAGGCGTCCAGGAACGCCGGCAGCGTCTTGCGGTCCAGCGGGGAGACCGGCTCGCCCGCCGCCGTGTCGCGGGCCAGGGCACTCACCGATGCCGTAGTCGCGACGTTGCGGGCAATGGAGCGCAGGACCAGCCGGGCGGTGTCGGCGCTGCGATACGGCGGCGTGTCGGCACTGCGTCGAATGTCGATACGGCACATCGCGTCCACATAGGCCTCCACGTAGCGCAGCGCCTGTTCCAACGGCAGCAGCCGGGATGCGGGCCAGCCCCCTCGACAGATCGTCTCGGCCAACTCCAGCCGGGCCAACGCCTGCGCGGCGGCCGCGTCCACCGTCTCACCTCTCAGCAGGGCGCCCACCGACACCGCTCCGTTGGAGAAGCCGGTCTCGTAGGACGAGAACGTCCGCAGTCGAAGCGGGGCGAGCCTGCCGGCACCCGAGTGGCGGATCGGGTCGTCGGGCAGTGTCGACGAGCCCGTCAGAATGAACTGGCCCGGCGCGCCCCCGCGGCGGTCGCACTCGCGCCTCACGGCGTTCCACAGTCCCGGGGCCACCTGCCACTCGTCGACCAGCAGCGGCGGGGGTTGGCCCAACAGGCTGCGGACTGCGCCCGCAGAGCCCTCGGCGATCTCCACTTCGTCCATCGCCAGCATCGACGCCGCAGCCCGACTGCCGGTGGTGGTCTTGCCGCAGCCCCGAGGCCCCTCGATCACGACGGCGGGCGAGTACAGCAGCGTGTCTTGCAGTTTGCTGTCCAACAGCCGCGGCAGGTAGGAGCCCTGGACTCCCACGCCGCCCTCCATGCTCACGCACCCATAGTACCCTAATTATTGGGTGCTGACCACCCAATAATTAGGGTGGTCTCCAGCCGGGTGCGCTGTGCTCAGACGATGCGGCTCACGTCACATCGACCAGTTCGACCTCAGCGCGGTCACCGCCGTCGTGCCCAGCAGGAACCGTGCTGACCCGCAAGGCAAGGCCCTCGTGGCGCAGCAGGCAGGCGATGACCTCGAAGAGGTCGCTGGCACGCGGGTCGCCCTCGGGGCCGAACATGTGCATCACGCTCTCCGCTGAGCTGCCAGTCATGACGCTCAGTTTCTCGAAGCCGACGCTGGCGATGATGTAGTCGCTCAGAGTAACCTTGGCGACCCGGACCTCGCCTGTGAGCAGAGACTCGAGCCCTCCGGTCAGGAGGTACCCCCGGAACTCGGGATCGCGGCGCGCCCGGTCCTGCACCGTCTCACGGAAATCGTGAGTGAGTTCCATGTCAGACCTCCTCGCGCTTGCGGTGCCTGTACTCTCGCCAGAGTCCACGGGCCCTCTCGATGTCTTGCTGCTGACGGGCCTTCGTTCCCCCTGCAAGCAGGATGACTAGCGCGGCTCCGTCCCGGCCGACATAGATCCGATAGCCGGGCCCGAAGTGTAGCCGACACTCCAACAGCCCGGCTCCGAGACCCTTGACGTCCGACAGGTTCCCGTCCGCTATGCGGTCGACGGCAGTCTGAACCCGCTGGGCAGCAGCTGGATCGAGCCCGTCGTACCATCGGCGGAACGGACTGCGGCCCCGCCTGTCGACATACTCGCGGATCTCGACCATGCTCCAACCGTACTCGCGTTAGGGATTCTACAATCATTTTCATGATATATTATAGGAAGGACTAGCTTTTCGTTGAGACCCATAAGGGACCTGTTGGTTCCTTCGACGAGCTGTCAACTCACGAAGGAGGCCCACACCACGCCCGTGCCTGCACGAGTACCGCCCACAGAAGCTCCCCCATCAACGCCGTCGCTGGCGTCTGCGCCTACGGTTGCTGCTGGGTGGCGCGGATGCTCCGGGCTGCCCCGGCTCGGGGGTCACTGGGTCAGGGGCGCGGGACAGCATGTCCCAATCCGTGAGTTCGGGGTGGGCTTGCAGGCATCTCTGGGCGATTGCCTGCAAGTGCTCGTCACGCACACCCCTCCTGCTGGACTCGGCTATAGCGCAGACAGCCGCAAGAGCGCGTGGCGACAGCAGGGAACTGTAGGTGCGCGACGAACGCTCAATGAAGTGGTCCCATGAGCTGCGGTGCAGGATCCGGTGACATTCTTCGGTAGTGAGGTTTGCGCTGGCTGGGGCACTGGCGGCCGCATCCGCCGCGAGACGGTACCTCCAGTAGGCCCGCGAGATGGGCGGATCTATGGCAACTCTGTAGAAGCGGCGAATGTGCGGCAATCCACCGAGGCGCCGGAGCAGGTTTCTGGTGGCCTTGTCAAGCGTCTCGGACGCTGAGCTGGGCATCGTCGCGGGGTCTGACGACAGGGTTCTGGGGTTGACTCGTGCGTTGAAGGCAATGTCGGGCGGGTTGGGGAAAGTGCCCGCCCTGAGCCAAGCGATGTGACAGACGTACCACCAAGCACTGGAACGTGCTTGCTGCGGCTCGACCTCCCTGAGCTGCGATCCCACATGATGCTCCCATTCGAGCGGGGTGTTGAGCATCTCGTCGGCCGTCACGCCCTCAAGCGTCGGCGCGGCTGCGATGAGTTCAGGAGCCGCGCCGAGCCTTTGGCCGAGGAATGAGGCCAAGCGATCTGACGACGTGGCCGAATTGACAAGCTCTTGCTGCTTGGCGATGAGTGCCGGTGCGGGGGTCTTGGACCTCTTCTGCTCGACGAGCGATTGCTGCCATTCCTTGAAGCTGCGCTCCACATGGTCGGGGACTGCATGGTGATTGGCCGTCACGACCGGGCACCTTCGGAATCAAATGTGATCAGTTCCTCACCGCAAAGCACCGTGGCTGCTCTGAGCGGGTCGTAGTCGTCTTCGCCCGGTGCCGGACACTCCGGATCCAAGGCCTTGATCTTGGCTGCCAGCTGGTACCCAATCGACTCCATCTCGTCCCCATTCCCGTCCCCGTCCTCGCTGCCGCCGAACGCGCTCCTTCCTTTTGCGTCCGCCAGAGCAGACACCCATGCGGCCAGCACGACCGTCTTGACCGCAGACTGGCCTTCGTTCTGCTGACATTCGGACAAGTCGTCTGGGTTCATGTCGATTTCGTAGCCAGGGTGGGCATATCGACAGCGCATTTCGCAAGGGCGCAGTGTCTTGTCGGGCACGAATCGGAGCAGGCTCGTTTGCGGAGAGGCCAGTTCAGCGTGCTGTCCTCGCACCAGCCATTGGCCTGCCTGAATCGCGACGCTCCCTCCGAGATCCCGCCACGCAGGGCTGAGCCCAACGACGGGCAACATGCAGTCGCGGACAGTGATGAGGCCCGGGCGTGCTTGGGCACCGTCCTTGGCCACCGTTGCGGCATCGAGATCGAACGTGTGGAACGACTCGCCTTCTGGAGCGAGTTCCAAGATGCTGGTAAAGGTGGATGATGAGACGATCTCAACTGCGAAGCGCGCCACACCATCGGCAATCAAGTTGTCAAGTTCGCCCGCACCTTCAATGACGTGTTGCGCTCTGATGGCTTGCCCGCCACGCACCGTCGTCATGTTGCAGCGGTAGCGGCCATCAGGCCAGTCACAGGAGAGCGCATCGGCTCTGGAGTCGAGAACGGGAATGACGCTCACGCGCGCCTGCTCACCACGGCTGTCACTGCTTCCCAGCCCGGCGGAACATCGCGTACCTCAACGCGGATCATCCCCTCGCCGGCAGGTACCTTCAGTTCGTAGGCCCATTCGTCGTCATCGCCGCCTTCGGGCCGGATCAGTAGCGCTCGGTCAGGGGCGGGCCTTCTATCTGAGGGCTGTGAGCCGGATCCCACAACGACCGCTATGCCCACGCCTGAGGGCCGACGAATCTCACCAGTGAAATCCCATTCAACAACTGCCTTCGTGTCATCGACCGGGACAAACGAGCGCCGCACTCCTTCGACGCTGCCCGGCCGCCACGCCCGCGGCCTCACGGGGCGCGGCGCTGGGTCAGGGCCAGGGCCGGGCCCAGGGCCCGGACCGGGACCCGGGCCCGGCGGTGCCGGCCCAGGTTCCGGGTCAGGCTGTGGCAGCGGTAGTTCCGGAGAATCCGGCTGCGGTGGACGGTGCCGCGGTGGAGCGGGTTCGACATTGCTTGGCATGTCTTCCGCGTCGAAGATGCGCAGCACATCAGGCACCCACTCGTCGGTCTCGAGCTCGCCAACAGCCATCTTGAGAGCGTCCTGAACACCCTGCAGACCCTTCAGTGCCCGCTCGCCCTCATTCCCAGGCGCCTGCAAGACCTTGATCTCAAGGTGCGAATCGGTTTCACATTCCTTGATTGCAGCCGCGAGATCTCCGTCTGCGTCAAGGACCGCGCAGAAGGCCTTGATCCCCCTGAAGTCATGGCTCCTGAGTCTCGGGGCGTCGTCCGTGATGCGCATCCCGTTGCGGAACACCACCACAGTAGAGGGCTTCCCCGGTGTCAGCCGGTACCACAGCGAACCTCCATCGCACGGAAGGGTGGTGCCTTCAGTCAGCGTTTCCCAGGCAGCCCACGCTCGGGCACCTGAGCCGTAGCCGCGACGGCTAGCCCGGCGACGCTCGCGATTGGCTTCCAAACGTCTGCGGATCTCGTGGTAGTCAAGCGAGACCTGGGATCTCAAGTCCGAGCGATAGGTCACGCATAATCGGCCTTGCGTCAGCGCAACCATGAAGTGCTTCGCAACTGCATCGAAGATCCGGTCCAGATGCGGGTCAGACGCGAGAGCGCCGTCACCAGTCCGAGAGGGGACTTCCTCGTCCCGCGAACCATAGGCAAGGATTGCAACCGTGGTCCCTTGCGCGGATGGCACCTTCAACCATTCCGGTGCGCTCGCAGGGCTCGCCGGCGAAGCCTTGTAGCCGCGGAGACCGTCAACCAGCCCCGCAGAAGTCAAGCAGCCCTGTCTCACCTTGTGCACCTCATCGCCGTCGCGCTCATGCCGTTGGCTCGCGAGCATGGCCTGACCACCGAATATCAGCCCATCCGGGCCGGGCGACGCGTACAGCACGTAACGCATGTCTGACGCGTCAAGCGCTGTCAAGTGCCCCACGCCGACCGATCCGAGCTTGCCAACGCTGGCATCACCCACCTTGGCTGACATCGCCTCTGCCAGCAGCCTCTGGTATTCGTCAAGCTGGAGACCGCTGCCATTGTCCGTGCAAAGTAGGCAGGTCACCAGCTCGGCATCAAGGGCGCGGCCAATACGCTCGAGGGCAGCCCTTGCCACCGGTGTTTGCCGGAGATCAGGGTGAATTGCCTCCACCGCTGCCCGGTAGCCGTCGATATCGGGCACTTGGGCAACCGGTACCCGCACAGTGCAGAAGTCGACCTCATCGGCCCCCGCGTCAAGAGCATTCTGAACAAGTTCGCGCACGACGATCTCGTCGTCAGTTCCCTCGCCCGAACGAAAACCCTCCGGGGCAGCCAAACTCTCCACAAAGACGAGGCAGGGTCCATTAGCGTCACTCACGGGATCCTCACTGTTTCCTAATCCGTGCAGGAACAGGGCACCCTGAGATCGATGCCGTCTGAGACACAACCGTTGACGCTCGTCATGTCGGGACGGTCTGCGCGGCGCATAATGCTCTCGTAGTCGGTGTCGTGGAACATCCCGATGCGGCCCTCCTGACTCGTAGACGGTCGTCCATACGCTTCCTCAAGATGCGACCACCAGCGGATGTCAACCGGAGTGCCGTTCAGGTGGCCGTCCTCCCTGTCGTCAGGACCGTCAATCTGGGCTGCCAATCGCGCTAGCGCTGCCGGGCCCTTCAAGAAGCAGTACACGCAATTGCCAGCACCATCGGGGATGTCGAGGTCATAGGGCCGGCCAGACCAAAAGGATCGAACGTCCTCCTCAGTGACACCAGCGTCACTCAACGGGCAGTACACCAACTCCCCTGCGGGTTGAATCCGGTCGCGGCAATGCGTGCCTGCGGCACCCTCGGCAATCAGCGACCGCCACATCGCCGTCCGTACTCGCTCGGGCTCGTCAGCGCGCAGTCCCAGAAGGGACACGAATTGCTGAGCGAGCCCGAAACGGCCCCAGATGTCCGCCCATCCCCGTGGTCCGCCCACCGGGCGGCTCAAGTCCACCGCCGTGAAGTCCTGCCAATCCTGCTGCGGACGCGACCACGGCTCACCGCATGCCACCTGCAAACGGGCTTCCCGCTCATAGCGATCCAATACCCCCCGATAGCGGGCCGCTACGACCGCAGCGGAGGCCAAGGACACGTCCCGATGATGGCCCTGGCGCGCGGGTCCCGGCCCGCCGAACAACCACTCAGCGACCAGGTCATGGCCGGGCCGCACCTTCAGCTCCGTGGTGCACATGCGCCGCCACCGCGACGGCAGCCGGGTCCACGACACCATCTCCTCGAACGCTTCCCCACGCCACCGGTAACCAGGCCGGCGTGGGTCGTCGCCATTGGCCGCCGGTACACGCCGCACCAGTTTGAAGGTCCGCAAACGCGTATAACCAGACCGCGTCGCAGCCTCCACCGCGCACCGCTCGTACCACAAGCACGGCACACCAAACCGGCTCTCGATCTCTTCGCACACGTCTCGAGCGAATTCGTAGCTGCCTGGGTGCTCAGCCGTAGTGTTCGCAAATAGCACTACATCGCCACGGTCCTGCTGCAGTAGGCCCTCGCTTGCGAGCTGCAACGTCATCAACGCGGAGCTGCGCCCGCCGGAGAAACGCGCGACATGCGGCAAGCGCTCATGGAGGGATTCTCGATAGGCCAGAGTCGCTCCGACGGCGGACACTATTGCTCAATCTCGCCGACACTGCGCATGGAGTCGCTGAGACTAGCGGAGCCTCGCGGTCTTGTGGGAAGTGAGATCGTGGCCAAACCGATTCGGTCGCTGAGCGATCTCGGGAACGGCGCGTCTACCAGCGGTAGTGCGCGAAGGCCTTGTTCGACTCGGCCATCTTCTGCAGGTCCTCGCGGCGCTTCACCGACGCGCCCACACCGTTGCCGGCGTCGAGCAGCTCGTTGGCCAGCCGCTGCGCCATGGTGTGCTCCCGGCGGTCGCGGGCGTACGAGACGATCCAGCGGACCGCGAGAGTGGTGGCCCGGCGAGGCCTGACCTCGACCGGAACCTGGTAGGTGGCGCCGCCCACCCGCCGGCTGCGCACCTCAAGCTGGGGACGGACGTTGTCGACGGCCCGCTTGAGGGTGGAGACGGGCTCCGCGCCCGTCTTGTCCTCGACGATGGAAAGCGCGTCGTACACGATCCGCTCGGCGAGGGTGCGCTTGCCCCGCTGGAGCACCTTGTTGATCACCTGCGTCACCAGCAGCGACCGGTAGATCGGATCGGGCTGCAGCTCGCGGCGCGTCGCGGGTCCCTTGCGCGGCACCTCAGGACTCCTTCTTGACCCCGTAGCGGCTGCGGGCCTTCTTCCGCTCGCGCACGCCGGCGGTGTCGAGGGTGCCCCGCACGACCTTGTAGCGCACACCGGGAAGGTCTCGCACCCGGCCGCCCCGCACCAGCACGATCGAGTGCTCCTGGAGGTTGTGCCCCTCGCCCGGTATGTAGGCGGTGATCTCCACCCCGGTGGTGAGGCGGACACGGGCCACCTTGCGCAGCGCGGAGTTCGGCTTCTTGGGGGTGGCCGTGTAGACCCTGGTGCACACGCCCCGCCGCTGCGGCGCGCCCTGAAGGGCTGGCGTCGACTCCTTGCGGCGCTTCGTCTGGCGGCCCTTGCGGACCAGTTGCTGGATGGTGGGCATGCGAGGGTGGTTCCTTGGCGAGTCGGCTTCGGGCCGGACGGGGCAGTCTAGGGGCGCGCGAGGACGGTTCGGCGCCCCCGCCGGACGACCTTTGTGCGAACCAGGAAGGTCATCCCGCCTCGGTCACCGCACCGGCGTCGCCCACCGGATAGTCGAGAACCTCGGCCCCCTCCAGCTCGCTGCTTCGCTGCGCGAGCATGTCGGCGAGGTCCAGATCCGTGTCCTCGGACGTGTAGTAGTCCATCGGCGTGTGGTCGGGCGCGTGGGTGGCGTAGCCCTGGCGGTACCGGGGCATGCCCGTCCCGGCCGGGATGAGCTTGCCGATGATGATGTTCTCCTTGAGGCCGACCAGCGTGTCGCGCTTGGACTCGATCGCGGCTTCGGTGAGCACCCGGGTGGTCTCCTGGAAGGACGCGGCCGACAGCCACGACTCGGTGGCCAGGGAGGCCTTGGTGATCCCCATCACCTCGCGCCGCCCCGACGCCGGCCTGCCGCCGGCCCGCACGACCTCCCGGTTGGTCCGCTCGAAGCTGGCCTTGTCGACCCGCTCGTCGGGCAGGAAGCTCGTGTCGCCCGGCTCGCCGATGGCGACCCTCTTGGTCATCTGGCGGACGATCAGCTCGATGTGCTTGTCGTGGATCGAGACGCCCTGGTCCCGGTACACCCTCTGCACCTCGGCCACCAGATAGCGCTGCGTGGCGTCGATGCCGCGGATCTCCAGCAGCTCCTTGGGATCGCGGGGCCCCTCCACGAGGGCGTCGCCCGGCTCCACCTCGTCACCGTCGCGGACCTCGAGGCGGTACTCGCTGCCGATCCTGCAGTCGTGCTCGGTGCCGTCGTTCTCCACGATCACCACGGTGCGCTCGCCGCTGCCGTCGTCGCGGATGCGGACCACGCCGGCCTGGCGGGCCAGCGTGGCCTTGCCCTTGGGCGTGCGGGCCTCGAACAGCTCGACGACCCTGGGCAGGCCGCCCGCGATGTCCTGGGCCCCCGCGACGCCGCCGGTGTGGAACGTGCGCATCGTGAGCTGGGTTCCGGGCTCGCCGATGGACTGGGCTGCGATCACACCGACCGCCTCGCCCTGCTCGATGAGCTTGCCCGTGGCCAGCGACATGCCGTAGGAGGCTGCGGTGATGCCCGAGGCCGAGTCGTCGCTGAGCGGGGACAGCACCCGCACCCTGGTGACCTGCGGGTCGTCGCGCAGAGCCTCCAGCTCCGCGTCGCCCACCATCGTGCCAGCGAGGACCACCGAGCCGTCGCTGAGTGTCACGTCGTCGGCGAGCACCCGCCCGAACAGCCTGGTGTCCAGGTAGGTGCGCTTGCCGGGCGTGTCCGGACCGATGTCGTCGAGCCAGATGCCCTTCACGTAGCCGCCGGACTCGAACGGGTCCTCGCTGTTGATGATGACCTCCTGGGCCACATCCACGAGCCGCCGGGTCAGGTAGCCCGAGTCCGCGGTGCGCAGCGCGGTGTCGACCAGCCCCTTGCGGGCACCGGGAGTGGCGATGAAGTACTCCAACACCCTCAGGCCCTCGCGGAAGTTGCTCTTGATCGGCCGGGGGATCATGTCGCCGCGGGGGTTGGCGACCAGGCCGCGCATGCCCGCGATCTGGCGGATCTGCATCATGTTCCCGCGGGCCCCCGAGCCGACCATCATGTTGACCGGGTTGAACGCGTCGGACTCGAGCTCGTCCTTCATCCGGGCCGTGACCTCCTCGGTGGCCTCGGACCAGACCTCGACCTCGAGCTGGCGGCGCTCGCCGTCGGTGATGATCCCCCGCCGGAACTGGCGCTCGATCTTGTCGGCCTGCTTCTCGTAGCGGTCGAGGATCTCGGTCTTCTGCTTGGGCGTCCTCACGTCGTCGATGGAGATCGTCAGACCCGACCGCGACGCGAACTCGAAGCTGATGTCCTTGACCTCGTCGAGGCTCCTGGCCACCTCCGCGATCGAGAAGCCGCGGGCCAGCCGGTCGACGAGCTCACCCATGTCGCGCTGGCCGACGGTGCGGTTCACATAGCCGAACCCGGCCGGAAGGGCGTTGTTGAAGAACACCCGGCCGGCCGTGGTCGGCTCGTAGCGGGCTCCGTCGCCGTTGGCCGGCGCGATCATCAGGTCCTCCGCGCCCCGGTACTCGATCGGGGCGTGCAGCCTGATGTCGCCGTTCTCGTAGGCGAACCGGACCTCGTTGATCGAGCGGAAGGATCGGCCGGGTCCGGCCGCGTCGGGGACCATCTCGGTGAGGTAGTGCGCCCCGATGATCATGTCCTGTGTCGGCGTCACCAGAGGCCGGCCGTGGGCCGGGCTCAGCACGTTGTTGGCCGACAGCATCAGCACCCGGGCCTCGGCCTGGGCCTCAGCCGACAGCGGCAGGTGCACCGCCATCTGGTCGCCGTCGAAGTCGGCGTTGAAGGCCGCGCACACCAGCGGGTGGATCTGGATCGCCTTGCCCTCCACCAGCACGGGCTCGAAGGCCTGGATGCCCAGCCGGTGCAGCGTCGGGGCACGGTTCAGCAGCACCGGATGCTCCCGGATGACGTCCTCGAGCACGTCCCACACCTGGGGCCGGCGCCGCTCGACCATGCGCTTGGCCGACTTGATGTTGGGGGCGAGCTCCACGTCCACCAGCCGCTTCATGACGAAGGGCTTGAACAGTTCCAGGGCCATGATCTTGGGAAGGCCGCACTGGTGGAAGCGCAGCGTGGGGCCGGCCACGATGACCGAGCGTCCCGAGTAGTCGACCCGCTTGCCGAGCAGGTTCTGGCGGAACCGGCCCTGCTTGCCCTTGAGCATGTCCGACAGCGACTTCAGCGGTCGGTTGCCGGGGCCGGTGACGGGCCGCCCGCGGCGCCCGTTGTCGAACAGGGCGTCCACGGCCTCCTGCAGCATCCGCTTCTCGTTGTTGACGATGATGTCGGGGGCAGCCAGGTCCAGCAGGCGCTTGAGGCGGTTGTTGCGGTTGATCACGCGGCGGTAGAGGTCGTTGAGGTCGGAGGTGGCGAAGCGGCCGCCGTCGAGCTGCACCATGGGCCGCAGCTCCGGCGGGATCACCGGGACGACATCGAGGATCATGGCCCGGGGGTCGTTGATCCGTCGCCCGTAGTTGTCTCGCCGGTTGAACGCGGCCAGGATCCGCAGCCGCTTGATGGCCTTCTGCTTGCGCTGGGCCGACAGCGGGCGCTGTCCCTCCGGGGGATTGATCTGGCTCCGCAGCGTCTCCTCTTCGGCGTCGAAGTCGAGGGCCGCGATGAGCCGGGCAATGGCGTCGGCGCCCTGTCCGCCCTCGAAGTAGTCGCCCCACCGATCGACGAGCTCGCGCCACAGATCCTCGTCCTCGATGATCTGGCGACTGAACAGGTCCGAGAAGACCTCCCAGGCCCGCTCGACCCGTTCGAGCTCCTCGGCGAAACGCTCTCCGATCTCCTCGAAGTCCTTGTCGGCCTGCCGGTGCAGCGCTCGCAGCTCCGATTCCTTGGCCTCGTTGGCCTCGGCCTCGGCCAGCTCCGACTCCAGTCGCTCCTGGCGCTGGGACAGCTCGAGGTTCCGGTCGGCGTCGATGCCGTCGAGTTCACGGCGCACCTCGACCTCCAACTCGGCCATGTCGGCGTGGCGCCGGTCGGCGTCCACGCCCACTACCAGGTTGGCTCCGAAGTAGATCACCTTCTCGAGCTGCTTGGCCTTGAGCTCCTCCTTGGGCTGGGTGCCCATCAGCAGGTAGGCCAACCACGACCTGGTGCCGCGCAGGTACCAGATGTGCACCGCGGGCGCGGCCAGCTCGATGTGGCCCATCCGCTCGCGGCGCACCTTGGAGCGGGTCACCTCGACGTTGCACCGCTCGCAGATGATGCCCTTGAAGCGCACCCGCTTGTACTTGCCGCAAGCGCACTCCCAGTCGCGGGTCGGCCCGAAGATCTTCTCGCAGAACAGGCCGTCCTTCTCGGGCTTGAGCGTGCGGTAGTTGATCGTCTCGGGCTTCTTGACCTCGCCGTTCGACCAGGTGCGGATCGAGTCGGCGCTGGCCAGGCCGATCTTCAGGTCGCTGAAATCGTTGACGTCGAGCATGTTTCTGAGTCCGTCTTTCGTTCGTGCGTCCGTTGCGTTTCTTCTGTTGGGCGCCGGTCCGCGGCCGCGGTCAGCGGTGGCCGGCGGTGCGGGCCAGGTCGTCCTCGTCGCTGCCGCGCTCGGGGCGCTGCAGGTCGATGCCGAGGGACTCCAACGACCGGAGGCTCTCCTCGTCGAGCTCGCGCATCTCGATGTGCTCGCCCGCCGCCGAGAGGACCTCGACGTTGATGCACAGCGACTGCATCTCCTTGATGAGCACCTTGAAGCTCTCGGGGATGCCGGGGTCGGGGACGTTCTCGCCCTTGACGATGGCCTCGTAGGCCTTGGCCCGGCCGAGCACGTCGTCCGACTTCACGGTGAGCAGCTCCTGCAGGCAGAAGGCCGCGCCGTAGGCCTCCAGCGCCCAGACCTCCATCTCGCCGAAGCGCTGGCCGCCGAACTGGGCCTTGCCGCCGAGAGGCTGCTGGGTGATCATCGAGTAGGGGCCGGTCGAGCGGGCGTGGATCTTGTCGTCGACGAGATGGGCCAGCTTCAGCATGTAGACGTAGCCCGTGGTGATCGGGTTGTCGTAGGGCTCGCCGGTGCGCCCGTTGTAGAGGGTCTGCTTGCCGTCGACCGCGATCAGCCGGTGGCCGTCGGAGGTCTCCGGGTTGAGGTTGGTGAGGATGTCGACGATGGTCGGCTTGCCCTGGGCGAGGTCGCGCTCGTCCCAGGTGGCGCCGTCGAACACCGGGGTGGCGACGTGGGCCGAGGGCTGGGTCACGGGGCGGGTCTTGGTCTCGGTCCCCCGGACCGGCTCTTCACCCACCTGCTCCCCGTTGATCTTCCAGCCGTACCGGGCGCAGTACCCGAGGTGGGCCTCGAGCACCTGGCCGACGTTCATGCGCGACGGCACGCCCAGCGGGTTCAGGATGATGTCGACCGGCGTGCCGTCGGTGGTGAAGGGCATGTCCTCGACGGGCAGGATCCGTGAGATCACGCCCTTGTTGCCGTGGCGGCCCGCCAGCTTGTCGCCCACGCTGATCTTGCGGTTCTGGGCCACGTACACCCGCACCAGCTGGTTCACCCCGGGCGGCAGCTCCCCTGCGTTGGGATCGTCGCGGTCGAACACCTTGACGTCGATCACCTTGCCGGACTCACCGTGGGGCACCTTCAGCGACGTGTCACGCACCTCCCGGGCCTTCTCGCCGAAGATGGCTCGCAGCAGCCGCTCCTCGGGCGTCAGCTCGGTCTCGCCCTTGGGCGTGACCTTGCCCACCAGCACATCGCCCGGCCCGACCTCGGCGCCCACCCGGATGATGCCGCGATGGTCGAGGTCGGCCAGGATGTCGTCGGAGAGGTTCGGGATGTCCCGGGTGATCTCCTCGGAGCCCAGCTTGGTGTCGCGGGCGTCTATCTCGTGCTCGTGGATGTGGATCGAGGTGAGCACGTCGTCACGCACCAGGCGCTCCGACAGGATGATGGCGTCCTCGAAGTTGTAGCCCTCCCAGGACATGAAGGCCACCAGCAGGTTCTTGCCCAGGGCCAGCTCGCCGTGGTCGGTGGACGGTCCGTCGGCCAGCACGTCGTCGGCGCTGACGGTGTCGCCGGCCCGCACCAGGGGCTTCTGGCTGATGCAGGTGTCCTGGTTGGATCTCTCGAACTTGCGCAGCTTGATATCGGTCCGGCCCGCCTCCGCGTAGTCCAGCACGATGTGGTCGCCGTCCACCGCGACGACGGTCCCGTCCTCGGAGGCGATGACCATGTCGGCTGCGTCCCGCGCCGCCCGGCCCTCCACGCCGGTGCCGATGTAGGGGGCCTCGGTACGGACCAGGGGCACTGCCTGGCGCTGCATGTTGGCGCCCATGAGGGCCCGGTTGGCGTCGTCGTGCTCAAGGAACGGGATGAGGGCGGTGGCCACCGACACGATCTGCTTGGGCGAGATGTCCATCATCTGCACCTCGTCGGGCGGCACGAAGGAGATCTCGGTGGTGGCGCCGAAGAAGACCTCCTGCTCCAGCTGGAGCCGGAGGTCCTGCAGCGAGGCCGCCTGGGGGGAGCGCCGCACGAGCACCCTCGGGTTGATGAAGCGGCCCTCGGAGTCGATCGGCGCGTTGGCCTGGGCGACGACGTACTCCTCCTCCTCGTCGGCGGCGAGGTAGACGATCTCGTCGGTCACCTGACCGTCCTTGACCACGCGGTAGGGCGACTCGATGAAGCCGAACTCGTTGACCCGGGCGAAGGAGGCCAGGCCCCCGATGAGGCCGATGTTGGGGCCCTCGGGAGTCTCGATCGGGCACATGCGCCCGTAGTGGGAGAAGTGCACGTCGCGCACCTCGAACCCGGCCCGCTCCCTGCTCAGGCCGCCGGGGCCGAGAGCCGAGAGCCGGCGCCGGTGGGTGAGGCCCGACAGCGAGTTGACCTGGTCCATGAACTGCGAGAGCTGGGAGGTGCCGAAGAACTCCTTGATGGACGCGACCACGGGCCGGATGTTGATCAGGGTCTGGGGCGTGATCGCCTCCACGTCCTGGGTGGTCATGCGCTCGCGCACCTGCCGCTCCATCCGGGACAGGCCGATGCGCACCTGGTTCTGGATCAGCTCGCCGACGCTGCGGATGCGGCGGTTGGCGAAGTGGTCCTGGTCGTCGAGGCGGTAGCCGGGCTCGCCCTTGGCCAGGTTGAGCAGGTAGGTGGCCGCGGCCAGCATCTCGCACGGCGACAGCAGCGACTGCTCAGGGTCCGGGCGCTCGATGTCGAGCCCGAAGGTCTCCTCGAGGAAGTCGAACTCGGGGCCGAGCTTGCGGTTCAGCTTGTGCCGGCCCACCCGGGACAGGTCGTAGCGGCGACCGCTGAAGAACGAGTTCTCGAAGTAGGAGCGGGCCGTCTCGGCCGTGGCCGGGTCGCCGGGGCGCACCCGCTTGTAGATCTCGATGAGCGACTCGTCGCGGGTGGGGGCCAGGTGGCCCTGCTTGTCCCACTGCTCGGCCAGGAAGTCGAAGTGCTCGACGAAGCGCTCGAGGAACCCAGGATGGTTCTCCTCGTCGTAGCCGAGAGCGCGCAGCAGGGTGAACAGGGGCAGGCGGCGCTTGCGGGCCACCCTCACGCCGGCGGTGATCTCCTTGCGGGGCTTCTGCTCGACGTCGAACTCGATCCACTCGCCCCGGTAGGGATGGATCGTGCCCGTCACCAGCTGGTACTTGGCCAGGTTCCGCAGCCGGTAGCGCTCGCCGGGCTGGAAGATCACGCCGGGTGAGCGGACCAGTTGGGAGACGACCACCCGCTCGGTGCCGTTGATGATGAAGGTGCCCTTGTCGGTCATCATGGGGAAGTCGCCCATGAAGACGATCTGCTCCTTGATCTCGCCGGTGCCGGCGTTGAGGAACCGGGCCCGGACGAAGATCGGCGCGGAGTAGGTCATGTCCTTCTCCTTGCAGTCATCCACCGTGAACTTGGGGGGTGGATGGAGCTCCTCGTCGTCGGGGTCGAACTCGAGCTCCAGCTCGAGCGTCCCGCTGTAGTCGGCGATGGGCGATATGTCCTTGAAGGTGCGGGCCAGGCCCTCGGTCATCAGCCAGGAGAAGCTCTCCCGCTGGATCGCGATGAGGTCGGGCAGTTCGAGGATCTCCTCGAGGTTTCCGAACGAATAGCGTTCGCGTGAAGCGGCGCGTGCGGTCACGTGGTACTCCCGAGGGCCGGCTGATCTGGGATCACGCGGTCGCGCGTGCGCGCGTCAGCATTGAGGAATTAGCCACGGGAGCCGCCCTCCCAGCGCGCACAGACGACCACGGTGGCAGGGATGCTAGCCCGCGGCACGCCCGACCGCAACCACCCCGGTGGCGCGGTTAGCCGCGAGATTAGCGGCTGCCGGGCCGTCGCGCCGTAATCAGGCCCCGCCCGGCCTCTCAGGAACGCAGCCGGGCCCGGACGGCGTCGATGTCGGCGTCGCTGGCGCCCGCCGCCGACAGGTAGCCGGCCGCGCCGCCCCACTGGTCGTGCAACTCCTGCAGGGTTCCCAGGATCACGGCAGGGCGGGCCTCCCACAGGGGGGCGAACTCAGCAGGATCGAGACCCAGGTCCTCGAGCATCGGCCGGAGCGACCTGGCCTCGGTGTGATCGCGATCGAGGCTGGGGCGGCGCTCCGACGACAGCGCGTAGTCGGCCGCCACATGCTCGGCGGCCACTCCGGCCAGGTCCAGCAGGAGCATCGAGGCCACCCCGGTGCGGTCCTTGCCGGCGGTGCAGTGGATCACGACCGGATCGCCCACCCCGACCTGGCGGGCGATCCTCACGAACGACGGGCCGAAGTTCTTCATGATGCGCACGTAGCCGGCCACCATCTCGGGCTCGCCGTAGAACTTGATCTCGCGGTCGACTATGCGCTCGTAGATGGTGCGGGTCCGGAAGGTCTCATCGCTGGTCATCGGCAGGCGGACATAGGACGCCCCCGCGGGGAGCCGGTCGGGGAACTCCGATGCCTCGGCCTCGGAGCGCAGGTCGAAGACGTGGCGGATGTTGGCCGCCTCCAGACGGCGCAGGTCCGCGTCGGTGAGCGTGCACAGCCTGTCGGCCCGGAACACCAGGCCAGTCCTGATCGAGCCGCCGCCGGCGACGGGCAGGCCGCCCAGGTCGCGGAAGTTGCTTGGACCGTCGAGGTCCAGCCGCCGCTGCATGAGTTGAGGGCGTGGGGGCGGCGCGTTGAGGCGACGCGGCCGGCGGCGGCGTCAGACCAGCTCGACCTCGGCGCCGACGGCCTCCAGGGCGGCCTTCGCCTTGTCGGCGTCTTCCTGGTTGAGGCCCTCGAGCACGGGCTTGGGCGCGTTGTCCACGAGCTCCTTGGCTTCCTTGAGGCCGAGCGAGGTGAGGCTGCGCACCTCCTTGATCACCTGGATCTTCTTGTCGCCGACCGCGGCCAGCACGACGTTGAAGGAGTCCTTGGCCTCCTCGTCCTCAGCGGCCGCGTCTCCGGCCGCGGGGGCGGCCACCGCGACCGCAGCCGGCGCGGCCGCAGTCACGTCGAAGCGCTCCTCGAACTCCTTGAGCAGTTCGCTCAGCTCGAGCACGGTCATCTGCGAGATCGAATCGAGGATCTCTTCTTTGGTTGCCATGGTTCAGGCCTCCTGTGTTTCGGATAGTTGTTGGTCGCCGTTTCCGGCACTCCGGGTGTCGATCAGCGCCTGGAGCCCGTAGGCGAAGTTGCGGGGCAGCGCCTGCAGGAGCCCGGCCAGCTTGACCAGCGGCGCCTGGAACCCGCCGGCCAGCTGGGCCAGCAGCACGTCGCGGGAGGGAAGGTCGGCCAGCGCGACCAGGTCCTCGGGGCCGAGGACCTTGGTTCCCAGCACCCCTCCCTTGAGCACGAGGGCCCGGTTGGTGCGGGAGAAGTCCCTGAGGGCCTTGGCCACCGCGGCCGCGTCCCCGCTGCCCTCGTCTCCCTCGCCGACGAACGCGATGGCGGTCGGGCCGGTGAGCAGATGGGCGACGTCGATGCCCAGATCGGCCACCGCCAGTCGCACCATGGTGTTCTTGTAGATGGTGTACTCACCGCCCGCGGCGCGCAGGGACCGGCGCAGTTCGGCCATCTGGGGGACGTTCAGGCCGCGGTACTCGGTCAGCAGGGCCGCATCGCTGGCCGCCAGCCGGTCACGCACTTCGGCGACGACGGCCGCCTTCTCGGGCCTAGGAACTGTCATGGGTGCCTTCCTCGTCCGGCGGGCCCGGCCGGCCCATTGGTGCTCCCCGCGGAGCGCACCGGATGTCTCAGGTGAGCGTGGTGACCGGCGAGCCTACCGGGTTCAGTCGTCTGCTCCGACCTCAGCCGGGTCGACGCGCACGCCCGGACCCATCGAGGAGCTGAGCACCACCTTCTTCACGTACTTGCCCTTGGACGCGGCCGGCTTGGCCCGGTGGAGCTCCGACAGGACCGCTCTGAGATTCTTGACCAGATCCTCCTCCGCGAAGGACGCCCTGCCGATGGGGACGTGCACGTTGGCGAAGCGGTCGGTGCGGTACTCGACCTTGCCCCCCTTGAACTCTTCGATGGTGCGCTCCACGTCGTTGGTGACGGTTCCGGTCTTGGGGTTGGGCATCAGGCCCCGGGGGCCGAGAATTCGGCCCAGCTTGCCGACCACCGGCATCATGTCGGGCGTGGCGATAGCCACGTCGAAGTCGGTCATGCCCCCCTGGATCTGCTCGGCCAGATCCTCCGCGCCCACCAGGTCGGCCCCGGCCTCGCGTGCCAGCGTCGCGGTCTCGCCCTGCGCGAACACCGCGACCCGCACCTCCTTGCCGGTTCCCGACGGAAGCGAGATCGTGCCCCGCATCATCTGGTCGGCCTTGCGGGGATCGACCCCGAGCCTCACGACCACGTCGACGCTCTCGTCGAAGCGCCGCTTGGCCAGGTTCTTCACCAGGCTCACCGCGTCCGAGTCGCTGTGGAGGTGCAGGCGGTCGAAGCTCTTGACCGCATCCGCATGCTTCTTGCCTTTGGCCATGATCGCTCTCCGTGCTCCGCGGCCGCTCAGACGACGGTGATGCCCATGGATCGGGCCGTGCCCTCGATCTGCGCCTTGGCCGCCTCCAGGTCGTTGGCGTTCAGGTCAGGCATCTTCACCTCGGCGATCTCGGCCAGCTGCGCGTCGGTGATGGTGCCCACCGACTCGCGGCCCGGCGTCTCGGCCGCCTTCTCGAGACCAGCCGCGGTCCGGATCAGGTACGACGTCGGAGGGGTCTTGGTGATGAATGTGAACGACCGGTCCTCGTAGATCGTTATCTCCGCCGGGATGATCTGGCCCCGCTTGTCCTCGGTGCGGGCGTTGTAGTCCTTGCAGAAGTCCATGATGGCCACGCCGTGGGGGCCGAGTGCGGTGCCGACCGGCGGCGCGGGGGTGGCCTGGCCGGCGGGGATCTGGATCTTCACTAGGGCGGCAACCGGCTTTCGTGCCATCGGGACTTCTCTCAGACTTGTCTACGGGCGAAGGGGCAGTGTGGCGGGATCGGTGGCCGGCTACAACCCGGACGCAGGCTACAGGCGGGCGACCTGTGCGAACTCGAGTTCCACGGGCGTCTCGCGACCGAAGATGTTGACCAGCACCTTCACCTTGAGCTGGTCCTCGTTGATCTCGATTATCTCGCCGGAGAAGTCGGCGAAGGGGCCGTCCTTGACGCGGACGGTCTCCCCCATGCCGTACTCGAACATCGGCTTGGCCCGCTTAGACGCCTCCCGGGACCGGTCGGCCTCCACCCCGAGGAAGGCTTCGACGTCACGGCGGCGCAGCGGCGAGGGCGAACCGCCCTGGTTGACGAAGCCGGTCACATTGGGGGTGTCGCGTATGACCGGCCAGACCTCGTCGTCCAGCTCGCAACGCACGAACACGTACCCGGGGAACAGCCGCTTGGAGGAGATCACCTTCTTGCCGTTCTTGAACTCGGGCACGTCCCGCAGCGGGATGACCACCTCATGGATGCGGCCCTCCATGTTCATCGACGCGGTGCGGGCCTCTAGGTTCTGCTTGACCTTCTTCTCATAGCCGGACTGGGTGTGGACGACGAACCACTTGCCGGGCTTGTCATAGGGGCTGACCGGGGCGGGCGCTTCGCCGTCGGCGTCGGCGCCGGTGGCGAACAGGTCGTCCTCGGTGAGGACGGGCGCGTCGCCCGGGACGGGGTCGTCGGTCGCGACCGCTTCGGCGGTGGGAGCGTCGGCAACCGGTGCTTCGGTAACGGGGGTGTCAGTCATGGGTTGGGGGACCTCAGGTATCGAACAGCTCGAGTACGAACGTGGAGAAGACCCAGTCGAGCCCGTAGATCATGGCCGTGAGAACCACGACCGTGACCAGCACCACGATGGAGTAGTTGACCGTCTCGGCCCGGCTCGGCCAGGCCACCTTGCGCAGCTCGCCTCTCACCTCGCGCAGGAACTGCGTGGGCGAGGTCCGCTCGTTCGTCGTCGAGGCGGGGCGGCTGCGGGTGCGGACGGGCGTGCCTTCGGCATCGACCTCGCCCTGCTTCTGCAGCATGCGCTTCTGCTGACGGTTCATCGCCATAGTTGGGGTTCACCTCGCATGGGGTTGCATCGCCGCAGGCGGTGGCCGTCGGCGATTCGCAGGGGCGGAGGGACTCGAACCCCCAACCGCCGGTTTTGGAGACCGGTGCTCTGCCAATTGAGCCACGCCCCTCAGCAACGCGGAAAGGCTACCAGCGCGACCTCCGGAACGGCTACGGCATCAGCACTGCTAGGACGCCAGCCGGGCGGCGCGGCGATGACGGGCCGCGATGAAGCCCGCGGTGGCTGCAGCCCCGGCGGCGATGCCGGAGACCGCGGCCACGACGCCTGATCGGGCCATCCGGTCCAGCAGACGCCCGTGAAGGTCGAGGGTCTCCAGGATCTGCGACTCCAGGCCCGAGTCCTCCCCGGTGGGTGCTTCCCGCAGCGATTGCATGGCCTCCATCAGCCGCCGGTACCGGGACTGCTCGGCCCGGCACCGCAGGCACGTGGACAGATGGTCCAGCTCCAGCGGTCCGAAGGCGCGGTCGGAGCCTCCAGCCGCGGCGAGGGCGTCGCTCACCGACACGCAGTCGGCGCGGTCACCGGTCATGGTCGTGGTCCTCTCCGGGCAGGGGGAGCACCTGTTCGCGCAGGCGCCGGCGAGCCCGGTGCAGGCGCACCTTCGCGGCGGTGACCGAGATGCCGAGTTCCTTGGCGATGGCCTCATGGGACAGGTCGTACATGTCCCGCAGCACCACCACCGAGCGCAGGCGCGGCGGGAGGTCGCGGATGGCGGCGTCGAGGTTCACCCGCAGCGCGGCGACATCCCCCAGCAGGGTCGGGTCGTAGTCGGGCCGGGTGTCGATCACATCGTCATGGGCGCCGAGGTGATCGTGACGATGGAGCCGGCGCCGGCCGTTGTGAGTGGCCGCGCAGTTGGCCACGATTCGGTACAGCCAGGTGCTGAAGAGCGCATCGCCGCGGAATCGGCCGACGCTCCGGTAAGCCCTCAGGTACGCCTCTTGAACCACGTCGCGAGCATCCTCCGTGCTGCCCGTCAGGCGCAGAGCCAGCGCGTACGAGTCGGAGTGGGTGATCCGCACGAGCCGGTCGAACGCCTCCCGGTCGCCGGACCTGGCCCGCTCGACGAGCGAGACCATGTCCGGTGAAGATTGAGACTCGCGATCGCCGCCGACGTTACGCCGCGGCTGCTCGACGGCACGCAGCCGGCGCCGGGGCGATGCAGTCACAGCAGTTGTCTACCAGGCCCTGACGCGGCCTTCCATGCAGCGTGCTACTGGCGGTAGCGACGGACAGACTCGAACTGTCGACCTCTCGATTATGAGTCGAGCGCTCTTACCAACTGAGCTACGTCGCCGGGACGGGCAGGACCGATGCCTGCGCCGAGCTCCCTGTCAGAATCGAACTGACGACCTTCTCCTTACCATGGAGACGCTCTGCCGGCTGAGCTAAGGGAGCGTGCCGGCGCCGGGGCGCCGGTCCGCCATGATGCCACAGTGCCCGACCGTTCCCAACCGTCGGGACCCGGCTGTTGGGCGGCGAACTCGGCGGAGGTGAACCGGCTGACGCCTCTCGGCGCCGGCTACCGCGGCCCGCTCGAAGCGACGCCCGCTAGCTGATGACCTTGCGGGCGCACTCGACGAACTCGTCGTTGGTCAGCAGCGCCTTCTTCTGCAACGACTTGGCCTTGACGATCCCGAGGATCTCCAGGATCTCGTCCTCGTCGGCGGACATGTCGTTGCGCTCGAGCCACACCCGGATGGAGTCGACGCCCGAGCCCTTCCCCAGCACGATCTCGGGGGCGGCCTGGCCGACCAGCTCGGGACGGAACGGGAAGGCCTCGGTCACCTCGTCGCCCACATTGCGCACCCAGGTCGCGATGATGCCGGACTCGACGTTGTACAGGCGATCCCCCACCACCGGGCGGTTGCCGGGCTGAGCCACCCCGGCCATCTCGAGCACCTGCCGGGAGATGTCGGTGAAGTGCTCGGTCTTGATGCCGGTGTCGAGCCCGTACATGGTGAGCAGGGCCAGGATGGTCTCCTCGGTGGGCGTGTTGCCCGAGCGCTCGCCGAGACCGGTCACGGTGGTCTGGATGACCTCGACGCCCTCGGTCACGGCCAGGATGGTGTTGGCCACGCCCATGCCGAAGTCCATGTGGAAGTGAGTCTCCATGGGAACGCCGAGGCGGTCCCGGGTCTGGCGCACGAAATAGGCGACCGCGTGGGGCGACAGCACGCCGAAGGTGTCGACGAGGGCCACTGCGTCGACGTAGCCGTCGGTGGCGACCCGCTCCATCATGTCGAGGTACTCGCCGATCTCGGCCCGGGTGGCGTCGATCGGGAAGAACGTCACCTTCAAGCCGTGCTCATAAGCGAAGTTGGTGGCCTCGATGGACGCTTCGAGCGCCCGCTCCACCGGCCAGCGGTAGCCCTTCTGGATCAGGTGGTGGCTGGAGGGCACCTCCATGATGACACCGCCGACGCCGCAGTCGATGGCCAGCTTCACATCGTCGACCATGCACCGCGAGAACGCATAGACCTCGGAGTCGAGCCCGGCGGCCGCGATGCGGCGGACGGCCTCCTCGTCCGCGGGCGACACCGCAGGGAGTCCGGCCTCGATGCGGTGGATTCCGGCGTCGCTGAGCAGCTCCGCGATACGCACCTTCTCATCGGCGGTGAACTCCACGCCGGCCTGCTGCTCGCCGTCGCGCAGGGTCACGTCGTGGACCTTGAGGGTCTCGGGGAGGTTCATCTCCCCGGTGGCCTCGGGCAGGTAGTTCCACGGGCTGGAGAACCAGTTGTCGGTGATCCATGGGGTCGTCGATGAACTCATCTCGCCTCCTCGGGCGTAACGGCGGCGCTACTGCGCCTCGACTCGTCGATCATATATTATGTCAGGTCCTCTGACAAGCCCCCCTGCTCAGGACCGCAGGTCGATCTCCAGGACCGACCGCGGTATCTCCAGGTGATCCCTGATCGCAGACGCGGCCGCCTCGACATCGTGACGGACCAGGGCATCGAACATGCGCTGGTGATCGCGGGTCGCCTGCTCGCGTGCGGTGGGCCTGGCCTTGAGCGCCATGCTCACATACATCACAGAGGTGTCCAGCAGGGTTCGCAGGATTGCCAGCATCCGGGGCGAGTCTGCGGCCGCGTAGATCGTCATGTGGAAGTCGCGATTGAGCATCACCCAGTTGGCCGGCGGCGGCGCCTCCTGCATCTGCTCCAGCAGGGACCCGACCCGGTCCAGCTCCTCGGGAGTGATCCGGGCCGCCGCCTTCTGCATCGCTACCACCTCGAGCAGCAGCCGCAGGTCGTATATCTCCTGGAGCTCCTCGTTGCTGATGCGGTGCACGGTGCCGCCCCGGTGGGCGTCCAACTCGACGATGCCCTCGGCCGCGAGGTCCCGCAGCGCCTCGCGCACCGGGGTGGTGCTGACACTCAACTGCTCGGCGAGTTCAGCCTGGACCAACCTTGTCCCCCCGGGCAGGCTGCCATCGAGGATGCCCTCTCGCAGGGTCTCCCGGACGAACTCGTGGGCCGTCACCCGGGTGCGGGTGGTCTTATGGGAACGGAGTCCCGTGTCGGTCACGTCCGGTCCTTCCACGAGGGTGCAGGAAGTGCATCGATAGTATCAGTGACGCTGTATTCGAAAGGGAGACCCGAATGCAGTGTGTGCAGGTCACCGCACCCGAATAGGCCGCAGCGCTCTGGGGCCGCTCACTAGGTTCTTGCCCGTGACTTCCCGGGCAGGCCGATGAGGCAGCTCCGTGTGGGGGTGGTGGGCGGCTCCATCGGGGGACTGACTGCAGCCGTGCTGCTGCACGAGATGGGCTGCGATGTCGAGGTGTTCGAACGCTCCAGCGCGGCGCTCCAAGGGCGGGGCGCCGGGATCGTGGTCCTGCCCATGACCGAGCGGTACTTCACCGAGTTGGGCACCAGCCTCGGCGCCGGCGGTGGAACGGCCCGCGAGGTCGCTTTGACGCTCACCAACTGGAGCTATATCGACCGGGACGGGACCATCGTCGACGAGGCCGCCACCCACAACCGCTTCACGTCGTGGAACACGCTGTACCGGGCGCTGCTGGAGCGGCTGCCGCCGGAGCGGTACCACCTGGGCTACCGCGCCGTCGGTGTGGCCCGGTCGGGCGACTCGGCGGCGGTGCGCTTCATGGATGGGGGCGCCCACCCGTGCGACCTCGTCGTGGGCGCCGACGGGATCGGCTCGACCGTGCGGGAGGAGGTGGCACCGGGCACGCCGACCACCTACGCCGGGTACGTCGCCTGGCGGGGCACCGTCCTGGAGCGAGACCTGTCGCCCGGCACGGCCGAGATCTTCGCCGACGCCATGGTGTACCAGGTCCTGGAACGCTCCCACATCCTCGTGTACGCCATCCCCGGACCCGGCGACTCGGTCCAAGCAGGCGAGAGGGCCCTCAACTTCGTGTGGTACCGCAACGTCGCCGGCGGGGCCTACGACGACCTCATGACCGACCGTGAGGGTGTCCCGAGGCCGGGCACCATGCCTCCCAGCCTCGTGCAGGACCGCTTCGTCGAGGCGTTGCGCGCCGACGCCGACGCGCAGCTGGCGCCGCAGCTGGCCGAACTGGTGCTGGCCTGCGGCGAGCCCTTCATCCAGGCGATATTCGACATGACCGCCCACCGTTTCCGCCGGGGCCGCGTCATCCTCATCGGCGACGCCGCCGCCGCCTTGCGGCCCCATGTCGCCGCGGGAACGGCCAAGGCATGCGCCGACGGGTGGGCGCTGCGGGACTTCCTGTCCGGTGCTTCAGACCTGGACGGCGCGCTGGCGGGCTGGGAGACCCGGCAGATGGCGCTGGCCGGGCGCATCGCCGCCAAGTCCAGGGCGATGGGCGAGGCGTCCCAGACGGCCGGCGCGATGGTGCCGGGCGACCCTGACTGGCGGTTCGGACTGTTCGGCCCCGGCAACTGATCCCGCACTGAGATCCGAGCCGGACTCGTGCATCTATCCGCTCGGCCTCTGGGCCGGAACAGGGATCACGTATGATGCATGATCGCACTGGTTGCGCAGGAGGCTGAACTGTGGCCCGCCCCAAGGTGATCATCCAGATCTACCCGATGCTCCCGGCCGACGGGATGGACGGACGCATCGCCGCCGCCCCGCTGGGCCGCAACCGTGAGCTATACCACCGGGTCCTGCACGAGTGGACGGACCTCGTGCGCCTGGCCGACGACCTCGGCGTGTGGGGGATAAGCACCATCGAGCACCACCTGCACTCCGAGGGCTACGAGGTCGGCCCGAACCCCGGAGTGCTCAACGGCTACTGGGCCTCGATGGTCAAGAACGCCTACATCGGCTCGCTCGGCTACGTGATGGCCACCCAGGACCCCATCCGGGTGGCCGAGGAGACCGCCATCCTCGACCATCTCACCCGGGGCAGGTTCTTCGTGGGCCTGGCTCGCGGCTACCAGTCGCGCTGGACCAACGTCTTGGGCCAGCACGGCGGTGCGGTAGCCGCGCTCGGCGACAAGAGCGACGAGGACTGGCGCAACCGCGACCTGTTCGAGGAGCGCACCGAGATGCTCCTGAAGTGCTGGACCGAGGAGTCGCTCGAGTTCAAGGGCAACAGCTACGAGGTGCCCTTCCCCTACGAGACGGGGGTTCTGGAGTATCCGGCCCGCCGCATCGCGTCGCTGGCCGGCACGTCGGGCGAGGTGGACGAGGCCGGGGCTGTCAGGCGGGTGTCGGTGGTGCCCAAGCCCTACACGCTGCCCCACCCTCCCGTGTTCGTGGCCACCAGCAAGAGCCCCGAGACGATCGTCTACTGCGCCGAGCGGGGCTTCATCCCCACCTATTTCATGCCCATGAAGGCCATCGCCGAGCATTCGCAGCTGTATGTGGAGGCCGCGGCCGCCGCGGGGATCGACCGCCGCCACGGGGAGCGCCAGAACGTGGTGCGCTGGCCCCACATCACTCCCACCGCGGCCGAGTACGACCGGCGGTTGCACGACTACGACCTCGACATCTACCAGAACTTCTACGGGCCGTTCTTCCCGCAGTTCCCCAACGAGCCGGGCACCGACCACATCGCGGCCATGAAGGAGTCCGACATCTTCATCGGCGGGACGGTCGAACAGTCCATCGAGGCCTGGCAGCAGCTGGTCTCGCAGGTTCCCGCGGAGTACATAACCCTGATCTGGCACTACGCGCAGATCCCCAAGGACGAGGTGGCCGAGGAGCTCACGCTGTTCATGGAGGAGGTCCTGCCGACCCTGGACGTGCCCGACTTCGACGCCTATCACTCCGGGGACGAGTGACCGTGGCTGCCAACCCGATCGACGGCTTCGAGGTCGATGTCGCCAGCATCCGCTACGTCGGCGAGGGACTGCAGCGGCCCGAGTGCATCCTCGCCGAGCGGGACGGCACCCTGTGGTCCGCCGACGCCCGGGGCGGCGTGGTGCGCATCAACCCGGCGACGGGCGAGCAGCAGCTGATCCTCCAACAGACCGACACCCGCTTCGCCGACGCGGCTGACGACGCCGAGCGCTTCACCACCGGCACCCTGCCCAACGGCCTGGCCTTCGCGGCCAACGGCGACATCCTGATCTCGAACTTCGGCACCGACCGCCTCGAGCGCATGACTCGCGACGGCCACTCCACCGTCATGCACGACTCGATCGACGGTGAGCCGATCGGCAAGGTCAACTTCGTGCTCCGCGACTCCCGGGACCGGATCTACATGACGATCTCCACCATGATCCCGAACTGGATGGAGGCGATCAGCCCCAACATCGCCGACGGCCGGATCGTCCTGGTCGACGAGCACGGCATCCGGGTGGTGGCCGACGGGCTGGCCTTCACCAACGAGATCCGCCTCGACGCCTCCGAGGAGTGGATGTACATCGCCGAGACCTGCGGCAAGCGGGTCAGCCGCATGCGCGTGGGGCCCGACGGCTCGCTGAGCGACTACGAGGTGTTCGGCCCGACCGACACCGGCGCGCTGATCGACGGCATCGCCTTCGACTCGTACGGCAACCTGTGGGGCACCCACGTGGCCAACGACCGCATCTTCGCGATCACCCCCGACGGGGACCTTCGCATCCTCCTCGACGACGATCGGGGCTCCGCGCCCGGACGGGCGTTCCTGGACGCATTCCACCGCGACGAGGCCACCCCCGAGCTGATGCTGGCCGCGGGCGGAACCATCGCCCCGTGGACCGCGAGCGTCACCTTCGGCGGCCCCGATCTGCGCACGGTCTATGTGGGCAGCCTGCGGGGCACGAGGATCCCGTTCTTCCGCAGCCCGGTGGCGGGGCTGCCGATGGTCCACTGGTAGGCGACCAGGGGCCGCTGCGTTATAGGGTTCGACGCTGATCCGACGGCAGGGAGTTGACAATGACAATCAGGTTGTACCAGTTCCGGGACGTGTCGGCCGGCTTGCAGGCCGGCCAGTTCGGGATCGGGGGGCGAAGCGAGATCGACAGCCTCGACGACCTCGACCCCATCTACAAGCGGCTGCTCGACGAGCAGGTCACCGCGGTGGTGTCGGTGATCGGCGCTGACGGCCGGCCCAGCCTGACCCCGATGTGGTTCGACTACGCCGGGGACAAGGTACTGGTCAACGTGGCCGCCCATCGCAAGAAGACGGCCTGGATCCGCAGCAGCCCCGAGATCTCGCTGATCCTCGTCAACCCGCAGAACCCGTACCACTGGGTGTCGATGAAGATCACCGTCGACCGGGAGATATCCGAGGACGACGCCTCCGAGGGCGGCCGGGTGACCGAGCAGCTCGACGGGATCTGGACGAAGTACACCGGCGCGGAGCCGCCCTACGGCCTGCGCGATCCGTCCATCGACGAGCGCCGGGTGCTGTTCGAGTGCCGGGTGGACAAGGTCTCCACGTTCGGGCAGCCCTGATCTGCGGGCCCGAGCCGGTCTCAGTGCTCGACTGAGAACTCCCGGAGCGCCTCGGGCCGGGCGGCCCGCGCCGTCCGCTACGAAGGGGGATTGATGGGCGACATGTCACCGCGCACCGGAGCTGAGACGCTCGCCGTGATGCTCTCGGAGTACGGCGTCACCCACGTGTTCCAGGTGCCGGCGGTGCTGCGGCGCACGATGGTGGAGATCGAGCGGCTCACCGGCATCAAGCGGATCCGCCCCCACGGCGAGAAGCCGGCCGCGTACATGGCCGACGGCTACGCCCGGGCGTCGCGGCGGCCCGGCGTGTGCATGGCCCAGGTGGTGGGCGCCCTCAACCTGTGCGCCGGCTTGCGGGACGCCGCTCTGGCCCATTCGCCGGTGATCGCGCTCACCGGCGGGCGCGAGCCGACCACGAAGTTCCGCAGGGTCTACCAGGAGGTCGACGACGTGCCGGCCTTCGAGCCGGTCACCAAGTGGAACGCCACCATCGACGACCCCGAGCGCATCCCGGACATGGTGCGCCAGGCCTTCCGGGTGGCGACCTCCGGCTCGCCCGGGCCGGTGCACCTCCAGTTCGCGGGCAGTGAGGGCCAGATCGACGCCGGCACCATCGAGGCCGCGGACCACACCGAGGCGCGCTATGCGTCGGTGCCGCCCCACCGGCCGGTCCCGTCGGACGCAACCGATGTGGACTGCGCCGTCGAGATGCTGCGCACCGCCGAGCGCCCGGTGCTGGTGGCCGGCGGGGGCGCCAGATGGGCGGGCGCGGGCCGCCTGCTGGTCGAGTTGGCCGAACGGCTCGACATTCCGGTGGCCACCAGCCTCAACGGCAAGGACTCGATCCCCGGGGGGCACCGGCTGGCGGTGGGGGTGGTCGGCACCTACTCGCGGGCCTCGGCCAACCGCATCGTCTCGCAGGCCGACCTCGTCTGCTACGTCGGCAGCGAGACCGGCAGCATGTCGACCCACGGGACGACCGTGCGTGATCGACGTCGTCACCGACATCGACGCGCTCGCACCGCTGGCAGTAGTGGACTGACGCTTGGCGGGCTTCCGCCAACCTCGGGCGGAGCCGCCGCCTCGCAAGATGTCAACTGTGATAGATCTTAATGTTGTCCAGTGAAGTACAGCTGCTATCATATGATCCAGCGGTGGGGTGGTCCCCGTTGGCCGAGTCCGGTGAAACTTCACGGGGGCCACCCCACCCGCACTATACGGATGTTTTATATCTTTTCAATATTTTTTATTGTAGAGAGCATGCCAGCGCCCTCGTGGAGAGGGCGACTCGACGGCGGGCTGAGGCGAGGTCGTTGCGGTCGAGGCCGTTGGTGAGGTAGGCGAACGAGATCCCGCTGGCCGGGTCGGCCCAGGCGGCCTGCCCGCCGGCGCCACTGTGGCCGAACGCCTCGGGTGAGGCTGCGGGCGCGTGGCCGCGCATGGCGGCCTTGCCGTCGCCGCCGGCCAGGGTGAAGGCATGGGAGCGGTTGGCGGGGGTTCCGGTCCAGTCGGGATGGTCCTGGCGGACGACCATGGCGTCGGCGCGTACCTCGGGGTGCAGGAAGCCTGCCGGGTTGTGGAGCACGGCCTGGTACCAGAGGGCCATGTCGGCGGCCCGGGCGATTCCCCCGCCTCCGGGCACCCCGGCGGCTCGCAGCCAGGGCCGGTTGAACACCGTCAGAACCTCCTCGCCGACCCCGTCGGGCAGCTCGTCGACGCCGAGCGCAGCCAGCTCGGCTGCGGTCGGCTTCGAGCCGACGCCGGCGACATCGGCCACGTCGGCCTGGTCGTCGACGGCGATGCCCAGCCATCGGGAGCAGCCCGCGGGCTCCATCACCCGCTCGGCGATCACGTCGGCGTAGGGGCGGCCGGTCACCTCGGTGACGATGTCGGCCAGCACCCAGTGGGCCGACAGGGCGTGGTACTCGAAGCGGGTTCCGGGCTCCCAGTCGGTCCTCCAGGAGGCGTAGGCCGCCAGCCGGGCGGTGCGATCGGTGGTCTCGGTGCGCCCAACGGGCGCGTACGGGAAGCCGCCGGCGTGGAGCATCACCTGCGACACGGTGATGGCTTCCTTGCCGTTGGCACCGAACGGCTCCAGCACGTCGCGCACCGGCGCAGCGATGTCGAAGAACCCGTCGGCGGCCAACTCCATGGCGGTGAGCGCCACCGACGGCTTCACCGCCGAGTAGGTGTGGAACCGGGTGTCGGTAGTGCAGTCGCCCAGCGCCTCCGATACCACGATCTCGCCCTTGTAGGCCACAGCCAGCTGGGCGGCCGGCAGCAGCCCGGAGTCCACTTCCCGCCGGGCCCGCTCCAGGAGCGCGCCGGCGGCCGCGGTGTCGGTGGTGGTCATCGCTCGATGCTAGGGAGGCCCTAGGCGGCTTCAGTTGACGGCCTTGGTCATGCCCTCCCAGTAGGGGGCCCGCAGCTTGAACTTCTGGAGCTTGCCGGTTGCGGTGCGGGCCAGCTCGTCGCGCATCTCCACCGACGTGGGGCACTTGTAGTGGGCGATGCGGTCGCGGCAGTGGGCGATCAACTCCTCGGGTGCGGCCGAGGATCCGGGGGCCAGCACCACCAGAGCCTTCACCGTCTCGCCCCACTTCTCATGGGGCACGCCGATCACGGCCACCTCGGCCACGGCCGGGTGCGAGAACAGCGCGTCCTCCACCTCGATGGACGAGACGTTCTCGCCGCCGGAGATGATCACGTCCTTCTTGCGGTCGGTGATCATGTAGTAGCCGTCGTCGTCATCGATGTAGCCGCCGTCGCCGGTGTGGAACCAGCCGTCGACGATGGCCTCGGCGGTGGCCTCGGGCTGCTCCCAGTAGCCCTCCAGCACATGGTTGCAACGGGCCAGGAACTCGCCCTGCGAGTTCACCTTCATGCGCACCCCCAGCGCGGGCGCGCCCTGGCGCGACAGCATGCGGGCCCGCTCCGCCGGCGACAGGTGGTCCCACTCGGCCCGGCCGCGGTTCATGGTGAGCAGCGGCGCGGTCTCGGTGAGGCCGTAGATCTGGATGAACTCCCAGCCCAGCTCGGTCTCCACCCGCTCGATGGTGCGGGTGGGCGGGGGCGCGCCGGCGACGACGATGCGGGTGCGGCCCGCGCCGGGGATCGGCCCGTCCCAGTCCGCGGCCGCGTCGAGGATGGCGGCCACCACCGCGGGCGCCCCGCACATGATGGTGATCCCGTGGGCGTCCACCCGGCGCAGGATCTCGGTGCCGTCCACCTTGCGCAGCACCACCTGCTTGGTGCCCATGCCGACCTGCGCGTAGGGCATGCCCCAGCCGTTGCAGTGGAACATGGGCAGGGTGTGCAGGTAGCAGTCACGGTCGCTGACCGAGGCCTGCCAGCCGAACATGGCGGCGTTGAGCCAGAGGCTGCGGTGGGTCTGCTGCACCCCCTTGGGCCGGGCGGTGGTTCCCGAGGTGTAGTTGATCACCGCGGTCTCGTCCTCGTCGGGCTCCCAGGGCTGAGGGGTCTCACCGGAGCGGAACAGGGCGCCGTCGGACTCGGCGCCGAGCACGAACTTGTGGCGGCACGAGATCGGATCCAGCGTCTCGGCCAGCTCGGGGTCGACGAGCAGCACGTCGGCTCCGCAGTGCTCGACGATGTAGGACACCTCCTCGAGGCTGAGGCGGAAGTTGACGGGCACGAAGATGCGCCCGTTGCCGCTCACCCCCCAGAAGCACGTGAGCAGGCGGCCGGCGTTGTGCGACACCATGGCCACCCGGCCCCCCATGGGCACGCCCAGCGCGTCGAGGCCGGCACCGGTTGCGTCGGACAGCTCACCCATGCGCCTGAACGTGACCTCGCCCATCGAGGGCGCGGGCTGGTCGGGCTCGTCGACGAAGGCGACCCGGTCGGGGTAGACGGCCAGGGCCCGGTCGAGGTGGTCACGGACGGTTAGGGGAACCTTCATGGGCGCAATGATGGCAGCACCGGCAACTCCCGCGCACACCGGACGTGGGCTCACGGAGCGTCCCGTGGTCACGCCTGCCCTTCCGATGCTGAACGCTGGCGCGGTCCCCGGGAGCGGCGAGATCGGGCCGCCGGCCGCTCTATGAAGTCCGGGGTCTCGACCACTTCCAACATCGGAGCAGGCGAGGCCATGGGGTACGGTCACGGTGTGCGGCGACGGGGACCGGCGCTAGCAGCGGTGGCGCTGTGCGCTCTGGTGCTGATGGTGGCGGCGTGCGGGGACGGCGCCGGCGAGGCGGCTGACTCGGCAGCCGAGGAGGACGCGTCGGGCGAGTTCGCGGGGACGATCCGGCTGGGGGCGGCGCTGAGCGCGACCGGCAGGTACTCGGTGGAGGGCAGCGACGCCCGGCAGGGATACGACACCTGGCTGAGCTGGGTGAACGAGATCCATGGCGGCATCCGGGTGGGCGGTCAGCGCTTCCGGGCCGAGATCGTCTACTACGACGACGAGTCCGACGCCGACACGGCCGGCAACCTCACCCAGCGCCTCATCGACGAGGACCGGGTCGACTTCCTGCTCGGGCCCTACTCGAGCGGCCTGACCACCGGCGCCAGCGCCATCGCCGAGGCCAACGACGTGCTGATGGTCGAAGGCACCGGCGCGGCCGACAACCTCTTCGAGCGGGGCTTCCAGAACTTGTTCGCGGTGTCCACCATCGGCAGCGACTACACCCGCTCGGGTATCGAGGCCCTCGCGGCCCGCGGCGCCCGAACCGCGGTGATCGCCTACGAGGACACCGCTTTCGCGACCGCGGTGGCCGACGGCGCCGCCCGCCATCTGGAGGCCAACGGCATCGAGGTGCTGGCCGTCGAGAGCTACCCCAAGGACATCCAGGACACCTCCGCCATCATGACGAAGTTCCGGGACCTCGACCCCGACCTGTTCATCGGCGGGGGCCACTACAACGATGCGG
The DNA here is from genome assembly GCA_965221605.1 of Candidatus Aldehydirespirator sp. Lineage (GTDB taxonomy): Bacteria > Actinomycetota > Acidimicrobiia > Acidimicrobiales > Aldehydirespiratoraceae > Aldehydirespirator. The sequence continues at coordinate 392,700 of CBDCSK010000014.1, forward strand.
TCCTGTTCGTGACCTCGGCCAAGGAGCTCGGCTTCGAGCCTGCCGGCATGCTGCTGACCGTCGGGCCGTCCAACCCCAAGCTCGCCGCAGAGCTGGGCGACGACGTCGAGGGCGTGCTCGGCCCGACCCAGTGGGAGCCGTCGATGGCCTACCAAGGCCCCTACTTCGGCAGCGCGGCCGACTACGCCCGCTACTACGAGGGCCTGTGGGGCGAGCCGCCGGTGTACCAGGCAGCCGCCGCCACCGCGGCCGCGCTGACGCTGCACCTCGCCATCGAGGCGGCCGGCTCCACCGACACCGCAGCGGTGCGCGCCGCGCTGCGGGAGCTGTCGGCCGACACCTTCTACGGCCCGATCAGCTTCGACGAGCGGGGCGTCAACACGGCCAAGCCGATGGGAATGGTCCAGATCCTCGACGGCGACATCATGGTGGTGGCTCCCGACGCGGCGGCCACAACCGAGCTGCGGTACCCGCTGGGCTCCGGCGCCGGGCCGGGGGCGCGGTCGTCGGGGCTCGGCCTGCTGCCGCAGGCCGTCGTCAACGGTGTCGCCCTCGGCGGCATGTACGCGGTGCTGGTGCTGGGCTTCTCGGTGATCTGGGGGGTGATGGGCATCATCAACTTCGCTCACGGCGAGTTCGTGATGGTCGGCGCCTATCTGGCCTGGCTGGCCGGCCATGTGTGGGGCATCGACCCGTTCCTGGCGGTGCCGGCGGTGTTCGTGGCGATGGCCGTGCTGGGCTGGGTCGTTCACCGGGGGCTGGTCGAGCACATCCTGGACCGGCCCCACCTGGTGTCGCTGCTGGTGATGTTCGGTGTGTCCATCGTGGTGCAGAACATGCTGAAGCTGGCCTTCTCGGCCGATTTCCGGCGGGCGCACACCGCTCTCGACGGCAGCTGGAGGGTGGCCGACTCGGTGACCGTGCCGGTCACCAGGTTCTGGATCCTGGTGGTCGGGCTCGGCGTGCTGGGTGCTCTCAGCCTGGGGCTGTCGCACACCCGCCTCGGCAAGGGCATCCGGGCCGCGGCCCAGAACCGGGAGGCGGCCCGGATCGTGGGAATCGACGTGTCGAAGGTGTACCTGATCACGTTCGCGGTGTGCATCGGCATCACCGGCGCGGCAGGGGCGCTGGTGAGCCCGGTCCTGGCCATCCAGCCGTTCCAGGGCATCCCGCTGACCCTCAAGGCGTTCGCCATCACCGCCATGGCCGGCCTGGGATCGATCCGGGGTGCGCTGGGCGGGGCGATGGTGCTGGGGCTCGTCGAGGCGGGCCTGGCGGTCTACGTGTCCGGCGTGGGCACCAACCTGGCCGTGGTGGCGTCGTTCGTCATTCTGGTGGCTGCGCTGGTGCTCAGGCCCCAGGGCCTGTTCGGCGGCCTCAGGCCGGTGGACGCGACGGCGACATGAGCGGCCGGGGACCAGGCGACGGCCCGCGAACGCGGCGACGGGATGAGCGGCCGCGCCGCGACGGCGGCTACCCGTCTCGGGCCGGTGGACGCCTCGACGTAACCAGGGTGCACGACTGGCTGGCCCGGGGCCCGGGTCGGATCGCGGTCCGGGCGGGCGGCGCGGCCATCCTGGCCTGGCTGATCGCGCTGCCACTGACGGGGGCGAGCGGCTCGACGCTGTTCACCATGACGCTGATGTTCACCAGCGTCGCGGTGGCCACCAACTGGAACCTCACCGGCGGGTTCACCGGATACATCGACTTCGGCCACGCGGCGTGGTTCGGCATCGGCGCCTACGTCACCGCCATCCTGATGTCGGTGCAGGCCGGCGCGGCGGGCATCGGCTGGCCCCCGATCCCGGCCGTCGCGGCCGGCTCGCTGGTGTCGGGGCTGCTCGCCGCGCTGATCGGGCGGGCCACCATGCGGCTGAAGGGGCCATACTTCTCCATCGCCATGCTGGGCACGTTCGTGGCCGTCCGCGAGATCGTGCGCATCTGGGGCGGCCTCACCGGCGGAGGCGTGGGCCTGACACTGCCTCCCTACCTCAACCGGGCGCTGTTCTACTACGTGGAGCTGGCGGCGGTCATCGGCCTGGTGGCGCTGGTCTGGCGGCTGCGGCGAACCCGCTTGGGGGCCGCGCTGGTGGCCATCCGCGAGGACGAGCTGGGCGCGGAGACGAGGGGCATCGCCACCACCCGGCTGAAGGTGGCGGTCTTCGGTTTCGCGGGGGGCTCCACCGGACTGTTCGGGGGCCTTTGGGCATACCAGAACACGTTCGTCGACCCCGACATCGCCTTCACCGAGGTCCGGACGCTGGACGCTGCCCTGGGCGCCCTGCTCGGAGGGCTCGGAACGGTGGCCGGGCCGGTGCTGGGCGCCGTGTCGCTGCACTGGCTGCGCGAGGCCCTCTGGGCGCACCTGCTCGACTACCACCTGGTCGCGCAGGGCGTGCTGCTGATCCTGATCGTGCTGCTGGTGCCCCGTGGCATTGTGGGCGCGTTCGGAGCCGATCGGGCGACATCGTTGCTGAGGCTCTGGCACCGACCGTCGGCGGACCCTTCCGATCCCGCCGCCAGCGACCGCGACGACTCTGACGGCGGGACCGGCGACCGCGACGACTCTGACCACGGCGCAGGCGACCGCGACGAACCCGGCCGCGGCCACCCGTCCGACCGAGACGAGCCCGCGGGCGACCCGTCCGACCGGGACGCCGAGGACCGCGCCCTTGCCGGCCTCGACATCCCGTCTGCAGGTTGGGCCCACGAACGGGTCGACGGCGCGGGTGCCGCCCTCACCGGCCGCGGGATCGTGAAGCGATTCGGGGGCCTCACCGCCGTCGACGGCGTCGACATCGAGGTCGCCCCGGGCGAGGTGGTGGGCCTGATCGGCCCCAACGGAAGCGGCAAGACCACGCTGTTCGACTGCCTGAGCCGGGTTTCGAGAATGGACGGGGGCGCCATCCGCCTCAACGGTGCCGACATTTCGCGGCTGCCGCCGCATCGGGTGGCCCGGCTGGGGGTGTCGAGGACGTTCCAGATCATCCGGGTGTACCGCGACCTGACGGTGCGCGAGAACCTGGAGTTGAGCATCCAGTGGGACCGCATCGGCCTTCGGGGCCTGTTGGGCCGCACCGACGCCGCCACCCGGAGCAAGGCCGACGCGCTCATGGAGTTCCTGCTGCTGGCGCCGTTGCACGACGACCGGGCCGGGATCCTGTCGGGGGGCCAGCGCCGCCTGCTGGAGATCGGCATGGCGCTGATGAGCGACCCTAGGCTGGTCCTGCTCGATGAGGCCACGTCGGGCGTCAATCCTGTGCTCATCGAGCAGATCAAGCAGCGTCTGGCCGCCGTCAACTCCCGCTACGGCGTGTCGCTGTTGCTGGTGGAGCACAACGTGCAGTTCGTTGCCGACCTCTGCAGCCGCGTGGTGGTGCTCGACGGCGGGCGCAAGCTCGCGGAGGGCACGCCCCGCCAGGTGATGGAGGATCCGGCCGTGATCGAGGCCTACTTCGGGGCCGACTCCGGGCGGGGCCGGTCCGACGGCGACGGCGACGGCCCGCGCGACCCGACCGGCGGTCTCAGCAACCCGGCCGGCGGCCAAGCCGGCGGTCAGAGCCCATGAACGGCGGCGGTGGCGCGGCCCGGTTGCTGGAGCTTCGCGGGGTTCGGGCCGGCTATGTCGCGGGCCACGACATCGTCGGCGGCATCGACCTCGAGGTGCGTTCCGGTGAGATCGTCTGCGTGATCGGCCCCAACGGAGCGGGCAAGTCGACGGTGTTCAAGGCGGTGTACGGTCTGGTGCCGGTGCGGGCCGGGCAGGTGCTCTGCGAGGGGGCCGACATAACCAACATCGACCCGTCGGAGGCGCTGGCGACGGCCGGGATCGCCATTGTGCCGCAGCTTCGCAGCCTGTTCTCGCAGATGACCGTCTACGAGAACCTCGAGCTCGGGATGTACCGCTGCACCGACAAGGTCCGGGTGCGCGAGCGGATCAGCTACGTGTGCGACCTGTTCCCGAAGGTGGGCGCGCGGGTCCGCCAGCAGGCCGTGACGATGTCCGGCGGAGAGCAGCGGATGCTCGAGATCGGCCGGGCGCTGATGTGGGAGCCTCGCCTGGTGCTGATGGACGAGCCCTCCGCAGGGCTGTCGCCGATCGTGACCGCGGAGGTGTTCGAGACGGTGCGCCGCCTCAACCGGCAGATCTCCTTGACCGCGCTGATGATCGAGCAGAACGCCCGCCAGGGCCTCGAGACCAGCCACCGCGGCTATGTGATGGAGCAGGGCCGGATCACCTACCAGGGCCCCGCCGCCGACCTGCTGGCCGACCCGCAGGTCCGGCGAGCATTCCTGGGCGCCTCCGACCCCAGGTAGGTCCCCTCCCCCGACGCGACCGCCGACCTGAATCGTCCCCGAGAACATAGTGGCGCATCGCCCGATCCGGGGTGGCTCTGACTGCGTTTGCTTTCTTTGCGATGTGGTCGTACTGCCTGTTTGCATCTTTTGCAGAATGGTCGTACTGGGTGGGTAGGCTGGCCGGAAAGACCGCGAGGTCGCCATGCCGCACCCCAATCCATTCCGACCGACCTTCGGGCGTCCACCGCACACCCTCGCGGGCCGCGACGACGCCATCGGGCGCTTCCGTGCGGCCATGTCGGTCGGCCCGAACCATCCCGACCACTCGATGCTGCTCACCGGACCGCGGGGCTCGGGCAAGACCGTGCTGCTCGCGGCCATGCGGGATATCGCCGAGCAGCACGGCCTCACCACGGTCAGGGTCACGGCCAAGCCGGAGCCGACGTTCGCCGACGCCCTCGTCGAACAGATGGCGTCGTCCGCCGAGTCCGGAGGCCGCCGTCTCTCATCGGCACAGATCAGCGTTCTCGGCAGCGGCGTGGGCGTATCCTTCGACCTTCCCGGGTCCGGGGAACTGTCAGTCCACACGCGGATGCTCGTCGCCATGGAGCGCCTCGGCGGCCGAGCGCCGCGCGGTTCCACGGGCGCCCTCATCACGATCGACGAACTCCACAACGCCAACATCGCCGCCCTGCGGGAATTCGCGCACGCCCTTCAGGATGTGGCCAAGATAGACGGCAAGCCGGTGATGTTCGTGGGCGCAGGACTCCCATCCATGGAGGAGACAGCCCTGGCCGACCCCGGCATGACCTTCTTCCAACGCATCGCCAGAACCCAGCTCGATCCGCTGACCCCCCTGGAGATCGCCGATGCGCTGAAGACGCCCATCGAGGCGGCGGGCGGCACCATCGACGAGGCAGCCCTCGCGGACGCTGCCGCGGCCACTTCCGGCTACCCGTTCATGGTGCAACTGGTCGGATACCACTCATGGCACCACTGCGCCGATCCCAGCCGAACGATCACGCGCGACGACGTTCGGGCCGGCACGGCCGCCGCAACCAAAGACATGGAGATTCAAGTCTTCGCCCCCATCGTTCGCGACCTCTCACCCACAGACCGGATGGTGCTCACCGCGATGAGCGCATTCCAGGGCCCCGAGATCAGGCTCAGGGACCTGCCACGGGTAGCGGGCAAGCCGTCGAACTATCTCAGTGTCTACGTGGAACGCCTCGTCGCGGCCGGAGTGGTCCACCGGCCCTCGCGGGGACGGCTGCGATTCGTGCACCCAACCATGCGGGACTGGCTCCGACGACAGCAGGCCGCCGGCGGATCGACGGCGTACAACGCCCCAGCCGTGACGACCATGACCGTCAAGGAGCGCATCATCGCAGCCAGCCACACCGATGCTGGGTCCACCCATGCGGACATCGCGGCCCGCCTCGGCACCAGCGCCGACTACGTGGGGCGCGTGCGCCGCGCCGCCGCGTCTTCGCCGGGCCCAGCCTGACGGCACCGCCAACCGACCTCCACACAGCGGATAGGGACGCGAGGTGGCGGCCGAAACTCTCGCACCTGGAGCGAGCGCGAATAGGTGACACGCTCTAGCGTCGCGAGGGGTTGTTTCCCGCTCTTGTTCGCTGCGCTCACGGGCCGCCCAGATCCAAGGAGCAGCGCCCACGGCCTCGCGCCGTATGAGCCGCATTGCTCCGCCTATTCGCTCGGCCTCTTGCCCGCTCGGCCTATTGGCCGAGGACTGAAGATATAGCTCGGGGAATGGAGCGGGGGCCGGCGATCGCCGCGAACCGGGCGCCCGCGGCGGCCGCGAAGGCCTCGGCATCGGCGGCGTCGCCGGCGGGTGCGATCACGCACAGTTCGTCGAGGCGGCGGGCGGCGGTCACCGGATCGCCCCCCGCAGTGGCCCGGCAGTCCGACAGCAGCACCGCCACCCGGCGGCGGGCCGTGCAGCGGGCCAACTGGGCCCGGGCCGCGTCCAGCGCAGCCGCGAGGTCGGTGGTGCCGTAGCCGCGCAGTCGCAGCACGTCGTCGACCACCGCCAGCGCCGGACGGTCGCGGTCGGCTGACTTGATGGCCACCACCCGGTCGCCGAAGGCGAGCGCCGACCACTGCTGGGGCGCTCGCATGGCGCAGGACGCCGCGGCCACCGCGGCCGCGGCCAGCCTCGGCCCGCCCATCGATCCCGACCGGTCCACGATCAGGCTGATGGCGGTGGCGGGACGCTGCCAGCGCTGCACCCACAACTCGTCGAGCCGGACCGGGCGGCCCGCGGCCCTGCTCTCGATGAGGCCGTCGAGGCTGCGGTCGATGTCGACATCGCCCGAGCAGCGGTCGGCCCTTCCGGCCTCCAGACGGCCGACGCCGCCGGCCGAGGCCGCTCCGGCCCGGGCCAGGTCGAGCGCCAGGCGGCCCGCCAGCCGGGCGGCCAGCGCGGCCATCCTGCGGTCGGCGGCTGCGGCCATGTCGGCCAGCAGCGCCAGGGTCTGGTCGGGGTCGGCCGAGGCCTGCGCGGTCACCTCGGTCGCATCCAGGGTTCCGGTCTCGGGGCTTAGCAGCCGGAAGCCGGGCTGGCCCTCGTAGTGGCCTCGGGGCGTGGGGCGCACCCGCTCGGCGTCCAGCGCCTCGCGGGCCCGCAACCCTTCTAGGACTAGTCCTGAGGGCTGGTCGCCCCGCCGGGGGCCGACGCTTTTCCCGCGGCCGGCACCAACGGTTCGGCGGGCGGGTCGGTGCTGTCCCGCTCGGCGGCGAGCACCTCTTCCCACAGCTCGCGGACGATGGCCTCGGGTGTACGGTCGCCCCCCTCGTGGAGCCGGATCCGGCCGGTGAGCGCCATCAGGGCGGCGTCGAGCCCCACTCCGGGATCGTCGAGCGGCCGGCCTCGCAGCCCGCACAGGCGCGCGGCCACATCGCACAGGTCCATGGCCCCCCGCACCGACGACCCCATCCGCACGTCCCGGTGGGTGCGGGTGGCCCGGGTGACCGCCACGGCCCGGGCCACGGTGCGGGTGGCCGCCGGGCTGCCGGTGGGCAGACCCTGAGCCCGCGACTCGACGATCTCACGCTCGTCGCGCTCGTCCTGGTAGCCCATGGAAAGGTGGCAGATGCGGTCGTAGACCGCGCTGGACAGCCGCGACGTTCCGACGGTGTCGTAGGGGTTCATGGCGGCCACCAGGCGGAACTCCTCGGCGGCTGCGACCCGGCCAACCCTGGGAAGGTGGAGCTCACCCTCCGACATGACCCCGATGAGAAGGTTGACCGTCTCCTCGGGCACCCGGTTGAGCTCCTCCACGTACAGCAGCGCGCCGTCCTGCATGGCTCGCAGGAGCGGGCCGGGCACGAAGGCGTCGCCGGTGTAGCCCTCCGCGAGCACCCGGGCCGGGTCGAACTGGCCCGCGAGCCGGGCCGGGGTCAGCTCGGCGTTGCCCTCGACGGTGACCAGCGGGACGTCCAGCGCCGCGGCCAGGGCCCGCAGAACAGTCGTCTTGCCGGTGCCCGGCGGACCCTCAAGCAGCAGGTGGCGTCCCGCACCGACCGCGGCCACCACCAACTCGACCTCCCACCGGCGCCCCCACCACAGAGGCGGCGACGCTGTCGACTAGGTGGGCGTCATGGGCCGGGCCGCTAGTCGAAGACAATGACACCTCTCATGTTGCGGCCCTCTCGCAGACCGGCGTTGGCCTCTCGCAGCACGGCTTCTCTCGTCTTCACACGGCACCTCCCACCTCGACCCGCGACGCTAGCGCGCCCACTCTGGCCACGTGATCCGTGAATTGCCGTGCCGCGGGCCCGCCGTCGCCCGCCCCGATATGTGACTATGTTCCACTCACGTCGAGGTTCACGGACAAGGAGCGCGGCGATGGCGACGGGACCGCTTGCGGGTATACGGGTGATCGATCTGACCCAGGTGCTGGCCGGGCCGACCGCCACCATGCTTCTAGCCGACCTGGGAGCGGACGTGATCAAGGTGGAGCCGCCCGGCATCGGCGACCTGGTTCGCTTGGCCCGCTACGCCAAGGGCGACATCAACAGCACGGTCGCCAACTGCAATCGGGGCAAGCGGTCGATCCAGATCGACCTGTCCACCGGAGCCGGGCAAGAGCTGGGGCTGCGACTGCTGGCCGGCTGCGACGTGGCCGTTCAGAACATGCGGCCCGGGGTGGCCGACAGCCTCGGGATGGGGTACGAGCACGCGGTCGCAGTCAACCCCGACATCGTCTACTGCTCGATGTCGGGGTACGGGAAGACCGGTCCCTATGCCGGCCGGGCCGCCTACGACCCGATCATCCAGGCGGTGTCGGGCTACGTGGCCCTCCAGGTCAACCCGGAGGTCCCGATCCCGGACCTGGTGCGCAACGGGGTGATCGACAAGGCATCGGGCTGGATGGCGGCGCTGGCCATCGTCTCGGCCCTGTTCGCCCGCAGCCGGGGCGCAGGGGGCCAGCACATCGACCTGTCGATGCTCGACACCGCCGTGCAGTTCCTGTGGCCCGACGGCGGCATGGCCGACACGCTGCTGGACGACGACGCCCGCGACGGCACTCGTCTGTCCACCCTGTACCGGCTGACGCCGTGCGCCGACGGCCACATCGTCTACTTCGTGGTGAGCGACAAGCAGTTCCAAGGCCTCTACCGGGCCCTGGGGCGCACCGACTGGATCGATCACGAACACTGGGGCACCCACGAGGGCCGCAGCGGCCGCTCCGAGGAGCTCGGGGGGCTGCTGGAGGAGGAGTTCGCCCGATGGAACGTCGCCGACCTGGTGCCCCGGATGCACCAGAACTCGGTGCCGTGCGGGGAGGTGACCGCGGTGGAGGATCTGCACGACGATCCCCAGATCCGCCACAACGAGACCCTGGTGGAGTGGGAGCATCCGAGCGCGGGCCTGATCCGCCAGGCCCGGCTGGCGCCCCGGTTCTCGGCCACTCAGCCCGAGTTCCGGCCGTCGGTTCCCGGGCTCAACGAGCACGCCGGGGAGATCCTGGCCGAGTTGGGACTCGACGACGATGAGATCGAGGAACTCCGCCGGGCCGGCGCAGTCTCCTGACGACTTCTCATCACAGCAGCTCGCGATATAGACAAGTCGAGCGACTTGCAGCCGCAACGCAGGGAGGCTGGTTCGTGAGAGTGCTGCGCAATGCTCGACTGGCCGACGGCCGCAGCGTCGACATAGGCGTCGACGACTCCGACGGGACCATCTCCGAGGTAACCGCGGCCGGCTCGACCGAGATCGCCGACGGCGCCGAGGTCGACGACCTGGGCGGCTGGCTGGTGCTGCCAGCCATGGCCGAGCCCCACGCCCACCTCGACAAGGCCCTCACCGCCGATGAGGTCCCCAACCCCAAGGGCGACCTCATGGGGGCCATCGAAGCCTGGTTCGCAGCTGCGGAGAAGGGCCGGCTGTCCTACGAGCGGACCGTCGAGCGGGCCACCCAGGCCTTCGAGATGCTGCTCGTGCACGGGGTGACCGCGGTCCGCACCCACATCAACGTCACCGCCGACATCGGCATCGTCAGCGTGCTGGCCGTGCAGGAGGCCGCCAGGGCCATGGAGGGCCTGATCGACTTCCAGATGGTGGCCCTCACCGGCTGGCCCATGACCGGCCCCGACAGTGCCGACAACATCCGTGCGCTGGAGGAGGCGGTGGAGGCCGGGGTCGACCTGGTGGGGGGCTGCCCGAACCTCCAGGACGACCCGCGGGCCCACATCTCCGACGTGCTGGCCCTGGCGACCTCAGCCGGGCTGGACATCGACCTGCACACCGACGAGACGCTCGACCCGTCGGTGCTGACTCTGCGGGAGCTGGCCCGCCAGGTGAACGACAAGGGCTTCGACGGGCTGGTGGCTGCCAGCCACTGCGTCAGCCTGGGCATGCAGCCGCCCGACGTTCAGGCCGCGGTGGCCGCCGAGGTCGCCGCGGCCGGCATCTCGGTGATCACCCTGCCCCAGACCAACCTGTTCCTGCAGGGCCGCGACGACCCGGTGGCCACCCCCCGGGGACTCACCGCCGTCAACCCGCTGCTGGATGCCGGCGTGGTGGTGGCCGCGGGGGCCGACAACGTGCAGGACCCGTTCAACCTGGTGGGACGCAGCGACCCGCTCGAGACGGCCGCGCTGATGGTCATGGCCGGGCACCGGCTACCCGACGACGCGTTCGACATGGTCGCGAACGTCTCCCGGCGGGTGATGGGCCTGGCCCCGGTCAATTTCGAGCCCGGCGATCCCGCCGACATCGTGGCCATCGACGCGCCGTCGCTGCGGGGCGCGGTGGCCGACGCCCCGATGTCGCGCCGGGTGTACCGCCGGGGGCGGCTGGTGGCCTCAGCCGACCAGCAGACCCGCATCCACCGCCCGGCCTGACCCCGAGCGGTTGTCAGTTTGTTGAGTTTGCTAGAAATTAAATCTACAACACACGTTGTCGGCGGAATCCCGGCCGGTGCATCGCGGCCTCAGGGATTATGGCGCATTGCGTGCTGCCTGCAGGCCATCTCGGGCGATCCCGGTCCCTTCCAAGCCCACCAACGCAGGTGGTCAGACTCGTCAGGAGCGCTTGTAGCGGGACTCTTGGTACTCCTTCAGCCACTTTGCGGAACTGCGCCAGCGGCCGTCGCTGCCTCGGGTCGCCTGGAGTCTTCCCCGGCTCGCCGCTCCCCTCAGTGCGGCTGCTCCGAGTTCGGGAGTGGCCAAGGCTTCAAGCGGCACCAGCCGGACCGGGCCCGCCACCGCAGGGAGCACGAACCGGTAGAGACTATGGAGCACAGCCCGAGCAAGCATCTCGCCCAAGGGGCCGAAGTGCTCGTCGTCGGCTCGCTGAAGTGCCCGCAGGTACCTGGAACGGTCGCGCTTGTAGATGACGGCGGGCGGATAGCCCAGTCGGACGAGTATCAGGTTCAGCACTAGCCGGCCAGCACGGCCGTTGCCGTCGATGAAGGGGTGGATCTGCTCGAAACGGCTATGCACTCTGGCTAGGGCCGCGGGAAACTCGGGCGCTCGCCGGTCCAACGCATTGGCCTCTACCTCCCATGAGGCCAGTTCGCCAGCCACAAGGGGCCAGGAGACCGGCTGCATCCCTCCAGGGAACGGATGGATCTCATGGCGGCGGTAGCTGCCGGGCGCCTCCTGACCTGTGGCCTCGGGATGGGGTGCCACCTCCCAGACGGGCGTCATAGCCACAAGGTGGATCTCGCGGACCTCGGCCAACGTGAGCACTCTGCCGTGGGAGGCGAGTCCAGTTGGACGCAGTGCCTGCCGGTATACCCAGTCGGCGGCCGCCGCGTAGCCCTGAACTTCCAAGTACTCGCTCAGCTCCTTGTTCCCGACAGCGCGGCCCTCGTCCAGAAGCCGCCTCACCTCCTTCAACACGAGCGTGTTTCCCTCGAGTGCGGTGGAGTGGTGAGCCTCCTCATACCAGATGTCCCGCCAGATACCCTCGGCTTCCTCGGGCGACGGTAGGCCGCCCATGCGGTCCCAGAGTTCATCAACCTGCAAACGCAGACGGCGAAACACCTCTTGGTGGGAGGGGCGACCCCTCCCCCGCATCCCTGGATCTGCGAGATTCTCGACCATGGGCTCGGTCGCCTTGCCTTGGGGACGCTGACCGCCGGAAGCGTCAATTTGTTGAGTATACGAGAAATCAAATGAACAGCACAAACTTGTGAGTTTGTTGAGTTGGCTAGAAATTAAATCTACAACACAAGTTGTCGGCGGAATCCCGGCCGGCGCCGCTACTGGTCCACGAAGGTGTACTCGGTCGCGAGGGTCTCGTCGCCCGGTGCCACCACGTAGTTGCCGGCCCGCAGCGGAACCGGCGCCTCGCCGGGATCGAAGCTGACCCCCACCGGGTCCCCGCCGTCGGCCACCACCTGGACCTGCTCCAGGAACTGGCGGCGCACCATCGAGACGCCCCGGTCGCTGGAGGCCAGCTGTTCGGTGGAGTGCAGCGTGATCGGCCCCTGGCCGACCTGGGTCTCGTAGTCGCCCGGATAGCGCTGGTGGCCCTCCTCGTCGAGCTCGAACCAGTTCTTACCGTCGGCGTAGACGGGCAGCCCTTGGGCGGGCCGGTCCTTGGGCTTGCGCACCATGGCCAGCACCTTGGTGCGGGTGTCGTCGATGGGCACCGCCCACGACATGTTGTTGGTCTTGCCCAGCACGGTGAGCGTCGGGGTGGGTATGGCCCTGATGGTCGGCACCCGGATCTCGGTCACCCGGTGCAGGACGGTCCCGTCGGGCAGGTCCCTGTCCTGGCTGGCGGTGACCCCCCAGGCGTGGCGCTGCCAGTCGATGCGGGGCCAGATCTCCAGCTTGGGGTCGAACTGGTGGCCGCTGATGGCGTTGTGCAGGATGAACACGTGGTACGGGTCCATGGCGTTCTCGTGGGTCTGGAACCAGTTGCAGGGGGCCTCGGCGGGGCCGCCGAAGGCGAAGTGGTCGATGATCACGATCTCCTCGTCGTCGCGCAGGTCCTCGAAGATGTCGTAGCGGGGGAATGCCGGCTGGCGGTCGGCCGGGCCCATGTAGGCGAAGATCAGGCCGTTGTACTCCTGCACCGGGTACCAGGGCTGGCGGTAGGAGGCCCGGTTGCGGCCCCGGTCGGGCTCGCAGGGCTGGTCGAGGCAGGTGCCGTCGGCCGCGAACAGCCAGCCGTGGTAGGGGCAGCGGATCCCGTCGTCCTCGACCCGCCCGAAGTAGAGGGTGGCGCCCCGGTGGCAGCAGCGGGGCTCGACGAGGCCGGGCCGGCCGCGGCCGTCGCGGAACAGGATCAGGTCCTCGCTCAGGATCCGGACCCTGCGGGGCAGGCTGGTCGCCTCGGTGCTGAGGGCGACCGGATGCCAGTAGCGCCTGAGCAGCTCCCCCGCCGGGGTGCCCGCGGCGGTCTCGACCAAGTCGGGATTCCACTGGCCCGCGGGGCGCCCGTAGGCCCGGCCGTCGCCGGGAGGCGCCGGGGGCTCGGCACCGGTTGGCCCGGTGTCGGCCGTCGCCCTAGCTTGACCCTCAGTCATGGGCGGATTGTCCCACACCCCACCGGCCGCAGATGAAGCCGCCACGCCGCCCGGGGCCATCGTGCCTCCCACCGTCGACATCTCCGCGACCGGCATCCGCGCCGGCGACCGGGCAGTCGCGGCCGAAGTCGAGGCCGCCTGCGCCGACCAGGGACTGTTCGTGCTGGCCGGTCACGGCATCGACGCCGAACTCAGCACGGCCTTCGACGCGGCCCGGGCCTTCTTCGGCCTCCCCGGCGACGTCAAGGACCGGGTGCCGAGGATCAACCGGTACGGCTATGTTCCCGACCGGATCGAGGCCCGCACCCCTTCCAGCACCGCCTACATGGGCCGCTCCAGCCTGGCCGCCGAGTATCTCGACATGGGCCTGGCCGGCGAGGTCGACCTCGCTGCCATCGAGGCACTCGGCTGCGGCGGGTTCACGGCCGCGGTGCGCGGCTACCAGGCCGCCGCGCTGGGCGCGGCCCATGCCGTGCTGGAAGCGCTGGCCACCACGTTGGGCGTGCCCGGCTTCTTCGCGGCCCGCATGGCCGAGCCCCAGTGCCGGCTGCGGTTCCTGCACTACCCCCCGGCCGGCCCCCTCGAGGACGGCTCCGCGCCGGTGTTCAGCACGCCCCACACCGACTACGGGGCCATCACCCTGCTGGCCACCGACGGCGTGCCGGGCCTGGAACTGCTCCAGGACTCCAGGTGGGTGCCGGTGTCGGCCCCTCCGGGCGGCATCATCGTGCAGCTCGGCGACATGCTGGCCCGATGGACCAACGACCGTTACCGGTCCACGCCGCACCGGGTGGTCGGATCGTCGGGCGCCGACCGCTTCACCATCCCGTTCTTCGTGAACCCGGACCCGTCGACGGTGGTGTCCACCATCGAGAGTTGCGTGACCGCGGAGCGGCCCGAGCGCTACGAGCCGGTGACCGCGGGCGAGTTCCTGGTGTCGCGCATCGACAGCCCTGCCGAGCCCTACGTCTGAGACGGCCGGCGGCTCTGGCGCGCTGAGGGGGCCGGCGCACAAGGCACCGGCCCCCCTGTCAGCGTTACATCACGCGATGTGGCCTGCGGCTAGAAGCCGTGGCCGATGCTCTCGTCGATGAACTCGTTGGTGAAGAGCTGGTCAGCGGTCAGGCTCGGATCGATGTCCATGCCCGCAGCCCGCATGTCGTCGAGCACCTTCGCGATGCGCTCAGGCACCATGTTGCCCACGATGCCGTCACCACCGTCACCGATCAGGCCGAACTCGCGCTTGGCCGAATGCGAGAACTCAGCCAGATCAGGCGGATACACCCAGAAGTCCTCATACTTGAGCACCGCGTCCACGATGATCGCGTTGGCGCGGTCGGGGCTGTTGTTGAAGTCAACAGCCGCCTGCTGGATGATCGGCACCAGCCGCTCCAGACACGGCCTCAGCTCCTCCAGATCACCAGGGCGCACCCCGATCGTCTGGGAGTAGATCTGGAACCCGGCGTCATGCAGCAACTGGAACTCCACCGGCTTGCCCCACTGCTCATAGACATGCTCATAGGTGTACACCTCAGAAGAGGCGAACCCCTGCTGGGCGATCGAGCCGCCCGCACCAACGAAGCGCGACGGGTTGCCCTCATAGGACGGGTCAACCTGATCAGCCGACCAGATCCCCTGAGCCACGAACACCTCAGAGAAGGTGCCACCACCGAACACGTTGATGGTGATCCCCTGAGCACCCAGATCAGCGATGCTCTCAACATCGGGATAGGTCTCAGGATCCCACATGATCATCTGCGGGTTGCGCTCCAACGGAGCCACCACCGACATCAAAGGCGCCACATCCCAGTGGTTCACCTGCTGGTCGGTGGACGCATAACCCAAATGGATCCCCTCATCGACGGCCATGTGCTGTGACACCGGCGAGAACCCGATGGCCGGACCGCCCGTGCGGACCTCCCACTCAATGCCCAGATCCTGGCCACCAAGCACCATCGAACCCCGGACGACCTTGTTGCCCACATCAACCACATAGTCATCGCCGAGCAGCTCATACATCGCCCCATGCTCAGACTCCGGGAACCAATCCGTCTGAACCACCAACGGCGACGGACACACGTCCGCGAGGCCGGCGGCTACCACCTCGGCCAGCGGCGCACCCTCGGTGGCGACGCCGGCAGTGCCCGGGGCGTAGGCGAACACGACGTTGTTGAGGCTGGCCTCTGCGTTCTCCTCGCCACCGATGTTCTGCACGACGGTGATGCGGGCTGCGCCGCAGTCGCCGAAGTCGTCGCAGTTGATTACGCCGATCAGGCCCTGGTAGCCCTGCACGCTGTTGAGATGGTCGCGGATGCCCTGACGGTCGATCATCAGGTCGCCGTCCTCGACCCAGGAGGCCGCCGCGATGGCGTCGAGCAGCAGTGTGGTGGCGTCGTAGCCGTGCGCCCAGAACGGTGCCGCGGGAGCCTCGCCGTAAGCCGCCTCGTAGGTCGCCAGGAAGTCCACCGCGCTCTTGCCGGTGCTCTCGTTGACGTTCTCACCGAAGCGCTGGTCCGGGCCCGAGAAGTACATGCCCCGGGTCTGGGGCAGCGCCAGGTAGTTGGTGTTAAGCAAGCCGTCGGCGGCCAGCAGCACCGTGTCCTCGAGGCCCGACACACCGGGAGCCTGGTCGGCCACGAAGTCGCCGGCGGGCTGGAAGATCGGGAAGAACAGCGCACCCGGGCTTCCCGCCGCGATCTCGGTCAGGACCGGCACCATGTCGGTGTCGTCCTTGTTGACCGCGGAGAAGCCGGTGACCGTGCCGCCCTCGGCCTCGAAGGCATCGGCGAAGGCCTGGGCGAGGCCCTGGGTGTAGGGGTCGCCGTCGTGGATTGCTGCCGCCTCGCTGATGCCGAGCTCGCTGAACACGAACTTGGCCATGGCCGCGCCCTGGTACAGGTCGTTGTGGGCGGTGCGGTAGTAGCCGACGCTGTAGTTCGGGCCGGCCGTTCCGGCCAGGTCCGAAGTCAGCGCGGGCGAGGTGTTGCCACCGGAGATCAGCACCATGCCGGCGTCGGTGATCAGCGGCGCGGCTGCCACCGCCGCACCCGAGCACGACGTGCCGATCACGCCGACGACGTCCTCGTCGGCCACGATCTGCTGGGCCGCGGCCTGGCCGCCGTCGTTGGAGCACAGATCGTCCAGGCTGGTGCCCACGTCGACATCGAATCCGTGGATCTGGCCGTAGTCGTCCACCGCGATCCGGGTGGCCCGGTCGATCGGCAGACCGAAGAACGCCACGTCACCGGTGATCGCTTCCAGCGAGCGGATCTGGATGGCGTCGCCGGCCTCGACCGTGACGACGCCCAGCGACCCGTCACCGAGATGGTCCATCATCTCTTCGGGATCGTCGGCGGCTGGCTCGTCCGTGGTCGGAGCCTCGTCCGTTACTGCAGGCTCGTCCACTGCGTCTTCGTCGTCGCCGCAGGCGGCGGCCACGAGGCCGAAGGCCAGCAGTACCGCCAGCCAGCGAACGAGGTGCTTCCTGTGTTTCATCTTCCCTCCAGGGTCGATCCGGCCCGGGACCGGATGCTTGCAATGTCGGGACAACGGGCGATCGAGAAGCCAATGCCGGTTTGGAAGGCCTCCGAACCGCTTCGTGCCCGCATCGAACATTATCAGCCGCGCCCGAGCGCGCGGCCCTGTCCGGCTCTGGCGCGCTGAGGGGGCCGGCGCACAAGGCACCGGCCCCCCTGTCAGCGTTACATCACGCGATGTGGCCTGCGGCTAGAAGCCGTGGCCGATGCTCTCGTCGATGAACTCGTTGGTGAAGAGCTGGTCAGCGGTCAGGCTCGGATCGATGTCCATGCCCGCAGCCCGCATGTCGTCGAGCACCTTCGCGATGCGCTCAGGCACCATGTTGCCCACGATGCCGTCACCACCGTCACCGATCAGGCCGAACTCGCGCTTGGCCGAATGCGAGAACTCAGCCAGATCAGGCGGATACACCCAGAAGTCCTCATACTTGAGCACCGCGTCCACGATGATCGCGTTGGCGCGGTCGGGGCTGTTGTTGAAGTCAACAGCCGCCTGCTGGATGATCGGCACCAGCCGCTCCAGACACGGCCTCAGCTCCTCCAGATCACCAGGGCGCACCCCGATCGTCTGGGAGTAGATCTGGAACCCGGCGTCATGCAGCAACTGGAACTCCACCGGCTTGCCCCACTGCTCATAGACATGCTCATAGGTGTACACCTCAGAAGAGGCGAACCCCTGCTGGGCGATCGAGCCGCCCGCACCAACGAAGCGCGACGGGTTGCCCTCATAGGACGGGTCAACCTGATCAGCCGACCAGATCCCCTGAGCCACGAACACCTCAGAGAAGGTGCCACCACCGAACACGTTGATGGTGATCCCCTGAGCACCCAGATCAGCGATGCTCTCAACATCGGGATAGGTCTCAGGATCCCACATGATCATCTGCGGGTTGCGCTCCAACGGAGCCACCACCGACATCAAAGGCGCCACATCCCAGTGGTTCACCTGCTGGTCGGTGGACGCATAACCCAAATGGATCCCCTCATCGACGGCCATGTGCTGTGACACCGGCGAGAACCCGATGGCCGGACCGCCCGTGCGGACCTCCCACTCAATGCCCAGATCCTGGCCACCAAGCACCATCGAACCCCGGACGACCTTGTTGCCCACATCAACCACATAGTCATCGCCGAGCAGCTCATACATCGCCCCATGCTCAGACTCCGGGAACCAATCCGTCTGAACCACCAACGGCGACGGACACACACCGGACAGGTCAACGGCCACGCCCTCTGCGGGTGCGGCGTCGATGTCGGCGTACGGCAGACCGATGTTGGGGTCGATGAACTCGTTGGTGAACAACTGGTCAGCGGTCAGGCTCGGATCGATGTCCATGCCCGCAGCCCGCATGTCGTCGAGCACCTTCGCGATGCGCTCAGGCACCATGTTGCCCACGATGCTGTCGGGGCCGTTGCCGATGAGGCCGAACTGGCGCTTGGCCGAATGCGAGAACTCAGCCAGATCAGGCGGATACACCCAGAAGTCCTGGTAGGTCTCTACCGCGTCCACGATGATCGCGTTGGCCCGAGCCGGGTTGGCGTCGAAGTCCACCACGGCCTGCTGGATGATCGGCACCAGCCGCTCCAGACACGGCCTCAGATCCTCCAGATCACCAGGGCGCACCCCGATCGTCTGGGAGTAGATCTGGAACCCGGCGTCATGCAGCAACTGGAACTCCACCGGCTTGCCCCACTGCTCATAGACATGCTCATAGGTGTACACCTCAGAAGAGGCGAACCCCTGCTGGGCGATCGAGCCGCCCGCACCAACGAAGCGCGACGGGTTGCCCTCATAGGACGGGTCAACCTGATCAGCCGACCAGATCCCCTGAGCCACGAACACCTCAGAGAAGGTGCCACCACCGAACACGTTGATGGTGATCCCCTGAGCACCCAGATCAGCGATGCTCTCAACATCGGGATAGGTCTCAGGATCCCACATGATCATCTGCGGGTTGCGCTCCAACGGAGCCACCACCGACATCAAAGGCGCCACATCCCAGTGGTTCACCTGCTGGTCGGTGGACGCATAACCCAAATGGATCCCCTCATCGACGGCCATGTGCTGTGACACCGGCGAGAACCCGATGGCCGGACCGCCCGTGCGGACCTCCCACTCAATGCCCAGGTCGGTGCCGCCGAGCACCATCGAGCCCCGGACGACCTTGTTGTCCACATCAACGATGTAGTCGTCGCCTACCAGCTCGTACATCGCCCCATGCTCAGACTCCGGGAACCAGTCCGTCTGGACAACCATCGGCGATGGGCAGATCCCGGCCAGCTCGCCCTCGACCACCGGCACTGCGGTAGTCGTCGGCGCGGGCGCATCGTCCTCGTCCGCCGCCGGTGCCGCGTCGGCACCATCGTCGGGGGCGGCGTCCGCGTCTGACGGCGCGGTCGTGGCCTCCGGCGCGGCGGCCGTGCCGGGAGCGTCGACGTCATCGTCGTCGCCGCAGGCCGCGGCCACGAGGCCGAAAGCCAGCAGAACCGCGAAGAGACGTATCCACGTTCTGTTCTTCACTTGGATTCCTCCTGCAGGGATTATGAAGTGGTCGGGCCGCGCGCGGCTCCGACCCGACGAAGCTACAGGAGTCGTATACAGCCCTGCAAAGCGGGCGTCACCGCTGGAGTCGTCAGCCCAGCACCTCGGTCTCGTGCCATTTGCCGATGACGAGCTTCTGGATCCAGCCGAACGTCCAGAACGTCACGACGCCCAGAGCCGACGACATGATGACCGAGGTCAGGAGCTGCTCGCCGTCCAGCTGGCTCGCGTACCTTCGCAGGAGCTGGCCGATGCCGGCCTCGCCCTGGCCGAAGAAGAAGTCGCCGACGATGGCGCCGATCACGGCCAGGCCGGCGGAGATGCGCAGCCCCGCGAACACGGCCGGCAGGGCAGCCGGGAACATGAGTTTTCGGAGTCGGGTGAGGCGATTGGCCTGATGCAGTGTGAACAGGTCGTGCATGCCCCGCTCGGCCGACTGCAGCCCGAACAGGGTGTTCATGATGATCGGGAACAGCGAGATGATGATGCACACGATCACCCGCGCCGTCGTGCCGTAGCCGAACCAGAAGCCGATCATCGGCACGATGGCCAGGATCGGAATGGCCTGCAGGGTCACCGCGAAGGGGAAGACCGCCCGCTCGATCATCTTGGCCTGACTCATCATGGTGGCCAGGAAGAATCCGATGCTGATGGCGATGCCCAAACCGATCAAAGCCACCTGCGTGCTGTTCCACAGCGCCGTGAGGATCCGCGAGAAGTTGTCCCATTCCAGGAAGCCGACCTCCACGACTTTGTGCGGAGGCTGCAGCAGGAACCGGCGACTGGGTTCGAGAATCACATACGAGATCACGTACCAGAAGCCGAGCAGCGCAGCCCCCAGCACCACCGGAGGCACGGCCACCCGAACCAGGCTCTTCGGCCGGGAGGCGCCCGGCAGGGGCCCGGGGGTGTGGACCAGCGCCTCCTCCGCGGGCGGAAGGTCCGCAGCCGAGTCCTCCGGTGCCGGGCGGATCAGGTCGGGGCTCACGGTCATGATTAGGAACCTCGCAGGGCTAGGGAGACCTCGCCGCTGAGTTGGGCGAAGTCCGGGTCGAAGCGCAGCTCGGGCTGGCGCGGGTAGCTGAACGGCACGTCGAAACCGGCGATTATCCGCCCCGGTCGAGCCGACATGACGTACACCTTGGTGCTCATGAACACCGCTTCGCTGATGGAGTGGGTGATGAACAGCCCGGCGAACCCCTCCGACTGGAACAGCCGCTGCGTCTCTTCGTTGAGGTGCTCCCGGGTCATCTCGTCCACCGCGCCGAAGGGCTCGTCGAACAGGAACACGGGAGGCTTCAGGGTGAGGGTGCGGGCCAGCGAGGTCCGCATCCTCATGCCGCCGGACAGTGACTTCGGGTAGTGGTTCTCGAAGCCGGTCAGGCCGACCAGCTCGATGGCTGCGGTCGACAGCCTCGTTCGCTCAGTGGATTCGAATCCGTGCAGCTCGGCCAGCAGCTCGATGTTCTGGCGCACTGTACGCCAGGGCAGCAGCGTGGCGTCCTGGAACACGTAGCCGAGACGCTCGCGGTCGACCTCCACGCTGCCGGCGGTGGGATCCAGCAGGCCCGAGGCGATCCGCAGCAGGGTCGACTTGCCGCAGCCCGAGGGCCCCACGACGGTGATGAACTCACCCTTGTCGATCGAGAACGTGATGTCTCTCAGCGCTTCGGTTCCGTCGGGGAAGGTCATGCCTATCCCCTCGAAGGACAGCGCGCTGGTGGTGGTCACAGTCGTCACCAGATCCGTCTCCCCATTCATAGCGAATACTGTGGAGGTTGCCTGTTGCGGCGGCGACCATACAGTACCGCGACCAGACCGTGACCAGACCGGTGAATGATGCACGTCCTACTACTCGACGGCTACCTCCCCGACGACGCCGACCGCCGTGTGGTGGTCGAATCCATCGAAGAGCTGGCGGCCGGGCGCCACGAGGTTGACCTGCTGGCCGTTCACGACTTCAACCCCGTGATGTCGGCCGCTGAGCGGGCCGCCTACCACAGCGACCAGCCGGTGATCTCCGACGATGTGCGCGACTCCGCCGCCAGGCTGCAGGCCGCCGACGCTCTGCTGTTCTGCTACCCCACCGTGGCGTTCAACGTGCCCGCCTCGCTGAAGGGCTGGCTGGAGCGGGTGATGGTGCCCGGGGTGGCGTTCGTGTTCGACGACCGGCACCGGGTGCGGCCCGGCATGCAGAACATCCGCCGGATAGGGGCGGTCACCACCAGCCCCCACAGCCGGATGACCCGGTTCCGGGCCCGCGACGCCGGCAAGCGGACCACAGCCCGGACGCTGCGGCTCAGCGCCCACAAACGCTGCCGGACCACCTTCGTCTCAGTCCCCTCCCCCGCCGACAACGAAGGCATAGCCAAGATCCGCAAAGCCCTAAGCCGCTGGTAACCCACCCCGCCAGGCCGGCGGGTGGCGGCGAGGAACGGTCGACGGACAATGGGGCGAAGCCCCGTCGGTCGAACGGCCTCGACGACAGGACCCGCCGGCCGGAAGGGCCTGCTCAGGACCCAGGCAGTAGCGGCAGCACTTCCTCAGCAATGCGGTGCAACTGCTCCTCGACCTTCGAGTAGGCGTCACCAGGCATGGCCGGAAAAAGCAGCAGGTTCTCCAGCCCGATCTCCTCGTCGTAGGAGTTGATGAACTCGGCCACCTGCTCGCCGGTGCCCACCACGCAGGTCTTCTGGTCGATGGACTCCTCCAGGGTGGGGATCAGCCCCGGCTTGGCCGGACGGCCGTCGGGGCCCATGTAGCCCTTGCTCCAGCCGTAGGGCCCCAGGAACTTCCAGAACTCGTCGTGGCCGTCGCGGAACGCCACCTCGGCCGCCTCGTAGGTGTCATCCACCCTCACGTTCATCACCAGCAGGCGGTGCTCGCCCCGCTCGAGCTCGCGGCCGTGGTGGGCCGCGTAGATCTCGGCGAACTTCTCCCAGCGCATCTTCACGAAGGAGTGGTGGTTGTTCCAGAACACGCCGCCCCAGCCCCAGCGGGGCACCTGCTCGAGGGTGGGCGGCGAGGTGATCGCCTGCCAGATCTCGTAGGGGTAGAGGGGTCGGGGCACCAGCGAGAGCTCGGTCACGAAGCCGCCCCGGTCGGGGATGCCCGGCGGCGGGAAGTCGTAGACGTCGCCGTGGAAGCTGAAGGACTCGTTGTCCAGTGCCAGCCGGATCACCTGCATGGCCTCGTCGAACTGCTTGCGGTTGAGCTCGTCGGCCGCGGCCTTGTCGGGGTTGTCGAAGCTGCCGATCTTGGTGCCCAGCGTCTCGGCCTCGCGCGGCACCGTGCCCCGGCCCACACCGAGGATCCCGCGGCCGCCGGAGATGTTGTGCATCGTGGCGAAGTCCTCGGCCAGCCGCAGGGGATGCCACTGGGGCACGATGTTGAACGCCATGCCGATGCGGATGTTCTCGGTGCGCTCGGCCAGGATCGTGCCCACCAGGATCCCGTTTGGGATCACCTCGTAGCCCTCGTACTGGAAGTGGTGCTCGGTCAGCCAGTACGAGTCGAACCCCAGGCGGTCGCACACCACGCCCATGTCGATGATCCGCTCGGTGGTCCGCCACATCTCCTTGTGGCCGAAGCGCCGGTCGGTGGGGGCGGGGGGCCCGCCGCCCGCATCGGGGAACTCAGCCCCGCCGAACAGGAACACACCGGTGCGCATGGCTTCACTGTAGGCGGGCGCCCCGCCTCCCCAAATCTGTAGAGATCTCCACCTATACGGCGACTTTCTCTACAGATTTGGTCCTGGGACCGGAGTCAGCGGGCCGGTGGGGCCGATTCAGCAGTCGCGGACCACCCGGAATGACCGCATGGTGGCGTCCCGGCACCACTCCCCCATGGCGTCGTCGACGGCCTCGACGTCGGCGCGGGGCACGTCGTCCCAGGCCTGCTGCGACTCCCAGCGGATCACGGCGTGCACCCGGCCGGGGTCGTCGTCGTCCACCCACATCTCCTTGTCGGCGAATCCGGGCCGGGTCTCCAGGTAGCGGCTCCAGTGGCGTTCCTCGACGGCCAGCCACTGGTCGCGCTCGGCCGGGTCGACATCGAAGGTCAGGAACTCGATCACCATCGGCCTCAAGCTAGTGGGCTGTCCACCAGTGTTCGTCGGTGACGTCGCCGAATCTTGGTGCGATTCTTGTGGGTATACGACGTATTCCTCTCCCGAGATTCCTTGGTGCCACGCGCGCAGGTTTGCGGACAGCCCACTAGAGGCCGAGGGCGGGGCCCCGGTGAAGGCGGCGGCATGCGGGGTCGGGTGGCGGGCGACTTCAGCGTCAGACGGCCGGGGGCGTAGGGTGGACCCATGACTGAAGCCGTCTGCGACCTGCGCAGCTACATGGCCGTCGCCGAGGCGGCCGGGATGCTCAACCGGATCTCACGCCCGGTGAGCCTCGAGCATGAGCTGGCCGACGTGGCCGCCGCGCTGGAGCGGGCCGACGCCGGCCCGGCGCTGTTCGAGGCACCCAAGGACTCGCCTTGGCCGATCTTCTCGGGCTCGGTCTCGAGCCGGCGCACCGCCGCGCTGGCCCTGGGATGCGAGCCCGGCGAGGTGGTGGACCGCATGGGCTACGCCCTCGAGCCCGCCAACGGCGTGGCCACGGCCCGGGTCGAGGCCGCCGCCTGGCACGACAACTGCGTGACCGGAGACGACGTGGATCTGGGCACCATCCCGATCCCCACGCACTCCCGGGGCGACGGCGGGGCCTTCATCACCGGCGCGGTGAGCGTCACCAAGGATCCGGTCGGCGGCCGGGGCAACCTGTCGTACAACCGGATGCTGATGCTGGACCGCAACATCTTGGGCTTCAACGTCAACGAGTGGCGCGACGTGGGGACATTCATGCGCAGCCGGCCCGACCCCGACGCTCCCTTCGACGTGGCGCTGGCCATCGGGCTCGACCCCGCGGTGATGATCGCCGCGGGAGTCCGCACCCCGATCGACGAGCTGCATATCGCCGGGGCGCTGCGGGACCGCCCGGTGGAGGTCTGCCGGGGCGTCACCGTCGACGTGGACGTGCCGGCGCGGGCCGAGGTGGTGATCGAGGGCCGGATCCGCCCCGCCGAGCGGGCCGACGAGGGGCCGCTGGCCGAGTTCCACGGCTACCACGGCGAGATGTGGCCCAGCCCCACCGTGGAGGTGACCGCCGTCTCGTGGCGTCACAGCCCGATCTACCAGACGATCATCCCGGGCTGGTACGAGCACGTGTTCATCGGCAACGTGCTGCCCCGCGAGCCGCTGCTGCGCCGCTTCGTGCGCCACATCGACCCCCATGCCGACGTGCATATCCCGCCCTACGGCAACGGGTTCCTGGCTGTCATCCAGATCGACCGCGACAATCCGGGCACGCCCAAGAACCTGGCCATGGCGGCGATGGCGGCCCACATCAACATCCGCAACGTGATCGTGGTGGACCGCGACATCGACGTCAGCCAGCCGTCGGAGCTGCATTGGGCCCTCACCAACCGGGTCCACTGGCTCGACGACGTGTTCACCGCGGGCGACGCCCAGAGCCACGAGATGGATCCCACCGCCGACAACCGGGGCGTCGGCACCAAGGTGGGCATCGACGCCACCTACAAGCGGGAGCGCCGCGAGTACGGCGAGCGGGTCGCCTACGCCCCCGTCGACCTGCAGAAATATCTGCCGTGAGCGGAGCGTACCTCGCCCCTGGACGCCACCAGCGCGGACGCCTGCTGTGAGCGGGCCGCGGCGGGTGGTGGTGGCCATCAGCGGAGCCACCGGAGTGGTCTACGGCATCCGGGCGCTCGAGCTGATGCAAGCCGTCGACGATGTGGAGACCCACCTGGTGATGACCGGGCCTGGCCGCCAGACGCTGGCCTACGAGACCGATCTGGCACCTGCCGATGTGGAGGCCCTGGCCGACGTGGTCCACGGCTCCCGCGACATCGCCGCGCCGCTGTCGTCGGGCTCGTTCGCCACCGCGGGGATGATCATCGCTCCGTGCTCGATCAAGATGCTCTCGGCGGTGGCCAACTCGTTCTGCGCCGATCTGGTGTCGAGGGCTGCGGACGTGACGTTGAAGGAGAGGCGGCCGCTGGTGATGCTGGTGCGCGAGACGCCGCTGCATCTGGGGCATCTGCGGCTGATGGCTCAGGCCGCGGAGATCGGCGCGGTCATCTACCCGCCGGTGCCGGCCTTCTACACCCGGCCGGAGTCGATCGAGGATCTGGTCGACCACACGGTGGTGCGGTCCCTGGAGCACCTGGGCGTCGACGTGGGCGGCATCGCCCGCTGGGGGGAGTAGGCACCGGCCCGCCTTGTTCGCCCGGCCGGCGGGTCCTGTCGGCGAGGCCGTTCGACCGACGGGGCTTCGCCCCATTGTCGGTCGCCCGTTCCTCACCGCCACCCCCCGGCCTCACGGGGCCACGGTTCCCAGCCGGATGCTGGGGGCTTCTATTGCGCTACTGGCTATTGCGCTATTGCAGGGTGCGGAGTACTACCTTCGCGGCGTTGCGGCCTGAGGCGCCCCATATTCCTGCGCCGGGGTAGGTGCCGGCGCCCGACAGGAACAGGCCGGGGACGGGGGCCCGGTAGCGGCTGAGTTCCCGGCGCCGGCCGAGCAGCGACGCCATCGGCGACGCCGCGTAGGACGGTGTGTAGCCGCGGGGCAGGAACAGCTCGCGCTCGTAGCGGTCCGGTGTCATGGTCCGGTAGCGGTCGATCGAGTCCAGGAACCCGGGCTGCAGCAGGCTCGACCACAGTTTCAGCCAGCGGGCCGGCTCCTGTGACCCCTCCCAGCCCCCCTCGAGGTTGTACGGGGTGAACAGGGCTTCGAGGCTCAGCACGTGGTGGCCGTCGCGGCTGCGCATCGACGGGTCCAGCACCGACGGTGCGTTGGCCATCATGGTCGGGCGCTCTGCCACCCGGCCGAGGGGCCTCAGCCGGTGGGCCTCGGCCAGTTCCTCGATCGAGGGCGACACCACGTAGTTGGACTGGGCGGGGTCGCGTCCCTCGAACAGGTCGAGCAGCCGGGACTCCTCCAGCGCCGGGTAGCGGGGGACGTCGGTGATCACCGCGTCGATCTTGGACTGGTACCCGTCGCCGGGTGCTTGGGAGCGGGCCCGGGCGACGAAGCGGCGGGCCCTGGCGCTCTGCGGCTCCGCCAGCCAGTGAGTGGCTACCGGGGCGGGGTCGCAGGTCGCCACCACCGCGGCCGCGTTTATCTCGGTGCCGTCGGCCAGGCGCACGCCCTGTACCCGCCGGCCGTCGCCGAGCAGGCCGGCTACCGGGGCGCCGCAGCTCAGCCGGCCGCCGGCCGCGGTGAAGGAGGCCGCCAGGGCGTCGGTGAGGGCGCCGCTGCCTCCGACTGGCCGGCCGGTCTTGACCATGTGGCGCATGGCGTACAGCGCGCCGGCCAGCCCGGTGCCGGGGCCGTCGGGTGGCGCCCCCCACACGGTCGGGCCGTTGGAGATGCCCGGCATGATCAGCGCCTCGTCGTCGAAGTAGGTCCGCAGCACGTCGAGCGCGGTGGCCCGGCTCCACTTGAGCAGCCCGGCGCCTCCCCGGCCGCGGCGGGCCGCGAGCCGGGCCAGCATGCGGGGCGTGGAGGCCGCTCCGGTGCCCATCTCGAGGGTGATCTCGGCGACGGGCCGGGCGTCGGCGAGATAGCGGCGGTAGGCCTCGGCCTGCGAGGGCCGGTGCCGGCCGATGGACTCGATGGTGCGCTCGCTGTCGTTGAAGAACAGCCACGGCGGGCTGCCGTCGTAGCTCAGATAGACGGTGGCGGGATCGGCTTCGAGGTAGCGCAGCCCGTGGCTGGCCAGGTCGAGGTCGTCCATGAACGGCATGGCCCGCACCAGGGTGTGGTCGCAGCTGCAGATGTTGAAGCGGGCGTCGAGGTCGCTCACGGTCGAGGCGCAGCCGCCGACGGTGTCGCGGGCCTCCACCAGCATGGTGGCGACGCCGGCGCGGGCCAGGTAGGCAGCGCAGATGAGCCCGTTGTGGCCGCCGCCGACCACCACTACATCGATGTCTCCGGACGGCGCGGCCTGCTCGCGGCTGCGGTCGGCCTGTTCGGTCACGACCGTGTCGCTCACGGCCGCTCCCCGCCTGCGCCGGTGTCGGAGCGGATCACGACCAGCGACTCGGTCCCCCGCCGGTCGAGTTCGGCGACCAGCTCCTGAACCTGGGGGTCGTCGCGATCGGCCCCGGCCACCGCCACAGTGAACCGGGCCGATGCGGGGACGTTCTTGGTCATGCCGACGGGACTGGTGAGCGCGGCGGCCGCCCGTGCCGGCGTGAGCCGCTCGTACGGCGAGCAGCCCGCCGCGGCGGCCACTCGCAGCGGTCGGTGGACCCGGTCGGCGATCACGTAGCCGAGCGCGTCGGCGCCGATGCAGGCCACCACGTGGGTGGACGTGGGCGGGATGGGCGGCTCCCACGGTGCGGGGGCGGTGAAGGGGCGGCGGCGGGCTCCATCGGCCTCCACAATTATGTGATCGGCGGCTCCGGCGACAAACCAGCGGTCGACCTCTTCGGGGCTGTAGCCGAGCGCTTTGCGCTCGTCGGTGCTTCGCCATGCCAGCACGGCGTCGTGTTGGGCGAAGGCGGCGGCCAGGTCGGCGTCGGTGGGGCCGACCAGGGTGGGGAACCCGCCGGTGCGGTCGCGTCCCATGCGGGTGGTGGTGGTGAGCAGCGTGGGGGCCGGCAGTTGGCGGCCCAGCGCGAACAGCAGGGTCGTCTTGCCGCCGCCGCCGACCAGGGACACCAGCGATCGGCGCCCCAGTTCGAGGGCCTCAGCGGCGCCGGCCAGGTCGGTGGCGCGCACGGACCCGACGGTCGGTCAGATCTCCCGGATCTTGCGGGCCAGCACGACGGCCAGAGCCACCAGCGCGCCCAGGATTACAAGCCGCTTGAAGGTCTTCACACGCCGAAGGGTAATGGCCGGACGCGCGACCGCAACGAGGTTCCGGGGGTGCCCGACGGGGCCAAGCTGAGCGAGCCGGTTACCCTGCCGGGCGGAGGTGTCTGAGCGCCTGGTGGGCTCCCCCGCCTTCAAAGCGGGTGGGACGGGCGATCCCCGTCCGGCGGGTTCGATTCCCGTCCACCTCCGCCACGGCTACCTGCCACCCGGCCACGGCACTGCTCCCCATCCAACACCCGACAATGCGAGCAGTCCCCGCGGTTCGGGGTACCCGCGACCCGTCGCCGTACTCCGAGTCTGCCGACCACAGTCTGGACAGTGTATGCACGTTATGTACAGGTCTTGTACACTACGAGTCGTGGCCCAGAAAACCAACCGAATGCCTCTCGACCAAGCGTCAGCCGCCAGCAATGCGGCCATCGCTCAGGCTGTCGGCGAGCCCGATGCCGCACTCAGGACGATGCGGCAAACGAAGGCACAGATGGCTGAAGTGGATCGCGTCTACTGGGCTTGGCGTGCGGCCAGGACCACCCGGGGAGGCCGCTACCGAAGCGAGGATTGTCCCGATCGGGTATGGCGCACCGTCACCAAGATGCGATCCACCGGCAAGGTTCCTCGGGAGTTGTACGGCAACGTCGGGACTCACAACTACCCCCAGCTGTGGCTGTATCCGCCATACAGCTACCGAGTGATCGCCGTCGACGCAGACGACGGCGATCTTCTCGGCGACCTCCAGACGATCAAAGCCCGCGAACCCGCCGAAGCAGCGATCCTGGCCCTCGCTGCGATGGACATCGAATCCCCAGAGTACGGACTGCCCGAACTTCTAGAGCAACAGACACCTCGGTGCTTGCAAATCAAGCCCTTCAACCAGTGGCGATTCGTCTACGACACTTTCGTCTATGGCGAAGTAGAGGTCACTGTGATCGACGTGGACCATGGCACGCCGGTCTCACCTCGGTAAGCGCCTTGCCCAAGCAGTCATCGAACACGTCGACCGGGCCCCGGAGCCGGCACCCTGGTCTGCTCCCCCATCAGGAGCGCGCCATCGAGCCCCGCGGTTGTCATCGGTCAACGCGGGCATCGGAGCAACCGACATGTCCAGCACAACATGAAGGCCCCACCCAGTCCCGGCTGCACCGCCAGTTGTCCATACACATCGCAGCCGCCCTTCGGACCCAAGAGCCGTACGCACGCTAGGACAGCACGATGAGTAATCCCGTGGCCGCCGACGGCCGGCCCATACCCGATGGCCTAGTAGCAGCCATCGACGAGACGGTGCCCCAAGTTCAAGGCGGGGTCACCTACACCCTGGCGGCCACCATCTTTCGCGATGGTCAGGCAGCACGACGCGACATGCAAGAACTAACTGCCGGCCGCGCCAGACCGATCCACTGGCACAAGGAGGGACCAACCATTCGTGAGGCTGCCTTGAGTCTCATCGAGCACCACGTCATCAGAGGGAAGGCTCTGGCGCGGCGCGCGAGCCGCTCGGGTCAGGTCACCGCCCGAGCGGTGCTCATGGCAGAACTCGTGGTTGACCTCGCTAGCTATGGAGTCAGCCATATGATCATCGAGTCGCGAGGCGAATTGGAAGACGGACGCGACCGCAGCGTGATGCTCGACTGCCTTCACGAACTCACGATCTCCAGCCTCACCTACGACTGGCGCACGAAGGCTGAACCGCTGCTTAGCTACCCGGATGCGCTGGCTGGCATCACGCGGGAGCTACTCACGCTGGGACACTCACCTGGCTTCTACCGCCTACAGCAGGCAAGCATCGTATCCGAGGTCCGCTACATAGCGTGATCGGTGCCTCGGCATGCGTAAGCCCCGGCTCCCGTCCTAGGCGACCTATTCGGGTCCTCGGACTGGCCCTCCGGGGCTTGCGGCTTCCTCCCAGAACAGTACTGAGTGGCCTTCACATTATGCAGCCTCCAGGGTCTTCAGTCAACCAGACGAAAGCGATAGCCAGGAGCACGTGCGTGACGCACGTCCCGAGTCGCCCTCATGCTACGCCTTGGGTGCCATCCCGAGAGTGAGACCTTCATCGAGCACGCGACGCGTACTTCGAAGATCTCTATCGGCGGATCGAGGCGCTCGAGGCGGCCACCGTGACGCGAACGCACGATCCCTGCTGCTCGCTCCCGACCAGCGGTAGCGCCCCACTACTTGCTGCTGCTCAGTACCTTCGGCATCCTGGTGACGGTGGCCTACCAGTCCTCAGATCAGGCGTTGCCAGCACTCATGGACCAAGTGAGTACTCGAACTCCTACGCAAATCGCGCTTGCCAAGACGATTCGCGTCGAGTTCCCACCCGAACTTCCGCGCCTCGTCGCCGCAGCCTGGCTGCGCGACGGTCTCCCAGAACACCTAGGAGCGTGGCACGATGCAGCGCTGTTGCCCGTCGCCGGACTTGAATAGGCGCAACACGGTGTAGGTCTCCTCATTGCGGTCGTCTCCGCCATGCGACTGGGCAATCACCCACACCTCGTGGAAGTAATCAAACGCGATGGCGTCCATGCTCGGGTGAGGTGACGGCGAGTCGGGACCGAAGAACTCGTTTAGCAACGATGCTGGCTCCATTTCAAGCATCACGGCCAACCACCTCAGATCGGGAGCGTTGTCCAGTTGCGCGTCGCCGGTCTTGTCGTTGATGCACTTCTGGATCACGGGAATGAGCCGCCGGTAGTCAACCCGCCCACCCTGTGGGGCGCTGCCATAGGTCAAGACCGCCCCGCGCCCGCTCTCCGCGTTGGAGCACCTTCACCACATCGACGAATCGGGTGTCCCCGCAGTAGCGCATCACCTCCGGGTCTACGCGCAACGCCGTACCGGCCGCACGCTGCATCTGCTGCCGCGAGTAGCTCCTGGCTTCCACTGACACCAGAACATCACACACAGCCTTCATCAACTTGCCGAGAGGAAGGTGCCTGTTGGCGGTGGGGGCGTGATCCGACGCGAAGACGGTCCACACACACGACAGCCGCTCGTCAGGCCAGCGTCGGGCTGACCCGTGAGGCGAAAATGACTGCGTGAACCGGACCCCTGCCTCGTCGGTGCAGAGCGTGACCTCTACATCGGCGACGCGCCCGTCGGTCATGGACACCCGCCAATCGGGCGTCTTATCCCTTCCTGACCGGAATTTGTCGGGTTGGTGGGGGTTTGGTGACAGCAGATGGCCTCTGACGTGGGGTTTTGTGTCTCCGGGCAGCGTTTCGGTGGGGATATGTAGGGGCGACACATGGTTGACGGCGCGCTGGTTGAGGGCTGTTGTGGTGCCGTGTTCGTGAAGACGACCCGCCGTCGCAGGGGCGACAGGGTGTACGAGTACTTGTCGTTGGTCGAGTCGGTGCGCGACGGCGCCAAGGTCGGCCACAGGACGCTTCTGCGCCTGGGGGAGGTGACCGCTCTGCGCGATTCGGGGCAGCTGGAGCGGATCGTGGCCGCGTTGGAGGCCCATCTGCGCCGCGAGCGCGTCGACGTGGGTGCGGTGGCCGCTGAGGGGGCGCCGGCTGTGGGGGCGGTGGCCGCTGCGGCGGCGGTGTGGGGTCGGCTGGGACTGGACGGGTGGTTCGCGCAGCTCGGCGCGCGGCGGGGGTCCGAGGCGCTGGAGGACGCGGTGTTCGCGATGGTCGCCAACCGGCTGGTGGCGCCGTGCTCGAAGCGGCGCCTGGTGGAGTGGGCCACAGAGGACGTGGTCATGCCTGCGGGCTGGGAGGCCCCGCCGCTGGGCCGCTGCTACCGGGCCCTCGAAGCGGTCGCCGACGCCAAAGAGGAAACCGAGGAGCACCTCTATGAGCGGCTGCGCGACCTGTCGAATCTGGACCTGCGGCTGGTGTGCTACGACTTGACCTCCACCTACTTCGAGGGATCGCCGCGGCCGTCGGGGCGGTTCGGGTCGCGGGCGTTCGGGTACTCCCGTGACCATCGCAGCGACCGGCCCCGGATCGTGATCGGCCTTTTGTGCACCTCAGACGGGATCCCCATCGCGCACCACGTGTTCGCAGGCGACACCAACGACGCCTCCACCCTGCCGGCGGTGCTCGCCGACCTCGCCGACAGGTTCGCGGTGGGCCGCATCTGCGTGGTCGCTGACCGGGGCCTCATCTCCAAAGACAACGTCGAAGCAGTCGCCGACGCCGGGTTCGACCACCTGCTCGCCACCAGGCTGCACCGCGACCACATCGCCAAAGAAGCCCTCGAAGCCATCGACGACGACACCGCCTGGGTCGAGATCCCCCAGCACCGCTGCCGGGCCGCGGACATCGCGCTGGCCGACGGGACCCGCGCCGTGGTCGTGGAGTCCGACGCCCGCGCCCGCCGAGACAACGCCCGCAGAACCGAGCTCATCGCGAGAGCCGAGGCCGACCTGCTGGCCCTGGAGCAACGGGTCCGTGACGGCCGCATCAGCGACCCCGCTGAAATCGGGCGGGCCGCGCAGCGCATCCTCGGCACCGCCGGCGCCGGACGCCTCTTCGACCTCGAGATCGGACCCGGCCGCTTCCTCTACCACTACAACCAAGACGCCCTCGCCTACGAGGAACTCCTCGCCGGCCGCTACGTGCTCACCACCAGCCTCACACCCGCCCAGGCCACCACCGCCCAAGTCGTGGCCGCCTACCGGCAACTGGCGAACATCGAAGCAAGGTTCCGGACCCTCAAGGACTTCCTGCACCTGAGACCCGTCAGACACTGGACCGAACAAAGAGTCCGAGGCCACGTCGCAATCTGCGTCCACGCCGCCGTCATCGAGACCCTCATCGGCCAAGCCCTCGCCAAAGCAGACGTCCGCGACCCCGACCTCGACCACCAGCACCTCAGCGCCGCCCGAGCCCTCAGAGAACTCAACCGCATCCGCCGCGTCAAACTCACCGCCAACGCCAACAGCATCGACCTCACCACCCGACGCACCCCCCTCCAGGCCCGAGCCCTCACCGCAATCGGAACCGACACCCGCAACTGGGACAAAACCACCATCACCTGACCCCGCCCAGCCCCACCGCGACCGCCGATGTAGTGGAAACACCCCACCGGCGCGCCCCCTCTGACCTCACAAAACGCGAAACACCCGACAAACTCCGGTCAGAGAACTCAACCGCATCCGCCGCGTCAAACTCACCGCCAACGCCAACAGCATCGACCTCACCACCCGACGCACCCCCCTCCAGGCCCGAGCCCTCACCGCTGTCGGAACCGACACCCGCACCTGGGACAAAGCCACCATCACCTGACCCGGCCAACCCCCCACCGCGACCGCCGATGTAGTGGAAACACCAAACCGCCGCGCCCCCGTTGACCTCACAAAACGCGAAACACCCGCCAAACTCGGGTCCGACCGCGGAGCCCAACAGCAACCCCACATCGTCGCGCGCTCCGTGACCGCTTCCTCTGGCTGACATCAGGCCACACTACGAAATGACGCTCGACACCACGTTGCCTCTACAGCTACGATTGGGATCGCCTGATGGTCCGGCTAGTAGGCGCAAAGCTGAATGCAGCCGATATACCGCTGGCACGGGACCCCGGAACGCACGGGGTCCCTTTTCTTTGTCCCGCAGGTCGGCGTCAACATCGAGGAAGTTGCCGAGGACCTCGCCGCTACGCTGCGGTGCTTGTAGACCCAGCCAGGAACCGCGACCCCGTCACGGGTCACAAGAGCGCACGGACCACAGCCCAGATGCGCACGACCTCAGCGCCAAGCCACCCGAGTAGCTACTTGGACAGCGGCCCGAGCAGTTCTCGTGCCCGCCGCGCGACATCGCCCGCTTGATCGTGAGAAACAGCCCGAACGCCTAACTCGTCGAACACGTGCTCAGCGTCAACAAACGCCGGCGCGGGACGCGCAGGGAGCGCTGGCACGTAGACCACTTCGACGTCCACGTCCGTTCTGACATCGAACTCCCCGGCAGGAGTGAGAACGCGACCTCCGGTGTGGAGAGCCTCCTGCACGGTCCAACCCCATGCCTTCACCTGCTCGGCGAGCGTCGCTTGGTCAGGAACCTGGAAGGACCATGCCTGCGTCAGCTGAACTGCCTGGCCGTTAGTGACGGCAAAGTCGAAGAGCGCCTCGTGATGAGGAGTCTTCAAGGTCACACGCTCCCGACGTTCCCTTCCTTTGGCGATCTCAAACTCGTCGTAGGCGCGACGCAACGCAGCAAGAGCTGTGTGCTTCTTCGTGAAGGAGTACTTGCGCACTGCAGGATCGAGCACCATCAGGTCGAAGACGCTCTCCAAGGCATCGTCCGCTGACTCCGCGACCATCGGTACCGGTGCGCTCAGCTGAACGATGTTCTGGTGATCAGCGTGCAGCTGCCACAACCAGTCCTCCGTCAACTCGACATCCGGCCCGAACAAGGACTGCGTCGCTGCCTCGAAGTTGTCGACGTCAACTCCAACACGATCGATGAACGACCAAACCGCCCCGAGCGAGGCGTTCTCATCGATCGCGCGCGCTCGCTTGGGGTTCTCGATCTGGCGCACTTGCCACTCCGATGACTCCTCACTGCCGACGATCGCTCCGACGTTCACGAACTCACCACGCGCCGGATCCGGCACGAAACGGATAAGCGAGTAGATGTACCTCACGGCGCTCCTCTCATTGATTCCAGTCTGTCAGCAACCTCAGGTGCTCTGCTCTCAAGAAACCAGCCGACTCTCTCAAGCTCAGAGTCGCTCACCGGCCACGACTCGGGGATCTCGCGCAGGGCAGTGACTAGTTCGTCGTGTGTGAGCGTTCTGAGTCGCTGGGCACATGCTGCGAGCACTGCTGAGTCGAGGCCCTGTGGTGACCAACTCGCCAGGTGAGGTTCGCCTACTCGGTTGACCAACGCAGCAATGTCCCAAGTCGGGCCCGTCTCCGGCAGGTACCAGCCGTGGTCATGGCTGTACAGCTTGCGGTCCTCTGGCTCGGCATACAGCCACTGCTCGTCACCACCCCAACACCAGTCGTAGATGGCAAATGCTCCAACATGCCGTTGGGCATTGTCATCTCGGTCTCGATGCCGCAGCGACCGCTCCTCAACGGCGTACGCAACTGCTCGCGACGCATGGGCGTATCCCCTCTCGATCTTGGAGCCGGGCCGGAACTCCCACCCCTCGATCTCAGGAGGCAGGACAACGATGGCCGAATCGCAGACCGGGGCGCCAATCAGCGCTCCAACCGCAGCGACGATGGCCTCTGTAACCGTGACGCGTTCACCCTGCTTGTTGTTCAGAGGCTTGACCCACCATTGTTCACCATCGCCGTCAGCAGCGAGGAAGGTCCCAGATCCGCCCCTCGGACTCGGCTTGACCGGGACCTCAATGACCGGCGGGTTGAGGGGGTCACCGCGGCCAACCAGATGCCCCTCCCATCTGTCGAGGTCCACAGCCACAAAGCAACGCTATAGCCGTACGGTGTGACGAAGGACGTCTCACACCGTGGACCGCCCAGACCCGCCCGCACCATCAGATCGCTGTCTCGACCGCTTTGAACGTCCATTGAAGGCTTCAAGTGGCCCGCAGGACGGGCGCCCGGCGTTGGACGCGAGTTCTTGTGGCACCTAGAAGGGGGCCTCGCTATTGGCAGCTGCTACCAGCCTTATCTCCAGGCCGTCGAGAACGCCCTCAGAGTCCGCCCACTCATTAATGGCGGCCATCAGGTCGTCCAAGTGCTCCGAGCCTCCGGTGAACCCGAGGTCGTCCTCCGCCCACCATCGAGTGCCCTCATCGTGGTTCTCGTAGACGCGAACTTCATGCATCAGACGCCTCCGCAGCGAACAGGAATCACCATCGCTCCAAACCCTACAGACGCGCTCTCGGAGGAACGGTGGTGCAGCGGAGCATCCGCCCCCGGCAGCGTCGCCGCTCTGGACAGTGCACCGGTGGCTCTCGACGGCCATCAGGCCCGGGTGCATTTGGACCACCGGCGAGATGCGCACAAGATCGTGCCGGCGCGACGTGAGCCGGTCATACCATCGGTGACGCCGGGGCGATTGGGCGATCATCATCGGGCGCTGCTGCGGCAAGCAGGCCCAGCGCTTGACAACGCGCGCAGGTCCACCAACCCGTTGCAGCCAGCACCGACGGCGAGGACCTCGCCGAAACCCACGAGGTCCAGTACCGCCGCAACGACGACACCCTTCACAAGATCAAGAAATGGCTACTCATCCAGGCCATCGTCGCCTTCGTCGGCGTCTGCCTCCTCATTGGAGTGCTGCTTTCAGTATCGTGACCACATGGCCGAGGAGCAGTCCACCAACTCTCGGTCCAAGCAGCGGCCCGGAGCGATGCCCGTCAGAACCGTCAACAAAGGCTTCATCCCCGAACGTCGCAAACGACGCCACGACAGCAACCCCTCCTCCTCTTCCTCCTGAACCGGCGGCACTCGCCGCGAGCGCGGCCACGTCGACCTTCCCCTCGGCCCTAGTACCGACCAGGCGAGCTGGAATGGCGGCGGTGCTAGGCGCTGTCTTCTATTGCTGACTGGAACGCTTGCAACGTCTGCGGGTCGAAGCAGACGAAGCGGATCGTGCGCACCTTGGTGGATGTCGAGCGGACGGCAGCCACGGCGGTCGTGGCGGCTGCCTCCAGCGGATAGCCGCGGGCGCCGGTTGCGATTGCCGGGAAGGCCACGCTCTCGGCACCCACCTCGTCGGCGCACGCCAGGGACTCGCGGTAGCACGACTCCAGCAGCACCGGCTCGCCGCGAGTGCCACCGGTCCACTTCGGCGCCACGGTGTGAATGACCCACCGAGCCGTGAGTCGGAAGCCCCGGGTGACCACAGCCCGCCCGACGTCACAGCCGCCGAGTGCTCGACAGTGCCGCAGGAGTTCGGGGCCGGCGGCGTGGTGGATTGCGCCGTTGATGCCGTCCCCGACCGCCAGATGTCTGTTGGCGGTGTTGACGATTGCGTCGACATCCTGGTCCGTGATGTCTCCCAGCACGGCTTCCAGCGCGGGATCGCGCGACATGCTCGTCTGTGACAACAGGGGCGTCGGCTCGCCGGACACGAGCATGATCAGGTCTCGCAGGAGATCGCATTCTTCGATCAGATCACGGTCTGACCCGTAGCGAGCGGGATCACCCTCAACACATGCCAAGATCATCACGAAACCTGTGTCGGTGGCAGCGAACGTCGCTTCGAAGATGCCGTGGCCGGTCCAGCTGCGGTGGAAGAACAGGCGGTCGTCCTCCATGAACGCGAGCCACCTGCCGTCGTAGCCCGGCTGGTGCCCCATAGCGATCCTTCGCATCTCGTTCTGCGTGAGGAGCATCGTCGGAGGCGGAATCCCTACCGGCTGTCTAATGGGCGAGATGTGTCCCCAACACTCGTCGTCGTGCCCGTCGTCCTCGGCGCAGTCCGACCACCAATCGCTTCTACCGAGGACGTCTGCGGGCGGCCCGTCGCGTCCCCACAGCGCCATGCTGAAGAGGCTCAGCGTCTTGTCATTTGAGCCTTCGGCGCTGCCGATGCTCTCGCCTGTCCTGTCCGATCGGTCGTCGCTCACCTCTGCACTCAACTCTTCGCAGTCCTGATTCCCTGGCGGTCTCACCGCACTCCAACCTCAATCCAAGCACGCCTATATGACATCCAGGGCCTGACCGGGCGCTACTGGGGACCACACTTGCGGATATACCGCTTGGACCTACGGTCCGCCGGAGCTCATCGCTGGTTAGCTCAAGGGCAGTTGGGGGTCAACGTTGGCGTAGGGGTTGGGGTCGGGGGGTTGGGGGAAGGCTTGGCGCATCTCTTGGTGTAGGGCCTTGAGTCGGTCGGATGCCTGATACTTGCGGCCTCTGCCTGCTCCAGTGGGTAGGAGCAGGTCAGCGGTTACCAGTGCTCTCAGGTCGCGGGAGGCTGAGAGATCGCTGAGGGGGTCGCCCTGGCTCTGTTGCACGATGAAGATGTAGGCGGACCGACCGAGGGCACGTCCGTACGCGGCATCCATCATCGGCCCTACCGTCCGGTCTGGAAGCCCGTGCCTGCGGGCCAGGTCCTCACAGGCCGACCAGAGGGCCTCTGTCCAGTCGAGACGCCATCGAGTCCTCTGGGCCTGCCTCAGGTGTGCGGTCAGGCACCACTCGATCCACGGTCGAGTGCTGCGGGTCGGCGACCAGGACCCGGCGGCTGTGTCCTGGAGTGCCCGGTAGTACTGCGAGGTGCGCCGCCCCAGGTCCTCCTCGATGCTCATGAAGTGCGGATGTCTGGTGTGCTGGGCCAGCACGAAGCTCTGCAGGCAGCGCGCCATACGCCCGTTGCCGTCCTCGAACGGGTGAATGAGAGTCAGGTTCAGGTGCGCCATGGCTGCCCTGATGAGCGGGTCCGGGCCGTCGTCGTTGACCTGGTGCACCAGCTCCCCGATCAGTCCCTCGAGCTCATCGCGGTCCGGGGGCGTGTAGGCGACGGAACCCTCGCTGTCGCGCACCCACACCCCGCCCTTTCGCCATCTTCCCGGCCGCTTCGCCACGTCGTAGGCCGTCATCAGGTAGTGGAGCGACTTGAGCAAGGTCGCGTCCATGGCCGGCGGGGGCTCATCCTCATCGGTGAGCGCCAGCACATAGGTCATCGCATCGCGGTAGGCGGCGATGGCACGGGACGTGTCTGCGTCCAGGTGCGGGACGTCCTCGCCATCGAGAATGGCCGCGGTCTCCGCGACGGTCGAGTGGTAGCCCTCGATGGAGGTGGAGCCGTGCACCGCCCGAGCCATCATGACGCGGCTGAGTGTCCCGAACCACCGTCGCGGCCTGAACAGGTACGAGTGCAAACCGTCGCGGCATCCCCGGATTTCGGCCAGGACTCGTCTGTCCAACGCCGTCAGAGACGGTGCCTGGTAGATCATGCGAATATGATACTATAAAGATATCATCTCACGCGATCTTGATAGCACCAAGGTGTGCATTGCCCTGGTCACGGTCCCCTACGGGACTTTGACTAGGGCGGCAGACTGACCACGGCGTCAGGTTTGCAGAGTTATGTAGTTTTTGTCTCATTCCCGATTCCAGATCACCATGTCCGTCAAAGATTCATAACTCAGCGGGTCGTCGCTCAGCGCAGAGATCTGCTCGTGTGGGACGGGAACTTGCTGCGGGGCTGGGGCGTCTTAGGGGTATGAAGGCAATAGCGACTCTGCTGGCGGTGGCTGTGCTGGCGGTTGGATGCGGCGAGGATTCCGCCGACGTTGTGGTGGGCGGCTCAGAACTGCTGCCGTCCGGGGCTGCGCCGTCCGGCGTGGAGCCGTCCGGGGTGGAGCCACCGGATGTGCCCGCCGGCGACGGCGGGTTGGCGAACTGTGAGGACCTGCCTGAGCTGAGGTCGGAGCTCGCGGGCAGGCTCGGTGCCCGCCAGAACCCCGATCCGATCATCGACGGTGTGCTGTTGACCTACGGGATGGAGC
Organism: Candidatus Aldehydirespirator sp.; assembly: GCA_965221605.1. GTDB lineage: Bacteria > Actinomycetota > Acidimicrobiia > Acidimicrobiales > Aldehydirespiratoraceae > Aldehydirespirator. The sequence continues at coordinate 432,361 of CBDCSK010000014.1, forward strand.
ATCCCGACACGTTCGCGGGCCGCTGGATCGATCGTGACAGCGGCGGGGTGCTGATGATGGGGTTCACCGACGACCCCGAGCCGCACCGGGCCGCGATCCTGGCCCGGCGCCCCACCCCCGACGACTACCCCGCCGTGAACCCGCCCCCGCCGATCACCGACGACCGGCCCCTGGGCGAGCGCGACGACGTCGTCGTCGACGTGGTGCGGGTCCGGTTCAGCCTGCCCGAGATGGAAGCGCTGCTGGATGAGACGTGGCAGTCCTTCCCCAGAGAGGACTGGAGGGAGTTCGGTCTCGACGGCACGTCCTACGACATCCACCGCCAGCGGATGAGCCTCCACTTGGTGAATCCGCCCGAGGGAGCCTTGGAAGAGATCGCAGAGCGAGTGCCGAACCCGTCGGCGGTCTGCGTGGACATCTTCCGCACGCCGCAGCCGCCCGAGGGGCCGCTGGCGGTGATCCCGGATCTGGATGTGGAGGATCCTGTGGTGTCGTGTCCGGGGACCCCGCCGGTGCGCTACTCCCAGATGATCGCCCCGCCCTCGATCGACGACATCGACCATCCGGCGGTGGACGTGCTGCGGGCCGAGCTCGACACTCCGGGGGGCGAGCCGCTGCCCCGGGGCCGGTGGGTCGTGATCAGCATCGACGACGACAGCGCCACGTTCGCCGCGCTGGCCGAATACAGCTTCGGTGTCGCCGGAGTGGAGCGGCGAGGCGACCGGTGGGTCTTCGCCGGACACGCGTCCGGGCGTCCCTGCCAGCCGACCATCCCGCTGCCGCCGGGGCTCGCCCCGGTGGAGGTGCTCCTCGATCCCGACTCGATGCCCGACCCCGGTGACGCCACCGTCGATGTGCTGGTGTCCGAGCTGGGATGCGCCAGCGGCCGCGAGATGGGCGACGCCCTGCGGGGCCCCCAGGTGATCGAGACCGACGACGCGGTGGTGATCGCCTTCGCAGTGGTGCCCGTCGCCGGGTCGGCCAGTTGCCCGGGCAATCCCTGGACCGCGGTGACTGTCGAGCTGTCGGAGCCGCTGGGCCAGCGCGGGATCTATGACGGGCTCTTCTTCCCGCCCAAGCCACTGGTCGCAGTAGCCGAAACTTCAGATTCGTCGTTGTCTTGAGTGTCGGCAGCGAGGCAGACTCGCCGTCACAGGTGCCCGTCTAGGTGGTCATACGATCGTGAAGTACGTCTTTGAGCCCGAGGTCCTCCAGGAGGTGGTCCGTTCGCATCTCGATCTGCCGCTGGAGGAGATGATGACTGCGATCACTCACGATCTCGCCGAGCGGTATCCCGGCCTGATCGACACGGAGCCGGAGTGGTTCTTCAACAACGCCGGCGGCGCCATGGGCCAGCTCACCATGCTGTACTCCTCATTCAGCGAGTACCTGATCTTCTTCGGCAGTCCCATCGGCGGCGGCGGGCACACCGGCCGGTATCGCTTTGCCGAGGACTACGCGACCGTCCTCGACGGGGAGATGTGGCACCACGGCGAAGGCGACCTCCAAAGGCAGGAGTACCGCCCGGGCGAGACGGTGCACCTGCCGAGAGGCACGGCGAGGGGTACCGCATACTCGAGGGCACTTGGATCCTCGAGTATGCACGCGGCTCCATCCCCTCAATGCTGCCCTTCGGGGTGGCGGACACCCTGTTCAGCACCCTCGACCTCACCACCCTGGCCCGCACGTTCCGGATCTACGCCCGCCACATCTGGCGTTCCGCCCGGGCGCGGCCGTCCGCCTAGCGGTCGTCCACTCGAGTGGGCGGCTCGGGCGCCCTCTCGCCGGTCAGATCTAGTTCACAGGCGCTCGAGGATTGTGACGTTGGCCTGGCCTCCGCCCTCGCACATCGTCTGCAGGCCCCACCGGCCCCCGGTGCGCTCGAGCTCGTGCAGCAACGTGGTCATCAGCTTGGCCCCGCTGCAGCCGAGCGGGTGACCGAGGGCGATGGCGCCGCCGTTGACGTTCACCTTCTCGTGGGGCACGTCGTGCTCCCGCATCCAGGCCAGAGGAACCGGGGCGAAGGCCTCGTTGCACTCGAACAGATCGAAGTCGTCGATGCCCATGCCCGTCCTCTCGAGGGCGTACGAAGTGGCTGCGATGGGCCCGGTGAGCATGAAGATCGGATCGTCGGCTCGCACGGAGATGTGGTGGATGCGGGCCCGGGGCTCCAGCCCGTGCTGGTCGACGGCCCGTTCCGAGGCCACCAGCAGGGCGGCGGCCCCGTCGGAGATCTGGCTCGACAGAGCGGCCGTGATGCGGCCGCCCTCGACGAGAGGCTTGAGAGCCTGCATCTTCTCCACCGTCGTGTCGCGGCGAGGACCCTCGTCCATCGTCACCGATCCGAACGGCACGATCTCGGGATCGAAGCGACCCTCGTCGATGGCCCGGATGGCTCGCTGGTGGCTCTCGAACGAGAAGGCCTCCATCTCGGCCCGCGAGATGTCCCACTTCTCGGCGATGAGCTCGGCTCCGCGGAATTGCGACACCTCCTGGGTGCCGTAACGCCTGACCCAACCCTCGGAGCCGGTGAAGGGGTCGTCATGGCCGAGCGCCCGGCCGGCCTCGAAGGCCGTCCCTATGGGCACCATCGACATGTTCTGCACGCCCCCGGCGACGACCAGGTCGTGCACGCCGGCCATGGCGGCCATCGCCGCGAAGCTCACGGCCTGCTGGCCCGATCCGCACTGCCGGTCGATCGTCACACCCGGAACGGCCTCGGGCAACCCGGCCGCCAGCCAGCTGGTGCGAGCGATGTCGCCGGAGTTGGGGCCGACGTTGTCGAGATTGCCGAAGATCACGTCTTCGATCGCCGTGGGATCGACACCCGTGCGGTCGAGGAGCGCCCGGATGGCGGCCGCACCGAGGTCGGCAGGATGAGCCTGTGAGAGACCGCCGCCCCGCCTGCCGGTGGGTGTGCGCACCGCGTCGATGATGTATGCCTCGGCCATGGCTACTCCTTGTCGCTCGGGTCTCATTGTGCCCGATTTCGTTATCCCCGACTCATACTCGTCTCGTCGGAGCGGGCAGGCGAAGGCGTGAGTTCGTGCACAGTCTCGGATACACGTCGGGGAGCGAGTCGCGCAGCAGGCAGTCCGTCGAGTGAAACGGTCCCGTTCACTGGGCTCAGACGTTGAGCAGGTCCCGGGCGCCGGTGTCGCTCGAGGGGTGGCGCAGCTTCGACATGGCCCGCGCCTCGATCTGGCGGATCCGCTCCCGGGTGAGGTTGAAGTGCTCACCCACCTCCTCGAGAGTGCGGGGCTCGCCCCGGTCCAGGCCGAAGCGCAGCTTGAGGATGTCGCGCTCGCGCTCGTCCAGAGGCGACAGCAGGCGCATGATCTCATTCGGCAGCATCGTGGTGGCCGCCGTGTCGAAGGGCGAGTCGATGGATCGGTCCTCCACCACGTCACCGAGCTCGGCGTCGCCGTCCTGGCGCAGCGGCTCCGACAGCGACAGCGGCTCGGACTGGAAGCGCAGCGCCTCGGTGACCTTGTCCTCGGGCATCTCCACCTCGGCGGCCAGCTCCGACAGCGTGGGCGGGCGCCCGTACTTGAGTTCCAGGCGGGAGCGGGCCTTCTGGAGGCGGGCCAGCGTGTCGCCGGCGTGCACCGGCAGGCGGATGGTGCGGCCCGTGTTGGCGATGCCCCGGGTGATGGCCTGGCGGATCCACCATGTGGCATAGGTGGAGAACTTGAACCCTTTGCGCCAGTCGAACTTCTCGACGGCGTGCATCAGCCCGAGGTTGCCCTCCTGGATGAGGTCGAGCAGGGGCAGGCCCGACGCCTGGTACTTCTTGGCGATCGACACCACCAGGCGCAGGTTCGACTGGACGAAGGTGCGCTCGGACTCCAACCCCCGGCGGTCCTTGCGGCGCAGGTCCCGGCGGCGGTGGTCGGTGAGCGAGCCGGGAGTGGCCTCCTTGAGCTCCTTGCGGGCCGCCGCGCCGACCTCGATCTCCTGCGCGAGCCGGACCTCGTCGTCCTTGGTGAGCAGCGGGTACTGGCCGATGTCGGTGAGATAGAGGCGGACCAGATCCTCCTCGTCTCGCTCAACGCGCTCCTTGACCTTGACCACTTACCCCCGCTCCGGGTCCTAGGAGCAAGCCACGACGATCGCCGCCCCGCTCGCCATCGACGGGTTGCACGATAACCACGTTTTGCCCGCCGCCAACCACGTCCGCCCCAGAACCTTCGCCGGACCCCGGGCGAAGCCTGCGACGGCCACGGCCGCTCAGGCCCAACCGTCAGGACGCAGCAGCGAACGTCCGACGATGCCGCCGGCTGCCGACAGCACGCGATCGGCCGCCTCGACGGCCTCGGCCGCGCTGAGCTGACCGGCTCCGGGCGCGGCTGCCTCGCCGTCCAGGTCGAGGCGGAGTGATCCGGCTGCCGCCGCCAGAGCAGCGTCGCAGTGGGGCGCGGCGTGCTCGCCGATGTCTCGGTACGCGTCGCGGAGTTGCGGTACCAGCACCCCCCGGACCACGGCAAGCCGCTTCCGGGGACCCTCCAACTCTGCGATCTCGTCGATCGCGTCCGCCAGGGACGGATCACCGGGAGCGGCCTGGCGCCATGAGCCGAGTCGCTCGGAGTCGGGCTGCAGCCCGTCGAGCACATCACGGTGCGAGGCAAATCGGCGGCTCAGGACCAGCATCTCCACTGCGGTCGCGGCGCCGCCACCGACCGAGTCCTCTCCGGCGGGGTCACCTTCACCCGCAGCCGCCGCGGTATCCGAGGCCCACGCGCCAACCATCTCCGACAGCCGGCCGCAGGCCCACCGCAGCGCCGACACCAGCCGGGCCGTCTGGACCGCGCTGTAACCCGGACTCACTTAATTACCGGTATTACCGGCCGACCGGTGGCGGTTGACGATCGGCATCCGCCTGTCCCGGCCGAACGCCCGGCCCGTGAGCCGGGGGCCGATCGGCGTCTGGCGGCGCTTGTACTCGGCGACATCGACCATCCGGCACACCCTCTCCACCACGTCCGCCGGCGCGATCCCGGCCTCCTGGATCTCGGCGACGGTCCGCAGCTCCTCGACGTAGAGCCGCAGGATCGGGTCAAGCACCTCGTAGGGGGGCAACGACTGATCGTCGCGCTGGCCGGGGGCCAGCTCCGCCGAAGGCGCCTTCGCCAGCACCGTGGAGGGGATCAGCTCGCCGCCGGCCTGCCGGTTGCGCCACCGGCACAGCTCGTACACGTCCAGCTTCCAGAGGTCGGAGACGACTGCGAAGGCTCCCGCGGTGTCGCCGTAGAGGGTCGAGTAGCCCACCGCCAGCTCGCTCTTGTTGCCGGTGGTGAGCACCAGCCAGCCGCGCTCGTTGGCCAGCGCCATGAGCGTCACGCCCCGGATGCGGGACTGGAGGTTCTGGTCGGTGATCCCGCCGGTGTCCAGGCCGCCGCCGAGACCGGCTCCGATCATCTCGGCCAGCGCGGCGTGGCCAGGCTCGATGGCGACGATGAGGGCGTCGATGCCGAGGTTGGCGGCGAGCTTCTCGGCGTCGGTCACCGAGTGCTCGCTGGAGTGGCGTGACGGCATGAGCACACCGTGAACGTGGTCGGCGCCCAGGGCGTCGGCCGCGATGGTCGCGGTCAGGGACGAGTCCACGCCGCCGGACAGGCCCACGCACACATCGCTGAACCCGCTCTTGTGCACGTAGTCGCGGGTTGCCAACGTCAGCGCGGCCCAGCGCTGAGCATGTTCGCCCGCGGGCGCCGCCAGCGGGGCCGCCATCCGGACGCGGCCACAGACGGCAGGCGCGGCCGGCGTCACACGGGTGATCCCGGCCGGGCTCGGGGCGGTGATCGCCGGCTCTGTGGCCGGCAGGTCCACATCCAAGACGTCGACGGTCTCGGAGAAGGACACGCACCGGGCCACCACCGCGCCGTCGCCGCCGATGACGAACGAGCCGCCGTCGAACACGAGCTCGTCCTGCCCGCCGACCAGGTTCACGCTCACCACCGCGACGCCCGACTCTGCGACCCGCCGGCCGATCACCTGCTCGCGGGCGGCCTGCTTGCCTACCCGGAACGGCGAACCGTTGACGTTCACCACCAGCTGCGCGCCGGCACGGGCCAGATCGTTGACCGGCCCGTCGGGAACCCAGGCGTCCTCGCACACGGTGACTCCCACCACCGCGCCGCCGATCTCGAACAGGGGCGGCTCCTCGAGGCCGGGTCGGAAGTGCCGCATCTCGTCGAAGACGTCGTAGTTGGGCAGGTGGCGCTTCCGGTAGACGCCGCGCACCTCGCCGTTGGCGCAGACCGCCACCGCGTTGTAGGCCTCGCTGAAGCTCTCGACGCCGGCCATGTCGGGCACGCTCCTGCCGGACTCGCCCGCGCCGTCGACGAAGCCGACCACCGCGGCGCACGGGCCGGTCGCGGAGGCGACCCACTCGAGCGCGGCCCGGCTGGCCGCGACGAAGCCAGGTCGCAGCACCAGGTCCTCGGGCGGGTATCCGGTTATGGCCAGCTCGGGCAGGACGGCGACATCAGCGCCGGCCGCCCCGGCCTGGGCCAGCGCATCGGTGACCAGATCCACGTTCCCGTCGAGGTCGCCGACGGTGGGGTTGATCTGGCAGATCGCCACCCTCAGCCGGCTTGCACCTGCTTCCTCGGCAGTGCCGGCGGCCATTGTGGGCCGCCCGCGTCAGTTGTAGCCGACGAGGGCTTCGCAGATGGTTCTCGTCAGCAGGGTGGTGACGTGGTAGGGGTCGGCATTGGCGTTGGGTCTGCGGTCCTCGATATAGCCCTTGCCCTCGCGGGCGACCTGCCAGGGGATCCGCACCGACGCACCCCGGTCCGACACCCCGTAGGAGTACTGGTCATAGCGCTCGGTCTCATGCTCACCGGTCAACCGGAACTCGATACCGGCGCCGTATCCGGCTAGATGCTCCTCGGGCTTGCCGGCCATCCCCAGCGACTCACAGGCCGCGATGATCGGCTCATAGCCCTCACGCATCGACTTGGTGGACACGTTGCTGTGCATGCCCGCGCCGTTCCAGTCGCCCAGCATCGGCTTGGGCTCGATGGTCACCTCGATGCCGTGCTTCTCGGCCAGACGGAACAGCAGGTAGCGCGCCACCCAAACGTGATCAGCCACCGTGACCGTGTCCAGCGGCCCGATCTGGAACTCCCACTGGCCCGGCATCACCTCCGCGTTGGTGCCCGCGATACCCAGACCAGCTTGGATGCAGGCCGTGGTGTGCTCCTCGATCAGCTCACGCCCCGAGATACGGCCCGCCCCGACACCGCAGTAGTAGGGGCCCTGCGGCGGCGGGAAACCCGACGGCGGGAAACCCGCAGGCCAGCGCGTGATCGCATCCAGCAGCGTGTACTCCTGCTCGAGCCCGAACAACGGCGCCTGGTCCTTGTACTTCTCATAGACCGCCACACACTCGGCCCGCCGGTTGGTGGGATGAGGCGACAGATCATGGGTCAACAACGTCTCACACAACACCAGGATGTTGTCGCCGCCGCGGATCGGATCCCCGCATGTGAACACCGGCTTGAGCACCACATCGGAGTTGTCGCCGGTGGCCTGATTGGTCGAAGAACCATCAAACCCCCAGATCGGGGGCTCCTCATCGTTGTCGACGATCTTCGTCTTGCTGCGAATCTCTCCGGCCGGCTGGTTGCCGTCGATCCACAGGTACTCCGCTCGATAAGTCACTTCGCCTCCTTGGTGTGTAGCGCGCCTGCTGGGCTCAAGACCCGATCGAGGCTACCGGCCCAGAGGCCGAGCAGGCACGCCCTCGCCCACCTGCATCTGGCTATTCGCTGAGCGAGGCCGTGGGCGCTATTCCTTGGATCTGGGCGGCCCGTGAGCGAAGCGAACAGGAGCGGGAGACTACGCGCCGTTCTCGGCCCACCAGGCATCGAGCCGGGCCCACAGCTCGTCGATGGGAAGCTCCCCCTCGGAGCGCTTCAGTTCCAGCAGCCAGGCCAGGGCCCGGCCGACGTCAGGACCCGGAGCCAGCCTGAGACGGGCCATCACCGCGTCGCCGTCGATCTGGGGCCGTTCGGCGGCTATGCGCTCGGCCTCGGCCAGCGCTGAGATGCGGCGCTCGAGGTCGTCGATCTGGCGATGGAGATCGACCTCCTTCTGCAGGTGCCGGGTGGTGCAGTCCGACCGCACCAGCTGGTTGAGACGGCCCAGCAGCGGTCCGGCGTCCCTGGCGTAGCGCCGCACCGCGGCGTCGCTCCAGCCCGATGCGTAACCCTTGAACCGGCCCGACAGACGCACCAGCTCGCTGACGTCGAACACCGTCTGCTCGTCGAAGCACAGAGCGGTCAGGCGCTTGCGGGTCATCCGGGCTCCAACGGCCTCATGATGGCGGAAGGTGACCTCGCCGTGCTCGTAGCTGCGGGTACGGGGCTTGCCTATGTCGTGGAACAGCGCCGCCAGGCGAACCACGAGGTCGTCGGGCGTCTTCGCCACGACCGCGATGGTGTGGGCGAGCACGTCCTTGTGCCTGTGGATCGGGTCCTGTTCCATCTTCAGATCGGGCAGCTCAGGCACGATCTCGGCCATGCGTCCGCAGTCGATCGCGGACCAGAGCCGGGGCGCGGGATCATCGCCCCCGACCAGGTCGCACAATTCTGCTCGAGGGTCCACATCCGTCACCGTTGAACAGCCTATGATCGCGCCGCACTGTTCGACCTCGTGACACGCCGGGCGTGACACGCCGGGGCTGAACAATAACTTGTATGGTGGACACCTGGAAAGGAGTTCCACATGCGTTCACTGAGGCTCGGGGTCGCAATACTGGCACTGGTGCTGGTCGCGGCGGCATGCAGCGACGAGGAAGGCGACGGGGAGGCGACCAACGGGGGAGAGATCGCCGATACCACGACGACTCGGGCGACTCCCACAACGACCGCCGAGCCGCAGATCACGACGCCGACGTCGGAGCCCCCCGAAACCACGACGACCACCGAAGCTCCTTCGGAGGACGCTCCTCAGGAGAGCACGACGACTCGGGCTCCCACGGTGAGCGTGGCTGCTCCCCCGCCGCCCGGCAACCTCAGGTGCCTCGGCGGCAGCGCCGACAACGAACTCCTTGTGGAGTTCGACGCCCTCCCCGATCCTGCCGAGATCTCCAAGGTGCGCACGTACATGCAGCTCGAGGGCGAGCCGGTCATCGCCAGCGGCGAGTTCACGGTCGGACAGGTCGACACCACTCGCGACGGTGGGACCCGCTGGGCCGCGCCGGTTCGCGGAGTCCCGGCCGATGTCCCGGTGAAGCTGTACGCGACCTCGTTCAACCAGCTTGGCCAGGAGTCCGGCTGGTACAGCGTGGACGGCCTCTACACCGCGGCGGGGGCGCCTTGCGGTACCGCCGCCGACGTCGTGTTGCCGCCCACCACCTGCACCGCCGGTTGCGACGAGGAAGAGGGCGAGCCGGGGAACTAGCCCGTTCAATCGCCCGGCCGGGAACCAGAGGCGCCCGGCCTACGTCATAGGTGCTAGACGGCTCCAACAGGGAGGGCACCTATGCGTGACTCGACTACTCCCCGAGAGCGGCGGCGGCGGCGCGCTCCGATCCTGTTCGTGCTCGCGCTGGTGAGCGCGGCGCTGGCGTTTCTGGCGGCATGTGCCGGCAACGACGACGAAGCAGACTTAACAGCCGCCGCCTCGGCAGACGCACCCGCCGATTTCGCTGAAGACACTGCGGCCGAGGCGCCGATGGCGGAGGCGGAGGAAGGCACCGCCACGGCCGGTGAAGGGTCCAGACTTCAGGCAGAGGCCGGCAGCGACGCCGCTCTGGCCGTTCCCACCGCGCTGACGCCCGCCGACCTGGGCCGCGACATCGTCTACCGGGCCACCATCAGCGTGCAGGCCGACGACGTGACCGCGGCCAGCAACGAGGCGGTGGCCATCGTGCAGGGCCTGGGCGGGATCGTGTTCAACCAGACCACCCGCACCGAGCCCCGGGCACAGGCCGAGATCACCTTCAAGGTGCTGCCCGCCGACTTCTCGACCGCGCTGGAGCGCCTGGCCGGGGTGGGCAAGCTGGTCGACCAGTCGATCAGCGCCGACGACGTGACCGAGCGGGTCGTCGATCTCGAGAGCCGGATCAACACGGCTGAGACCAGCGTGACCCGCCTTCGCAAACTCCTGGAGGAGGCCATTGAGCTGGAGGACGTGGCCCAGATCGAGCGGGAGCTGCTCGACCGGGAGACGACCCTGGAGGTCCTGCGGGGCCAGTTGCGCACGCTGCGCGACCAGGTGGACCTGGCCACCATCACGCTGACCATCCGCCAGTCGCCCACGGTGCTGCCCGACACCGGCATCGAGGTCGACGCCTGGATCTCCGACAACGCTGACGACCCCTGCCTGGGAACCCAGCACCTCACCGTCGATCCGGACTCGACCGTGTACCTGTGCCTGGAGGTGGAGAACACAGGTGCCTCAGCCCTCACCGACGTCTCTCTGCGGTCCCTCGATGTGCGTCTGGACATCGGCGCCTTCGAGATGCGGCAGGGCGGCTTCGACCGGATCGAGCCCCGCGAGTTGCTGGTGGCCGTGCTGGAGGTTCCCGTCGAGGACGGGCGGCTGGCCGGCCGGGTGGCCACCCGAGGCCTGGAGATCAGGCTGGAGGTCGAGGCCACTCCGGTGGACACGGAGGGAACCGAGCTTCCCGAGGTCTCCGGCACCACGTTCGTGTGGCTCGACTCCCGCACCGACGACTCACTGCCCGGTTTCGCCGACTCGATCTCCGACGGCGCCGGCTTCCTGCGCACGATCGTGGGCGTGGTGCTCGTCGTGGTCGGCGTGCTCGTGCCCTTCCTGCCCTTCCTGGCCGTGATCATCATCCTCATCTGGTGGCGTCGGCGGCGGCGCCGGACCCGCCCCGAGCGCACGCCCAAGCCGGTGCGCACGCCAAGGTCGAGGCGCAAGAGGGCGAGGTCTGAGGTGCCCGCACCCCCGCCGCCCGCACCCGAGCCCGGACCGGAGGGTTCCGACGACTCCTCCCCGACCTCGCCCTAGCCTGTCGCGGTGGTTGACGTAGAGGAACGCAACAAGCAGATCGTGGCCCGGTACTGGGACGCCCTGTACGCTCACGACTGGGACGCCGTCGCCGGGTTCTTCGCTCCCGAGGCCAACTATGTGGATGTGGGCACCGGCGAGTCGGGCGGCGGGGCCCACGGCCCGGCCCAGATCGTGGCCCGTCTGCGGCTGGGACTGGAGCCGGTCGAACGCCACACCCACGAACCCGGACTGGTGGTGGCCGAGGGCTCGGTGGTGGTCACCGAGCACCTCGAGGTGTGGTGGTTCCACACCGGCGAGGTGGTCCGGCACCCGTTCACGTCGGTGATGGAACTCGACGCCGACGGCCTCATCACCCGATGGTGGGACTACTCCAACCTGTCGAACCTGCTCGACAACGCGCCGCAATGGTGGCTGGAGCACATCGCGTCCGGCTGGCGCTCCACCCTGGACTCCTAGTGCCACCACTCGGGCTGAGGCTCGTCTCGATAATGGGGAGCTCCGGATGACCTCTTCGCCCGACCCTGCCGATGCCTGGCGGCTCTTCTGCGGCCGTATTGGCGAGGCGGGCGCGGCCGCGCTAGCCGACCCGATGGCCGATGGCGCCCGCAACCAGGCCGAGGGGCTGCGGTGCCTGACCCGCCAGCTGGTGTTCGCGGTGCAGCACGCCGTGGAGTTCCGTGATCCCGACTTTCCCGCCTTCCACCGCTACGACGACGACATCACCAAGTGGGGCGGCCCCAACACCGACAACCACTACCTGCGGTGCGCCATCGACCCGTCCGGGCGGTACCGGCTCACCGCGGATGTGACCGGATGCCGAGATGCGATCCTGTCGCTGGGTGAGAGCGACATGCAGCTCGGCCAGTACGGGGTCTTCAGCGAGGTTTCGTTGGGCGACCTGCACCTAACCGGCGGTCGGTTGGAAGTGATGATCGGGCCCGAGCGTCCCGAGGGCGCCGCGGACTGGATGGCCACCGACCCGGCCGTGCGCCAGCTGACGATCCGCGTATACGTGTGCGACTGGACCGCCGACGCGATCCCCGACTTCTACATCGAGCGCCTCGACCGGCCCGAGCACTGAGACTCTCCGGCGGGTCCCCGTCATCTGGCCGGGTGTCACGATTCGGGCTGGCCGCCTCGCCGCCCGCGGCGGAACACCCCTGCGATCATGGCCACGCCGATGGCGATGATCGCCCCTCCGACCACGAGCACCGGATCGATCTCTGTCCAGAACCGGTCGGCCAGCGCCAGCACGGCGACCGCGATGAACAGCACACCGGTCACCACCGAGACAGCGTCGATGCGACCGGTGCCCCAGCGATTGGACGGCGGCTCTACGGTGTCGTTGTCGGGCATGCCGGTCTCCTCGTAGCTCATCGGTTGGATCCCTCGATGGAGGCGGGCACGGTGATGATCTCGGCCTCGCCGATGCCCACATCGATGTCCAGACGCAGTTCACCGGTCGTCTCGCCCTGCACGGGCACCGTGATCGTGCGACTGACGTCGAGGCCGTCCTCGCTGTCTTCCCAGCTGTACCATGTGTATCCGGACCACACCCTGATGTTTCCGGCTCGCACGTCGATGTCGGCGGTCGTGGAGATGCTCTCGGGCACGTACACCCGCAGCTCGCCGACGGCGAGGCTCAGATCCACGGAGTGATCAGTGCGGTCGGGATCGAGGTCGCGCAGGTCCACGGTCAACTGACCGATGCCGTAGCGGTACTCGTCCTCCAGCTCCTCGACATCGATGACACGCACCCGGGCCTCGCCTATCCCTGAGCCCCCCGGCACGTCCACAGCCACGAACAGCAGCAGGGGCGCTGAGAGGACCAGTCCGAGCGCGATCAGTGCCCGGGCGGGGCGGGCGAACGCCGATACCAGCAGGCCAGCGCCGGTGATGGCCAGCGCGACGGCGAAGAACACGCCGAGATCGACGTCCACCGCGTCGAGGCGGTCCAGCATCACCGCTGCGCCCGTGTACACGAACAGGGCCGCGACCGTGAGCGAGCCGATGAGGGAGCGGCCGCGGCGCGGTCTCGCCGCCGCCGCAGGGGGAGGCGGCCACTCCGGCCCGGCCCCGCTGGGGGGAGGCGGCGCAGGGGTCGCGTACGCCGAGGAGGGCGGCGGCGGGGCCGGCGGCGGCGGGGCCGGCGGCCGGGCCGGAGTGGACTGGGGCCGGCCGGCCGGCCCCGGCCACAGGACCAGGGCCACGCCGGCGGCGATGAGGATGAGGGCCAGATAGGGAGCGATCTTCCACCCGTCGATGAACAGGCCGAAGAGGTTGCCGCTGAGATTGGCGGTGATCAGCAGACCGAAGCCGATCAGGACGACGGCCATCAGGCTGCGGAAGCGATGGGGCGAGTCTCCTCCCAGGGCCTTGGAGACGATGCTGGGCTCGTCCTCCTTGGGCAGGGCCAGCCAGCCGATCAGGTAGAGGAACGGGCCGGCGCCTCCCAGGAACGTCAGCACGATGAAGGCGATCCTCACGATCACGGCGTCGATGCCGAAGTAGGCGCCGATGCCGCCGGCGACCCCGGCGATCACCTTGTCGGTGGAACTGCGGCAGAGACTGCGGCGCTTGGCTCCGGCGTCCTCGGTCCCGTCGTCCTCGGCCGCGGCGGGCGGAGCCGCTTGGTCCTGATCCTCGCCGGGACTCGGATCCTCGGCGCCGGACAGCTGCTCTTCGGGCATGGGCTCCAGTGTGTGCCCGGTCCCGGAGAAGCCAAATGGGGTATGTCCCTGAACTTTCCCCTAGGGCCGTCGCCGACATCGGGGGCGGTCCCCGGTGCCATCCCACCGCCGTCGTGTCATCATCTGTCTCATGGCACCGACCCGTGCCGGCTGGCCGATCAGGTCCCGCACCGACCGGATGATCGCAGGCGTATGCGGCGGTATCGGAGCGCGCCTCGGGATCGACACCACCATCGTGAGGATCGCATTCGTGGCCCTCGCGCTGGCCTGGGTCGGAGTGCCCCTCTACCTGCTGGGATGGATCCTGCTGCCGCAGACCGCCGTCACCGGTGCCGGGGCGGAACTCGCGGATGCCGGACGCCCGGCCCGCACGGCCACCAGGCGGGCCGTGGGGATGGCCCTGATCGTTGTCGGGACGGTGCTGCTGGTGCGGCACCTGGGTGTGGCTCTGCCCGACACGTTGATCTGGCCTGCGCTGTGTGTGGCCTTCGGGCTGGGGATCGTCATCTGGAGGGTGCAGCCCGCGGCCGGCATCGGCCGGGCTGCTGCAGTGCGCATCGCGGCGGGCACGATCCTGCTGGCGCTCGGCATCGGAGCCATCGCCGCGGCGAACCTGTCGCTGTCCACGGTGCGGGATGGTCTGCTGTCGGGCGGGCTGGTGGTGGGCGGTCTGACCCTGATCGGTGGACCATGGGTGGCTGTGCTGCTCCGGGACCGGCGCGAGGAGCGCCAGCGGCGCATCCGGGCCGACGAGCGGGCTGAGATGGCCGCCCACCTGCACGACTCGGTGCTTCAGACCCTGTCCCTGGTGCAGCGGTCCGACGACCCGGCCCGGATGGCCGCGCTGGCCCGGCGCCAGGAGCGGGAGCTGCGAGGCTGGCTCTACGGCGGCGGCTCCGGACCGGACCAGGCCTCGGTCCGGGCCGCGGTCGAGCACCTGGCCGGCGTGGTCGAGGACCGCTACGGCGTGGTCATGGACGTGGTGGCGGTGGGCGACGCTCCGCTGGACCCGGCCCTGGAGTCGCTGGTGGCCGCGGCCGGCGAGGCCATGACCAACGCGGCCCGGTGGTCGGGCTGCTCGACCGTCTCAGTGTTCGTGGAGACCACATCGCAGGCAGTGGACGTGTTCGTACGCGACCGGGGCGTCGGCTTCGATCCGGAGGTGGTCGAGGAGGGCTCCCACGGGATCCGCGACTCGATCCTGGGCCGCCTCGACCGGGTGGGGGGCCGCTGCGAGATCAACAGCGCTCCCGGGCAGGGCACGGAGGTGCGCCTGCACCTGACCCGGACCTGAGGGCTGGGCGACCGCTGCGTCACGAAATATGTAGAGAAAGCCGTCGTATACGGGCAAGATCCATGCAGATTTCGGGAACCAGGATCCGGTTGGGCCTCTAGCGTGACGGCCATGGCAGCTGCGCCTCCCCGGGTGGTGATCGTCGACGACCACCGGCTGTTCCGCAGCGGCGTGCGGGCCGAGATCGGAGACCGGGTGACGGTCGTGGCCGAGGCCGACGATGTGGGCACCGCGGTGGAGGCCATCGAGCTTTGGAGCCCCGATGTGGTCCTGCTGGACGTGCACCTGCCCTCGGGGTCGGGGCGCGAGGTGATCGAGTCGGTGGCCACGGCCGGCGTCGAGACCAAGTTCCTGGCCCTGTCGGTCTCGGACGCCGCCACCGACGTGATCGCAGTGGTCCGGGCGGGCGCCCGGGGCTACGTCACGAAGTCGATCTCCGGCGAGGACCTGGTTGACGCAATCCTGCGGGTGCGCGACGGGGACGCGGTGTTCTCGCCCCGCTTGGCCGGATTCGTGCTCGACGCCTTCGCCGCCGAAACTGTCGCCGTCGCCGGATCAGAGTCCGACGAGGATCTCGACCGGCTCACCGCCAGGGAGCAGGAGGTGATGCGCCACCTGGCCCGGGGCTACACCTACAAGGAGATCGCCCGCCAGTTGACCATCTCGATCAAGACGGTGGAGACCCACGCCTCGGCGGTGCTTCGCAAGCTCCAGCTGTCGAACCGCCACGAGTTGAGCCGGTGGGCGGCCGCCCGTCGCATCTGGTAAGAGGCCGAGCCGAGCGAGGCCGTGGCCCGAGCGGCCCGTGAGCGAAGCGAACAAGAGCGGGGAACACCACCGGACCCCAGTAGGTTCTGCGTCCATGGCACCGCGAGAGACGGCGGCTGAGCGATGGGCGCGGCAGATGGCCGACTGGGCCATCCCCGCCGAGATCCTCGGCTCGGCTCCTCGCCGGCCCTTCGTGTTCACGCCGGAGATATTCGCCGCGCCCGAGCCCGACACCTTCGAGCGGTCGTTGTCGAACCAACGGGCGGCGGAGGCTCTGGGCGACGGGGGCTCGGTGCTGGACGTCGGCTGCGGGGGCGGGGCCGCGGCCTTCGCGGTGGCGCCGCCGGCCACCGAGGTGATCGGCACCGACCGACAGGACAACATGCTGGAGTTGTTCGCGTCTACCGCACAGAAGCGCGGCATCGCCGCCTCGGTGCACGCCGGCTCGTGGCCCGAGGTGGCCGACGAGGTGCCGGTAGCCGATGTCGTCGTGTGCCACAACGTGCTCTACAACGTGACCGACATCCCTGCATTCGTGGCCGCCCTGGACGCCCACGCCCGTCGCCGGGTGGTGATCGAGATCACGCCGAAGCACCCCCAGGACCGCCGCCGCATGCTGTGGCGCCACTTCTGGAACCTGGAGCGGCCCCACGAGCCCACCGCGGCCACCGCGGTGGAGGCCATCGCGGAGACCGGCCTGGACCCCGTCGCCGAGGAGTCGCTCCTACCGGAGGATCCGCGGGCCGCGGTGCGCCGCGAGTTCGAGGCGCCCCAGTGGTGCCGCAACCTGTGCCTGCCCTCCGAACGGGAGCCCGAAGTGGCGGAACTTGTCGCCGAAGTGCCCTTCCCGCGCGAGCGGGTCACCATCTGGTGGGACACCGGCCGCTGATCGGGCCGGTCTCTGTGCTCGTCAGCTGGCCTGGGACTCCTGCCTGAGGCTGGCCGCCACCGCCTCCAGGGTGTCGGCGACCGCTTCGAGGTCGGTCTTCACCGGGGTCAGCAGCTCGCCCAGCGGTTCGGTTCGCTGGGCGATGGAGCGCACCCCGAGGGTGATGTTGCCCAGCGAGTCGTTCACGGCCCGGAGCACGATCACCACGCGTGTCAGGTAGTAGGCCAGCGCGGCCGCGATCACCAGGGCGATCACGATGGTCACGACGGCTGCAGCCGGCATCAGACCATTCCTCCGGTCACAGCAGCGGTCCCGCCGCGCCGACGTAGCGCACAGCGAGGCCCTTGGCCGCGGAGACCAGGTCGCGGGTGTCGGCCACGGCCGGCACGGGCTCGAGGTTCCCGTCGAGACGGAGGCCGTACTCGAGGATGTCGTCGGCGTAGCGCTTGATCTCCAGCGCGGGCCTGATCACCCGGTTGGCCAGCAGCAGCACGACGGGCACGACAGCCAGTAGCAGTACTGCGTTGCCGATCCACCAGAGCCACATGGCCAACTCCTACTCGTGCGTTGCCCGGATCATAGTCGCGCCTAAGTGCATTCCGCATCTAGTCCGGTCACCTGGGAGCGGCGACACTCCAGTTCAGCTGGCCAGGCCCAACGCGTCGACGAGACTCTCCAGTGCCGCTACCGCAGGTGCACCGGGCTCGTGATCGACGGGCGACACGCCGAGCCGGTCGGCGGTGTCCACGGCCGGATCGTCGGGGACCACGACCAGGGTCCGGCCCGCGAAGGCCTCGTGGATGCGGGCCCGATCGTCGTCGTCGCCCACCTTGTTGGCGACCACCACCACCCGGCCCTGTCGCTGCTCGTCGGCGACGGCGACAGCCCGGCGGGCGACATCGATCGAGCGCAGCGTCGGCTCCACCACCACGATGGTCACGTCCACCGAGGCGCTGGCCAGCCGGGTCAGGGTGCCGATCCCGGCCTCGAGGTCAGCCACGACCGTCGTGGACTCGTCGTTCACGGAGCCGAGCAACTGCTCGGCGGACACGCCGCATCAAGGTCAACCGGGCTCGGGATTCTCGATGCGGGTGATCACCGAGAGGCGCACCCCGTCGGGGGCGTCGGCGCCGTAGCGGTCGAGAATGTCGTCCCAGGTTGGTGCATGGTCGGCTGCGCCCTCATCGACCTCCTCGCGCAGGGTCAGGAGCCGCTCGGTCTCGGAGTCGCCGACTCCCAGCGACAGACCCAGGTTGGGGTTGGTGTCGCAGTCGAGGGCGACCACCCGTGCGCCCCGGCGACCCAGCGTGCGGGCCAGCACCGCGCTGGTGGTGGTCTTGCCCGCTCCACCCTTGCCCACGACGGCGATCTTCATCGGGCCACCCCCTCACCGAGACCATAGAGCGACACCACCCGGTCGACCAAGGCATCGACCGCGTGGGCGAGTGAGCCGTCGGGGGCCGCGTCCAGCGGGGCGGCGCCGCGGTAGTCGGCCCTTCCGGCGACGCTGTCGTGGGGTACGACCGCGTCGGCCTCCATGCCCAAGCGTTCCGAGACGCGGGCCGCGTCGGAGCCGTTGCGGGCCTTGTTGACGACGAGCACGAGGCGCGAGGGACCCCACCTCGCCTCGGAGAGGTTCAGCAGCCGCCTCGCCGTGTGCATCGACTTGACGGTCGGCTCGACCACCACGCACACGGTGTCGGCGTACTTGGCCCAACCGAACATCGCCTGCCGGGTGCCGCCGGGGACGTCGCCGACCAGGTGCCAGGAGTCGCGGTCGAGTTCGGTGACCACCTGGCTCCAGGCGTGCTGGGCCTGCTGGAGCCTCACCACATGGCCCCACAGGTTGCCGAACTGCAGGTAGCGGACACCGTCGGGACAAGCAGCCGCGTAGCGGTCCACCATGGCGGCCGCGTCCAGACCGGGCCGTAGCACCCAGCGGGGTCCCCCCTCCGGACCGGCGACGACCACGTCGTCGGGTATCGGATGATCATCCACGCCCACGCCCAGGGAGTAGGGCAGCCCCGGCATCGGATCGGAGTCGAGCGCGAGCACAGGCTGGCCGCGGCGGGCCAGCAGGCGAGCGAAGGTGCCCGCGATCGTCGACTTGCCGGCACCCCCCTTGCCCACGAAAGCCACCCGGATCATCGACGCTGATTCTGCCACCGACACCATGTCACTCCCCGCGCACGTTCTCAGTCATTGAGGAAGCAGGCCGCCCAGCGGCCGGGGGCGATCTCCTTGAACTCGGGCGCCTGCTCGCTGCACTTGGCCATCGCGTCGGGGCATCTGGGGGCGAACGGGCAGCCCGTCGGCGGCGCGGAGGCGCTGGGGATCTCGCCCCGCAGCACTATGCGCTGCCTGGCCGCGGCGGGATGATCCGCGGGGACAGCCGAGAGCAGCGCCCGCGTGTAGGGATGGGCCGGACTGTCGAACAACTCGGCCGCGGCGGCCGACTCGACGATGCGTCCCAGGTACATGACCGCGACCCGGTCCGAGATGTGCCGCACCAGGGCCAGGTCGTGGGCGATGAACAGGTAGGCGAGGCCGCGCTCGGCCTGCAGGTCCAGCAACAGGTTGATGATCTGAGCCTGGATCGAGACGTCGAGCGCCGACACGGGCTCGTCGCAGACCACGAGACGAGGGTCGAGCACCAGGGCCCGGGCGATGCCGACCCTCTGGAGCTGACCGCCCGACAGTTCGTGGGGCAGGCTGCGGGCCTGGGCCGGGGTGAGCCCCACACGGTCGAGGACCTCGACGGCCCGCCGGCGCGCCTCAACCCGCGGCGCCAGGCCCTGGATCCTCAGTCCCTCGGCCACGCTGTCGCCGATGCTCTTGCGGGGATCCAGCGCGCCGATCGGATCCTGGAACACGATCTGCATCCGCTGCCGGAGGGCCTTCAACTCGGCCCGGCCGGCGGCGAGCACATCACGTCCCTCGAAGCGCACAGTGCCGCCGCTCGGCTGGACGAGGCGGAGGACGCTCAGGCCGACGGTCGTCTTGCCGCCACCGGATTCGCCCACCAGCCCGAGCGTCTCGCCGGCGCCGACACGGAAGCTGACCCCGTCGACCGCTCGGAGTGATCCGCCTGAGGGGGACATCGACCCCCCTGAGCGGATCCGGTAGTGCTTGACGAGGTCGGTGACCTCCAGCAGCGCCGCCGCGGTGGCGGCCGGCTCGTTCGCCGGTGCGCTACTCATGGAGCCAGCACCTCACGCGGTGCCCATCCCGGGGCGACACCGACTGGGGCGCCTGTTCGGTGCACACCGTCAGGTTGTTGGCGGCCCGTGCCTCGCAGCGGGGCGCGAAGCTGCACCCCACCGGAAGGTCGAGGGGCACGGGCACGCTGCCCGGTATCACCCTCAGGCGGCTCTTGGAATGCGACGCCGCCGGCCGGGACTCCATCAGCCCCACGGTGTAGGGATGCAGCGGCGCGTCGTACAGTTCCGACACGGAGCACTCCTCGACGATGCGGCCGGCGTACATCACCGCGGCGCGGTCCCCGATCTCGGCGACCACTCCCAGGTCGTGGGTGACGAGGATGACGGCCATGTCGTCGGCCGTCTGCAGTTCCTGCAGCAGCTCGAGGATCTGCGCCTGCACGGTGACGTCGAGCGCGGTGGTGGGCTCATCCGCGATGAGCAGGTCGGGCTCACCGGCCAGAGCGATGGCGATCATCACTCGCTGGGCCATCCCGCCCGAAAGCTGGTGCGGATACTCCCTGACCCGGCGGTCGGGGTCGGAGATGCCGACCTGGTCGAGCAGTTCGACGGCCCGGCGGCGACGGGCGGAGCGGTCCATGCCGGTGCCGGACCGCAGAGCCTGGCCGATCTGGCGTCCCACCGACATCACAGGATCCAGAGATGCCCGGGGCTGCTGGAAGATCATGGCGATCCTGGGGCCCCTCACCGAATTGAGCACACGCTCGGGCGCTCCCACCAGCTCGGTTCCGTCGAAGCGCACCGACCCGTCCACGATCCGCCCCGGTGGTTCGATCAAGCCGGCAATCGACAGCGAAGTCACCGTCTTGCCGCATCCGGACTCCCCCACCAGGCCCAGGACCTCGCCCCTTCGGATCTCGAGACTGACCCCGTCGACTGCCTTGACCACCCCGGCTTCGACGAAGAAGTGCGTGCGGAGGCCTTCGACGCTCAACAACGGCTCGGTCATCCCGATGCCCCCGCCGAGCGCGACCTCGGGTTACAGAAGTCGTTGAGGGCGTCGCCCAGCAGGTTGACGCCCAGCACCGCCACTGCGATCGCCAAGCCGGGGAAGACCGACATCCACCAGGCCCGGCGCACGAAGGACTGGGCGTTGTTGAGCATGTAGCCCCAACTGATCACGTTGGGGTCACCCAGCCCGAGGAAGCTCAAGCTGGCCTCGATCAGGATGGCCCCGCCCACCTGCAGCGACGCCAACGCCACCACCGGCGCGATCGTGTTGGGCAGGACGTGCGTGCGCAGGTTGCGCCACGGCGACGAGCCCAGCGCCTCGGCCGCGGTCACGTACTCGAGCTCCTTGACGGCCAGCACCCCCGACCGCGCCACCCGGGCGGTCAACTCCCACGATGTCAACGCCAGGACGAGCACCATGTTCGTCAGACCTGGACCGAACAGCGCCACCACCGTGAGCGCCAGGAAGAACCGGGGCAGGACCTGCGAGAGTTCGGTCAGGCGCATGAGCAGGTCGTCGACCTTGCCGCCCGCGAAGCCGGCCACGCCGCCCACGACGGTGCCGATGACCAGCGATGCGCCGGCCACAGCCACCCCCACCAACAGGCTGGTGCGGGCGCCGTGGACCACGCCGGCAAGAACGTCGCGTCCCAGGTCGTCGGTGCCGAGCCAGTGCTTCGCCGAGGGCGGCTCGAAAGGCGTTCCCGCGAACGAGAACGGGTCGGTAGGAGCGATGAATGATGTCAGCGCGGCGACCAGCACGAACAGGGCGGTCAGGACGAGCCCGACTACCGCGACCGGACTGGACGCGAACCGCTTCCAGGAGCCCCGTGCCGCCCGGGCATCGGAGCGGCCCGGGCGGCCCCGGGCGGGGCCGGAGGCGACCCGTTCTCCGAGCGTGACCGGCTCCGCGGCCCGCCGCTCAAGTGCCATGACGCACCCGCGGGTCCAGGAGTGAGTACACGAGGTCGGTGATGAGGTTCATCAAGATGATGGTCACCGACAGCATCAGCAGCATCGCGGTGATGATGGCGAAGTCGCGGGCCAAGATGGCGCTCAGCAGCAGCCGGCCGAGCCCGGGCCAGGCGAACACCGTCTCGACCAGGACCGAGCCGGCGAACATGAAGCCGATCTGGCTCCCGATCACGGTGACTATTGGCAGCATGGCGTTGGGGAGGGCGTGGCGGATCAGCACCCGGCGGCGCGACTGGCCCCGGGCCCGGGCGGCCCGTATGTACATCTCATCGAGGTTCTCGATCACCGCGGCTCTCGTGACCCGCATGATCGGCGGCACGTACACCGTCACCAGCGCGGCGATGGGCAGCACCATGTGGTGGCCCACGTCGAGCAGCGCCCGGAACCCCTCGTAGCCGGCGCGGGCGTCGCTGCGGCCCTGGACCGGGAACCAGTCGAAGCGCAGCGCGAACAACAGCAGCAGCACCTGCGAGAGCCAGAAGACGGGCACGGCGTGGCCCAGCAGGGTCGCGGTGCGGGCGGTGTTGTCCAGCGCCGAGTTCTTGCGGGCCGCGGCGACGGTCCCAACGCTGATCCCGATGACCGAGGCCACGGCCAGCGCCGGGACCATCAGCAACAACGTGGCCGGCAGCTGGTCCAGGATCACACTCACCGCGGACCGGTTCTGCCGGTAGGAGAACCCCAGGTCGCCCTGAGCGAGCCGGCCCAGGTAGACGAAGAGCTGCTCGTGCAGCGGGCGGTCGAGCCCGAAGCGCTCTCGCATCATCGCGTAGTAGCCGGCGTCGCCGTCCTCACCGGCTAGGGCGACGATCGGATCGCCGGGCGCCGCGTGGATCAGGATCCAGGTCACCACGGCCGCGCCGAACACGAGCGGCACGGCCTGCAGGAGGCGTCTCACGGTGTACCGGACCACCAGCGCCTCCTCTCGACAGCCCGAGCGCCCTCCGGTGGCGACCCGGATCCCGCGTTCTAGCAGATACACCCGCCGCCCCGGCCGCGGCAGCGAAGTACCGGGACCGGGGCGGCGGGTCGTGATCCGTCCCGCTACTCCTCGAAGTAGGCGGTCTCGGCGACGTGGCCGGAGTTGGCCTGGAGACCTCGAACGTTGGCCCCAGAGCCGGCCGTGAACTGGGTCTCGACCAGCCACAGGTACGGCAGCTCGGCGGTGAGGATCCTCTGGATCTCGGCGTAGAGCTCGCCCCGCCGGGCGACATCGGGGGTGCCGGCCGCTTCGTCGAACAGCACATCGATGGCCGGGCTGACGTAGGCCGCGCCGTTCGAGAACGGGATGTCGCCGATGTTGCTGGAGATGTACATGCGGGCCACGCCGATCGACGGGTCGGTGTTGTTGCAGTAGCTGATGATGTTGGTGTCGAAGTCGCGCTCACCGAACACCCTCGGGATGAAGGCGCTGCGGTCCAGAGGCGTCACCACCACATCGATGCCGACCTCAGCAAGGTTCTGCCGCATCACCTCGGCGTACTTGGGGAACACGCCGAAGCTGAACACCAGCAGGTCGATGCTGAAGCGGGTCCCGCCGGATGCGTATCCGGCCTCGTCGAGCAGCGCGTTGGCCAGGTCGACGTCGTAGGGGTAGCTGGTCACGTCGTCGCTGTAGGCGAAGGCCATCTGGCTGTTGATCGGCCCGGTGGCCACCCGGCCCTGGCCGAACAGCACCTGGGCCACTAGCTGGTCGCGATTGACCGCGTGGGCTATGGCCTGGCGGACCCGTAGATCGCTGAACACGTCGCGGTCCGAGTTGAAGGTGAGCGTCGGGATGCAGAACCCGCCGCCGGGACCGCTGTTGATGTTGTGCAACGTGATTGAGTCGTCACCGCCGAGGCGCTCGATGTCGCCGCCGGGGACCCTCCAGATGTAGTCGACCTCGCCCTCCTCCAGAGCCAGCACCTGGGTGTTCTGGTCGGGGATCACCCTCATGACCACCCGGTCGAGATACGGCAGGCCCGCTTTGAAGTAGTCGTCGTTGCGGACCAGCGTGATCTCGTTGTCGATGTCGTAGGACTCCAGCTTGAACGGGCCGGTGCCCACCGGCGTGAGGTTGGCGTCCGCGGTCTGGACGTCATCGACGCCCTCGTAGATGTGCTTGGGGAGGATGGGCGCCTCAGTGGAGTTGAGCCGCTGCAGCAGCGCCGCGTAGGGCTGCGTGAAGTTGAACACGACTGTGGTGTCGTCAGGCGTGTCAATCGACTCGAGGATGCCGCTGAGCCCGCCCCGGGTGCGAGAGTGGTAGTCCAGCAGGACGTTCTCGAAGGTGAACTTCACATCGGCGGAGGTCAGGGGCTCGCCGTCGTGCCAGCGCACACCCTCGGCGAGGTGGAACGTGTACTGGGTGCTGTCGTCGCTGACATCCCAGCTCTCGGCCAGGTCGGGATGGGGATTGGCGTTGTCGTCCAGTTCGACCAGCCCGTTGAAGATCGAGCCGGTGACGGCGTGCACGTTGAAGCCGGTGGTGATGCCGGGGTTGAAGTGGCCGGGATCATCGGACAGTGCGATGACCAGCGTGCCGCCGCGGCGCGAGTCCTCGGCTGCGGGCTCCTCAGCCGCAGGTTCCGACTCCGCAGCAGGCGCCTCGTCGGCAGGTTCCTCGGTGTCACCCGACTCCTCAGCAGCAGGCTCCTCCGCAGCAGGCGCCTCGTCGGCAGGTTCGGCCGCCGGCTCGGGCTCGGCAGCAGGCTCCTCCGCGGCCGGGGCGGCCGGCTGCGATACCGGCTCGTCACTATCGTCTCCGCAGGATGCGGCAATCAGGGCCAGAGCCAGGACCGCGCTCATCAGTCTCAGTCGTCGCATGCTCTGTCCTTTCTCAATGTTGTCTCAGTGTTGCGGTCCGCCCGATGGCGGCCCGTGAACAATGTGGCGGGCACGATAGAGATACCCGGTAGGCGAGTCAATTCCACTAAATGCAAAGTGCATCTAGTAAAGGTAACGGTGCTGAAGACGGCAGCCGTGGTAACGGGAGCCACCGTCTGCTCCACAGATAGCGTCGGGCGGATGGAGCGCCGTCGTCTGCGGATAGCCGGCACCGTCCAGGGCGTGGGGTTCCGGCCCCACTTGCATCGGCTGGCTCGGAGCCTGTCGTTGACGGGTGGCGTGGGCAACGACGACCACGGCGTCTGGTGCGAGATCCAGGGTCGCCAACGCGATCTGGACCGCTTCGAGGCACAGCTGGTCGCTGAGGCCCCTCCGCTGGCCCGTGTCGCCTCCGTCCGCTCGGCCGACATGGCCGCGGTCGAGGGCGAACGGGAGTTCTCGATCGCGTCCAGCGCGGTCGGTTCCGGAAGGGTCGCCGGAACCGTGCCCCCCGACGTCGCGGCCTGCCCGGCCTGCCTGGCCGAGGTCGCGGATCCCGAAGTGCGCCGGTACCGGTACGCGTTCACCTGCTGCACGGACTGCGGGCCCCGCTACACGGTGGTGCGGAGCCTGCCCTACGACCGCGAGCGGACCTCGATGGCGACCTTCGAGCTGTGCGATGCCTGCGAGGCCGAGTATCTGGACGCCACCGACCGCCGCCATCACGCTCAGGCGGTGTGCTGTCCCAGCTGCGGACCGGCGCTGTCGTTGCGATCGATGACCGGGGAGGTCATCGACGCCGATCCCATCGAAGGGGCTGTCGCCCTGTTGCAGGCTGGCAACATCATCGCCGTCAAGGGCGTCGGGGGTTACCAGCTGGCATGCCGGGCCGACGACGCCGCCGCGGTAGACCGGCTGCGGCGGCGCAAGCACCGCGAGGAGAAGCCGTTCGCGCTGCTGGTCGCCTCGGTCGACGCGGCCCGGGCGCTCATCGACCTCGACGATCTGGCCTGCCGTGCCCTGACCGGACCGGAGGCGCCCATAGTGCTGGCGCCCCGCAAGGAGTCCACTCTCGTAGCCGCCGAAGTGGCGCCCGACACCCGCCTGCTGGGGGTGATGCTCCCTGCCACGCCGCTGCACGCCCTGCTGTCCGATGGGGCGGGCGTGCCGCTGGTGTGCACCAGCGGCAACCGGTCCGAGGAGCCCATAGTCACCGACGACGCCCGTGTCGTGCCGGAACTCGGCGACATCGCCGACGCTGTGCTGGGTCACGACCGGGTGATCGAGCGCCGGGCCGACGACTCGGTCGGCCACGTCGTGGCGAGTGACTTCCAGTTGCTGCGACGAGCGCGCGGCTACGCGCCCGGCACCGTGCGGCTGGACGGCGACGGCCCGCCCGTGCTGGCCGTGGGCGCGGAGCTCAAGAGCACGGTCTGCCTGGCCCTGGGGGCCGACGCCCACATGTCGGTGCACCTCGGCGACCTGGAACATCTCGCCGCGCTGGCTGCCTTCGAGGTCGCGGTGGCCGACTTGTTGGAGTTGACCCGGGCCACGCCGGAACTGTTGGTTCACGACCTCCACCCCGAATACCTGTCGACCAAGTTCGCGGCCAGTGCAGACCTCGGACGCCGGCTGGGCGTGCAGCATCACCATGCCCATCTGGCTTCCTGCCTGGCCGACGCAGGCTTTCGGGGCCCAGCCATCGGCGTGATGTTCGACGGCATGGGCTGGGGCGCCGACGGCACGCTGTGGGGCGGCGAGATCCTCGTGGGCGACGCCGGCGGCTACGAGCGCTTCGCCCACCTCCGTCCGGTGCCCATGCCGGGAGGCAGCGCGGCGGTGCGCCAGCCCTGGCGCATGGCGTTGGCCCATCTCGGTGAGACGTTCGGCGCGGAGTTGCCTGCCATCCCCTCATTTGCCGGCCACAAAGAGGAGGTCGGGCATGTCCTGGACCAGTGTCGTCCGGGCCAATCGATCCTGACAACCTCGATCGGACGGCTCTTCGACTCGATGGCGGCCCTGTGCGGCGTCGCCCGAACGGCGACGTACGAAGGCCAGGCCGCCATCCGCTTCGAGCAGGCGGCGGGTTCCGACATCAGGCGCTACGCCGTCCATCTCAGCGAAGGCACGCCGTTGGTGATCGAGTTCTCCCCGCTTGTCGAGGCCGTGGTCTCGGACTTGCTGGATGGGCGGCCGCCTTCACTGATCGCGGCCGCATTCCACCGGTGGGTCGCCGACGCGGCCGTCGCCGCGAGCCGTCAGGCCCGGGAGGCGACCGGGCTGGAGGCCGTGGCCCTGTCGGGCGGGGTCTTCCAGAACCGCCGTCTGGTGGAGTTGCTTCTGCCGGAGCTGGAGCAGGCAGGACTCCAGGTCCTCCGCCACCGGCAGGTCCCGCCCAACGACGGCGGGATCGCCCTGGGCCAAGCAGCCATAGGCCGGGCCACACTGGCCAGCCGCGGCTAGCGTTCCGTTCACGAGGTCCGGAAGGCAGGAGCATCGCAACCATGAAGATCGGCGTCGTAGGCAAGGGCGGCGTGGGCAAGACCACGCTGAGCGCGCTGCTGGCCCGGTCGCTGGCGGACCGTGGCCGCCGGGTGTTGGCGGTGGACACCGACTCCAATCCGAACCTGGGGCTGTCGCTGGGGCTCGACCCCGTCCAGACCGAGGCCATGCCGACGGTCCCCCGGTCGATCGTCGTCGGCTCCCGGGGCGACCTGACGGTTGCCGAGCTGATGGCCGACTACGCGGCGGACACCCCGTCGGGCGTGGCCGTGATGTCGGCGCTGCGGGTGGCCGAGGCGGCCGCCGGATGCACCTGCGGCGGCCACGCCACCGTCAGGAGCCTGCTGGGCGAGGCCCTCGAAACCGAGACCGACGACACCATCGTCGACATGGAGGCGGGCATCGAGCATCTCAGCCGCTCCGGCGGGACGCTGGCCCACGCCGATGTGCTGGTGCTGGTGATGGAGCCCAGCCTCAAGGCGGTCATCACCGCCCGGCGGACGGTCGCCCTGGCCAAAGAACTCGGCATCGCCGCGTGGGTCGGCGCGGGCAACAAGGTGAGCGTCGACCAGCAGGATCTGCTGGCCCGGCTATGCGCCGACCACGAGGTTCCCCTCGACGTTGTGATCCCGGTCAGCCGGCAGGTCGTCGACTCCGACCGGACGGGCATCCCGCTCGAGCGCGGCGAGGCCACCGGCGTGTGGACGGCTGTTGAATCGCTGACAGACCGGCTTCTGGGCATTCGCAGCCACGATGCTGCCACCGACCGATTGGTGCCAAGCTGACCCTCAATCCGCGATGAGCACGCGCACGGGCCAGCGCAAGCCTGCCGTGCTTGCAGCGGCGTGTTTCCCGCTCTTGTTCGCTGCAACCTGAGGGTCGCTCGGGCCACAGCCTCGACCGTGTAAGCCGGATTCGCGTGCACTCTTCTTCGGCCACGAATGGCTAGAGTCATGTCTCCGCATTCGAGGATCGTCTATGGCACCGACCGTCTATCGCGACACCGGCTACACGCTGATGTACCTGGTTGAGGAGATCCGGCACGGAAAGATTGCATTGCCTGACATACAGAGGCCGTTCGTCTGGTCGTCCGCCCAAGTCCGCGACCTCTTCGATTCGATGTATCGGGGGTTCCCAGTCGGCACGTTGATGTTCTGGGAGACAGGGGCCGCTGTCGGAATGCGCCAGGTCGGAGGCGGCGAGAACGAAGGTGTACCCCGGCTGCTGATCGTGGACGGCCAGCAGAGGCTCACGTCGTTGTACGCGGTGCTCACGGGCAGCCCCGTTCTCACCAACCGCTATCAGCACAGGCAGATCCGCATCGCCTTTCGGCCCGAGGATGAGACCTTCGAGGTCGCCAGCGCAGCCATCCAGCGAGACCCCGAGTACATCGCGGACATCACAACGCTTTGGGCTGACAGATTCAGGTCGACGGTTCGAGCCTTCCTCGGCAAGCTCGGGGCACACCGCGGCGCGGCGCTAGACAATGGATGCGGTGATTGGAGCGACGAGCAGGACGTCTTGGAGGAGCGCATAGACCGGGTGCGCGATCTGCGCGACTTCCGATTCCAGGTACTTGAGCTGGGCGCGAGCGCTGACGAGGAGCAAGTCGCCGAGATCTTCGTGCGGACCAACTCCGAGGGCGTGAAGCTCACCAACTCCGACTTCATCCTGACACTCATGTCGGTCCACTGGGATGAGGGCCGTCGGCAGCTTGAGCGGTTCTGCCGCCATGCCGTCGACGCAACCGTTGCCGGGCCATCGCCCAAGAACGCGTTCATCGAGCCGGGTCCGGACCAACTGCTTCGTGCCGGAGTCGGACTCGCCTTCCGGCGGGGCCGGCTCAGCCACGTCTACAACATTCTGCGTGGCAAGGATCTGGAGACGGGCGAGATCTCGGAGACTCGCCGCACCGCACAGTTCGAGGCTCTGGCCGACGCGCAGGACGGAGTCCTGGACCTGAGCAATTGGCACGAGTTCCTCAAATGCCTCACCCACGCGGGATTTCGCAGCAACCGGATGCTGACCTCACGGAACGCTCTCATCTACGCCTACGTGCTATGGCTGATCGGCAGGCGCGACTTCGGACTCGACATCAAGACGCTCAGAGGCCTGATCGCCCGCTGGTTCTTCATGTCGCACACGACGGGTCGCTACACCGGCTCCTTCGAGACGCAGATCGAGGCGGATCTCGGGCGGTTGACGACCCACGCCGACGGGAGCGGACAGGCATTCTGCGATGAACTCGATCGGCTGGTCCGGGCAACGTTCACCAATGACTACTGGGAAATATCGCTTCCCAACCGACTCGATACGTCCTCTGCCCGCTCGCCAGTCCTGTCCGCGTATCAGGCTGCCTTGAACCTTCTCGATGCCGAAGCGCTGTTCAGCGACCTGCGTCTCCGCGACCTGCTCGACCCCACCGTGACCGCTCCCCGATCTGTGGAGCGGCATCACCTGTTCCCGAAGGCCCACCTCGCCGCCAAGGGCATCACCGGCACCCGCAACGTCAATGCGATCGCCAACATGGCCTACCTCGACTGGCCAGACAACACGATGATCTCGGCTGACGATCCTCTCACGTACTGGCCGGCGATGACTGCACGGCTCGAACCCGACCGGCTCGAACGCCAGATCTACTGGCACGCCCTGCCCGTCGGCTGGGAACAACTCGATTACACCACTTTCTGTGATCGCCGACGAACGCTCCTCGCCCGGGTCGTGCGAGACGGGTTCAACACCCTGTGGGAGGAGAACACGCCCGAGCCAGCCGAGGGCGCAGTCGAGCTGCTGCGAGTTGGAGAGTCGCAAACCGTGGAATTCAAGTCGACCGCCCGCTGGAGCCTGCACGCCGGCCGACCCGACAAGAAGATGGAGCATGCCATCACCAAGACTGTCTGCGGGTTCCTCAACGCCCAAGGCGGCAAGCTGCTCATCGGCATCGACGACGACGGCAACGTCGTCGGCCTCGGATCGGACCTGCAGACCCTTCGCAAGAAGGACCACGACGGATACGAGCTGTTCCTGCGCCAGATGCTCGACGACAGCATCTCGGTCCCGACCGCCGGAATCGTCCGCATCAGCTTCGAGAGCGTCGCCGGCGAGAGCATCTGCGTCGTGTCGGCATCATCGTCTGGCAAGCCGGTATTCGCCAGATCTCACGAAGGTGACCGCGGCCATTCGGAGTTCTGGGTCCGGATCGGGAACGCAACCAGGCAACTGCACGGCGACGACATGGTGGGGTACCAGTCCAATCACTGGGGTTGACCTAACGGTTCCCCCTCCCAGTAATGTCGCGAAGGGCTGCAACACAGACTCAGGAATGCGATTCGACCGGTGTCGAACTGGCGCTGACCGTGCGCCTATCGCGGAATGGTGCGTCTCAAGAAGTCGTCGAACAGCGGGACTGTGAACGCGGTGTCGCCATGGGCGGGGCTGTAGATCATGCCTTTCGCGATCAGCACCGACCGCCGGGGCGCCACAGACTGCACCCGTACACCCAACTCGGCGGCAATGTCGCCTGAGCGGTGCGGACCGGGACCCAACTCGGCCATCGCTCTGAGATAGACACGCTCCTTGGGAGTGAGGCGATCGAACCGCACCCGAAAGAAGTCCCGGTCGAGCGTGTCGGTCACGCTGCGGCTCGCCGCGTTCACGTCGTGGTGGGTTATCAAGTCCCCTGGAGCGGCGTTCCAGGCGTGATAGCCCCACTCCTGCACGAAGTACGGATAGCCCCGGGACTCGGCGATGATGGATTCAATCGCCGCCGGCTCGAAGCGGGCCTGCAGATCCTCAGCGGGCAGCACTAGGGCATCACGGGCATCGCCGGGCGTGAGAGCGCCGACCTCGGGGAACGAGAACAGCCGCTCGGTGTAGGTGCGCGCCTGTCCAGCGATGGCGCGCAACTGGGGTAGCCCGGCGGCCACAAGCAATACCGGCAGGTTCAACTGGGTGGTGCGATGTATGGCGCCGATGGTGGCTCCCATCTCGTCATCCCGCAGGTACTGCGCCTCGTCCACGGCCAGCACTATCCCGCTGCCGCCGTCGGCCGCCGCTTCCCCCGCGGTCACAAGCAAGTCCGCGAGGTCCTCCGACAGGACGCCCGAGTCGGCCAGCCCGGGCGCGGGATCCACTCCGACGGAGATAGCGGAACCGTCGGGCAGGTGTAGAGCAAACGACCTGAGCGCCCCGAGTGCCCGGGCCGCGGCCCGGCGGACCGGACCCTCAGCCAGCTGTAGTAGGACTCGGCGGAGCCGGATGGCAAGAAGTTGGCTGAAGCTGCCTGAGTCGGAGGCCTCTACGAATGCAGTCCGTGCACCCTCTTGCCCGGCGATCTCCATGAAGCGGTTGAGAAGCACCGTCTTGCCCGTGCCGCGCAGACCGAGCAGCATGCAACTCTTGCCGGGGCGCTGGTCGAGCGCACGCCTCAAGGTCACACCGAAATCGTCGATCATCACGTCGCGTCCCACTAGCGCTGCGGGCTGCGTTCCCGCGCCCGGCCTGTACGGATTGGCGAGTCGGTCCATCGTCAGCCTTCCTCAGGCGGACCCTCATCAAGAGTCTTCTACGTCCGCAAGATCAACAGAGTTTACCATGGTTTATGTAAGTTATGCGCCGACAGATAACTCGTGCATATTTGTGAGAGTCCGGCTTGTATTTCTCAGTCGTCGTGGCGGTGGCGGTGATGGAGGTCGGGCACATGGGGGTGGCTGTGCGCCCTGGGCTGGTGCTGGTGGACGTGGGTGTGGCGGCCCTCGACGGACGCGTCGTGGCGGTGGTCGTGATGGTCGTCGTCGTGGCTGTGCTCGTGCTCGTGCTCCATGGCCTCGTGGGCGTGCCGGTGATCGTGGGCCGACTCCAATGACACGCCCACGCCGGCCGCGGCGATGACGACCGCGATCAGCTGCGCGACCGTCACCGACTCTCCCAGCACCGACCAGGCGATGATGGCCCCGATGAACGGCGCAGCCGCGAAGATCACCTGGCCCCGGGCCGCTCCCAGGTCCCGGGCGCCCTTGACCCAGAACACGATCGACGCGCCGTAGCCGGCCATGCCGATGATCAACGCCGCCACGATTTGGCCGGCGGTGATGCCGGTGACGCCCTCGGCGAACGCCAAGCCCAGCATGAGGTTGGCCAGACCGGCCACGAACCCCTTCAGCAGGACCACCTGCTCGGGGCTGAGCTGGTCGATCTTGGCGGTGACGCCGTTGTCGACCCCCCACGCCAGGCAACCCGCCGCGATCAACAGCGCGCCGACATCGATCTGCGCGCCCGGCTCCCAGGACAGGACCACCCCCGCCACGGTGACCAGCGCGGCGCCGGCCAGGACACGCCCCCCGAGATGCTCGCGGAAGATGACGGCGGCCAGCAGGACGGTGGCGGCCAGCTCCAGGTTGAGCAGGATCGATGCGGTCGCGGCCGGTGTGCGGGCCAGACCGGCCACCAGCAGCGCCGGCCCGATGGCGCCGCCCGCGACGACGGCCGCCAGCGCCGGACGCCAGTCGCGCCGCAGTGCCACTGCCGACGGGGGCGAGCGGACGACCGAGGGCACCACGGCAAGACCCGCCCCCAGATAGAGAAGGCCGGCCAGCACGAGCGAGGACATGTCGCCGGCCAGCTCGGACGCGGCCGGCGCCGACGCCCCGAACAGCACCGCCGCCAGCAGGCAGCGAATGATCCCGGCCCGACTCATGGGCCGCCGCCAGCGCCGGACCTTGCGCCGTTCATCGGCAACAATCTGCCGTGGCCCGCAGTGCCATTAGCAAATCCGGGGCAGGGGATCGCCGACCAGCATGTCGACAATCCTCGTTCCTCCGAACCCGGTTCGCACCAGCACCAGGCCCGGATGTTCATCGGTGATGGCACCCACGACGCAGGCGTCGGCGCCGGCCTCGCAACTCTGCATGGCCTCTACCGCGGTCTCGGCGTCGGTGGCGGGAACCACCGCCAGCATCTTGCCCTCGTTGGCGATGTACAGCGGGTCGAGTCCCAGCAGCTCGCACGCTCCGGCCACCGGGCCCTGCACCGGCAGCGCCCGCTCGTCCAGCTCCACCCCCAGCCCCGACGCCGCGGCCAGCTCGTTACAAGCGGAGGCCACCCCACCACGGGTCGGGTCCCGAAGCCAGCGGGTGTCGGGCACCGCATCCAGAAGAGCTGACACCAACTCGTGCAGCGGCGCCGTGTCCGAGGCCACGTCAGCAGCCAGGGCCAGGTCGCCGCGGGCCACCATCACGGCCACCCCGTGATCCCCGATCATGCCCGACAGGACCAGGGCGTCGGTGGGCTCCACAGCTGCGGCGTCCAGTTGCGTCCCCTCTCTCACGAAGCCGATCCCGGTGGTGGTGATGTAGCAGCCGTCGGCCGCACCCCGCTCGACCACCTTGGTGTCGCCGGTGACGATGTCGACGCCCGCCGCCGCGGCGGCCCCGGCCACGTCGCCCACGATGGCCCGCAGCTCCTCGATTTCCAGTCCCTCCTCGAGCACCAGCGATACCGTCAGCGCTTCGGGCTCGGCTCCCATGGCGGCCAGGTCGTTGATGGTGCCGTTGACGGCCAGATCACCGATGGAGCCGCCGTTGAAGCGCCGCGGCGTGACCACGAAGGCATCGGTGGTGACAGCCAGACGCCGGCCGTCACCGACTTTGAGCACGGCGCCGTCCTCGAGCCGGTCGAGCACGGGGTTGGAGAAGGCCGGTCGGATGACGGCCTCAAGCAGTGACTGGCTGGCCCTGCCGCCCGCCCCGTGGGCCATGGTGATGGTGTCGTCGGTGAGTTTGGGGGCCCGCCGCCGCCAGGACTCGACCCGGGCCAGAACAGCTTGGCGTGCCTCGAAGTCGCCGGTGGACGGCATCAAGTCGCGTGGACGGGGATGCGCGACCGGCTGGAGTACCGCCCGTAGTTGTAGTAGGCCGCACAGGCGCCCTCCGAGGAGACCATGCAGGTGCCGATGGGCGTCTCCGGGGTGCAGGCCGTTCCGAAGACCTTGCACTCCCACGGCCGCAGCGCTCCCTTGAGCACTTCACCGCACTGGCACGCCTTCGGGTCGGCCACCCGTACGCCAGGGACCTCGTAGCGCAGCTCGGCGTCCCACGCAGCGAACTCCGGCGCGATGGCCAGGGCGCTCTGGGCGATGAACCCCAGACCCCGCCACTCGAAGTGCGGCCTCACCACGAAGGTCTCCCTCAGCAATGCCAGCGCCCGGGCGTTGCCGTCGCCGGACACGACCCGCCGGTACTGGTTCTCTACCTCGCAGCGCCCGTCGGCCAGCTGGCGTAGCAGCATCAGGACGGACTGCAGGATGTCGACCGGCTCGAAGCCGGCCGTGACCAGGGGCCGGCCGTACTGCTCGGGCACGAACCGGTACGGGCTGGTGCCGATGACCGTCGACACGTGCCCCGGGCCCAGGAACCCGTCAAGGTCGAGCCCCGGCGAGTCGAGGATGGCCTTCAGCGGCGGGACGATGGTGACGTGATTGCAGAACACGCTGAAGTTGTCGACCCGGCGCTCGCGGGCCTGAAGCAGCGTCACCGCGGTCGACGGCGCGGTGGTCTCGAACCCGACCGCAAGGAACACGACCTGGCGGTCGGGGCTCCGCTCGGCGAGGGCCAGAGCGTCCAGGGGCGAGTACACGATGCGGATATCGGCGCCGCGGGCCTTGGCCTCCAGCAGGGTCGACTCTCCCCCCGGCACCCGCATCATGTCGCCGAAGCAGCACATGGTCACCCCGTCGGCGCAGGCGACCGCGACGGCGTCGTCGACGCGGCCCATCGGGATGACGCACACCGGGCATCCCGGGCCGTGGATGAGCTCGATGCTGTCCGGGAGCAGGGCCTCGATGCCGTGGCGGTAGATCGCGTGGGTGTGGCCCCCGCAGACCTCCATGAACTTCCTCGGCGGCTGGTCGCCGGCCGCACCGGCGATGTCGGCCAGCAGACGGCGGGCCGCCTCCGGGTCGCGGAACTCGTCGACGTACTTCACCGCGCCGCCTGCGGTGCCCGGCCTGCGGCCACGAGCGCGCCGGCGACATGCTCGCACAGCGCGCTCATCAGCGCGGCCTGGGCCTCCTGGATGCGGTGCACCGACATCGACTGTACGACGAGGCTGTGATGCACGCTCGCGTGGCCTTCGAACGCCCCTCCCCCGTAGCCGCTGAGCCCCACCGTCGTCATGCCCGTGCCCGCCGCCCGGTCGAACGCCGCGAGCAGGTTGCGGGAGGCGCCGCTGGTGCTGCAGCCCACCAGCACGTCGCCGGGCTGCCCGAAGGCGTCGAGTTGCCGGGAGAAGATCCGCTCCGCGCCGAGGTCGTTGGCCAGCGCGGTGGCCACGGCGTAGTCGGTCGAGAGCGACTGGGCCGCCACACCGCCCCGGCGCAGCAGCCGGGCCAGGCGGGCGGCATCGGTGGCACTGCCGCCGTTTCCCATGGTCAGCACACGGCCGCCGGATAGGACCGCCCGGCCGATGGCCATGCCGGCCTCCTCGAGCGGGATCCGGTTGGCTTCCAGCGACTCCTCGGCCAGACCCTTGGATTCATCCCGCTTGGCCTCGGCCGACGCCCGCAGCGAGTCACGCAGCGAGACCTCGTCATCCTCGGCCGCGTCCAGGAACGGGTACAGGAACCCTGTCGAGTCCCCTCCGGCGGCGCCGGCGCTGCCGACGAGGCCGGGATGCTCAAGCGCGACCTGGACCAGCTCCCACAGCACGTGATAGCTCAAGACGATGGCCGCGTCGGGCTGATCGGCTGCGATGAACAGGTCCGCAGCCAGCGCGGCGTCCCCGGCGGCACGGGCATCGCCGATGACCAGCCTGGCATCGGTCGAGGCGGCCCCGGTCCCGGCATCGCCGACGACGGCAGCCAATGGCCGGGTGCCGGCCACCACGGGATGGACGAACTCCACCGCTACGTGGTGTGCGTGGTCCGGTGCGCCGGGCGCCCACACGCGCAGTCGCCTCCCGGCGGTGAAGGCGCGGGCCAGCCACATCGCGGCCTCAACCGGGTCGCGGCCGCAGTCGATGGACGCGATCATGGCAGGTCGCTGCTGAAGGCCTCGAACTCCTCGTCGTACACCGAGCCCAGCTCGCGCATGAACGCCAGCGTCTCGGCCGCCTCGGCCGCATCGATCCTCGACATCGCGAACCCGACGTGAAGCAGCACCCAGTCGCCGACGGCCAGCGGCTCATCGTCGACCATGATCGTGTTGACCTCTCGCTGAGCGCCCTCCACGTCGACGATGGCCGTGTGCTCGCCCGACGGCCCGAGCTCCACCACCACCGCAGGAATCCCGACGCACATCAGACGCCGGCCTCCGCTCGGATGACGCCTGATCCGGATGGCGGCCCGGCAGCCTCGCGCCCGCCGTTGAAGGGACGCGCCGAGGCGTCGGCCTGCACCGCTGGGACCAGACTCCCGAAGAGAGCGCCCACGGCGTCGACGAGTCCGTCATCGGGACGGTGATCGAGCAGGGGCGTCGAAGCGGCGTCGGCGTCCATGACCGCCTCCGACCACGGGAGCACACCGACCAGATCCAGCCCGTGCCGGGTGCAATACTCCTCGATCGCGTCGGTGTCGGAGGTCTGCCGGCACTTGTTGGCCACCACCGCCACCCGCCCTATGGAGGTCTCTGCGGCCAGCGAGGCCTGGAGCCGGGCCGCCTCCAGCGACCGGTAGTAGGGCTCGACGACCAGCAGCAGCACGTCGGCGTGCCGTGCCGTTCCCCGGCTCAGGTGCTCCGGGGAGGCTTCGAGGTCCAGCAGCGTGACCGTGCTCTCGGCCTCCGCCAGATCAGCCAGGAGCGCGCTCACGGTGGCGTGGGCGGAGCACATGCAGCCCTCGTCGGCGTGCTCGGGCATCCCCATCCGCAGGAGACTCACCCCGTCGGGCGCGGTCGCGGCGTGGTCCTGGAGGACCGCCTCCACCGGAGCGGTCAGGCGCGGGCCCTCAAAGCGGCGCGAGACCAGCGACTCCGGCAGTGACAGCGGCACCGCGGCCGCATCGACTCCGATGGCTGCGTGCAGGTTGGGGTTGGTGTCGCCGTCGACGGCCACCACCCTCGCTCCCGACCGGGCCATCAACCGGGCCCCGGTCGCACAGATCGTCGTCTTGCCGGCTCCTCCCTTGCCCGCGACCGCGATCCTCATGGGCGGGAGCCGTCTAGCGCCTCGAAGTACTCCAGAGCAGAGATGAGACCGTCGCGCACGTTCGCCAGTTCGTCGGCTGCAGCCGCGGCCGAGACTCGCCCGGGGTCGGTGAGCGCGTAGAGGCGCCGATCCGGCCCCGAGAGGGAGGGCACCCACTGCGAGGTGACCAACTCTCGCTGCTGCATGGACCTCAGAGTCCGGTAGACGGCGGCGAGATCGACCGAGAGTCCCAGGGATCGAGTCGTCTCGTACAGCTCGTAGCCGTAGGACGTGCCGTGCCGCTCCAGACTGAGCAGCAGGAACCCGGGCAGGAACCGCCTCGGCAGCCCTTCGGACTGCTCAGCAGGCATGGTCGTGGTCGTGGCGCAGGCGCTCCGCGACGCAGGCCTCGGCCTCGTCGACCGAGGCATGACACCAGCAGTCGGCGCTGCACTCGCCGTGAGTGGGCTTCGTCAGGTCGGCGAAGGCCTCCTGGAACTCCATGGCGCCTCGCTCGAGGCCGAATTCCGACAGGGCGAACCAGTCGCCGTCGCGCACCAGGTAGCCCTCTTGCACCAGTCGGTCGAGGTAGGTCATGCCGATGGCGGCGTCCACGCCGAGGAAGCGTTCGATCAGGCCCGGGTCGACCACGTCGCCGAAGCCCTCGCCCCTCAGCCAGTACATGACCTGGAGGATCTCGCTGCGCCAGTAGAGGGCAGCCAGCGCGTCGGACTTGGGTGACGCCGCCGACGTAGTCACGATCCGGCGCCGAGGCGTTCCGCCTTGGCCGACACACCCTCAAGCGCGCCGGCGATGACGGTCAGCTGCTCGTTCACCCGGGTCACCGACGGCCCGACGGAGGCGCACTGGGTCTCGATGGCCCTCACGCCGAAGGTGACCTTGCCCAGCGACTGCGAGATCCGCCGCAACGAGCGGGATATCGCGATCAGGTACGCCGCCAGGGCCCCGACGAATACCACGATCTCGACGACGGTCAGCACGATGAGGAGCGTCCGCATCAGTCGTCACCTCCTGCTTGGGCCAGGGCCTCGTCGAGGAAAGCGTCGTGCTTGAGCGCCTCCTCGGTGAAGGCGTCCAGGCGCACGGTGGTCTGATGCAGCATCCAGGTGGTGGCGGTGTTGCGAGCCACCTGCTTGCCCGTCTCCCAGATGGCGGCCGCGCCCGTCTCGATGCGGCGCACCTTGCGGTAGAAGATCTGAAGCAGCAGCACCGCGACCAGGCAGACCACAAGGCCCAGTGCCAGCGTCAGCCACCAGAGCGCGTTGGTGCTCATCGTCAGCCCCCGTTCTTCGAGGCGAGATGCTCGCGGACCGCGCCCGCCCCCGCGGTGATCCGTTCTATCGCCGAGTTGACGTCGTTGACGGCCCACAGCGGAGCGGTGTTGTCGCGGGACTCCTCCAGCGCGGCCAGGATGGCCTCGGCCTTCACCGCAGCCCCATGGGCGCCGCGGATCATGAGCAGCAGCAGCACGACCACCGCGAGGATCAGAATGCCTCCGACCAAGTAGCCGATGACCCATCCTGTCGACATGGACCCTCCCGCGGCCGTTCTGACGGTCCGGGCCAGCTTAGCCCAAGGCGGCTGCTAGATGCGATTCGCACATAGTGTTAGGCTCAATCTGTCGGCAGCGCTCTCGACCGCAGGAGGCTTCGCTCGTGGCTCAGTACACCAAGGTCGCGCCCGGTTCCACGCACGGCGAGATCGAGGCCAAGCCGCTCATCACCGACCCCGCCGACCCGCTCGCGCCGGTCGCCCTGCGCAGCCCGCTCCGGCCCAAGCGATCGGAGCTGGTCTCCCAGGGGCCGCTCGAGAAGGCCTACCTGTTCTGGATCGTGGGCGCCAGTTGCGACGGATGCACCATCGCCATCTCCGGCGCCACCCACCCCCGGGTCGAGGACCTGCTGACCGGCCGGGTACCGGGACTGCCCCGCATAGAGCTCGTCCACACCGTGCTGTCGGTGGAGTCGGGGCCGGAATGGACCGAGAACCTGCGCCTGGCCGCCGAGGGCAAGCTCGACGCCCCCTACCTGATCTTCTGGGAGGGGTCGATCATGGACGAGACCGTCTCGGGCGAGTACGGCTACTGGATGGGGCTGGGCGAGGACCGCACCGACGGCCGGCAGATCACCAGCCTGGAGTGGCTCGACCGGCTGGCTCCCGGCGCCGCGGCTGTGCTGTCGATCGGCACCTGCGCCTGCTGGGGCGGCATCCCGGCCGCGCACGGCAACCCCACCAACGCCATGGGCGTCATGGACCACCTCGGCAAGGACTACCGGTCGGCGCTGGGCCTCCCGGTGATCAACATCCCGGGCTGCTCCCCGGTGGGCGACAACATCACCGAGACGGCCGCCGCGGCCCTGCTGTTCCTCAACGGCCTCGCCCCGCTGCCCGAATTCGATGAGCTCGGGAG
This sequence comes from Candidatus Aldehydirespirator sp., assembly GCA_965221605.1. Taxonomy (GTDB): domain Bacteria; phylum Actinomycetota; class Acidimicrobiia; order Acidimicrobiales; family Aldehydirespiratoraceae; genus Aldehydirespirator. The sequence continues at coordinate 471,998 of CBDCSK010000014.1, forward strand.
GCCGGCTTGGTTGTTCACCGAGACCGTCCATCGCCATTGCCCGCGGGCCGGCTACTACGAGGAGGGCGTCTTCGCCCACTCCTACGGCGACAAGGAGTGCCTGGTCGAGCTGGGATGCTGGGGCCCGATCGTGCAGTGCAACATCGCCGAGCGGGGCATCGTCGACGGCCACGGCGGGTGCATGAACATGGGCGGCATCTGCATCGGCTGCACCATGCCCGGCTTCCCCGACAAGTTCTCCCCCATGTACGAGCGGCCGCCGGGCGCCCTGCTGTCCACCAACACCAACCGCGTGTTCGGCGGGTTCATCCGGCGCATGCGCCAGCTGTCCCAGAGCGACAAGATGCGCTCGGCCCGCTGGCACGACGACCGCGACCTCCCAAGCGGCTGGGGCCGTTACAAGACCCAGCCCGTCGGAGCTGAGCGCCTGATCCACCGGCTCTACTCCCGCAAGCAGCATTCACACGAGGGAGGCCGCTAACCATGATTGCCAATCCAAGCCTTGTGTCCCCGAACGCGCTCGCCACCGCTTCGCCGGGGCGAGGGTGCCGCCCCTTCCATAGAGGCCGCTAACCGGTTATGTGTTTCAAGAACCTGCCCATCACCTTCGACGACGACGGCAAGGCCCGCCTGGTTGAAGGCATCGCCGACCCCTACGCGGTGGCGGTCGCCGAGCCGCGGGACTTCGTCCGCGGCGCGCTGAACAGGCAAAGCGCGGGAGCGCTGGCCGCCCCGCCCCGCCTGCGGGAGTGGAGCATCGACCCCGTCACCCGGGTCGCGGGCGCGCTGGCGGTCCACACCGTGCTCGACCTCGAGACCCGCACCGCGGTGGAGGCCCACTCCATGGCGATGCTGTTCCGGGGCTACGAGATCATCCTCAAGGGCCGCGATCCCCGCGACGCCATCGACATCTCGTCACGGGCCTGCGGGGTGTGCGGCGGCGTCCACGCCACCGTGTCGTCGCTGGCCATCGAGATGGCCTTCGGGATCAAGCCCCCGCCCCTCGGCGTGTGCGTGCGCAACCTGGGCGAGGTGGCCGAGATGTTCTACGACCACCCGCTGCACCTGGGGCTGCTGGCCGGGCCCGACTACTCGACGGCCATCGTGTCGGTCACCAACCCCGAACTGGTGGAGCTGGCCTCCAAGACTCTGGCCCCGCACGCCGACGTCCACGGGTACGTCACCATCAAGGACATCATGGACGGCTTCAACCCGCTGGAGGGGTCCATCTACCTGGAGTCCCTCGAGTACACCCGTATCGCCCGCAAGATGTGCACGCTGATGTACGGCAAGTACCCGCACCCCTCCACGCTCGTGCCGGGGGGTGTTTCGACCACCGTCAGCACCACCACCTTCAACGAGTACTACGCCAACCTGGGGCTGATCTTCGACTACGCCAAGCGGCTGGCCGGGATCTGGGACGACATCTGCGACTTCTTCCTTGAGGCCAACCCGGCCTACTCCGATGTGGGCCTGCGACCGTCGAACCTGATCCAGACCGGCATCTGGGACGATCTCGAGGTGTACGACGCCACCTACGCCAACATCGACGCCTGGGGCCAGGCCCGCTACTCGGCGCCGGGAATCGTCAAGGAGGGCGAGCTCCTCACCACCAAGCTCACCGAGATCAACATGGGCATCGAGGAGTTCGTGGAGCACTCCTACTACGAGGACTGGACCACCAACGGCAACGGCCACATGCCGTTCCCCACCGACGCGCTGGGCAACCCGCTGTCGCCCTACCACGCCTGGAACAAGGAGACCATCCCCCGTCCCGAGGGCAAGAACTTCAAGGAGAAGTACTCCTGGGCCACCGCCCCCCGCTGGGACCGCACCTCCATGGAGACCGGCGTCTACGGGCGCATGTGGACCACGGCCATGGCCCAGCAGCTGCCCGACAACCCCTACATCGAGGCCACCGGCGACGGCCTGAGGATGCTGCTGCCGGCCCACGACCTGCCCGAGACCGAGCTGTTCTGGAAGGTGCCCGCCAAGCTCAACGCCTTCGAGCGGAACCGGGGCCGGGCCTACGGGGTGGCCTTCACCGCCGCCATCGGCATGATCTGCCTGATGCAGGCCTTCGAGTACTGGCGCAAGGGCGAGACCGCCGTGTCGACGCCGTTCAAGGTGCCCCGCGACGAGCGGGTGTCCGCCGGGTTCTGGGAGGCCGGGCGGGGCTACCTGACCCACCACATGCACATGGACAAGGGACGGCTCCTCAACTACCAGATCAACACGCCCTCGACCTGGAACGCTTCGCCCCGGGACCCGTTCGGCGATCCCGGGCCCTACGAGCAGGCCATCATGGGAACGCCGATCCTGGAGAGCGTCGGCGACGACGACATCAAGGGCATCGACATCCTGCGGACCATCCGCAGCTTCGATCCCTGCATGCCGTGCACCACTCACATGGACACGGGACGGGGGGTCATTACCCGCGAGGTCAACTCGTGCGGGTGCACACTGGAGTGATGCGGGCCGCATCCGACGGCACTCCCCACAACCCTCCAGCCAAGGCGGCACCGCCCGTCCACGCCCCGGCGGGCGCGAATCCACCGGCGACGCCCGCAGCGTGGGCCGACCGGGACGATGTGCTTGACACGCTGCTGGGTCCCGGCGCCCAGGTGAGACCGGGGCGAAGCGACGCCGGACCGGGCTGCACGCTGGTGGGAGGCATCGGCCTGCCGTGGCTGCGAGACCTGGACTTCGGCACGAACTGGCTGGCCCGGGCCGCAACGCTGGCATGGCCCGACGGCGTGGTGCTCGAGGACCTCTCGTACGCGGCGCACCGGGTGATGCACCGCCTGCAGGAACTGCAGCCCGGCAGGGTCGTGCTGCTCGGGTGCATGCCCCGGGGCGCCGGACCGCCCGGGACGATCCGGCGCTACCGGCTCGCCGAGATGCCCGACGTCGATCCTGACGAGGTGCACGAGCGCCTCGGTGAGGCGGTGGGGGGCATAGTCGACCTGGACCACACCCTGGCCGTCTGCCGGCATTGGGATGCGCTTCCCGACGACACGGTGGTCATCGAGGTGGAGCCGGCCGAGAGCGAGTTCGGCTGGGGCTTCTCGCAGCCGGTTGAGGATGCCGTGGACGAGGTGCTCGAGATGGTCCGCCACGAGGTGTCTCGTGAATAGGACCGGACATGCTGACCGGTGGCCCCCGGATGCGAGTAGCCCCCGGCAAGCCGCGCTAGGAACTGGATCGTGACCGCGCCCGACGAGCTCGCCTACGGCGAGATCCTCGAACGAGCGGCCGAGCTGGCCACCCGGCTGCTCGAGTGCGGCGACCAGCGGGTGGCCGCCGACGCCGAGGAGCTGCTGGACTGGCTCGACGCCTACCACCGGGAGGGGCTGGGCCGCTTCGTGGAGATGGTGCGGCAGTGGCGCGGCGAGCTGTTCCTGGAGCAGGCCGCCCTGGACCCCGTCGTGGGCGAGTTGCTGGCCACCTACGGCCTCGGCACCGACACCGACCCGGCCGCCGCCGAGCGGGTCATCCAACTGGCCCTGGACGAGGTCCGCCCCTACATCCACTCCCACGGGGGCGAGGTGGAGGTGCTCTCCGTCACCGACGGCGTCGTGCAGCTGCGGATGCACGGCACCTGCAACGGCTGCACCGCCGCCGACGAGACGGTCACTCGCCGTATCGAGGTGTCGCTGCGCGAGCACTGGATCGACTTCCGGCGAGTCGAGATGGAGGAGCACACCGAGGCTCCCCATCCCCCGCCGAGCCCGGGCGAGGTCTCCACCGGTCTGACCATCGGGCCCCGCCGGTCATGACCGCGGCGGCTGACATCGACGTGAGCGATCTGTGCTTCGCCGCCCGGGCCCTGGCTCAGACCCATCCGATGACCGAGGCGTCGCTGCGCTACCGGCAGCAGTGTTTCGAATCCGAGCGGGCTCGCCAGCCGGTTTCCGAGTTGGCCGACTGGGCCAGCACCGCCCTGCTGGTGGGCTATTGCCTCCGCCGCTCGGAGGAGCAGCGGGTCCACGAGGATCGGCTGCCGGCGGATCCGGCGGCGGGCGAGATCGACCTTGAGAACGTCGCCGCGCTGAGCGAGTCGCTGCGGGTGGGCGACGCCGGCAGCGTCTCACTATTGCCCGCAGAGGTGACCATCGCCGCGCTCGACCGGATCATCGCCACCGAGTTGGACAAGCGGAACGAGCACTTGCGCGAGCAGCTGGACGACGCGTCGTGGTCCGAGCTGGAGGACTACATCGCATGGTGGGTGATCCACGGCTACGCCCTGCGGGCCGGCGAGCGCCCGGCACAATGACTGCCGGGCGGGTGCTGGTGGTCGGGGTGGGCAACGTTCTTCACGGCGACGACGGGTTCGGTGTCGAGGTGGTCAAGCGGCTCGGCGAGCGATGTCTCCCGCCGGGGGTCGCGGTGGCCGAGACCGGCATCGGCGGGATCCATCTCGTTCACGAGCTGATGGCCGGCTACGACGCGCTCGTGGTGGTCGACGCGGTCGACCGGGACCGTGCCCCCGGGACGGTGATGGTGATCGACGCTGAGGTGATCGACGCCGGCGAACTGCCCGTCGAGGAGCGCCACGACCTGCTCGCCGACATGCACCTGGCCACCCCCGAGCGAGCCCTGATGGTGGCCAAGGCGGCCGGCGTGCTGCCGGAGCGCACCATCATCGTCGGCTGCCAACCGGCCGAGGTCGACACGCTGGGGATCGGGCTGACCCCAGCCGTGAACGACGCGGTCGCTCGTGCAGTAGCCGAGGTGGAGCGCTGCGTGCGGGAGCTCGCCTCGACCAACGACCCGGCGACATGACCATCGAGGATCTGGAGGCGGAACTCGCCGCCAAGAGCCTCGCGGAGGCGCCCGACGACTGGGCGCTGGCCGCGTACCGGCTGGCGGTGGCGAGATCGGAGGCCGCCGGCCGGCCCGAGCACATCGATCAGGCGCTGGAAATGCTGGACAAGGCCGCTCGAATCCTCACCGCTGATCGGGCGCCCGTCGAGCACGGACGCATCCTCACAGCCGCGGCGAACTGCCACCGCGCCGGGGGCCGTGCCGGCAGAGCACTCGAGCTGTTCGTCCGGGCGGCCGAGCTGCTCGAGCCCCGGGCGCCGGTGAACGAGCATGCCGGAGCGTTGATCAACCTGGGTCTGGCCCAATGCGAGGCCGGCCATCCGAGCGCAGGGATCGAGGCCCTGAACCGGGCCATCGATCTCGTGACGGTCCAGAAGGCAACGGTCCCGGGCGCCAACGGCGACTCCATCGATGACGAAAGGGGCCGGCTGCTGGGCGCGGCCCTCATCAACCGGGCCCAAGCCCGGCAGTCGCTCGGGCAGGACGAGGATCTGGTGGCGGCTGTCGACGACTACCGGGCCGCAGCCGCGGCGCTCCCAGCCGCGTCGCTCCAGGCGGGTATGGCGACCCACGGACTCGGAGCGGCCATCCTGGAGTTGTGCCGCCGGGGATCGGCCGGTCGGGACCCGCACGATGCCGTGGGCGCATTCGAGCAGTCGCTGAGCGTGCTCGGCCACAGCAGTTTCCCGTTCCACCACGCGGTGGCGCGACACAGCCTGGCGCTGGCTTACGAGGCAAGGGGTCGGTCCGGCGACCTGGCCCGGGCCCTCAACAGCGCCCACGCCGCCATCTCGGTCTTCGACCCCCGGCTGCACGCCTCCCACTGGCGCACCGCCCATGCCACCCTGGCCCGTCTGGAGGCCGCGCTGGAAGCCGCTGACCCGGCAGCTAGCCGCGCCAGCCATGTGGCCCGCCTGCTGGCCGCCACCGATGAGACGGAGCGGGAGCAGCTGCTGCGAGACCGGCTCCTGCGGGCGGCCTCGCTGCCGCCCACCGGCATGGAGGCCGATCTGGATGCGCTGGTCGGCTCGCTGGCCGAGCTGGGCCTCGACGACTACCGGCTGGTGCTCCGGTCCCTGATCGGGGTGCTCATGGAACTGCCGGATCGGCTGCTGGAGGTCGCCTGCGACGTGCTGTGCCGGGTCCATGCCGGCCACGAGTCGACCGGGGTCCTGGACGAGACGCTGGACGGTGTGATCACCGACCGGCTCTTCGGGCCGCAGCGGGTGCGGGTCCGTGACCTGCTGGAGGCGAACGGGTGGGTGCGGCCATGACCGGCACCGCCGGTGGCGCCGCCGAGAGTGCCCGAGCGTTCATCCATGCGATCGTCTGGGCCGAGCACACCACCCTGTGGGACCTGCTGAGCGACCAGGGCCGGGCCGCCGCCCTGTCGGTGGCGATGCGAAACGGCCTCGACCGGGTGGTCGCCGGACGGATACGCGACGACCTCGCCGACCCGGTCGAACGGGAGCGCTTCCTGCAGCAGTTGGTGGTCGGGCTGCGCCGCGATCTGCGCAGCGTCGAGCTCACCGAGCTCACTCTGGGAGAGTGCCGCGCCGCCGACGACGGCTCGGCCGCGGTCGAGTTGCTGTCGCCGTCGCAGCTCCCCGGCATCGAGGCCTGGCCCGCGGGACGGCTCATCCTGAGCTGCGACGCCGACCGGGGCTGGGTGGTCGACCGGTTGGAGCCCAGGCTGGCCGGGCCATGACACCGCCCACGAGGACGGCGGCCGTCGCGCTGTCCGTCGAGGCGCTCCTGCACCAGTGGGCCCGCCAGTCGGACGCTCCCGCCGGTGCGGCCGTCGTCGCCGACACCGAGATAGCAGCCCGGCGCCGCGGCGGCATCGAATGGCGCACTCCCGACGCCGTCGCTGTGAGCGTGCTGGCCCGACCCGAGGCCCTCGATCCGTCCGCTTGCGATGTGGGCTGGGCGGCAGCCAGCCTGGCCGCGGTCCGGGCGCTCGACGCTTGCCGCGACGGTAGATGGTCCTGCCTGTGGCCCGACGCGATTGCATGCGAGCCCAGCGACGACCTCGAGGTGGCCATCACCTCCGTCTGCACGCTGGGCCCGGGCCGGGTCGAACTCGCCGCTCTAACTGTGCGGGTCGGACCCGTGACCCGGCCCGAGGAGCGCACCCGGATCACCGACGCGCTGCTACTGCACCTGCGGGAGTTGGGATCAGGGCTCGACGAGCCGTCGCCCATCCTCGAGGCATACCGCGGCCGCTGCTCCACCCTGGGTCGAGCGGTCGAGTTGCGGCTGCTGCCCCATGGCGCCATGCGGGGCTTGGCCACCGACATCGATGACACCGGCCGGCTTGTGCTCGCATCGCCGACCGGGCTGCAGGAGGCGATCGCGGCCGCGTCCCTCAACGACGTGAAGCTGTTGCCGTCACAGTCGCCGTGAGCCTGGATCCGCCGGCTGCGGCGAACTTCAAGGAGTTAACCACCTCTGAGGTGGACAACTGATTGAAGTTCGGTTCAGGCCGCGGTTGAGAACAGGATGATGGAGACCGCGCCCATCGCCGCGCCGGCCCACTGCCAGCGGCGCACGGCCTCGTGGTAGACCCGCCACGCCAGCGTCATGGCCGTCACCGGTGCGAAGCCGAGCATCGCGGCGATCACCGCCACGTTGCCCCGCTGGAAGGCGATGACCATGGCGATCACGGCCCCGATGTCGATCAGACCCACCAGGACACCGAAGCGGCGGACGTCCGACGACACCGGGGCCATCAACCGGAACGGCATCGTCACGAGAGGGATGACGGCCACCGCGCCCAGCTGGGTGAGGAACGCAGGCATCGCCCCGGCGTCGGGGGTGATCTGCGCGAAGGTGAGGCTCAGGCACCCCAGGATCACCCCCACGAGGCAACCCAACGCCAGAGCAGAGCCGGCCTGGAGCATCTCGGTGGTGGGCAGCCGACCCTCGCTCGAGATGAGCAGCACCGCGGGAACGGCCAGCGCCACGCCGACCAGTTCCGCTCCGCCCAGCGCGTCGCCGGTCAGGGGGCCCCCCACCGCGGGGATCACCAGCGACACCAAGCTGAACACCGGCGCCACCACCGCCATCGGGCCCCGCTCCATGGAGAGGTACAGCAGCGGCCGGGCCGTGGCCGCGAACACGAGTGCCAGCATCGTCCAGTAGAAGTCGGTCCGGCCGAAGTGGACGGGAGGGAACACCAGCACGAAGAGGCCCGCCACCGCCGCACCCACGATCGACGCCACCCATGCGATCGACACCACCGCGCCGGGATGGTCGATACGGCGGCCGCCGACGCCCCCGAAGAAGTCGCCGGTCCCCAGCAGCGCCGCGGCCAGTCCCCCGAGAAATACAGGCAAGCCATCAGACTACGTCCGGGCTCGCCCCTCCCGGTGCAGGCCGCGACCGCCTACGAGTCCTAACCCCAGGAGGAGGCGCCTGGGGGATCTGTCTGAGAGCAAGAACCAGCGCGCCCGCACTTGGACAAGTAGTTGGACAAGGAGTTGGACAGAACAGGGGGTCGTTAGTAGCCTCTACTCATGAGATCCTACGTGGAGTCCCATCCGTGGATCACGTTCGAGGCCACCGACATCAACAATCTTGGGGCCAAGGCCTGGATGCTGCTAGGTGAAGCGCGCTCGAAATGCGAGCACCTCGCCGGGGCTCCACTCCCGCCCGACGTTGCCGAGGACTTCTATCGGGTCGCGCTGATAAAGGGGGCCCAAGCCACTACGGCCATCGAGGGCAACACCCTCACCGAGGAGCAGGTCGCCGGAATCCTTGATGGCACCCTCAAGGTCCCAGAGTCCCGGGCATATCAGGAGCGGGAAGTGCGCAACGTGCTCGACGCTCTGCAGGAAATCGCCGATCAGGTCACAATGGGGGACCCACCGACGATCACCAAGCAACTGATCTGCGAATACAACCGGCGATTGCTCGACGGAACCGAACACGAGCCGGACGCCGTGCCCGGCGAAGTCAGGAGTCACGAGGTTCTCGTCGCGACGTATCGAGGTGCCCCCGCCGAGGACTGCGAGTTCCTGCTCGACCGCTTGTCGGAGTGGCTCGAAGACGAGGTCTTCAAGTCCGACGATCCTGGGATTGGCTTCGCGCTGGCGATCGCCCGCGCGGTGTATGCCCACCTGTACATGGCCTGGCTACACCCTTTCGGTGACGGCAACGGCCGCACGGCGAGGCTCCTTGAGTTCTTGATACTGGCCAGGAGCGGGATGGCTCCCCTGCCAGCTGCTCACCTGCTGTCGAACCACTACAACCTCACTCGCGGCCAGTACTACCGAGAACTGGAGAAGGCCAGCCGTAGCCGCCAAACCGTCGGCTTTGTGACCTATGCGATACAGGGATTCATCGACGGTCTGAGGGAACAGATCGAGGAGGTCCGTGCACTTCAGTACCAAGTCGCTTGGATCAACTACGTCCATGAGGTGATGAACCAGTTTCCATCGAGCCCAGCGAGAGACCGGCAGCGAAATCTGGTCCTCGCCATGCCAGCGGACGAGGCCACGGTGAAGAGTGACTTGTCTGCACTGACTCCCAAGTTGGCCGGGGCGTACGCATTCAAGGGGCCCAGAACACTGAGCCGAGACCTGAACCGCCTCCGAATCGCCGGGTTAGTGCGTCGACGCGGCGCAGGGTGGATAGCCAACCAGGCCATCATCCGAGCCTTCCTGCCCCCAGTCGCCGAGGGGAACAACTAGGCCGGCAGCGCGGCGGGCCTCCCTCCGTCGGCGCGGGCCCATGCCGGCGCCGGGCCCCATTGTGCAACACCGAGCGTTCCGCTGCCGCGGCTGGCGGCGGCCCAGGGGGAGTCAGTCGGATTCCGGCTCGGATGACTTGGGTCTGCGCACGCTGGTCACCGACTCCGCGACCGAGCGCATCGGCATGGTGGAGATCTCGAACACGGCCCCGACCAGTTGCGCCGGGGCCCGGGCCGCCTCGACCAAGCCTCGGCCGAGGATCGCTCCCGCGGTGCGACCCGACGTGCGGCGCGTCCATCCCAGCGCCACGAACACGCCTAGCGACAGGAGGGCGATGAAGGCCATGAACCCGGTGACGATGACCCATCCGGCCGGGCTGGCCAGCAGCGGCAGGTCGACGAAGTTCATGCCGAAGAACCCGGCCACCAGCGACAGCGGCAGCATGATGGCCGCGTACACGGTGAGGACCTTGGTGACCTCGGTCGCCTGGCGGGCCTCGGCGCCCCGGTAGGCGTCGAGCGTCTCGGCCAGGGCGGTGCGGGCGCCGTCGACGCCCTGGGCGGCCCGGGAGGCGGTGTCGAACACATCCGAGAACCGGCGGCGGCCCGAGTCCGACACCAGCGGGGAGGTCGACTGGCGCACCACGTCGAGCGCCTCCCGCTGGGGGTGCACCACCCGGCGCAGCGCGGCCACGTCGGCCCGCACCGCGGTGATCTCGATCAGGAAGTCGGCGTCGGCGTTGAGGGCCAGATCGATCAGCTCCTCGTTGCGATCGTCGAACACCTCCAGGACCGACACCAGCCGCCGGGTGGCCACGTCGGCCAGCCGGGCCAGGGTCTCATCGGGGCCGCCGCTGGCCACTTCGGGACGGCACAGGACGCCGTCCCAGAGCGCGTCGACCGAGGGTGAGCGCTGGTCGTGGACGGTGATGAGCCGCCGCTCGGACAGGAAGCAGTCGAGCTCGTAGGTCTCGATCCGGTCCTCGGCCAGCGCGTGCAGCACCACCAGCATGAACGTCCCGAAGTCGTCGGCCTTGGGAAGGTCGATGTCCTCCACCGCGTCCCGCACGGCCAGCGCGTCCAGCCCCATCTGCTCGACGAGCTCAGCGAGTTCGTCGTGATCCTCACGCCCGGCGGTGATGTCGATCCACACCCAGCCCGTCTCGGGCAGCGCGCCGGAGGGCTCCAGCCCTACCGCGCACCGGCCCGGCTCGAAGTGCACGGCGCGCTGCAGCATCACCTGTGATGTTCGCACACCGGCGGGCTGACCCGCTACCGGCCGGCGGGCACCTCCGCTTGGGGTTCCGTCGTCTGCTCTCGGGCAGCCCCTACCAAGCCGTCGAGGAGCCTTCGCCAGATCACGGCGTGGGGCAGCAGCAACAGCCACCAGTAGGCCCGCCCGGCGATGCCGCGGGGATGGAACCGGGCCCGCTGGTGCAGCACGGTGGTGCCGTCGTCGTCGCTGGACACCTGCCATTCCAGCCAGGCTTGGCCGGGCAGCTTCATCTCCGCCCTCAGGCGCAGCAGCCTCGGAGCGTCGTGGACCTCCACGCGGAAGAAGTCGAGGGCGTCGCCGGCCCTCAGTTCGTCGGGGTGGCGCCGTCCCCGGCGCATCCCGACGCCGCCCAAGAGCTTGTCGATCCAGCCTCGGGCCGCCCAGAGCCGGTCGCCGAAGTACCAGCCCCGGTCGCCGCCCACTCCCGACACCGCGGCGAACACCGCTTGGGGCGAGGCCCCGGTGCGGACGGTTCGGACGTCCTCGAGCATGGTTCCACCGGACCAGTCGGGATCCTGGGGCATGGGCGAGGCCGGGGTCGGGGCGGGCGCGCTGTCGATCCAGCTGGTCGACACGTCGAGGTCCTGCACCTGCGACAGGGCACGTCGCAGCGCTTCGTCGAACGGCAGCGGCCGGCGCGTTCCCAACAGCGCGGCCGCGGGGCCGCGGTCGGTCACCACCACATCGTTGCGCAGGCTGTCGACCAGGGGCCGGGCCAGCCCGATGGGCAGGGGCGTCACCAGGTTCACCCAGTGCGACGACAGCCGGGGGGTGAGCACCGGCACGCCCAGGATCAGGCGGCGCCGCAGCCCGGCCACCGCCGCGTAGCGCTGCATCATCTCCCGGTAGGTGAGCACGTCGGGTCCGCCGATCTCGATGCGCCGGTTGCCGGCGGCCGGCGAGTCGAGCACGGCCGCCAGGCAGTGCAGCACGTCGGCGATGGCGATCGGCTGGCAGCGGGTGCGGGTCACCCATCGGGGACAGACCATCACCGGCAGCACCTCGACGAGGTGGCGCAGCATCTCGAAGGAGGCGCTGCCCGAGCCGATGATCACCGCGGCCCGCAACTCGGTGACCGGCACCGGGCCCGAGTCGAGGAGCCGGCCGACCTCGTGGCGGCTGGCCAGATGGTGCGACAGGGCGGGACCAGCCTCCCGCCCACATACCCGGTGGCGCCGATCACGCCGACGTTCAGGCCAGCCTGCTCCATGCGAGCCCCTCGTTCCGTCTCGATGCCGGATACATGGCCGGATACGCCCGGGACGTTACAGCGAGTGGGCTGTCCACAAGCGTTCGTTACTCGACTCCTAGCCTGTCCACCACATGTATAGCAGTTTTAAAGCATTTTCATAGTATTGAGTTGCAGGTTGGTAACGAGGTGCTAGGGTACGCGCATGGAGACTCTCTTGCAGGTGGTGACCGTGGCTCTGGCCGTTCTCGCGATCATCTGGCACCAGCAGCGAACCATCGACAAGCTGAGGGAAGACACGGGCGGAGCCATCGAGAAGCTCGCAGCAGGCGTGGCAGCCAATGGGGAGCGACTGGCCCGCATCGAGGGCTTCCTGGGCATCGGCATGCCAGACGCGGTTGCATCCAACGCCGCCGGCGCCCCACCTCCGAAGCAGCAGCTAGGCGAAGCTGAGGAGGGCGACCCCACCTAGCCGCCTGAGACCTCGGCGATGAACCAGCGCTGACTCGAGCGGCGCGACCGGCCGGTCGTCAGCGGAGGGCTAGGCGGGCTGCGGCTAGGTCGGCGGCGGCGAAGCCGGCCGACTTGAACAGGGTGATCTCGTCGGAGGAGGCGCGTCCGGGATGGTCGCCGGCGGTGAGGGCCTTCAGGTCGGCGGTGATCGAGTCCTCAGTGATCACGCCGTCGGCCAGCGGCTGGGCCAGGTCGCCGGACAGGAGGGCGCCGGCGGTGGTGTCGACGAAGATCGTGGCCCTGGTTGCCCCCGCGTCGTCGGCCTCGCGCATGTCGGGCCGGAAGCTGCCCACAAGATCGAGGTGGGCGCCAGGGGCCAGCAGCTCGCCCCGCACCAGCGGCTCGGTGGCGCCGGTGACGCACGAGACGATGTCGGCCCGGCCGACGCTGGTATCGAGGTCGCTGGACGCCTCAGCCGGCAGACCCTCGGCTCGCAGTGTCTCGGCCACCGCGGCGGCGGCCTCGGGGCGCCGCCCCCAGATCTCGATCCTGGTGAGCAGGCGGACGGCAGCGTGGGCCCGGGCCATGTTGGGCGACAGGACGCCGGTCCCGACCACCAGCAGGTGCTCGGCGTCGGTACGGGCCAACCGATTGGCGGCCAGGGCGGAGATGGCGGCCGTGCGCCGGGCGGTCAGCTCGTCGCCGTCGAGCACGGCCAGGACCTGGCCGGTGCGGCCGTCGAACAGCAGGTACGCGGCGTTGACGGTGGGCACGTCGGTGCCGGCGTTTGACGGGAAGTAGGTGACGGTCTTGACGCCGATCAGCTCACCGTCCACCCAGGCGGGCATCATCAGCAGCGACCCGGTCCCGCCGTCGGGAAGGCCGACCGGATGCATGTGACGCTCAGGGGCAGTCACGGCGTCTTCCGTCAGCGCCGCTGCGATGGCGGCGATCAACTCCGGCCACGGGGTAGCAGCCCGAACCGCAACAGCGTCAAGAGTCTGCATCACGCCGAGGATGTCACGCACTTCCTCAGCGCGCCAGACCTCGGCGGTTAGACGGGAGCGAACTGCTAGCTCAGGAAGCGCTCGGGGCTGAGTTGGGCTGTGAGATCGGTGACGAGGCCCTCGGGGGTTGTGCCGCTGACCAAGTCGGCCGTGAGCGAGGCGATGGCCGGGGAGGTCTGGATGCCGGTGCCGCCCTGCCCGGCGCACCAGAAGAACCCGGGCGCGCCGGAATCGAAGCCGACGACCGGGACCCGGTCCGGAGCGAACGTGCGCAGGCCGGCCCAGGTGGAACGGACCGAGCGCACGTCGAGGATCGTAGCCCGGTTGACCGCCTCGATCCCGGCGGCGACGTCGATCTCGCGGGGCTTGACATCGCAGGCATCGACGGGGTCCTCGTCGGCGGGCGAGGCCAGAAACTGGCCGGCGCCCTCGGGCTTGAAGTAGAAGCTCTCGTCGGCCCCGACCACCAGGGGCCAGCTCGCCGACTCGAAGCCGCTGGCAAAGGTGAACACGGTGCGCCGGTAGGGCTGCAGGCCGACGGGACGCGCGCCGGCCATACCGGCCACCTCATCGGCCCAGGCGCCGGCCGCGTTGACGACGGCGGCGCAGTTCAGCACCCGCTCTCCCATGTCCACCTGCCAACAGCCGTCGCGGCGGGCGAGCGCCCGCACCCCGTGCTCCCGCAGCACCGCCGCACCCTCGGCGCGGGCGCCCCGCAGGAGGGCCTGATGCAGTTCGGCGACGTCGATGTCGAAGCCGCCGTACTCGATCACGCCGGCGTCCAGCCACCGCGGGTCGAGCACAGGGCAGAGCCCGAGGGCGCCCGCGGTATCGAGGCGCTCGCACGGCGTGCCGGTGGTCTGGTTGGCCGTCACCCTGGCCTCCAGCTGCTCCTCGAAGCCCGCGGGGCCGATCCACAGCACGTTGCGGGGCTCCAGCAGCTCGCTGTCGGCCAGGCCGTCGGCACCGGCCTCCAGGAACGGCCGCGACGCCGCGCTCAGGACCCGGTTGGCCGGCCCGCCGTAGGAGGCCAGGAACTGGGCCGCCGACCGTCCGGTGCTGTGCGCGGCCAGGGAGGCCTCCCGCTCGACGACCGCCACCCGGTGCCCCCGCCGGGCCAGCGCCCAAGCGGCCGACACCCCGGCGATACCCCCCGCCGACAACAACTACATCGAAGGAGCGGGAGGCGTTAACGGTCATGGCCATCGCGAACTATACGAACCTCCGCTCACACCGGTGGATAGGCACCCGGCTGCTCCAAGGCCACAACGGCCAGCGTGTTGCCCTCGACCCGCTCGGGTGCGATCCGCCGGACTGGGGCTTTCGCAGGAGCGCTATCCGCCTACAGGGCTGGTTCGCTCCTTGTCAGGTGGAGACATGCAGGTCCGGCGACTGGGCCTCAGACCCATCGAGTGCATGGTCAGCAGCGTTCCGAGGGCGGCTCCGGTCGGATCCACTACCGGCACGCCTGCCCGCTCGGAGGCCAACCGGGCCTGCAGCGCCGCGGCGACGCCGAGCATTCCGGTGCTCGGAACAACGATGTGGACCCTCATGATGGACTTCCTTTCTGGATCGGGTTGATGGCGGTCGATTCTCTGGCTAGGCGCGCCGGGCTCTGGACCAGGCGTCGGTGGCGACGGCGACGAGGATCACGAGTCCTTGAATGATCCGCTGCCAGATGGGGTCGATCTGGTGGAGGTTGAACCCGTTGACCATGAAGGCGATGAAGAAGGCGCCCAGCAAGGTCCTCCACACTGCGCCGGTGCCGCCCGCGATGGAGGTTCCGCCCACGACGATGGCGGCGATGACGCCGAACACGAAGCTGAAGTCGTCCGAGGGGGTCGCACTGATGGTCCGGGACGCGGCCACTACCCCCGCGAGCCCGGCCGCGAGACCCGACAGGGCGAACACGGCCACCACCACCTGCCGTGTTCGCACGCCGGCGAGCCTGGCTGCCTCGGCATTGCCTCCGGTGGCGTACACATGGCGGCCGAACCGGGTCGCGGCCAACGTGATCCAGGCCATCAGCACCACCGCGAGCGAGATCCATGTGGCCGTGGTCAGTTCGGCGAACCGTGTACGGGCGATGTCGCGGAAGCTGTCGCTGGAGGGCCGCATGATGCTGCGTTCGCTGACGACATAGCCGATTCCGAACACGATGAATGACGTAGCCAGAGTTGTGATGAAGGAGTTGATCCGCGCGAAGGCCACGATTGAACCGTTGGCCGTTCCGACGACCAGACCGAATGCGCATCCCGCGAGCAAGGCCAGCGCGACCGAGCCGGTGGCGTTCTCGACCCGCAGCGCTACCAGCGGAGCGGCTACCGCAACCGCCGCGATCGACACATCGAAACCGCCTGCGATCATGGTCAGCGTTGCGACGGAGGCGGCGATCAGCAGCGTCGCCTGCTGGTCGAGAACGTTGCGCAGGTTGGGGCCGGTCAAGAACCCGTCGGTTGTGAGAGCGAGCAGCACGAACAGCGCGACGGTCACCCAGACGATGCCGTAGCGAGCAAGCAGCCCGAGGTATCGGCCGGTTCCGGACGGCCGCAGCGGCGCGGCTGCATCCGTCATGAGCCTTGGCCGACCGCGGCTTCCTCACCGAAGGCGTGCCGCAGGATCTGCGTCTCGTCCAGGTCGGGGTGGGCGAACTCTGCGACGAACCGCCCATCTCGCATTACGAGCACACGGTGGCAGAGCCCAACCAGTTCCTCGAGTTCCGAGGACACGAGCAGCACCGCGAGGCCGTCGGCGGCCGCGGCCGCGATCAGATCGTAGATCGCGCGCTTGGAGCCCACGTCGACTCCCCTGGTGGGCTCATCGGCGATGAGAACCCGCAGACCTGGAGCCGCCCAACGCGCGAACAGGGACTTCTGCTGGTTGCCTCCCGACAGCAGCCTGACCGGAGTCTCAAGCCCTCCGCCGCGCACTCCGGCACGGGCCGCGGATGCGGATACAAGCTCGCGCTCGGAGTGACGGGCCACAAGGCCTGCTCTCGTGATCCGTCGTAGGTGCGGGAGGCCGATGTTCTCGCGAAGGCTGCGATCCATCAGCAGTCCTTGTTCCTTGCGAGACTCGGGAATGAGCCCTAGGCCGGCGCTGATCGACTCGCGCGGCCGGAAGTGGCCGGCGCGGCCGCCAGCGATCTTGACGTCTCCGGCGACGGGTCGGTCGGCGCCGTAGACACACCTGACGAACTCCGTGCGGCCCGATCCGACCAGCCCCGCGATGCCGACTATTTCCCCTGGGAGCACATCCAGGTCGAGCCCTGCCGTGAGCGGGGTGCCGGCGGACATGGGTTGCCCGGCGAAGCCTGCAGGCGTCTGCGCGCCGAGACTTGCGGGGATCAGGTCCCGGACTCTGAGGACCGGGGCCTGGGATGGCTCCGGAAGGGGCGGCTTGAGCGGGAAGTTGCCTTCGAGCTTGCGCCCGATCATGGCCTCGACCAGGGATCCAGCCGTCTCCGACGACGGCCTGGTGGCTTTCACGACGCGCCCGTCGCGCATGACCGTTATGTCATCGGCAAGCTCGAGGACTTCGTCGAGAAAGTGGGAGATGAAGAGGACGGTGATCCTCTGGTGGCGCAGAGACCGCAGCAGGCGATGAAGTTGGTCGCGCTCCTGCGAGGAGAGGCGGGCCGAGGGCTCGTCCATGATCACGAACTCGGATCGCCGAGCCGCAGCCCGGAGGATCTCGACCTGCTGCTGGTCGGCGACGCTGAGACTCCCGACTCTCGCGGCGGGATCAATCGGGATGCCGGTGCGCTCGACGAGAGCCTCGAAGCGCTGCGCAGTGGCGGCGCGGGGCACGAATCCCCACCGCGTCGACTCGACTCCGAGGAAGACGTTGTCGGCCACGCTGCGATCCGGCACCAGGGCCAGCTCCTGGGCGATGGCGGTGATGCCGGCGGTGAACGCCTGCCTCGGCGACCGGAACCGGCACGGGCGGCCGTTGACGATCATCGAGCCGCTGTCGGCGGTGTGCACTCCAGCGATGATCTTCCCGACGGTGGACTTGCCCGCGCCGTTCTCACCGACGAGTGCATGGATGCAGCCGCGCCGGATCGAGATGTCGGCGTGGTCGACGGCCTGGATGGAGCCGAACCGCTTGGATACGGCGCGCAGCTCTACATGAGCGGGCTCGCCGGGCTGAGGATCAGCCATCCCACTCCGCGGCGAACTGGTCCACGTTGGCTGCGGTGACCATTCCCTCGTCGACGAAGCCGCCGTTGGGGTCCACCCCGCCGGTGTAGGTGCCGTCCTCAAGCGCCGCGATCATGGCTTCCATGGCCAGACGGCCCTCGCTGGCCGGAGCGTAGAACACGGTGGCGAACCACCGCCCGTCACGGATTCCCTCGATGGCGGGCGAGGATCCACCCAGACCGATCAGGGCTACATCGTCGAGTTTGCCCTCGTCGGTGAGGACGAGTTCGATGCCTTGCAGCGGCTGGTCGGCGCCGACCACCACGTCGAAGTCAGGCTGGGCCTGCATGATGTCCTGGATGGCGTTGATCCCGCCCTCGGGTCCCAGGTACTGGCCCTCGCCCTCGGCGACGATCTCGATGTTGGGCTGGTCCGCGACGACGCTGTCGAACCCCTGGCGCAGGGCGACGTCGAGCGGAATGCCCCGTATGCCGAAGATGTAGACCACCCGGCACGGGTCGAGGCCGGCGCAGGCCTGGACGGTGAGCCGTCCGGCCCGCTCGCCGGTGACGACGGGCGGAGCGAGGACGGAGGCTGCAATCCCGTCCACCTGGGGCTCATTGGTGGACAGGTCGTCACCGACGATCTGGTTGAACAGCACCACCTGATGACCGGCCTCCAGAGCCGCCTCCACGTCGGGGACGAGCCCCGGTCCGTTCAAGGCGACCAGGATGATCCCGTCGTACTGGCCGCTGGCCACCGCGTCCTGGAGCTGCGTGGTCTGCAGATCAGCGTTGAACTGGGCGTCGAACTCGACCAGCTCGATGTTGTTCTCGTCGGCGAGCCGCCGCATCTCTCCCACCGAAGCCAGCAGGAACGTGTTGGCCGAGCTGGCCGACAGGTAGGCGACCTGCCGCGGACCTGCCGGCTCCGTCGTCGCCGGTGATTCATCCTCGGGCTCCTCGACGGCCGGCTCGGGTGCCTCGTCGGCTTCGGGTTCGGGTTCGGATGCTTCCACCTCATCCGTCACCTCGGCTGGGGCGCCTGTGTCCTCGGGTGCTTCCTGCTCCTCGTCAGGAGCCTCGGCTGGAGCGGCTGGAGCCTCGACATCCGAGCTGCTCTCGACAGTGGTGTCTGCTGGTTGCTCAGCCGCCTCGTCATCGCTGCACGCCGCGGCCACTAGCAGGATGCTGAAATTCGGGGGTTTGGCGGTTTGGGTTGTGTCGGGTGGGCTGGTTCTGGTGTCGGCCGCCGGGCAGGTCCCGTTGGCTGTTGGGGGGTTTTGGCTGGCGTTGGGTGCGGGCGGGTGGTTTGGGGGTTCTGGGGCGGGGTTGGTGGTGGTTTGTGGGGGGTGCGGTCGGGCGGTCGGTGCGGGGTGGGTTCAGGCCGCTCGCGTGTCGAGTCGGGCTATGCGCACCAGGTTGTAGCTGGCGGCGGCGATGAGGAGCCAGTGCCGGTTGCGTTGTCGTCCTTTGTGGCGGAGTTTGCGTCCTCCGGCGATGGTCTTGATCCAGCCGAAGGGCTCCTCGACGCGTTTTCGGGTTCGTTGGGAGATCGTGTATCCGGCGTGGCGGGTGGTGCGCCCGTCGATGGCGGATCTGCGGCGGGTGGTGTTCTGGGCGACGTGGGGCGTGAACCCCGCGGCCCGTGCGTCGGCGACGAAGTCTTTGGTGTCGTAGTTGCGGTCCCCGCCGACGGTGCGGCGCCTCGCGCGTGGGGGGGCTCGCCTGAGCATCGCTGCGGCAGTGTCGCGTTCTGCGTGGCCGTCGGCTTGCGTGAGGTCGGCGTCGACGATGAGCCCGTTGCGGTTCTCGGTGAGCAGATGCCCCATGAAGCACAGCGCTGCGGCGGTCCCCGCGGACTTGCGGAACAGCCTGGCCTCGGGGTCCGTCACCGAGGCGTGGGTGTCGTTGCGGCGGCGGGCGCCGCGCCAGTCGGCGTCGGGGTTGCGGCCCCGCGCCGGCGCGGGCTCGGCGGGGGCTGCTTTGGGTTTGAAGCTCTTGTGCGACGCCCACGCCTCCAACAGCGTGCCGTCGACGCTGAAATGATCGCTCGAGCAGTAGCGGCGAAGCCGGGCCTGATCCACCACCGCGGCGAAGAACCGGTCCGCGATCTCGTGGTCCAACAAGCGCTGCCGGTTCTTGGAGAACGTCGACGCGTCGAAGCCGCGCTCGTCGATGCGCAGCCCCAAAAACCACTTGAACAACATGTCGTATTTCAGCCGCTCACAGAACGCCCGCTCCGAGCGGATCGAGTACAGCGCCATCAGCACCGACGCCTTCAACAGCATCTCCGGGGGCACGCTGGGACGGCCCCGAGGCGGATACATCGCCGCCAGCTCGCCGTCGAGCCCATCGAGCACCGCGTCCACCACAGCCCTGATCCGCCGTATGGGGTGACCAGCACCGATCAGGTCCTCCGTCGACAGAGTCGACAACATCGCCGTCTGGGCATCAACTGTTCCACGCATAACGACATTGTCCCACCCCACAGCATCCAACGCGAGCACCCAAACGACTTTTTCAGCACCCTGCTAGAGCCAGCGCCAGGATGACGGAGAGAAGCCTCGCCGCATTGCGTACCTTCATCGGATCCCCCCTCACGATGGGAACTGTGAGCCTGTGGGGGCACGGTAAGGAGCCCCGAACCGGGGCTCAATGGGCAGACCGCTGCCATTCGGGCACCGCGAAGTGCAGTTCTGGCACCCACGAAGGCGGGTAGCGGCTGGAGCGGAGAACGGTCTAGATGCTGACTTGATCGAGCCGGTGCATCCTCACGACGAGTTGGAGCGCGAGCCGCTGGTCCGGGTCGTGAAGGTTGACGTTGAGGGTCTCCGCGATGCGGTCGATTCGCTTCATGACGGTGTTCCGGTGCACACCCAGCGTGGCGGCAGTGCTCGTGGCGGAGGACTGGCAGTCCAGGTAGGCCTGCAGCGTTCGCAGGAGCACGCCGTCGGTGTCCTCTCTGGTCAGCGGTTCGAGGAACGCGGCCACCACCCGGCCGAAGTCAGCCGAGCCGTACCAGCCCAGCATGATCCGCTGGATGCCGAGCTCGTCGATGTGTCTCACTGCGACACGACTTGGGCCCGCGCCGGCGAGGGCCGTCGCCTGGCGAGCCTCCGTCAGGCTCGCCCTCAGGCCGGGAAGGCCGTACGCGGGTCGGCCCACCCCGGCGTGCGCGCTCACACCGTCCGAGTCGGCAACGAGGGCCTCAAGCGCGTCTTGGAGGCTCTGCGCCAGCCGCTGGTATTCCGACACCGGGGGCTCTGTCGGTGCGCACACCCAACCCGACCAACCGTCCGTCCTCTCGATGAGAGGACCGTCGATACCGACCCGTTCGAGTGTCTCGGCGAGAGCACCGGTGTTGACGAGCGCCCAGTTCGAGTCCACGGGACCCGACAGCTGAACGTGAAAGGCGCTCGTCCATCCGGCTGCGGACCAACCGAAGGTCGCCATCTGGGCCAAGATCGCCTCATCAGGCAGTTCCCCGCTCCCGACTACCTCGTTGAGCAGTGCGAGACGGTGCCTGGCGTCGCGCTCCATGACGAGCCGGTCACGCACGAGGTTGGCTCCCACCGCCCACGAGGCCACGCCGAGGAGATCCAGACCGGCCTGCTGGATGGCCGTGTCAGCGTCGCCAAGCAGGCACACGAGCCAGAACCGGACCGGCTCCTCCAGCACCACAACGACCGGACAGACCATTCCCGGCTCACCCTCCGAACCGACATCGGGAGCGTGGTAGGCGTACCGTCTCAAGGCCTGCGGCCGCACCGACGCCGGTGGCCCGGCGATGACGGCGCTGCTGGCTTCGACCAGGGAGCATGGACGTCCGAGCACCTCCGAGACCAGCGCAAGGGTCTGCGAGACTGTGGTGGTCCGGTCAAGACCCCGCAGCAGCCGAGCCATCATCGCGGCCTGGTGCACGGAGGGCTGTAGGACGAGCTCTCGTGCCGACGCGGCGGCGGCAAGCACGTCATCCGCCTGAGCCTCTCCCAGCACCGTGCGGAATCGGTCCGCCAGCCGCCGGGTCGCGATGCCGATTGCGGACACCGCGTTGACGGCCACCAGACCCGACCCCTCGCCGTCCCTGACGGTCCGCAACGCGATATCGAGGGCATAGGAGTTGGGCTGTAGCCCGTGGGCGTCCAGCACGACGAGCAGACCCGGCGAGATCGGTGTGGCCAGGTCGCAGCGGGCCGTGACGAACACGTCCGAGACGGTGCGATCGAGGCCGTCGCGGCCCGCGACCACCTGGCAGTCTCCGAGCGCGCCGGTTGCTAGCAGCTGTTCCACCGTGAGCGGTCTGGGCCGCAGGCGAGTATCGGGCACCAGTGACGTTCTACTACCTGCGGCGGCTGTTTTGATCCTGTGACGGCAGGACCCGTCTCAGGAGTTCGATCCAGTTGTCGCCCGCCACTCGGGGAGCGATCTCAGCACCCAGGCAGTCCGTGAGCCGCGCCCGGAAGGGCCCGAGGTCGGAGGGATCGCGCATTC
Source organism: Candidatus Aldehydirespirator sp. (assembly GCA_965221605.1). Taxonomy (GTDB): domain Bacteria; phylum Actinomycetota; class Acidimicrobiia; order Acidimicrobiales; family Aldehydirespiratoraceae; genus Aldehydirespirator. Next base: position 494,078 of record CBDCSK010000014.1, read on the forward strand.
CCGCGACAAGTGGCAGGTTGCCGGGATCGACGAGACCAGCGCCCAGGATCGGATCGAGCACCTCCAGCAAGTCCTCCATGAAGTCACAGCCCAACCCGACTGCGGACGGGCCGGCCACTCTCACCGCGTGATCGATGTGGGAAAGGTAGTCGTCGAGGGTGGGGGCACCGGTCGAGAGAAACCCTCCGAAGGAGTTGATCCCCACCACCCCGCCCGAGTCGGCCACATCACGCAACTGGTCGTCGGTGAGGTTCCGGGGATGGGGGCACAGGGCGTGACACGACGAGTGGGTCGCCACGAACGGGCGGGTCGCGATGCCGGCGACATGGTCGAAGCCCGCCTTCGAGAGGTGGCTGACGTCCACGATCATTCCCAACCGCTCCATCTCGGCCACGGCCTCCGCTCCAAGGGAGGTGAGCCCCGCGCCGGTGGCGGCCTCGCCCGCGCCGTCAGCCATCATGGTTCGCCGGTTCCAGGTCAGCGACATGGACCGCACGCCCAAGCGCCAGAGGGTCTCCAGCACGCCGAGGCTGTGTGCCACCGGCTCGGAGCCTTCGATGGCGAGCACCAGCCCGATGCGACCCGAGGCGAGGGCCCGTTCCAGGTCGCCGCAGGTCTCGACCACCACCACGTCGGCGGGATGGGCCGCGGCGATGCTCCGGGCCTCCTCCAGCAGCAACAGGCAGCGTCGCAGCGCGCCCTCGCCGACGTGCTGGTCCTCTGTGAAGACGGCCAGGAACTGCACTGCCAATCCGCCGGCGCGCAGTCGGGGCAGCCAGAAGTCTCCGAAGGGGTCGCTGCACCCCCTCTCCCTCTGGTGCAACACGGCGAGCAGCAGATCGTTGTGAGCGTCCACCACCCGCATCGGGTCTCCTACTGCAAGAGTCCGGCGGCGTTCGGCATGGAGTCCCGCACTACGAGGACAGCGGCCCGACAGCCTTGACGATCAGCCGACACCTGCCCCCCGGAACGTAGGTCATGGGGATCTCGACGATCCTGGTGATGCGCACGTTGTGGGCATCGGCGCCGGCCCGGATGGCCGCGTCCTCGGCCTCCTCGCGGGCGCTGGTGAGGCAAGCCTCTCTACCGTCGGTGTCGTAGCTGTAGACCTTGTCGATCGATCCGGCGGCCTCGGCGATGGCCGCGCCGAAGGCGTTGGCCACCGAGTGATGCGGCGGCCAGATCACCTCGCTGACTCCTCGCAGCGCCTGAGGAACCAGATGGGCGCCGCCACCCACAGCTATGAGGGGAAGGGCTGTGCTCGACGCCTTCATCCTCTCGCACAGGACTCCGACTCGCTCGTCCACCCAACCGATGGCGGCGTCTGTGAGCGAGGCGTCCAGGCCTGACAGCAGAGCGAGGTCACCGAAGCCCTCCAGGCGGCCCGCGGCGAGTGAGACGTCGGAGAGCGTCAGCGTCGGGCCTCCCATGCAGATGGCCTCGGTGATCACGTCATAGCCGACGGAGTCGGGCCCGACGGCCACACCGTCACCGTTGCGGACGATACTTCCGCCTCCCAGGCCGACCGAGATCAGGTCGGGCATGCGGAAGTTGGTTCTCACCCCTCCCACCTCGACTGCTGCGGTCGACTCGCGGGGGAACCCGTCGACGAGGATCCCCACATCCGCCGAGGTGCCGCCGACATCGATGACGAGCGCGTCGGACAGTCCAGCGAGCGCGCTGGCTCCCCTCATGGAGTTGGTCGGGCCCGAGCCGACCGTGAGCACCGGGTACTTGTCGGCCTCGTCGACGGCCATGAGCGTGCCGTCGTTCTGGGTGAGGAAGCTCTCGACCTCCAGCCCGGCCTCGGTCAAGGTGCTGCGGAACCCGGCCACCACCCGCTTGGCGACCGTCAGCAGGGACGCGTTGAGGATCGTGGCGTTCTCGCGTTCGAGGAGTCCCAAGGATCCCACCGTGTGGCTCAGCGACACCGGGAAGTCGGCGCCGCACTCTTCGGCCAGCAGTTCGGCGGCGCGAAGTTCCTGATCGATCGACGCCGGGCTGAATGCGCATGAGACTGCGATGGCTGAGACCTCCGGTGCGCAGGAGGCGCCGAACCGCCTGACCGCATCCTCGTCAAGGGCAGCGATCGGCGTGCCGTCGTACTCGAACCCGCCCGACACGATCTCGCTGCGACCGATGACAATGTCCCGAAGGTCCTCGGGCCAGGCTGCGCTGGGCCGCACTCCCAACGACGACGGGGCGGCCAGGCGCAGCACCCCCACCCGGTCGAGGTCCTGGCGCCGGATGATGGCGTTCGTGGGATGGGTGGTGCCGAGCATCGCCTTGTCCAGCCCGGCTGGGTCGTCCACTTGGGCCAGGACCGCAGCCACGGCCGACTGGATGCCCCCAATCGGCTCTGGCGTGGTGGCAGTCTTCGTCGCGGCCAGGACCGTGCCGGACGAGTCGACCACGACCGCGTCGGTGTTGGTGCCTCCTACGTCGACGCCGAGCCGCAGTCCGCTCACCGCCGGCTCTCCCGGAAGTCGACGTAGTCGATGTCGTACCCGAAGGCTCGGGGCCCGACTAGTTCGAGCATCCCGTCGCGGTGCCACTCAGGTGCGCACGGCATGGCCAGCACGTTGAGCCGCTGCCCGTAGGCGAGGCTCTCGGTGGTGACCGGGTCAGCCGACTCGTTGTCGATCAGGCAGAGCAGGTCGGGCACGGTCACGACCGCCTCGCCCTCCTCGAAGGCGATGAGATTCTCGTTCTGGATCTCGACCCGCATGGTGCGGCTGGTGTCGTCGAGATGCTCGAGAACGACGGTGCCGCGGGCGAAGCCCTCCGTGGTGCGGCGATCTATGTCGATGACCTTGCCGCTGAAGACCAGCTCTGCGTCGGTGTAGTCGAGCAGTTGTTGCCAGGCTCCATCGGTGCCCCGCTTGACGTGGGCGAGGCGCCTTCCGACCTCGGTGCAGTAGGTCATCGAGCCGCGGATCCCAGCCCGCTGCACGTCAGCCACCGTCATCGGATAGCAACTGATCGCATTGGCCAGGCCGAGTTGAATGACGGCGGCCCGCGCCAGCGCCTCGGCTGTCTGGTTCGTCGTGGCCTCGAAGACGCACATGTTGCCTTTCTCGTCCGCGATCGACATCGGCGCGGCCAGCAGTCCGTGCAGTGTGAAGACGGTCATCTCGATCTGGGGAAAGGCGCGCCGCATCCCGTCGGCGTCGACGATCGGCAAGCCCATTTCGACCGCAGTGGCGATCGGCACCAGCGTGTTGACCCCACCCACCTCGATGGGCATCAGAGCGACAGGCTCCTCGCCCAAGTAGGCGGCCAGAGCCCGGATGCCGGCTCGAAACTCGGTGCCGGCTGGGATCTTCTCCAGGATTACCGTCGGCGCGCCGATGATGGCAGTGGTCAATAGGCGGCCGTCACTGGGAAGCTCTTCTGGCTCCACCACCTTGGCGGGGCCGTGATCTGCGATCGCCTGTTTGACCAGCAGTTTGCCCACATACGGGTCGCCGCCTCCACCGGTTCCCAGCAGGGTCGCGCCTAGAGCGAGATCGTCGATGTCTTCGATCGTCAACTCTCTCACGGTCCGCCTTCCGGTCAACTCCACGGTCGTCGGCCTTGATGGACCAACTTAGAAGGCTCGTGCAGGCGGAGCCGATGGGCATTTCGCGACCACCGGGAGCTTGCGGTACGCGATCTGCCCTGCGGGTGTACGGCGCGCCGCTACTCGGCAGCGGAATCGACGGTCCGCGCTACCAGAGCACTTGGACCGGGAAGTCCCCGAACACCTCGTCCCTAGTGACGAGGGTGAGCGATTCCAGCTCAGCCTGGGCGGCCAGCATCCGGTCGAACGGGTCGCGGTGCTCGTTCGGATAGCTGCCGGCGCGCAGGCCGTGGCGGTGGGTCAAGGGAAGGTGGCGAAGATCGGCGGCCCTTGCCAGTTCGTCGAATCTGGGGACCATGTCCCTGTATGACTCCAAACGACCCAGACGCACCTTGGTGGCGATCTCCCAGGCGCTGGCCGCGCTCACGAAGACCGTTGCGTCCGCATTTGAGAGCGCCTCGCGGGCACGGGGCGGCAGCGACGCCTCCTCGGACCACCACCACAGCAGCGCGTGTGTGTCGAGTAGGAGCCTCGTCATCTGCCTTCCCAGGCCCTGAGCTCCTCCTCGGGCAGCGACTCGAAGAACTCGGGCCCGACGACCAGGCCCGGGAGTTGCCCGCCGCGACGGCGCTTCGGGGCGAGCGGCATGAGCCTGGCGTAGGGCTTGCCCGCTTTGGCCAGGATGATCTCCTCTCCTGCGTGCGCCCGCTCCAGAAGCCTCGACAAGTGGGTCTTGGCCTCATGGACATTAACTATTTCCGGTTCAGTCACAATCATTCTCCTATGATACCCGTCTGGATGAGAACCGCGGTGCCTGCTTTGACTGCGATCGATCCGACGCAGATCTCAGTCTACTGGACTTAGTCTGAAGACTAGACTAATCTTCGGGTGCCAGGACCGCCGCCACAGGCGAGGGCTAGAGGATGTTGCCGTAGCGGTGGGTGGTGCGGGTGATGGACTGCTCGCGCAGGTAGTGGAGCAGCTCGATCCGACCCTCGGCGGTGACCGGGTCGTCGGCGACGTGGATTCCGGCTTCGTTGGCTGCGGCTCGCAGCTCGGGGCTGCACGTTCCGACGACTCGCACGCGCTGGACGTCGAGCGATCCGAGCCGATGCGTGAAGTCGGCGCCGGTCTCCTCGGGGGCGTGGGACTCGACGAGGGTGACGTTGCAGCGGCGGGCTGCGGTCCGGACCCGGGCGACGTCTCGGAGCCTGGCGTCGGCCTCGGCCCGCAGCGCGACACTCCGCAGCGGCCGGTAGCGGAAGACGTTGGACTCGCAGAACAGCCCGGACGGGTCGTGCTCGACACCGAACTCTGTGCGCCACGCGGCCTCGTCGCCGGCTCGGGCCGTTTCGAGCCATTGGTCGTCGCTGAGGCCGGCCTCGACCGGGTGCCAGGTCCCGAGCCGGGCCACGTAGTTGGGGCCGCCCGCCTTGGTGCCGGGACCGACGGAGGACCGCTTCCAGCCGCCGAAGGGCTGGCGGCGCACGATGGCTCCGGTCGTGCCCCGGTTGATGTAGGCGTTGCCCACCTCCACCGCGTCGCTCCACCGGCCGATCTCGGCGGGGTCCAGGGTGTGGATGCCGCCGGTGAGCCCGTAGGCGGTGGCGTTCTGGACGGCGATGGCCTCGTCGAGGGTCCCGGCCGGCATCAGGCCCAGAACCGGGCCGAAGCACTCCGTCTGGTGGAACCATGAGCCGGGTCGCACGCCCAGGCGCACCCCGGGGGTCCAGGTCGCGGTGTCGATACGGCGGGGTTCGACCAGCCACTCCTCGCCGTCGTCGAGGCGGGTGAGGGCTCGCAGCAGCTTGCCCTCGGGCTCGTCGATGGTCGGCCCCACAGTGGTGGACAGCTCTGTGCTGGGGCCGACCTCGAGGCCGGTCACCGCGTCGACAAGCTGGCGGCGCAGCCGGGGCGAGTCGTAGGCGTCGCCCACGCAGACGGCGAGGCTGGCGGCCGAGCACTTCTGGCCCGAGTGCCCGAACGCAGATGCCACCAGATCGGCCACGGCCAGGTCGATGTCGGCGTTGGGGGTGATCACCATGGCGTTCTTGCCCGAGGTCTCCGCGAGCAGGCGCATGGCGGGCTTCCATGACAGGAACATCCGCGCCGTGTCATAGGCCCCGGTCAAGATCACGGCATGCACATCGGAATGTGTGACCAGGTGCCGGCCCACATCGTCGTCGGGAGTACGTATGAGGCCGACCAGGCCTGGCGGGACACCGGCAGCCCAGCAGCACTGGGCCACGATCTCGGCACAGCCGGGCGTTTCCGGCGCGGGCTTGAGGATGGCGGCGTTGCCGGCGGCCAGCGCCGCGAAGACCCCGCCGGAGGGGATGGCCACCGGGAAGTTCCACGGCGGCACCACCAGCACCACCCCGAACGGCTCGAACCGGGCCGGCTGCGGGCTGCCGAGCTCCAGGGCCTGCTGGCCGTACCAGCGGGCGAAGTCGATGGCCTCGGACACTTCGGGGTCGGCCTCGGCGACGGTCTTGCGGCCCTCGTGGACCATGGCCGCCACCAGGTCGCCCCGCCTGCGGGCCAGCTCGTCCGCCACGAGCCACAGCAGGTCCCGGCGCTCGGCCGGCGAGCGGGCGGCCCAGGCCGGCTGCGCGGCCGCGGCCGCCTCCACAGTCCGGTCCACTGCCGCGGCCTCGCGGGTGAGCGCGGCCGCCGGCCCGCTCCATGCCCTGGAGACGATGTCGCGGGCCCAGGCCCGGTTCGGGGCCAGCACCGGGTCGGTGTCGGGCTCGTTGAAGAAGCCGGCCGCCGGGTCGGCGGGCTCCGGCGGGCGGCGACGGTCCTGGCGGCGGCGCGGGGACCGCCCGACCGACCACCTCCCGGCGACCGAGGCCCGGAACTTGGTCGCCTCGGACTCGAAGGCGGCGCTACCGGGCTTCAGTCCGAACAGGTGGTGGATGAAGTTCTCGTCGGAGGCGTTCTCCTCCAGGCGGCGGAACAGGTAGGCGATGGCCACGTCGAAGTCCTCGGTGGCCACCGCGGGCGTGTACAGCAGCACCTCCCTGTCCGCGGAGCGGAGCTGTTCGGCCTGACCGGGCGCCATGCCTTCGAGCATCTCGAACCCCACCCGGTCACGGACTCCGCGCCGTCCGGCCAGCAGGTCGGCCCAGGCCACGTCGAAGAGGTTGTGGCTGGCCACACCGATACGCACTGAGGCGGTGTGTTCGGGGGTCAGCATCCAGTCGAGACAGCGCTTGAAGTTGGCGTCGGTCTCGGCCTTGGTCCCGTATGGCGACTGCGGCCAGCCCCGCATGGAGGCCTCCACCCGCTCCATGGCCAGGTTCGCGCCCTTCACCAGCCGGATCTTGATCGAGGCCCGGCGGCGACCCTCGGCGACCAGGCCGTTGTGCCAGTCCACGAGGTCCACCAGCGTGTCGAAGCAGTCGGGCAGGTACGCCTGCAGCGCGATGCCGGCGTCGAGGGTCGCGAACTCGGGCTCCTCCAGCAGGCGGCGGAAGGCGTCCACGGTCAGCTCCAGGTCGTGGTACTCCTCCATGTCGAGATTGATGAACGTCGCCGGCGAAGCGGACGCGGCCGCTCGAAGCAGGGGGCGGAGAGCCTCGCTGATCCGGTGCAGCGAGCCGTCGAAGTCCCACGGGTTGAGTTGCGACACTACCGCCGACACCTTGACCGACACGTAGTCGACATCGGGCTGGGCAAGGGTGTCGAGCACTTCCCGGTGCCGGCGTCGGGCCTCGGCCTCGCCCAGGACGGCCTCCCCCAGCATGCTCACGTTCAGCGAATAACCCCGCGCGGCACGGGTCTCCAGATGGGCTGACAGCCGCTCCGGCTCGGAATCGACGACCAGGTGGCCCACGAGGGCCCTCATGCGGCGCTGGGCGATCGGCATCACCAGTCGCGGCATCCGAGGTCCGAGCCGCGCTCCCAGCCGTAGCAGCAGCCGGTCCAGCGGCGACAGGAACGCGGGCAGCCGCGCCTCGGCCACCAGGGCCGTCAGCTGGCCCGCGGCGACCGCGGGATCCTCGGGCCGGATCACGCGGTCGACGAACCGCATGGCGAAGGCGGTGGCCTGCGGGTCCGTCACCACCCCCGACAGACGCCGGGTCGCGGCGCCGTCCCGCCCGGACGTCGACGGCCCCGGTGGCGCCAGCCATCCCGTGACACGGGCCACAGCCTCCTCGGCCAGCAGATCGGCGCCGCGGGTGTGGCGGTTCACGCCCTGCACGTTCCTTCCTGCCGCGAGACCCTCGCTTCAGCGTGCCGGCCCATGATCGCACGAATCGACCGCCGGGGACATAGCAATCGGGTGAACGAATCGGCGGCGATTGTGCAACTCGCAGCGAGAGACCCGGCCGGTCTTCAGGTGGTCGAGACTGAAGGTGGCTCGGGCCGCCGAGGATGCATCGGGCGCCACGCAGAGGGCCCGGCATCTAATATCAGCTATTATATTCCAGTGAATTTCGGTGCGCCTCGCGGGCTGTGCCCTGCCCGACCGGGGGATAACACCGATGGCATTTGCTGGTTTGTAACATGATCACCGTGCAGTTGGACGACATCGATCGCAACATTGTTCGGACTCTGCAAGAGGACGGCCGGATCAGCTACAGCGACATCTCCAAGGCCGTGGGCGTGAGTGCCGGGACCGTCCGGAACCGGATCAATCTGATGCGCTCCTCGGGGATCCTGTCCGTCAACGTCCGGCTCGATCCCAGCCTCTCCGGTCTCGGGATCCACGCAACCCTGCTGCTCAAGGTCCGGCCCGGTCAGCTGGTCGAGGTGGCCGACGCGCTCTCCGGCCTGGAGGAAGCCGGCTACGTGGCCACGCTGGCGGGCGCCTACGACGTGGTCGCCGACGTCTTCTGCCGCGACATCGCCCATCTGCGTCTGCTGATCCACGACAAGGTGCAGCAGATCGATGGCGTGGTCGAAGTGACGACGAACCTGGTCACCCAGAACAAGCATCCGATCAGCCAGGACATCGCCACGCTCGCGCCGCCTAGATGAGTAGTTCCAAGGGGTTAGTGGTCGTAGGCGGTGAGGCTGCGGGCGGGGCCGGGTTGTTGGGTGGTTTGGTTGTGCCAGATTGCTGCGGTGAGGGCGAGGAGCCGTTGCAGGACGCGCGCGGCGACGCCTGGTCTGGTGCGGCCGTGGTGGCGTTCGAGGCCGAGTTGGGCTTTGAGGGTCTGGTTGATGGACTCGATGATCTGGCGCAGCGGGCGCAGGAACTGTCGCCCGGGTCGGGGCGGCTCGCCTTTGGCGGCGGGCCGGATGAGTGTGACGCCGGCGGCGTTGAGGGCGGCTTCGAAGGCTGCTGAGCGGTATCCCTTGTCGGCGATGAGAGTCTGGCCCGCCCGGGCGATCCCGGCTCTGGCGATCATCTCGAGGCAGGTGTCGCGCTCGTCGTCTCCGGCTGCGGTGAGCGCGTACGCGACCGGCAGTCCCGCCGGTGTGGTGATGAGGTGCAGGCGCAGCCCCCAGAACCACCGCGAGTGCGAGGCGCAGTAGCCGTAGGCGGCCCATCCTGCGAGGTCGGAGCGCTGCTGGGTGCTTCGGCTGCGGCCGCACTCGACAGGCGTGGAGTCCACCAGCCACACGTCGTCGTGCCACATCGGGCACTCCCGCGCCAGCGCCGCGATCACGTGGCGCATCATCTCGCCGGCCCGGCGCAGCCGCTTGTTGTAGCCGCTGCGCTGGGGCACATAGGGGAACCACGGCCCCAGGTGCGCTCTGGCGTAGCGGACGAAGCGGGCCTCAGAGTCGAAGCCCAGCAGCGCCTGAAGCACCGCCAGCGTGACCAGCTCCGCGTCCGACAGCGCAGGCGCGATCCCCACCGCGGGCCGAAGCGGCGCCCACTGCGGGTTCGCCGCCAACAAATCGTCGATCCGCACATACAGTGCAGTCGCGAGGGTGTCCAAGTCCGGGTTCATGCCGAGATCCTCCAAGATCGGGGCTTGTTGACAGCCCAGATCTTGGACACCCTCAAACCCAACGACGCGGACCCACCACCACCCCCGCACCCCTTGGAACTACTCGTCTAGACGCTTCTGAGGGCCGTGGTCCACTCCGGCCGCTGACACACCCCGGGTCACGCTTGAGGGGGATCCGCCTCGACGATCGCAGTGACAGTCTTTCGGCCGAGGCCGGACGCCTCGGCAATCTGTCGCAGCGAAGCACCGACGCGATGGGCGGTGCGGATCATGTCGTCGCGGATCGCGATCTCCCTGCCGGCCCGCTCGGCGCTCAAGCCGACCACGGCAAGTGCAGTATTGACCTCATAGTCGAGCCCGGACCGGTACTTCTCCATTCTCGCGATCGCGGCGGACACTTCAGCTTCGGTGTAGCTCATTTCTCCTCCCGCAAGCCGGCAGCCAGCTTGTCGCGGATGCCCAGCAGCGTCGCGACTCGCGGCGACAGATCGCCGGCCGCCTCGGCGACATTGAGATGAGCGACGACCATCCCCAGCAGCTCCAGTGCCTCGATCCGTTCCAACTCAACGCCAACCATTGGCCCGAATTGTACCATCTATGGTCCGAATCGGACCAGCAGCTACAGGAGCCTGCCGGTTTCATTCCGCAGCAATGGAGTTCCATTCCAGCGCTGAAACCCGCCCAAGCAAGTAGGTATCGACTAAGTGCTCGTCACACCCTGCCAATATGATCAGGACATAACACCCTGAGCGCTTCGCCGCTCAGGACCCGGGGCCCCTCGCTTGCGAGGGGCCCCTGTCATTCCCACAGCGGCGCCGGCCCGCAGCCGGTCGGCGTCGCCGATGTGTGACCCTCCCACCAGCATCGACGCCACCACCGACAACGCCTTCGCCCCGGACCCCCGCCCCGCCTCAGGCGGGCGCACCACCTCATCGATGAGCGACTCCAAACCCAGCCGGCCCATCACCGTGCCCGCCAACAGAAGACCCGCGTCTGCCACCAACGAAGCGTCATCGAACACCGCCTCCAACCCGTCGATCCCACCCGCTATGCTGCTCACAGGAAGTGCCTCCTCACATGGCCAGAATGACCGTTGCTTCAAACAGCATTCTCCCATGTCAGGAGGCCTTCCCGGTGGACGCGCCAACCCCACCGGCCACACCGCATCGGTGGATCCAGGCTTAGAGGATCGGGCTCCGGCGCGGCAAAGCCCAGACCAGTGCGTGGGCTCTGACCTGGGCTCTTGGTGGTGGCGGGGGTAGGAATTGAACCTACGACCTTCGGGTTATGAGCCCGACGAGCTACCAGACTGCTCCACCCCGCAGCGCGATTCTAGCGGCCGCGCATAGAGGCCCACAACGCCCGAAGACCCGTCCGGACGCCTACTTCGGGGGCATACGGATGCCGGCGTCGACCCTGATGGTCTCGCCGTTCATGTAGTCGTTGGTGAGCAGCTCCATCACCATCGAGGCCAGCTCGTCGGCGGTGCCCAGCCGCTTGGGGAACAGCACTCCCTCGGCCAACCGCGCCTTGAACTGCTCGGCCTCCTCGCCCGTGCCGTAGATGGGCGTGTTGATGATCCCGGGCGCGATGGTGTTGATCCTCACCCCGATGGGCACCAGGTCCCGTGCGATGGGCAGGGTCATGCCCACCACTCCTCCCTTGGAGGCCGAGTAGGCATTCTGGCCGGTCTGACCGTCGAAGGCGGCCACCGAGGCCATGTTGACGATCGCCCCCCGCTGGCCGTCGGCGTCGGCCGGCTCGGTGCGGGCCATGGCCGCGGCCGCCAGCCGGATGCAGTTGAACGTGCCGATCAGGTTGGTGGCCACCACCCGCTCGAACCGCTCCAGCGGCATCGGGCGGCCGTGGCGGTCCACCGTCCGCACCGCGGAGGCGATCCCGGCCGAGTTGACCAGCACCCGCAGCGGGCCCAACTCGCCCGCCGCCTCCACCGCGGCCTGCACCGGCTCCTCCTCGGCCACGTCACCCTCCACGAACAGGCCGCCGACCTCCCGGGCCGCGTCGGCCCCCTTGGCCGCCTGGATGTCGAGGACCACGCAATGCGCGCCCAGCCCGGCCAAGCGCCGAGCGCATGCCCGCCCGATGCCCGACGCGCCGCCGGTGACTATGGCCGCAGCCCCTGCCAGTTCCATGTCCATCCCCTTCGGTCAGAGCCGGCCGACCTGCTCAACTTAGAGGCCGAGCGGGAGGCCGAGCGAGGCCGGCCCATACGGGCGAGGCCGTAGCCGGTCGTGTCGGAATCTCGGTGCGATTCGTGTGGGTATACGACACATTTCTCTCCCGAGATTCTCTGGAGCATGGCAAGGCCGCCCACCGGCCCGCAAGGGGCTCGCCACGGTCAGTCGGCCAGGACCTGGGCCACGCCGTCGACGTCGGGGAGGCTGTCGAGCGGACCCAGCACGGTGATCTGGTCGTCGGCCTCAAGCACCAGGTCGGACTCGGCCCGCAGCACCCGGCCCTCGCGGCTGACCGCCTCCAGGAAGAAGCCGCTGTCGATGGTGAGCGCGCCCACCCGGCGGCCGATCAGCGCGGCGGTCGACAGCTCCGGCATCAGCGGGTACTGGCCGATCGACAGGTCCGGCAGCAGGGCCTCCTTGACCTCGGCCTCGTAGGCGGCCTCGGCCACCGCCTCGGCCCGGTCCGAGTGCAGGTAGGCGGCCAGCTCGCCGGCCAGGCGCAGCACCCGGCCCGGCTCGGCGCTGCAACCGGCCAGGAAGAACAGCGCCTTCACCTGCTCGTCCCTACCGCCCCAAGCCTTGGGGATGCGGATGCCCCCCGCAGCCCGCACGATCACCAGGTAGTCGTCGTCGGTGTCGAAGAAGGCCACCGGCGTGGCCGTGGGATGCAGCTCCGAGGGCTGGATCCACAGCGAGCCCGACTCCAGGAACCGGTCGGTCACCGTGCCCACGTCCACGTTCGTCTGGGTCGACAGCACCTCCGAGGCCCGCACCGCAGCCTCGTTGATGTCGGTGCCCTGGGGGATGCTCACCACCGCGGCCCGGGCGATCAGCCCCGGGTACTCGTCGCCGGCCCGCACCCCGTGGCTCTGCACCGCGGCGCTCAGCTCGCGGTCCAGGCCCCGGTCCACCAGCTTCCCCCAGCGCTCGAACACATGGTAGATGGCCCCACCGTGCATCGAGCGGGTGCGGCCGTAGAACAGGTACCCGACCACCCCCAGCACCACCGACGCCCCGGTGAGCAGCAGGGCCGTCGCGCCCAGCTCGACGATCAGGTACACGTCGATGACGATCCCGGCCAGCTGCAGGTAGGGGAACAGCGGTGCGGTGAACCCCGGCGCGTAGGAGGCGATGCGCGACGCCCGCAGCACCAGCACCGCCGAGTTCACCAGCGCCAGCGTCAACAGCACGAAGGCGCTGGCCACCTTGGCGATGGCAGCCACGTCGAGGGCCAGCACCACCACAGCCATCCCGGCCCCGGCGAGGGCCACCCCCCAGGCGGGCGTGTTGAACCGGTTCAGCCTCCCGAGGATCTCCCCTACCAGCCTGTCCCGGCTCATGGCCAGCGGGTAACGGGCCGCGGCCAGGATCCCGGCGTTGGTGGCCGACGAGAAGGCGGCCAGCGCGGCCACCACCACCAGCGCCGCGCCCGCGGTGGGCAGGACCCCGTCGGCGGCGGTGTATATCGGGGCCAGGTCGTCGTGCAGCACCGCCGGCGGCACCACCGCCACCGCCACCAGCACCCCCAGCGTGTAGAGGGCGGTGCTCACCAGCAGCGACAGCCCCATCCCCAGCGGGATGTTGCGGGACGGGTCGTTGATCTCCTCGGCCGCGCTGGCCACCTTGGTGAGCCCGCCGTAGGACACGAACACGAGCCCGATCACGCTCACCAACCCGCCCACCCCGTCGGTGAAGAACGGCTCCAGCGTGCCGCTCCCGCCGCCCGAGCCGGCCTCACCCAGCCCGGCCACGATGAACCAGCCCATCACGGCCAGCACGAAGCCCACCAGCAGCATCTGCACCAGAGCGCTGGCCCGGGTGCCACAGATGTTGACGATGGTGAAGCCGGCGATCAGCATCAGGGCCAGCGGCTTGGCCGGCACGTCGAGCACGATGTTCAGGTAGGCGCTCATCCCGACCAGCGCGAAGGCGTCCTTGAGCACCAGCGACAGCCAGGTGGCCATGCCCGAGACGGTCCCGACCGCCGGGCCGTAGGCCCGCATCAGGAAGTAGTAGGCGCCCCCGGCCCGGGGCATGGCGGTCGACAACTCGGCCACGCTCAGCATGGCGGGCACGGCCACCACGCCGGCCAGGGCGTAGGCCAGCACCGCGCTGGGCCCGGCCTCGGCCGCGGCCAGGCCCGGAAGCAGGAACAGGCCCGAACTGAGCATCGCCCCCGTGCTCAGCACGAACACGTGGCGAAGTCCCAGCGAGCGGGCCAGCCCGCCGAGAGGACCGCTACCCACTCCCCCGGTGCCGCGCTCGTTCATGTACCTCTCGCGGCCCGGGCCATCCCCAAACCTAACCCGGCCCCGAGTTCACGCTCAACAACCGGCGGCGGGACCGGCCACGGCTAGCGTTCCTCCCATGAACTGGTGGCTGTGGGCGCTGGCCGCGGTGGTGAGCTGCGACGCCGCCTACGGCGAGCTGCGAGCGGCCAAGGTGCTCGGAGCATGGCGCGACCGGCCCGGTGCGTTCCGGCCCGCGTCGGTGGTGAACATCTCCGGCATGTCCTACGGCTCGCTGTCGGGACCGGCGGTGGAGGCTCTCAATCTGGGGGCGGCCATGGCCGGATGCCTCCACAACACCGGCGAGGGTGGGATCAGCGACTACCACCGCAATGGCGCCGACCTGGTTTTCCAGCTGGGCACCGGATACTTCGGCGCTCGCGGCGCCGAGGGGCGCTTCTGCATGGACACCTTCCTGGCCAGCCTCGACTCGGCCCCCGTCAAGGCGGTGGAGTTGAAGCTGAGCCAGGGGGCCAAGCCGGGCCTGGGCGGGGTGCTGCCCGCCGCCAAGGTCACGACAGAGATCGCCGAAGCTCGGGGCGTGCCGGTGGGTGTCACCGTGCGCAGCCCCAATCACCATCCCGAGTTCGACGGTGTCACCGGCCTGGTCGACTTCGTGGAGCGGATCGCCGACGCCTCCGACGTCCCGGTGGGCATCAAGTCGGCGGTCGGCGACCGCCGTTTCTGGGTGGAGCTTGCCTCCCGCATGGCCGAGACGGGCCGCGGCCCGGACTTCGTCGTCGTCGACGGGGGCGAGGGCGGCACCGGCGCGGGACCGCTGACGTTCACGGACCACGTCTCGCTGCCGTTCCGCGTGGGCTTCGCCGAGGTCTACCAGGCGTTCGCCGAAGTCGGCCTGAACGAAGCCGTCATGTTCGGGGGTTCGGGCAAGCTCGGCTTCGCGCCCGACGCCATGGTGGCCATGGCCATGGGCGCCGACCTCATCAACGTCGGGCGGGAGGCCATGATGGCGGTGGGCTGCATCCAGGCCCAGCGCTGTCACAGCGGGCGCTGCCCGACCGGCGTCGCCACCCAGAGCAAGTGGCTGACCCGGGGGCTCGATCCCGCCAGCAAGTCGGGGCGGGTGGCCAACTACGTCGCCGGGCTGCGCCATAAGCTGCGGATGCTGGCCGAGGCCATGGGCGAGGAGCATCCGTCGCTGGTGGACCCGGCCGCGGTGGAGATGCGCATACGCCGGGGAGAGCTGATGCCCATTCTCGATGCCGTCGGCTACTCGACGGAAGCCAAGGAGGCCCGCATCGCCTTGGGCAACGTGGCCAGGGAGGCCCGCGTCTTCGCGGACTCGACCGCTGAGTAAGGGCCCGATCCCCAGCCGTCCCGGCCGGCGGGCCGGCTAGCTCTCGAGCTGCTCCAGCAGGCGGGCCAGGATCTCGTCCTGGCGACGCCGCAGCTCGGCCAGCTCGTCGATCAGCCGCTGGGTCTCCGACGAGGTCAGCTCGCCCAGTTCCACACCCGGCGTGTCCGTCACCGAGGGCGCGGCGCCGTCGTCGGCCGGCTCGACCCGGCCGGTGTCCTCAACCAGGGGCACGTCGCCGTCGGTGAGCACCGGGGGCAGCACCACCCCCTCGAAGCCGGCGCCCGGATAGAGCTTGCCGAGGGCCTCGCCCAGCGTCTTGCCCAGTGCCGTGCGGTTGCCGACCGAGGCGATCACCCCGGCCAGCAGCGGGATCTGGGTGCCCTGGGCCCGTACGTACATGGGTCGCACATACAGCAAAGAGTCCTCGATGGGCAGCAGCAGCATGTCGCCGAAGTCGACCAGCGAGCCCTGGTCGTTGAGCAGGGTCAGCTCCCGGCTGATGTCGGGGTTGGTCGAGACGTTGGACGCCACGATGGCCGGACCCGGCGCCAGCAGGTTCGACATCTCGAAGGACACCAGCCTCGACGTCCCGTCGGAACGGGTCTCGCCCACCATGAAGGCGGTCAGCTCCTTGCGGCTGTCATCCTCGGAGGTGGGCACGAACGAGCGCAGGGCCACGAACGAGACGTCCTCCTCACCGGGGAGCTGGATCAGCGAGTAGTAGGCCGGCACCCGCCGCTCCCTGCTGGTCAGCAGGCCCCGGTCGCCGACCACGGCCTCGGCGGTGCCCCCGGCCAGCACGCTGCGGCCCGGGTCCTGGGCCACCGCCCAGCGCTCGGTGCCGATGATCAGCGCCTCGGGGTCCGACACCTGGTACGACGACCACATGTTGGTCTGCAGGGTGAACAGGTCGGTCGGGAAGCGCAGATGGTCGCGCAGGCCTTCGGGCATCTCGGAGAAGTCGGTGAACAGGTCGGGGAACGCCGACTGCCAAGCCTCGACGATCGGATCCCGCACCGGCATGACGTACAGCGTCACGTCGCCGTCGTAGGAGTCGACCACGGCCTTGACCGAGTTGCGGACGTAGTTGACGCCGGTTGCGGCCAGCTCGGCCGAGGAGCTCAGGCCGCTGGTGTCGGCACGCTGGGAGTACGGGTAGCGGTCGGTGGTCGTGTACGCGTCGAGCACGTAGTGGATGCGGCCCTCGAACACCACCGGGTAGGCGTCGGAGTCGAACTCCAGGAAGGGGGCCACGCTCTGCACCCGGTCCTGAGCGTCGCGGATGTAGATGATTCGGGTGTCGCTGTCCACGAAGTCCGAGATCAGCGGGTCGAGCTGCCCGAAGCGCAGCGCGAAGGCGGCCTGGCGCAGGAACGACCCCATGTTGACGCCGCCGTCGCCGGTGTAGCGGAAGCTCTCCTCGTTGCCCTGGCCGTCCACATAGTCGACCTCGTCGCGGGTGGCCCCCACCAGGGCGTAGCCCTCGAGCGCCTCGCCGACATATATCTGGGGCTCGTCGAGCTCCAGGGCGATGGCCGGATCCACCTCGACGGGCAGGCCGCCGGTGATGAACACCGGGCTGCCCCGGACATCGGTGACGTTGGCCCTGGAGATGGCCACGCCGTAGCCGTGGGTGATGGCCACATGCTGGCGCTCCCACGATCCCAGCTCGCTCAGGTTGAGCTCCCGGGCGGCCAGCACCACCTGGGTCAGCTCGCCGTCAACCTCGTAGCGATCGACGTCGAGCACCGGGGAGAAGCGGTAGAAGTCCCGCTCGCCCTGGTCCTTGTCGAACGTGTCGGTCAGCGTCAGCGGATCGAGGATCCGGGCGTTGCGGACGGTCTGGGCCGCGGCCTGAAGCTGCGCGGGCGCGGGATTCTCGGTGTAATCAAAGATCTCAAGGGCCACGTCGGCGTCGGGCACCAGAGAGTAGGCGGCCCGGGTGGCGGAGATATTGTCGGCGGTGTAGACGGACTCCCGGTCGGTGGTGTTGGGATCCACCTGGAACCGCTGCACGAAGGCGGGGTACATGTTGCCCGCCACCAGGGCGGTGAATGCCCACAGGACCACGGCCAGCGTCGGCAGCACCCAGCCCCGGCGCCGCAGGTTCACCACCAGCAGGATCACCGCGGCCAGCGAGATCAGCAGCAGCAGGTTGAGCGCGGGCAGCTTGGCCTTCACGTCGGTGTAGAGCGCGCCGTCGACCACGCCCCGGTCGGACACGGTCAGCTCGTAGCGGGACAGCCAGTAGTCGGCCGCCTTCACCAGCGCCAGCCCGGCCAGGATGGCCGACAGGTGCACCTTCACCGACGGCAGCACCCGCTGCGATCCGGGCGCGACCTGGAGCCGGATGCCGCCGTGGAGGTAGTGGGCGATGCCCACCACCACCAGCAGGATCATGAGGGCGGCGAAGCCCCAGTTCACAAGGAAGGACAGGAACGGAAGCCGGAAGACGTAGAAGCCGATGTCGGTGTTGAACAGCGGATCGGTCACCCCGAAGCTCTTGCGGTTGACGAAGAGCAGCCACTCCTCCCACTGGTTCGACACGCCCGACGCGGCCAGCAGCGAGAACAGCACCGACACCGCCAGGCGCACGAGCCGGGTGCGGCCCGACAGCATGGCGTGGAAGCGGCTGAGGAGCTCCTCCTCGGGTCCGGGCGGTCGCACCTTGGGCGCGAGCCGCTCCACGATCATCAGGTTGATCCAGATCAGGATGAAGAAAGCGGCCGTGAAGATCAGGAACAGCGCGACCTTGGCCAGGAGGACCCGCCCCCACACGTCGGTCCGGTCGAGCGAGTCGAACCACAGGTAGTCGGTGTAGAAGCGGGCGATGCCCCGCAGCGACAGCAGCAGGACCAGAAGGCCGCCCGCTATCAGCAGCGCGACTATCCGGGTTCTTCTAGTGCCGAAGCGCGGTCGGCCTCCGGACGGAAGGTTTGAAACGGTGCGCACCGCCGATCACGATACCGTCTCTGGCCAGCCAGCAGATAGGGCGGCTTCGGCCGCGGCCTCAGCCCGCCGTGAGCGCGACTCCCGGTAGATCGAACGCACCGCCCGGGCGAGCTCGTCCGGGTCGTCGGTGTCCTCGACCAGATCGCTGAGGCGGGCCCGGACCGGCTCGACCAGAACCGACACGATCGCGGTGGTGGCCGCCTTCAGATCGATGTCGTCGATGCTGACGTCGATGTCGGACGCGAAGTCCTGCAGCGGCTCCAGAACGGCGCGTGTGTAGGGAACCGTGGCGACGGGGATGGCGTTACGCAAGCCTCGGGATCCGCTACGACGCAGCGAGTCCAACAGCTCGCCCTGCTCGTCCACGACCAGCCTCTTGAGCCTGCGGGCGATGCCGCCCACCGCGACGGCTCGGGCCGCTCCCACAAGGTCGTGCGGCCCGGACGCGTCGCCCGGCGCCGCGCCGGCCGGCTCCTCCGCCTCCGCTCCATCGCCCGCGGCCGCCTCCGCCAGCGGCTCAGTCACGGGCTGGCTGGTGATCGATCGCAGGCGGGCGAAGATCGTGCCCGCGTCCGGCGCGGCTCCAGGCGCCTCCTCGGGCTCCGCGGCCGGGTGCACCCGGAAATCCTGCTCGTACACCGCAACGGGCTCGGCGTCGGGTTCGAACCGGGGCTCGGCTTCCACGTCATAGAGGCCGACCGCGGCGCGCCCCTTCGGCTCCGGCGACCCAGCCTTGTAGCCGACGATCTCCACGTATTCGCTGAGGCCGAAATCGTCGGCCTCGTCGCGGTCGCCGAGAGCCTCTTCCTCCAGCTCATCCAACTCCTCGAGCTCCTCCGGCCCGGCCGCCTCGACGACGCCGGCATCGGCAGGCTCGGCGGCAGGCTCCGGATCCTCCGCGGGTTCCGGGACGGTGGCGGCAACCTCGTCCCCGCCCTCGGAGGTGGCCTCGGCGGTGTCTTCGTGCTGGGCCAGGCTGGCGGCGCGGGCCGCCCGGATCTCTGCCTCGATCTCGCCGACGGTGGCCTCGGGCTCGGCCGCCACCAGCAGTCCTGCCCTCGCCGCGGCGGCCTCGGCTTGCGGACCAGCCTGGACGAAGCTCTCGATCCAGCCGTCCAGTCCCTCGCGGCAGATCGACACCGCGTCCAGGAGACGGTCGCGAATGACGCGGAGCTGCTCCACCTCCACCCGGTGCGCGTGGCGCTTGAGGGCCAGGTCCGAGAGGATCCGCTCCCGCACGTTGCGGGCCTCGGCCACGAGTTCCCGGCCCTGCTCGCGGCTCTGCTCCACGATGGCGGCCGCGGCCGCCTTGGCCTCGTCGGTGATCTTCTCGGCCTGGGACTCGGACCGCTCCAACCGCTCCCGAGCCGCATCCCGGGCCGCCTGCAGCACGCGGGCCGCCTCGTCGCCGAGGGCCTCCACCACATGAGCCGTCTCGATCCGTCCCGCGGGGGCTGACTCGAGCTCGATGATGCGCGCCTGGAGCGATTCGACCACGCCATGGAGCCGGCGGACCTCCGCGGCGGCCTCACGCAGCCGTCTGCGTACCGGCTCGGGCTCGAAGCCACGGCGGACCGTGTCGAAATCGGCGCGCTCAAGCTCCTCGGGGACGAGCCCTTCCACCGGTTCCAGTCCGTCGCCGTTTGCCATTGCTCCTCCGACGAGGCCGCCCGCCACCTGAGCAGCAGGCGGTACGAAATCCTTCTGATGGTACGCCTAGTAACCCTACGAGGCACCCGCTCAGCCGTACAAGAGGCCGACGGGATCGCCCCCCCGGGCGGCCAGCGCCTCCAGCGCGTCGTCCAGGTCCTCGACCCCCACCACAGGCACTTCGCCCGCACCCGCTCGGGCCTCGTCCACGAGGGCGGCCGGCACCATGATGATCTCGGCGCCCGCGTCCCGAGCCGCCGCCGACTTCTGGGCCACCCCGCCCACATCCCCGACCGAGCCGTCCAGACGGATCGAGCCGGTGACCGCGACCCGCTTCCCTCCCGTCAACTCGCCCGGCGTGAGCACGTCGAGCACCAGCAGCGTGAAGGCCAGACCGGCGGAGGGGCCTCCCACGTTGCCGGAGCTGATGTCGATCTCGAAGGGGAGCGGGGACCTCTCGACCCGCTCGGTCACGCCGCTCACCCCGATGTACGCGCCGCCGCTGTCGGGATGGGCGCCGAGGGTGAGCTCGACGTCGCGCCTCTCCTCCGTCTCGAAGTTCTCCACCGTGATGGTCGCGGTCGCGCCCGGCTCCAGGTCGGCCAGCACCGCCCGCAGCGACTCGACGGTGGTCACACCCACGCCGTCGATTTCCAGGATCACATCGGCGCCGTCCAGGAGACCGTCGGCGGGGCCGCCCGATACCGTTTCCGAGAACACCACGCCGGTGAAGGCCGCGACGTCATAGCCGAGACGCTCCAGGGCCACGATCGTGGCCGCGTCCTTGGCGCTGCTCATCAAGTGACGGTTGAAGTCGCGCTGCTCCTGGTTCGACCGGTCGCCGAACACCGACTCGCGGCTCCGCAACTCGACGGCGTCGTCGACGGCGGATCTGATCCAGTCGGCCACGGTCAGCTCGCTGTCGATCGACACGGTGAGCAGCAGGATCTCGCCGGCTGACTCGTACACCTCGATGCCGTCGGCCTCGATGCGGTCCGATGTGGTGATAGCGGCGCCGGGCAGGAAGGCCACCGCCTCGGAGTCGACCAACGAGTCGCCCGGAATCACTCGGCCGGCCCACTGTGCCGGCACGAAGAAGGACGCGGCCACCGCTGCCGCCGCCAGCACGAAGACCGCGCCGATGAGCCACCACAGTCTCCGCCGGGGCCTCCGACGGCCGAGCCGGCGCCTGGACCGCATGGACCGCGATGGAGGCGCCGGACCGCCCGAGAGGCTCGAGTCCGGCGCCGGGGAAGTCGGCGGTGGGGAAGCTAGCGTGGCCAACCGTCCAGTCGTCTTCGCTCAGGCGCCCTGGCGCGGCGCCGGCCACCAAGGTATCCCCATGGCGACAGCCCCGACCACCGGCCAAGCCCCCCAACCGGCATCGGCAGGAAGCGAGCGGCGGGCGCGGATCACCCGGTCGGCCCGCCGGTTCGCCGGGACGATGCTCCAGCAGGCGCGGGCAGCCCTTGGGGCGGCGTGGGCGGCCCGACCCACGGGCCGCGTCCGGCTGATCGACGCCTTGCGGGTTCTGGGCCTGGCCCGGCGGGCCGTGCCCCGAGCGGTGGTCGGACCGAAGGCCTACCCCCAGTGGTGGCAGCGCCTGGTGGCGCTGGCCGCGCTGGCCGCGCTGGTCGTGGTCATCGGCTTCGTGCTGGCGGCGGCCGTGGGCATCATGGTCGTGGTAGCCGGATTCCTGCTCGAGAACGCCATCTCCTAGGCCTCACAGGCGGAGTTGGGGAGAAGTGGCGAGAGGTTCCGGGTAGACACGGTGGCTGAGGTCGCGGAGTTGCCCGAGGGGGCCGATGCCATGACGCGGCGGCGGGCCGCGGCCGTGGCCGGCCACCGGGGTGACCACGCTCAAGCCCGTGCCTACCTCGACGACGACGAGCCGGCGGTCCGTGCCAGCGCGCTGCGAGCCCTGGAGCGGGCCGGCGACCTCGATGCCCCTCTTCTGGCCGCGGCCCTCGAGGACCCCGCGCCCGGCGTTCGCGTCACCGCGCTGGAGCTGGCCGCAGGCCGCCACGACGTGCCCGTGGACGCGGCCACCGCCCGGCTCGACGACCCCGACCAGCGGGTAGTGGAGGCCGCGGCCTGGACCTGCGGCGAGAAGGTCTCGGTGGAGGGCGCGGGTCCGACGGACCCTGCGCCGGTCGTAGCGGCCCTTGCCCGGGTGGCCCGATCCCATGCTGATCCGCTGTGCCGGGAGTCGGCCATCGCGGCGTTGGGCGCGATCGCCCATCCCGACGGGCTGCCCGCGGTCCTCGCAGGGCTGGACGACAGGCCCGAGGTCCGGCGCCGGGCGGTGATCGCCCTCGCCCCCTTCGATGGCCTCGAGGTGGAGGCCGCGCTGGCCAGGGCCGGTGACGACCGGGACAAGCAGGTCAGGGCCGCAGCCGCCGAGCTGCGCGGCCCGCAATCCGGCGCAGCCGGCGCGGAATGAGAGGCGCAGCCGGCGCGGAATGAGAGCGGGCTAGTCGAAGTCGTCGCTGAAGATCGAGATGTCCATGCCGAGGTGCTCAAGGCAGCGGCCCGCCCCCCGGGCCACAGTCTCCAGCGGAGCGTTGACCCGGCGGACCCGCAGCGACATCTCCCGCGACAGACGTATGTCCATGCCCCTGAGCAGCCCTCCCCCGCCCACGAGGTGGACGCCCCGGGCGATCAGGTCCTGGGCCAGCTCCGGCGGCGACTGGGACAGGCAGCTCAGCACCGAGTCGACCATGGCGCTCACCGGCTCCTCGATGGCCTTGCGAATCTCCTCCGGCGTGACCACCGTGGTCTTGGGCATGCCCGACATAAGCTCCCGGCCCCGGATCTCGGCGGCTGTCTCGTTGCGGGTCGTTGCCGCCGATCCGACCACGATCTTGGTGTGCTCGGCGGTGGGCTCCCCGATGGCCATCCCGTAAACGCGCCTCATGTGGGCCTGGATGGCGTCATCGATGTCGAACGAGCCCACCCTCACCGCCTCCAGGGCCACCACTCCGCCCAGGCTGAGCAGCGCGGTCTCGGTGGTCCCGCCGCCGATGTCCACCACCATCGACCCGACCGGCTCGTCGATGGGGAGACCCGCTCCTATGGCGGCCGCCAGTGGCTGATCGATCAGCCGCACCTCGATGGCGCCGGCCCGGCGGGCGGCCTCCATCACCGCCCGGCGCTCCACCGGAGTGATGGCCGAGGGCACGCAGACCACGATGCGGGCCCGGTTGATGCGGCTGACACCCACCTGTCTCAGCAGGATCCGGATCATGTCCTGGGTGATCTCGAAGTCGGTGATGGCACCCTTGCGCAGCGGGCGCCGGGCGACGATGTACCCGGGGGTGCGGCCCAGCATCCGCCGCGCCTTGTGGCCCACCGCCAGCAGCTGGTTGGTGTTGGTGTTGAGGGCCACCACCGACGGTTCGTTCAGTACCACGCCCTGCCCGCGGGCGTACACAAGAGTATTTGCCGTGCCGAGGTCGATGGCCAGGTCGCGGGGCAGGACTCAGCGCTCGCTTTCAGCGACCGGCGCGTCGGCGGGCGGGCCGTCCTCGGGGCTGGGCGCCAGCGGATCGAGCCTGGAGATACCGCTGGCCGGGCCGACCGGTCGTCCCGGGGTGGGCGACACCGCCTCGAGCTGCTTCAGGAACGGGGCGGGGCGGCGCCAGGTGATCCTGCGGATCAGCCACAGCAGGGTGGAGACGACCGTGGCCAGGCCGAGGGAGCCGAGGACCAGCAGTACGGAGCCCCTCACCGCACCGCCTCCGGCCGCGACGGCACGGCGCTCGACGCCGGAGCGGTGGTCCCGGCTGCGGCGCGTGAGGGCACGCCGGCAATGTGCTGAGGCTCCAAGCCCCAGCTCTCCCCGCCCTGCCAGCGCTCGCGCTTCCAGATGGGCACCGTGGTCTTGAGCGTGTCGATAGCGAAGCGGGCCGCTTCGAAGGCCGCGTCCCGGTGAGGCGCCGACACTGCGACCACCACCGCGGGATCGCCCACCGCGACGCGGCCCACGCGGTGCAGCACCGCGATGCGGCCCAGATCGCCCCACCGCTGGCGCATCTCGGAGGCGATGGCATCCAGGCGGGGCTCCACCACCTCGTCGTAGGCCTCGTACTCCAGCCGGTCCACTCCCGGCCGGTCGACGGAGTGGTCGCGGGCCGTTCCGCTGAACTGGACCACGGCCCCGCATCCAGGCATCACCACCCAATCCGCCACCTCCGACGAGGGGAGCGGATCAGGGGACAGGCCTAGCCAGGTGTCGCCGCTTTCGGGGGGTGCCAGCACTGACGAACATCGTAGGTCACCCATCCGTTAAGTACGACCGGCGCGGCGACGCCTGCGCCAGGCGCGGACGGCCAGGACGGCCGTGACCGCGAACCCCGCCACCAGCACCGTGGCCGCGGCCAGCAGCAGCTCCTGGCGGCGCCGGGCCGGCAGCGACTCCAGCGGTCCGGGCTCGTGGGAGACCACCCAGGCCTCCTCGTTGGTGTAGGCCGCCCGCCAGCCGAGGGCCCGCAGCCGGTCGTTGGCCACCACCCATGGATGGATGGTGTAGGGCACGACCCCCGGCGGTGTCGGGGCCAGTCCCGAGCGCCAGCGCAGCCCGCTCAAGATCCGCGCCAGGTGCGACGGGACTCGCAGGCGCGGCCGCGGCCCCTCCAGATCGGCCAGGGTGTCGGGAGGGATCCAGCCGTCGGGGGCCACGTTGAGGATGCCGTCGTAGCGGGCGTTCACGGAGGTGACGACGGCGGCGGCCAGGTCGTCGGCATGGAGGTACTGCACCGGCGGATCGCCGTCGGCGGCAACGCCGGATCGGGCGGCCCTCAGCGTGTTGGCGAGCTGGCCCAGCCGGTCCTCGGCGACCACGGCTGCCGGCCGCAGGACGGTGACGGAGCGGCCCGGCCCCGTTCCCCATTGCAGGGCCAGCCGCTCGAGCCGGTGCCGCTGGAGCGCCCAGTCGAAGTCGGGGTTGGGGCGAACCGCCGCGTCCTCGGTGACGGGAACCGGGTTGTCCTTCCAGGCACCGTAGACCATGGCCGATGACATGACCACCAGGTGGGGGACTGCCGCGGAGCTGAGGGCGTCGAGCACCCGGTGCAGCAGGGCCGCCTCCAGCTCGACCTCGGCCGGGTTCAGCGTGCCCGCGGTCACCGTGGAGGCGAGGTGCACCACCGAGTCGGCCGCCGAGAACAGGGCACCCAGGTCGGCGTCGGCCAGGTCGGCCTGCTTGGTCGTGACCGAGCTGTAGGGGGCCGGGGAGGCCTCCTTGTCGATGGCGACGACGGCCGCGGCCCGATGCTGGCCGGCCAGCCGGGCTACGACGCGCCGTCCCACTGAGCCGTGGGCGCCGGTCACCACCACCCGCGCCGGGCGGAACTTTCCGGGCTGCACCCACCTACGATGCCTCCATGAGCGACGTGCCGCCAACCGGAGATGGCCCCGACGACCCCTTCGAGGGATTCGAGGGATTCGAGGGATTGGAGGAACTCTTCGGGGCGGGCTTCGGCGCCGGCGACCTGGGCGAACCGGATGACACCGGCGAACCCGGCGCGGGAGCCGGCCCGGGCGGGCTGGGCGGGCTGGGCAGCTTGGGTGAGATGGGTGTCTTCGGGGATCTGATGCGGGCTCTGCAGGGGGCGGCGCCCGGGTCCAGCCATGCCCGCGAGGTGGCTCGGGCCATTGCCTCGGGCGGATCCTCGGAGCCCAATATCGACCCCACCGACCGGATCGCCCTGGAGCAGCTCGTGCGGGTGGCCGAACTGAGGGTCACCGACGCGACCGGCCTTCAACCGTCCCGGGGCGCGCCGCTGCGGGTCGAGGTCGTCAACCGCGTCGGGTGGTCTGACCGCACCACCGGCGACTACGGCGAGCTGTTCAACGCGCTAGGGGAGTCGATCGCGGCGGGTCCCGACCCCGACCCCGACGACTCCGCGGCCGATCCCATGGCGGCCATGTTCGCGGGCCTCACCCGCATGATCGGACCGGCCATGCTGTCGCTGACCACCGGCGCGATGGTGGGTCGTCTGGCCCAGCACGCGCTGGGCGGCTACGTGCTGCCCGTGCCGCGGCCACCGGGCAAGCCGATGCTGATCGCGTTGCCCAACGTGGAGGAGTTCGGCCGGCAGTGGTCCCTCGACGCCGACGACCTCCGCCTGTGGGTGTGCCTGCACGAGGCCGTCTACCACGCAGTCTTCGGGGTCGATCATGTGCGGGACGCCGTCAACGACCTGCTGCTGCGCCACGCTTCCTCCTTCGAGACCAACCCGCGCCGCCTCGAGGAGATGCTGGACGACTTCGACCCCGTCTCGGGCGGGCCCGAGGCCCTCACCGAGCTCCAGCAGGCCCTGGGCAGCCCCGACGCCATCCTGGGAGCGGTGCGCTCCAGGGCCCAGGAGGCCTTGCTGCCCCAGATGACGGCGCTGATCGCGGCCATCAGCGGGTACGTCGACCACACCATGGATGAGATAGGAGCTCAGCTGATCGGCTCCTACGACCGGCTCACCGAGGCTCTGCGGCGCCACCGGGTGGAGGCCGGCGAGTCCGACCGCTTCGTCGAGCGGCTGCTCGGGCTGGAACTCGACCAGGACCAGTACGACCGGGGCGCCGGGTTCGCCGCGGGGGTCGTGGAGCGGGCGGGTCCCGAGGGGCTGCGGCGGCTGTTCACCGATCCAGCCAACCTGCCCACCCCGGCCGAGGTCGACGCGGCCGGGCTCTGGCTGGCGCGGATCGACCTGCCTCGCTGAGATCCGCCTACCCGCTCGGGCGCTAGGAGCCGTCGCGGCGGGGATCGCGACGGCGGCGGGGTTTGCCGCGAACCGCAATGCGGCGGCGGCCGACGATGAACGAGACCACCGCGAACGCGGCCAGCAGGGCCACGAAGCCTGAGCCCAGTCGCACCGGTATCGGCAGGATCACCGGGATGAAGGCCCCGACCACCCAGGCGATCTGGAAGCGTGCCTCGAACCGGGAGAATGACCGTCCGTGGTTGGCGTCGGGGGCGTCGCGCTGCACCAGCGAGTCGAAGGCGAGACGGGCCACCGCCGCGGCCAGGGCCACCCCGCCCGCCAGCAGCGCCATTCCCATCAGACCGCCGGTCATCGAACCCAGGAGGGCCGCGGCCAGGCCCACACCCAGCGCGCCGAGCAGCATCAGCTCCTCCACCACGCTGCGTCGCAGGATGGGGGCGACCTGCACCCCGGTGAAGGCTGAGAGTCCGGCTACCGCAACCACCACCGCGTAGTGCCAGGCCGGAGCGCCCGGATCGCCGATTATGTCGATGCCCCGCTCGGCGGCCACCGCCCCTCCGAGCGCAGCCCCCTGCTGGCTCACGTCCAGACCCTCCTCGCCGCCGCGCAACTCGAAGGCCAGCAGGAACGTGACGAAGCCCACCGCGCCCCGCATCACGGCCATCGCTGATGCCGACAGCAGGATGGTCGACGCCCGCAGCGCCGAGCGCTCCATCGAAGAGGCCCTGTTGGGTGCCACCGGGATGCGGGGGAGCTGCAGGGTGATGGTGGTGGCGACCCCGTAGCCCGCGGTGGCCACACCCGCGGCGACAGCCGGACTTCCCAGGAAGACCAGGGCGGCTCCCACGCTTGCCCCGAGGAGGCTCATCACCGCGCTGATCAGGGCCAGGCGGCTGTTGGCCTGCACCAGGCTCGACTCCGAGGGCACGTAGCGGGGCACCACCGCGCTCTTGGCCACCGCGTAGCTCTTCTGCAGCACCAGCAGCGCGAAGGCCTCAGGGAACAGCCACAGGGTGTCGATGTGGCGGATCATGAGCAGGGCCACCGCCAGCCGGCCCACGTTGGTGACGAGGATCATGGCCCGGCGCCCACCGGGCATCCGATCGATGAAGGGGCCGATCAGCGGCGTGACCAGCGCGAACGGCGCCATCGTGAGGGCGAGGTACAGGGCGATCCGGTCCCGGGCCGCGTCCGGGCTGATGGAGAAGAAGATCGACCCGGCCAGAGCGACCGCTATGACCGCGTCGGTGGCGGTCGCCGCGGCGTGGACCCGGGCCAGACGCTGGAACGGGCTGTAGGAGGGCACGGGGCGCGGCGGCTGCCCGCTGTCATTCACCCCGTCTTGGGCCACCCGATCATGGTAGGACGCGCTCCGTCGATTGAGCCCGGTCCAGGGCCAGCTGCTGGAGCCGCACATGGGGGTCGTCGTCAGCCCCGCCACAGCGGGTCCACACCCCGTCGGAGCCGAGAGTCCAGGCCAGGCGCTCGTCGGTCAGGCACACGTCGGCCACCTCCAGCACTCGAGCTGCCAGCCCGGGATCGTCGACCCGCACGAGAGCCTCCACCCGCCGGTCGAGGTTCCGGGTGAGCAGGTCGGCGGAGCCGATGTAGGTGGCGGGCCGTCCCGGACCGTCGCCGTTGGCGAAGTGATAGATGCGGGAGTGCTCCAGGAACCGGCCGACTATCGAGCGGACCCGGATCCTCTCCGACAGGCCGGGCACGCCCGGTCGAAGGCCGCAGAGGCCCCGCACGATCAGGTCGATCTCCACGCCGGCCTGCGATGCCTTGTACAGGTGGTCGATCATCGGCCCGTCGGCCAGCGAGTTCAACTTGAGGATGATGCGGCCGCGGCCCGGCGTGTGCGCTTCCTGCTCGATCAGCTCGGTGAGGCGGGCGCGGAGCTGCTCGGGCGCGGTTATCAGCCGTTTTTGGTCGACGCTGTGGCCGTAGCCGGTGAGCCGGTTGAAGAGGCCGGCGACGTCCGCGCCCACCTCGGGATCCGCAGTGAGAAGGCCGAAGTCGTCGTAGAGCCGGGCGGTCCGGTGGTTGTAGTTGCCGGTGCCGATATGGCAGTACCGGCGGATGCCGTCGGACTCCTCGCGCACGATCATGGCGATCTTGGCGTGGATCTTGAGGCCGACGAGTCCGTAGGCCACGTGGGCCCCCGCCCGCTCCAGCCGCCTCGCCCAGCTGATGTTGCGAGCCTCGTCGAAGCGGGCCTTCAACTCCACCAGCGCGGCCACCTGCTTGCCGCTGTCGGCCGCCTCCACCAGGGCGTCGATGATCGGGCTGTCGCCCGACGTGCGGTACAGGGTGAGCTTGATGGCCAGCACCGCGGGATCGGAGGCGGCCTGCCGGATCAGCGCGCCCACCGAACGGCTGAACGACGAGTACGGGTGGTGCACGAGCACATCGCCCGACCGCAGCACCTTGAAGAAGTCGGTCCGGCCGCCGTCGGACGACAGCTCCGGCTCGGTGATCCCCCGCCAGTGCGGCCACTTGAGCTCGGGCCGGGGCAGGTCGGTGATCTCGTTCAGCCCGCTCAGATCGACGGGTCCCCGGATGCGGTCGACGGCGTCGGCGGGCAGGTCGAGCTCGCGCAACAGCAGATTGAGCACCTCTTCCGACATGGAGTCGGCCACCTGCAGGCGGACCGCCCACTGGAAGCGGCGGCGGCGCAGCTCCATCTGCACCGCGATCAGCAGGTCCTCGGCGTCCTCGTCGTTGAGGGTGAGGTCGGCGTTGCGGGTGACCCGGAACATGTGGTGCTCCAGCAGCTCCATGCCCGGGAAGAGCGTGTCGAGATGGGCCGCGATGACATCCTCGAGGGCTACGAACCGGTTGGTGCCCTCGCCGGTGGGAACCCAGCGGTCGAGGGTGTCGGGAACCTTGACCCGGGCGAAGCGACGCTCGGAGTCGACAGGGTCGCGCATGAGCACGGCCAGGTTCAGCGACAGGTCCGACACGAACGGGAAGGGGTGACCGGGGTCGACGGCCAGCGGGGTGAGCACCGGGAAGACACGCTCGGAGAAGTGCGTGCGGAGCCGATCCCGCTCGTCGGCGTCGAGGTCGCCGGCTGAGAGCAGATGGATGCCCTCGCCGGCCAGCTGGGGCTGGACCTGCTCGAGGAACAGGCGCTGCTGCTCGCAGCACAGCTCTGAGCTGACCTGGCGGACCTTGCGGAGCTGCTCGGCCGGAGTGTGTCCGTCGAGGGTGCGCTCGGTGAGCTCGGCCGCCACCCGGTCGGCGAGGCCCGACACCCGCACCTGGAAGAACTCGTCGAGGTTGGTGGAGAAGATGCTCAGGTAGCGGGCCCGCTCCAGCAGCGGGACGTCCGGGTCGCCCGCGAGGCTCAGGACCCGGCCGTTGAAGGCAAGCCAGGAGAGTTCCCGGCTGAAGTAGTCAGTGAAGGGCTGGCCCCAGCCGCCGACGCGCATCACGGGCGGCGGGACACGGCCTCTAGCAGCGGCCGGGCCGCGGTCAGACCCGCTCCCGGGCGGGGTAGGGGTCGTCTTCCTCCGGATAGCCGAGGTCCCAGTCGACGATGATGCGCTCGCGCTCGGCGTCGCGGTTGACCCGCTCGCGGTTGCGCCGGAACTGCGGGTCATGAGGGGGCAACAGCAGCAGGCGGGCGTGGACCCTGTCGCGGAACGAGGTCATGAAGTCGGTGTCGCCGTAGACGGGCCGAATCTCCCAGTGGGGCGCGACCGGACCGAGATAGGTGATGGTGGCCTGACCCACCGGCGGCTCGTCGACCGCTTCAACGTCGGTGACCGTCATGAAAGCTCTCCGCCTCGGGGCGAAGCCCTCAGGCGGAGCCGTTCTTGCCCGGAGCGCCCTTGTTGCTGTCGCTGCCGGTGGCCTTGCTGGCGCCCCCGGAACCATCACCCTCGTTGGCGCTCTCGGACAGACCGTCCTTGAACTCCTTCTGAGCCTGGCCCAGCGAGCGTGCGAGCTTGGGGAGCTTGGCCCCGCCAAACACGAGCAGGACGATGATGAGAATGATGATGAGTTCAGATGTACCGATGCTGGGCACGACTGAGTAGATGTTCGTCATCGCCGGGAAGCATACCGCGCTTCTTCCACAGCCGCATACCTGATATACGGCTGGGTGACCCGGCTGAGAGTCCGCTCGGCCTCTAGGCGCTGGCGGCCGCTCGGCGCTGCATCGCCCGGGCGCGCCGGATGCGGCGTCGCTCGCGCTCGCTCATGCCTCCCCAGATGCCGAACTTCTCGCCGTTGTTGAGCGCGAATTCCAGGCACTGCTCGCGCACCACGCAGCCCCGGCAGACCTCCTTGGCCTCCCGGGTGGATGCGCCTCGCTCGGGGAAGAAGAGGTCGGGATGCACACCAAGGCAGTTGGCCTCGCGCTGCCAGGACATGTCCTCGGCCGGAAAGATGCCGTGTAGCTCCATTGGATTTCCTCCACGATGACCGTCACGGTGACTGTCACGACGACCGTCACGATGACTTGTCCGGGCCCCAGCCAGGGGAACTCGAGCCCGGCCCCGCCCGGGTGCCATCGATGTAATTACACCACTGTCATACGACAAATGCAAACCCGGGAGCAAGAAATTCTCGCTCCCCCGGCGTGGATTCTGTCAGGGGTTGTCAGCGGCGGGCCCGAATCAGGCTGCGCTTGTGCTCCACGAAGTCGACCAGCACGTAGTCGCCGAGGTTCTCGTTCGTGGTGAAGAAGGCGCGGCCCCCGTTCATCTCGGTGATGCGCTCCACGAAGTTCGTCAGGTACGACGTGGCGTCGAGCATGAACGTGTTGATGCGGATGCCGTCCCGGGTGCACCGGCCCACCTCGGCCAGGGTGAGATCGACGGTCTCCCGGGTGGGCGGGTAGCTGAAGAAGGGCCGGCCCGACGGGGTGATGTGGGCGGTGGGCTCGCCGTCGGTGATCATGATGATCTGCTTGGTGCCGGTCTGGCGGTTGAGCATGCGGCGGGCAAGCATGAAGCCGTGCTGCATGTTGGTGCCGTACACGTAGTCCCATGAGACCTCGGGAAGCTTCTCGGGCCGGAACTCCCGGGCCACCTCGCTGAACGACACCAGGCCCAGGTAGTCGCGGGGATACTGGCTGGAGATCAGCGCGTGCAGGGCCATGGCCACCTTCTTGGCCGGCAGGAAGTTGTTGCGCATCGGCATCGACAGCGACAGGTCCAGCATCAGCACGGTGGCCGATCGCACCTGCTGCTCGGTGCGCTCGACCTCGAAGTCCTCGGGGTGCAGTTGCACCGGCACACCGCCGCCGGTGCGGGTCAGGGCGTTGCGGATGGTCCGGCCGATGTGGAGGTTGAACGCATCGCCGAACTCGTAGGGCTTGGTGTCGGGCTCGCGCTCGTGGCCCATGCCCTCCCGGTGGATGGCGTGGCGGCCGAGCTTGTCCGCGTCGAGCTTGGCGAACAGGTCGCGGAGGGCGCCCAGGCCGATCTTGCGGATGGCTCGGGGGGTGAGGTCGAAGCGGCCCTCGTGGTTCTCGATCAGACCGGCCTCCTCCAGCATCCGGGCCACCTCGGCCATGCGCTCGAGGCTCTCGGCCGAGTCGTCGCCCAGCAGCCTGCGGACGGCCTCGGTGTCGGCCTCGGCCAGGGCGCCGGGGCTGGGCGAGCCCCGCAGCAGGTTCTCCAGCTGGTCGATGTCCCCCAGCTCGGCCAGCATGTCGGCGGCGTGGCTGAAGTCGAGGGGGTCGGCCCCGCCGAACTCGTAGCGCCGGTCCCAGCCGAGGTCCGGGAACTCGTTGCGGAGATGTCCGGCCAGCTCGTTCATCTGCCAGTTGAGGTCCATGTCGGACAGCAGCTGGTCGGAGAGCTGCTGGAGCTGGTCGCGCTGGGGTGGCGTCATCGAGTTCATCAGGGCCTGGGCTGCGGCCATGCGGCGGGCCATCACCTCCAGGAGCTCGTCGAGGGTCTTGGGGTTCTCACCGAAGAAGTCGCCGTAGCGCTCCATGAACCCCTCGAAGTCGGGCTCCTCGCCTCGGGCCCGCTGGGCCAGCATGGCGTTGAGCTCGGCCAGCATGTCCTTGAGCCGCTGCATCTCCTCCGGAGCCGAGCCGTCGGTCGCGTCGTTCACTGCACCAGCCATCCGGTCCAGGAACTGCTGCATCAGCTGTTCGCGCGACCGCTCGGCCAGCTCGGCGAACTGCCGGCGGGCCTCGTCGCTCTCGAAGTCGTAGTTGTCGAGGGCCTTGAACTGGCCGGCCAGGTCGGGGGGCATCATGTCGAGTTGGAGGTTCTTGGTGGCCGCGGTCTGGGCGGTGAGGTCGGCCCGGCGCTCATCGCCCCCGGCCCGGGCCTGGGTCGCGGCCGTGTCCAGCTCGTCCAGGGCCCGGCGCTCGGTACGCACGACATCCCGCAGGGCCTCGGCGATGTCGTCGTACACGCCGCCCAGGTCGTGGTTCTCCAGCAGCTCCCGGCGACGCTCCCGCAGCCGCTCCAGCATCTCGCGCAAGCCCTGGATCTGGCGACCCGAACGGTCCTCGAAACCGTCGGCCATCAGGCGGCGCAATGCGCTGGCGAGGTCGCCGTGATAGAGCAGGTCGTCGGCCAGCTCGTCGAAGATCGCGTCGGCGTCGAGGTCGAAGCCGGCCTGGGTGCCGTCCCAGCGCCAGTAGGCGAAGTGGGCCGGTTCGGGCCTAGCCCTCAACCGGCGGCGCCAGCGCTCCCGCAGAGCCATGCCACGACCCTACCCCGGCCGGCCGGCGAGGCCAGCGGCAGACCCCCGCCGCGAGCTGGCAGCCGAACGCACGCATACCGTGCACAACGCTGCCAATTCCGTGGCCGGGCCGGGGCGCGGTGGCTATGGGTTGGGCTCGGTGACTCCGGTCGTGGGCAGGCCGGCATCGGCCCAGGCCTCGATGCCACCCTCTAGGTCGCTGATGTCGGAGAATCCGAGACGGCGCAGAGAGGCGGCCGCCAGGCTCGACGTGTAGCCCTCGTTGCAGACCATCACCAGCGGCTGATCGAACGACTCGACGGCCGGGTGGGAGTAGCTCGCCGTCGGATGGCAGCGCCACTCCAGCACGATCAGCGGGATGCTCGCCGAGCCGGGGATCATGCCGGTTCGCTCCCGGTCGTCGCGGTCCCGGATGTCGATCACCAGCGGCGAGACCGCCGGACCGGACCCGGACGCGGACTCCAAGGCAGCCGCGAGCCGTTCCGGGGAGAGCCGGTCTAGCCCCTGGCGGGCCTGCGCCAGTAGTTCGTCGACGGTCAGGCGGGCGGCCCGGCCGATGCTGCCACCCACCAGGGCCGGTTCCGCCGGGACCGGCCCGGCGACTGCCGATCCGGCATCGTCGCCGGCACCGAGGAGGGAGGGATCCTCCCCCACCGCGCTGCGGTGGCGTTCGCCGTGCAGGTACAGCTCGAGACGGAGACGCTCGGGTGTCCAGTCCTCGTCCAGGCCTTGGTTCATCAGGTCGGCCTCTGACGGCGGGGCCAGGCCGTCCACCGGCTGGTCCCGGTCGAGGTTGGTGGGGAACGCGTAGCCCTCGGCGCACGAGGCCACCACGTTGGCGGCCGCGCCCCGGTCGAGGCCCGAGGCCAGCCGGGCCCGCAGCCTCGGGTACACCGCGTGGACCATGCGGGTGCGGTCCACCGCCTCGGTGGCCCGGCCGAACGCCGAGGAGATCTGGAGCAGGTTGGCCATCCGGTTCACATCGGCGGTGCGGTTGTGTCCGGCCGCATGGAACATGGCCGGGCTGAAGAACACCGCGTCGCCGGTTCGCAGCGGCAGCTGCACCCGGTGCTGGGCGAAGTACTCGATGAACTCGGGGCGGCGCCACGCCAGGTAGCCCAGCTCATACTTGTGGGAGTGGGGCAGGTACATCGTGGGACCGGTATCGGTGCCCATCTCGCAGTGGGCGATGGCTCCCTGGAGGGTGAGCAGCGGCGACAGCCGGTGGGCCTGGAGCGGGAACTGCTCGGCCTCGTCGTCGGTGAGGAACCCCATGTGGTAGTCGCGGTGCGGGTGCTGGGCCTCGCCGCCGGGGTTGACCACGTTCACCTGCTCGGTCAACTGGTAGCGGGGGCCGAGCCAGGCCTCGCAGGCCACCGCGACCGCATCGGAGCGGTGGTAGTCGATGAAAGCGTCGG
The DNA here is from genome assembly GCA_965221605.1 of Candidatus Aldehydirespirator sp. Lineage (GTDB taxonomy): Bacteria > Actinomycetota > Acidimicrobiia > Acidimicrobiales > Aldehydirespiratoraceae > Aldehydirespirator. The sequence continues at coordinate 528,776 of CBDCSK010000014.1, forward strand.
GGTCGGCCACGGCCAGCTTCTCCAGGGCGTTCCAGACCCGGTCATTGGCTCCGGGCTTGGCGAAGTGGTCGCCGGCCGGCCCGCCCTGGGCGTGCTGGGCCGCGATCAGGTCCCAGAACACCGCCGACGCCCCGGCGACCGACGCGGCCGGCACAGCCCCCTCGAGCAGCACGATGCCGGGGCCGTCAACCAGGGCTCTGGAGAGCTCGTCGCGCAGGGCGGCCCGGTGCTCGGCGTCGCCGGTGGGGCCGTGGGCCAGGGTGCTCGCGTCGTAGGCGGGCACGCCCTGGGTCATCCGTTCCGCCAGCGGGTAGTCGGCGGGGTCGATGGGCTGCTCGACCAGCGCGGCGAAGGTCTCCAGGTCGCACTCGCGGCGCGACGGGAACGCGACCTCGCCACCGGCTCTCACCCCGTCGATCCTACGCGGCCGGCCAGCACGACAGTGCGGCCCGCCAGGGAATCTCGGGCTGGTTGTGTGTCGTATGCGCCCAGAAATCGCACCGAGAATCCACGCCGGCGCCGGGCTGCCGGAGTGCGAGTGGCGTTAGCGTGGGCGGCCGGCGACTTCCGGAGGTGTGATGCCCATCAATCCCGACGCGGCCGGTGCCGTGGGAGAAGAGACCGAGATCAGCTGGACCTCCAAGGACAGCCTGCTGTACGCCCTAGGCGTGGGGGCGGGAGCGTCCGATCCCACCGGCTTCGAACTTGAGTTCACCACCGAGAACACCCGGGACGTCCCTCAGCGGGTCCTGCCGACCCAGGTCGTCGTGATGGGCACGGGCTCTATGCCCGACTACGGCGACTTCAACCTGGCCGCCCTGCTGCACGGCGACCAGCACATCGAGCTTCACCAGGAGTTGCCGCCGGCGGGCTCCGCGGTGGCCCAGTCGCGGGTGGCTGGGATCTACGACAAGGTCAAGGCCGCGCTGGTGCTGCTCGAGACCAACGTCCACAGCCATGACGGCGTGCCGATGTGGACCAGCCGGGCCGGGCTGTTCATCTCCGGAGAGGGGGGCTGGGGCGGCGACCGCGGGCCGGCCAACACCTGGCAGCGGCCCGAGCGCGAGCCCGACCATGTGACCGGGTACGACACCCGCACCGATCTGGCCCTGCTGTACCGCCTCAACGGCGACCGCAACCCGCTGCACTCCGACCCCTCGTTCGCGGCCATGGCCGGATTCGACACGCCGATCCTGCACGGGCTGTGCACGTTCGGGGTGACGGGAAGGGCCCTGCTGCACACCCTCTGCGGCAGCGATCCGGCCCGCTTCGGGTCGATGGGAGGTCGTTTCAAGGCGCCGGTGCTGCCCGGACAGCGCCTCGACGTCCACATGTGGGACGAGGGCGACACCACCCTGTTCCAGACCTGCGTGGGTGACCGGGTGGTCTTCGACGCCGGCGTGTTCACCGCCCGCTGAGCTTCCGTGTGACCGGCGGGGGGTTCCTGTGGGGGGCAGGAGCGTCGTCGGTGTCGGCGGAGGGGGTGGCGCCCGCGGCCGACTGGTCGGTGTGGGAGCGTGACGGTCGGGCGCTTCGCTCCGGCGACGGAGCCGGGTTCGCGCTGGACTTCCGGGACGACCTGGCCCAGCTGCGGGGGCTGGGGCTCAACAGCCTGCGCCTGACCGTGGAGTGGGCCCGGGTCGAGCCGGCCGCGGGAAGGCCCGACAGCGACGCACTGGACCGCTACCTCGACATTGTCGATGCGGCCACGGCCGCCGGTCTCGGAGTCTGGGTAACGCTGCAGCACACGTCACTGCCGGGCTGGTACGTCGACGACGAGGGCGGCCACGCCGACGAGGCCGCCCGGAGGCGCTGGTGGGCCCGGCACATCGACCGCATGGCTGAGGCCTTCGACGGCCGGGCCGCCGGCTGGTGCCCGATCGAGGACCCCATCGGCTGGGCGGTGAGGGGCTACGGGCTCGGCACCCGGCCGCCGGGTCACCGCAGCGCCGAGGCCGCCGCAGAGGCGGCCGAGGGGGCCATGCTGGCCCTGCACGAGGCCTGCCGGCTGCTGGAGTCGGGGCCGCAGCCGGTGATGGCGGTGTTCGGGGCGCCGACGCTGCACGCCGCGCCGGTCGAGCGCGAGCACGCCGGCGCGGCCGCGGCCGAGACCCGCCGCTGGGACGACCTGCTCTGGGGCACCTGGACCAGGGCTTTGCGTGAGGGTGCGGTGGAGGTGCCGGGCCGGGCGCCGGTGGCCGCGCCGAGCTTCGAGAAGGGGCCGGAGCTGGTGGGACTGAGCCACGACCACCCGGTGGGGGTGACCGAGGCGGGTGGGTTCGCGGCCTGGCCGACGTCGGCCCGGCGGTCGGTGGCCGGCTTCGCCCCCGAGCCGGCCGAGTTGGGCGAGGCTGTGCACCGGGCCATCGACGCGGTCCCGGGTCGGGGTGTGGTGGTGGCCGCCCACGGCGTGTCCACCGATGACGACGACTGGCGCGACACGGTGCTGGACGGGTCGCTGGCGGTGGTGGCCGACGCCCGGGCGTCAGGCCTGCGGGGCTACTTCCACGACAGCGCGGTGGACGGATACGAGTGGGCCTTGGGCTTCGACGCGCCGCGGGGCCTGATCGGCCGCGACCGGGTGGTCAAGCCCTCAGCCGAGCGCCTAGCCGCCGCGATCTGCGGGGCCCGCGAGGGCTGACTCACCGGGTTGGGGTCAGCGGGAGCGGTACTGGGCCCGGGGACCCTGAGCGTCCTTGTTGAGGCGCTTGGACAGGTGCAGTCCCTCCAGCACCAACTCCACCGCGGCGGCGACCATGGCCGGCGACTCGGCGGCCTCATCGTCGGCCAGCAGCGCCTGCACAGGGGCGGTCAACGCCGGGACCTGGGCCAGCAGCGCGGTGTAGTCGGCGTCGGCCACGTCGTCGCCCACATCCACCACCAGATCCTCCTCGAATGCGTCCACGACGTCGCGGTGCATGTCGGGGGGAACGCAGTCCTTGAACACCGACAGCACCGCCGAGCTGACCAGCCGCTGGAGGATCTCGGCTTCGCGGCCCTCCTCCAGCGTCTCGATCTCCACCTTGCCCGCGGTCGACGACGACAGCGCGTCGAGGTCGGTGACCCGGGGCACCACATGGTCGCCGCCGGTTCGCAGGGTGCGCCGCATGGCGTTGGCCACCATGGTCTCGGCGTTGGAGATGCTCAGCCGCACCGACACCCCGGAGCGCTGCGACACGTGGGGGCTGGACCGGGCCGCCCGGGTGAGTGCCACCACGATGCGGGTCATGAAGTCCGGCACGGTGACCATCAGGTCTTCGGTGCCGGGCACACCGGTGTCGCCGGTGGCGTCGGCCGCGCCCGGGCCGAGGTAGGCCTCCTGCTCGACGATGTCCATCTCGGTGCCGGCGTCGTGCGGGTAGTGGGTGCGGATCTGGGCCCCGAAGCGGTCCTTCAGCGGGGTGATGATGCGGCCCCGGTTGGTGTAGTCCTCGGGGTTGGCCGAGGCCACCAGCACCACGTCCAGCGGCAGGCGGACCTTGTAGCCCCGGATCTGCACGTCGCGCTCCTCCAGCACGTTGAGCAGACCCACCTGGATGCGCTCGGCCAGGTCGGGGAGCTCGTTGATGGCGAAGATGCCCCGGTTGGTGCGGGGCACGAGGCCGTAGTGCAGGGTGAGCTCGTCCGACAGGTAGCGGCCCTCAGCCACCTTGATCGGGTCGACCTCGCCGATGAGGTCGGCGATCGAGGTGTCGGGCGTGGCCAGCTTCTCGCCGTAACGGTCCCTGCGGTGGACCCAGTCGATGGGTGTGCCGTCTCCCTGCTCCGCGACCAGAGCCCGGGCGTGGGCCGAGACCGGAGCGTAGGGGTCGTCGTTGATCTCGGATCCGGCGATGATCGGCATCCACTCGTCGAGCAGGCCGACGAGGCCGCGGATCATGCGGGTCTTGGCCTGGCCCCGCTCCCCCAGCATGATCATGTCGTGGCCGGCCAGCAGGGCGTTCTCGACCTGGGGGATGACGGTGTTGTGGTAGCCGAGCACATCGTCGAACAGCGGCTCGGACGAGCGGATGCGGGCCACGGCGTTGCGCCGGAGCTCCTGGCGGACGGGCACCGACTCCCAGCCGGATGCTCGCAGTTCGCCCAACGTGGTCGGTCGGGATGCCGGCATCGCCGGGAACCCTAGCGGGCACGCTCGGAGGCGCATGCAGCGGCTGCGGCCTGCTATAGAGCAGTTGGGCATGAACAGGAAGCCGACATGAAGGGCGCGCAGGCCCTGCTGCGGACGCTTGTCGATTCGGGGGTCGACATGTGCTTCGCCAATCCCGGAACCTCCGAGATGCACTTCGTCGCCGCGCTCGACGACGTGCCCGATATGCGGGCCGTGCTCGGGCTGTTCGAGGGTGTGGTCACCGGCGCGGCCGACGGGTACGCCCGGATGGCGGGCCGTCCCGCGGTCACGCTGCTGCATCTCGGGCCCGGGCTGGGCAACGGGCTGGCCAACCTCCACAACGCCCGGCGGGCCCGCACGCCGATGGTCAATGTGGTCGGCGACCACGCCCTCGACCACAAAGCACTCGATGCTCCTCTCGAGTCCGACATCGACGCGGTCGCCTGGTCGGTCTCGGGGTGGGTGCGCCGGAGCGAGTCGGCGGCATCGGTGGCCGCGGACGCAGCCGAGGCCGTGGCCGCGGCACGCTCCGGCGCAGGCATCGCCACTCTGATCCTCCCCGCCGACGTCTCCTGGTCCGATGGTGCCGAGCCGGCGCCGGCCGTCAAGGCGACCCCACCGCCTGCGGTCGACAGCGCCACAGTCGAGGAGATGGCCGGCGTCCTCGCCGCGGCCGGACCGGCGGGCGCGGTGCTGGTGGGCTCGCCCGTGCTGCAGCCGCGGGGCACCAGCGCGCTGGAGCAGATCTGCCGGGCCAGCGGCGCCAAGGCGCTGTACGAGACGTTCCCGGCCCGGATGACACGGGGCGGCGGGCGTTTCGAGCCTCGCCGTCTCGCATACCCGGTCGAGCTGGCCACCAGGCAGCTGGCCGACGTGGAGCACCTGGTCCTGATCGGCACGGTCGAGCCGGTGGCGTTCTTCGGCTATCCCGGCAAGCCCGGCCGGCTGGTGCGGGAGGGCTGCAAGGTCCACACCCTGGCCGGGCCGGGAAGCGACGCACCGGGCGCCCTCGACGAGCTCGCCTCACTCATGGGCGGCGACACCGCCGAGCCCGGCGCGGTCGCCGTCCCGGTGCTTGAGAGGCCCGCGGGGCCGATCGACGCCTCCAGCGCCGCGGCCGCGGTGGCCGCCACCCTGCCCGAGGGGGCCATCGTGTCCGATGAGGGCACCACCTGCGGCATGTACATGCTCGGCGCCACCCGCCGCGGCCCCCGCCACGACTGGCTCAACATCACCGGCGGGGCGATCGGCCAGGGCATGCCGGTCGCCGCCGGGGCCGCCCTGGCGTGCGGCGACCGGCCGGTGCTGAACATCCAGTCCGACGGCAGTGCCATGTACACCATCCAGGCGCTGTGGACGCAGGCCCGAGAGCAGTTGGACGTCACCACGCTGCTGTGCAACAACGGCGCCTACGCGATCCTCGCCATGGAACTCGACCAGGTGGGTGCCGCGGCCGGCAGCCCCGCGTCCCGCAGCCTGCTCGACCTGGGCCGGCCCGACCTGGACTTCTGTCGCCTGGCTGAGGGTCAGGGGGTTCCCGCCATGCGGGTGACCACCGCCGAGGAACTGTGCGACCAGCTCGAACGGGCCTACCGCGAGCCCGGACCCCACCTCATCGAGGCCATGTTCGGGACCTGAAGCCCCGGCCGTGGCGGGCGGTAGCTTGGGGCGGTGGACCTGGGCGGCACGTGGCGGATCGCTGCGGCCACCGAGGGTCGGCGGCGCACCTTCCACGAGTTCGATCACGACGACTCGGGCTGGGCCGCGATCGCGGTGCCCGGCCACTGGGCGGCGGGCGAGGAAGCGGACCTTTCCGGGGAGGAGTCGGTCCTGTACCGGCGGCACTTCGAAGGACCGGTGGATGCGGCCGCCGAGCCCGAGATCGAGATGGGCGGCACCCGCTGGTGGCTGCGGATCGAGGGACTGGCCCAGCAGGGCGACATCTGGCTCGACGGCACCTACCTCGGGCACACCGACGGCTACTTCGTGCCCCACGAACTGGAGGTAACCGAGCAGGTCGGTGCCCGTAGCGAGCATCTGCTGGCCATCGAGGCGACCTGCCGGCGCTTCGGCGATCCTGACAACCGCACCACTCTGACCGGGGCGCTGCAGGATCCCGAGTTGTGCGGATCCGACGGCGTGATCGTGGGGGGCTTGTGGCGGCCGGTGCGGCTGCGCTCCAGCGGGACGGTCGCGATCCGTCACGCCCGGGCGGTCTGCGCCGAGGTCCACCCCTCCGGCGAGAGCCACCGCACCGGCGGCGGCAAGGGGTGGGCCCGGCTGGCGCTGCGGGCCGTGCTCGACGTGCCGAACGGGGGCGCCGTGTACCTGCGGACCACGGTCGCGGGCACCGAGCACGTTCACAGCCACCACGCGGCCACCGGCGAGAACAGGGTCGAGTGGACCGTGGACGTGGACGATCCCCCGCTGTGGTGGCCCCACTCGCTCGGCGACCAGCGGTTGTGCGATCTGGAGATGGATGCGCTGTGGGGCGGGGAGGTCCACGACCGGCGGCGCTTCCGCATCGGCTTCCGATCGGTGGAGATGCGCCGGTGGGTGCTGCACGTCAACGGGGAGCGGCTGTTCGCCAAAGGCGCCAACCTCCTGCCCACCAGGCCGCTGCTGGGCACGGCGTCACCGTCGGAGGTGGCCGATGACATCCGGGCGGCCCGCAACGCGGGCCTCGACCTGGTGCGTCCCATCGCCCACATCGCCCGCGAGGAGCTTTACGACACCGCCGACGATCTGGGGATGCTCATCTGGCAGGACCTGCCCGTCCGGGGGGTGATGAGCCGCAGCGTGGCGGGCGAGGCCCGCCGGCAGGCCCGGGAGGCGGTCGATCTGCTCGGCCACCGCCCCTCGGTGGCGGTCTGGGGCGCCCACGACGATCCGTTCCCCCGCACGAGGCGCCGGTCGGCTACGCCCGCCGCGTGGAGACGGCTGGGACCGTCGTGGAACCGCGACGTGCTCGACCGGCGGCTGAGCCGGGTGCTGTCGCGCTGCGATGTGTCGCGCCCGGTAGTGGCCCACACCGGCGTACCGCCACACCTCCCGTCATTGGAGGGCACCACCAGCCAGCTGTGGTTCGGCCATCACGGCGGGCGGGCCGCCGATCTGGCCCCGACGCTGGCCCGGGTGCCGACGATGGGCAAGTTCGTGTCGGCCTTCGGCACGCCGGTGCGGGCCGACCAGGCCGAGGTCGTCAAGACCACCGTCGAGATCCTGCGACGTCTGAAGTACCGGCCCACCGGGGGGTTCCTGCTGCATGCCCTGGCCGACGTGGGCGGCGGCCTCGACAGCGGGTTCGGCGTGCTGGACGGGCTGCGGCGTCCCAAGCCGGGCTGGCAGGCCCTGGTGGACGCCTGCCGGCTGCTGATCGCGACCGCCGACCCACTCCCGGCCTGGGTCCGGGGCGGGGACCGCCTGGAGCTCGCGGTGCACGTCGTCAACGACACCCGCGCCGACGTCGGCGACCTGCGGGTACACGCCCAGGTGACAGGCCCCGACGGTGCTTTGATCAACGAGCAGCGCTGGGAGGGCGCCGCCGGTGCCGACGACTGCGTGCTGGTCGGCTACATCGACGCCAACATTCCCGTGGGCGTCGCAGCCGGGCAGCTCACCGTGGAATTGACGCTCACCGCCGGCGGCCGGTCCGATGGGAGCCCCGCCATAGCCGCCACCAACCGCTACACGACCGCCGTGATCTAAGCCGTCTCCGGCCCCATCCGGGCGTCGCTTGCCTCTAGCGGCACTACCTATAGCTGAATTATCATCACTTATTGGAGGCCGACGGAGGGAGCAACGATGTACCTGGCAACCGACCAAGAAAGAAGCGCGACCGAGTACCCCGCCGGGTCCCAGATCCGTGAGAGCGACTGGCACATCCTGGCCGGGTTCTGGCACCCGGTGGCGTTCTCCACGGAACTGGAGGACGGTCCGGTGGCGGCGACACTGCTCGACGTCGACCTCGTGGTCTACCGGACAAGCGAGGGTGTGGCCGTGGCCAGGGACCTGTGCATCCACCGGGGCTCCAGGCTGAGCGGCGGCTGGATCAGCGACGACGGCGCCTGCATCGTCTGCCCGTACCACGGGCTCCACTACGACAGCTCGGGCCAGTGCACCCTGATTCCCGCCAACGAGCCCGACAGCGCCCCGCCGCCCAAGACCATGAGGCTGGTCAGCTACCTGGCCGCCGAGCGTTACGGGATCGTGTGGGCCTGCATGAAGCCCGAGCCCCTACGCCCGCTCCCCGAGTGGCCCCATCTCGACGATTTCGGACCGGAATGGCTCAGGATCCAGATCCCCAAGGGGACCTGGGCCGCGACCGCCAGCCGCCACTGCGAGAACTTCAACGACATCGCCCACATCTCCTGGGTCCACATGAAGACGTTCGGGAACCGGGCCAGGCCGGTCGTGCCCGACTACACGCTGGAGCAGACCGACTACGGCCTCTACATGGCGCTGCCCTACATCGAGGTCGAGCGGGGCTTCAACGACGACCTCGGCGAGCGGGAGCGCGAGGTCTTCTACCGTCACCACCTGACCTACCCGTTCGCGACCGATCTGCGAGTGGACTACTACGAGGACGACGGCGAGAGCTTCGTCACCAGCCACTTCTTCGACATCGGCTCGCCCGTCAGCGCCCGGACCACCGACATCTACCAGGTCTCGCTGACCAACATCCCGGGCGCCACCGTCGAGGACTACGCCGATTACCAGCTGGTCACCAACAGCGAGGACATCGTGATCGTCGAGAGCCAGCGCCCGGAGGAAGTGCCCCTCAACCTGGCCGCCGAGACCCACATCCGGGCGGACAGGCTGTCGGTCCGCTACCGCCGCGACCTGGTGGAGATGTTCGGGCTCGGCTCGCCCGAGATGGTCGCCTAAGAGGCCGAGCGGACTCCGGCGAGCCTCGCGATGACTGCACCCGACCCGGGTTCGCTGCTCCATCCCGTCGCCGGCTGCGCCGATCTGGTGCCGCGCCACGTGGTCAAGGCCCGCCTGCTCGGCCAGGACCTCGCGGTGTGGCGGGCCGACGACGGCTTCGTCAACGTTTGGGCCGACCGGTGCATCCATCGGGGCGTCCGCCTGACCGTCGCCGCCAACGACGGCGCCGAACTCGTCTGCCCCTACCACGGCTGGCGCTACTCCAACCGCAGCGGGAACTGCGCCTACATGCCGGCTCATCCCTCAGACGCACCGCCGCGCAAGCTGCGGGTGCCCGCCTTCCGGAGCGAGGAGAGGTACGGGCTGATCTGGTCGGGCGGCTCCCCCGAAGCCGAACCGCCCCGACTGCCGCACCTGGAGGGAGACGACACCCTGGTGCTGAGGGCGCTGCCCGTCAACGCTCCGCCGGACCTGGCGCTCCAGGGTCTCCTCGAGTGGCCGTTCCAGCCGATGCCCGCGCCCGGGGACGCAGCGTCGATCAGCTGCGCCTCCGCTGGTCCCTTTGCGGTCGCCGTGACGGCACGGACCGGCGGCACCGAGGAGACCGTGGTCCACTTCGTGCAGCCTGTCGACGGCGGCCGCTGCGTGATCCGCCCGGTGATGCGCGGGACCCCGGACGCCGACCGACGCCTGAGCATCCTCCGCCACCACGCCCGCCAGCTCGAGGAGCTGCGGGCCAGGCTGGAGAGTTCGGCTGGCTCCCCGGTCGCGGTCCGCGGGCCGTCCACGCCGCTCAAACCGCTGCCGAGGCCCACCGCAACGGCAGTGTCCGGCCGAGTGCCGCAGCTGGAGGTCTCCGTCGCTCGCAAGTGGCTGACCGCCGAGGGCATCGCCGCGTTCGAACTCGCCCCGATGTCGGGACAGCTCCCGAGCTTCCAACCCGGCGCCCACGTCGACGTGCACCTCCCCAACGGCCTGGTGCGCCAGTACTCGCTCACCAACGGACCCGGGCTCACCCGCGTCTACCGCCTGGGGGTGAAGCTCGAGCCGGACTCCCGGGGCGGGTCTCGCTGCATGCACGACTCCGTCCACGAGGGCGACACGCTCCAACTCTCCGCGCCGCACAACAACTTCCCGCTGCGCCGGGACGCGGCCAGGACAGTGCTGATCGCCGGCGGCATCGGGGTGACGCCGCTTCTGGCGATGGCCCAGACGCTCCAGCGGCAGGAACTGGCCTACGAACTCCACTATTTCGCGCAGAGCGACGACCACCTCGCCTTCGGTGAAGTGCTCGAACCGCTCTCGACGGGTCTGGTCAAGCACCTCGGCCTGTCGCCCGACCAGACGGCCGACGAGATCAAGAAGATCACCCACGACTACGGGGCGGCCAGCCATCTGTACGTCTGCGGCCCGGGTCCGATGATCGAGGCGACCCGCGCCATTGCGGCCGACTCGGGATGGCCCGACGATGCGGTGCACTTCGAGTACTTCAAGAACGAGTCCGAGCTCCACGACGCGTCCTCGTTCGAGGTGCGGCTGGCCCGGACCGGCCGGACGCTGGTGGTCGGCCCGGGGGTCTCGCTGCTCGACAGCCTCCGCGACGCCGGGGTGGACATGCCGTCCTCGTGCGAGCAGGGAGTCTGCGGGACCTGCATGGCCACGGTCCTCGAGGGCGAGCTCGACCACCAGGACGTGTACTTCAACGACTCGGAGCGGGCCGCCGGCGACCGGATGCTCACCTGCGTGTCGAGAGCCGGCGGCCACAAGATCGTGCTGGACCTGTAGGCCGCCGTGATCAAGCTCTACGACTACCTCCTGTCGGTCAACTGCTACAAGCAGCGGCTCCTGCTGAGCATCCTCGACGTGCCCTATGAGCGGGTGGACATCGACTTCTATCCCGGCTGGGAGCACAAGGGCGCTGAGTTCCGCAAGATCAACCCGCTGGGGCACATCCCGGTCATCGACGACGACGGCTACGTGCTGTGGGACGCCCACGCCATCCTGGTCTACCTCGCCTCCAAGTACGACCCCACCGGGTCCTGGTACCCGATCAGCGATCCCCGGCGCCTCGGCGAGGTGGCCTCCTGGATGCTGTTCGCGGAGGGCACGACCAACACCGCGTCGGCGGCCCGCCTGCACGTCAACCTGGGCTACGACTTCGACCTGGAGGCCTGCCAGGCCGGCGCGCACCGGCTGTTCCGGGTGCTCGACGAGCATCTGTGGTTCCGCGAGCAGGAGGGCGAGGCGTGGGTGGCGTCGGGCGAGTCGCCGACGATCGCCGACATCGCCCTGTTCCCCGACATCGCGCTGTCCGAGGACGGCGGCATCTCTCGCCTGGACTACCCCGCCCTGCGGCGCTGGACCGAGCGCGTCCAGCGCCTCCCGGGCTTCATCGACATGCCCGGCATATTCCCGGTCGCGAAGGCCCCGGCATGACCATCACCAACGGGCGCAGGTCAGGAGCAGCCACCGGCCCGGCCGATCCGGTGGCGGTCGACCAGTGGTACGCCATCACCGCGCTGGACGAGATCCCGATCGGGCGAACCGTGCGGACCGAGCTGCTCGGCGTGCCGATGTCGTACTGCCGCGACCACGACGGAGCACCGCTGGCGTGGCTGACGCAGGACTCGTTGCCGGCGGGAGCACCGGTCGACGCCGGGACTCTGGATGCTCCACTGCCCACGCTGGCCGGCTACGGCTACCTGTGGACCACGGTGGGGGAGCCCGGCGGCGGGCTGTTCGACATACCCGAGACCGCGGAGCCCGACCGCCGCATTCTCAACGCGGGCACGTTCGGCATCTTCACATCGGGCCCGCGAGCCGTCGAGAACTTCCTCGACATGGGCCACCTGCCTTTCGTGCACCCGGGCGTGCTGGGCCAGCAGCCCTTCACCGAGATCGTCGACTACCAGGTGGAGTACCGCAGCTCGGAGATATACGCGGTCAACTGCCTGATCTTCCAGCCCAAGGCAGCCGCGGCCTCCACCTCGGGACAGATGGTGAACTACACCTTCCGGGTGCCCCACCCGCTGTGCGCCCTCCTCTACAAGTCGACGCCCGAGGACGATGTCCGTCTCGACGTGATCGGCCTGTTCGTGCATCCCATCGATGACGGCCGCATCCGGGCGCACCTGTTCAACTGCCTGCTCGACACGGTCAACACCGACGGGCAGCTCCGGCGCTTCCAGCAGGGCGTGCTGGCCCAGGACAAGCCGATCCTCGAGAACCAGGTCCCCAGGCAACTCCCGCTCGACCCCGATGCGGAGGCTCCGACGAGGGCCGACAAGACCAGCAACGCCTACCGCCGCTGGCTCAGCGAGCTGGGCATGACCTACGGGGTGGTCGCCCGCTCCAATAGCTAGGAGTCGGCTACCACGAGGATGATCCGGGCCCCGTGCCCGGAATGCCAGCGATGGGGGACCCGGCTCTTGTAGAAGATGGCGTCCCCGGCCTCGAGCATGATCTCGGGACGGTCCTCGAACTCGACTCGAAGCGTCCCCTCGAGGACGTAGAGCGCGTGCTCGGCGTCGGAGGAGAACCAGTCCTCGACGTAGTCCTCGGGGGAGATCTCGTAGTCATAGAGTTCCGAGATCTTCCCGCCGCTGCGAAGTATGGCCCGCGCGATGGCTGACCGCTGGTCCTCGGATACAGGGATCTGCTGGGTCTCCGACGATCTCACGACCTCGATCTCGGCCGGCTCGGCCGGGGGCAGCAGGTCGCTCGGCTGTACGCCGAGGGCATTCGCGATCCGGTAGAGGGTCGCGATAGCCAGGGAACACTGGCCGGACTCCAACTGGCTCAGGAAGGGCTGGCTCACGCCCGCAGCCGCGGCGAGCTTGACGCCGGACAAACCAGCCTCGATTCTGAACTGGCGGACCTTGGCGCCGATCTCCGAGCTGAGGCCCCTCCCCGCGTCGTCTGCGACAGCCATGCGAGCTCTCCCCTACCCGGCTGCTCGCCGCATCGGGAGGAACGGCAGCTCGACGACGGTCCCCCCGACGGGGTGCTCCTCACCCATCACATCCCATCCTAGGGTCACCTCTGTGCCCGGGTCCGCGGCGGCGGGGTGGATGTGGGCGAACCCGATCACCCGCTCGACGGTGGGACTCCACGTGACGCTGGTCGCATGGCCGACCCGCTCCCCGCCCCGGTAGATGGGCACCTGCGGGTCGCGATGCACTCGGGGCAGGACGACCGGCGGGCGACCGATGTCGAGATACAGGTCGACGATTTCCCGCCAGTTGACGACCACGCCGGTGATTTGGCGCTTCAGGGGAGCGTCCCTCGCCCTCAGGAGCGCTTCGCGGCCCATGAACTCGGGCTTGTCGAAGTCCACGAAATGGCCGAGGCCCAACTCGTAGGGCGTGACGAAGGCCTCCTCCTGCTCCGCGGTGGGATGGGCCGAGCGGTCAGGTCCAGACCCGAGGTAGTCGGCCACCACGATCAGCAGACCGGCCTCGATCCGGGCGACGTCCTCGGCGAAATGGCCGGCAGGGAGCAGACCGTCGGGTTCTCCCGCTTCCATCACCGCATCCCAGAGGGTCGGCGCCGACTCCGCTGACACCCAGAACTCGTAGCCCAACTCGCCGGTGAATCCCTGCCGCCAGACCCAGACATCGGTGCCGGCCACCCGGGCTTCGGTGCCTCGCGAGAACTTCAGATCGGACCAGTCCCGACCGGTCAGGCGTTCAAGCACGCTCCTGGATCTCGGGCCCTGCAGCGCGAGCAGGCCGTTGGCCCCCTGGGTGTTCCCGAACTCCACGTCGAGATCGGTCGAGCAGTGGGCCAGCCAGGTCATCATGGGATCGGCCGTCATGATGAAACGGTTCTCTTCGAGGCGCACCACGATGCCGTCGCCGATCATCATGCCGTCGTGATCGCACCAGGGCGAGTAGTACACCTGGCGGTTGGCCATGGTGTCGACCCGGCGGGTGATGACCCGGTCGACCAGCCGGGCCGCGTCCGGGCCGGAGATGACGTGCTGCGACAGCGGCGACATCTCTATGACGGCGGCCCGATTGCGGATGGCGCCCAGTTCCTCCTCGATCGTGCTGAACACGTCAACCAGGTGGTAGCGGTCCCAGGACACCCAGCGCCGCCACTTGTTGAGCGGCGCGGTGCGGCTGTTGAACGGGGTCCCCCCGAATGCGTAGACCTCGCTCACGGCTTCGTCCTTGCTCACCCTGCACCGTCCGCGATCCTCAGGAGTAACGACCGCTTCCTGGCTGCGACGTTACTTATAATACTGAGACTCCACTTATGTTATGCTGCCCCCCGGTCGGTCGCAGACCGCTTGAGATGGAGCGTCGAGACCGGCTGACGATCAGCAGCAGTTCGTTGACGACTGTTCCAACAAGGGGGACGACATGACTAGAAGAACACGAGCGTGCTTGGCCATCGCCGTGACGATGTGCCTGGTGATGGCCGCTTGCGGGGACGACGAGGCTGACGCGCCCGCCGCGCCTGCGACCACCGCCGCCGCAGCGCCCGAGACCACGACCACCGCCGCGCCTGAAGCGCCTGAGACCACGACCACCGCCGCGCCTGAAGCGCCCGCTGAAGTGACGACCACCGTGCCCGAGGCGCCCACGGAGGTTGCCGACACTCCGAGCGCGTCGGATGGCACGGGGATGCGGATTGCGGTGATCTATGACGGAACGCTCGACCAGGGCGGGTGGCAAGGCTCGATGGATGCGGGGACGCAGCTTCTCGAGGATTCGATGCCTGGCGCCGAGGTCCTCAGGGTCGAGGCAATCGACCCTGGGCAGTCTGCTCAGCGAGCGATGACGGACCTTGCCGAGGACGGCTATCACTTGATCATCGGCACCGCCACATACGACGCCGACATGGCCATCGTGTCCGCGGAATATCCCGAGACCGCGTTCCTGCATGCTTGCGACGCCACCGTCACCGCCAACATGGGCCAGTACTGCCTGGCGGTGGAAGAAGCCCGGTACGTGGACGGCGCGCTGGCAGCCACATTGAGCGAGACCGGCAAGATCGGCTACGTGGCGGGATTCGGGATCTCCTTCGTGCTCAAGCCGCTGAACCTGTTCGCGGCCGGCGCCCGCTCGGTGAACCCCGACGCCGAGGTGCATGTGGTGTTCACCAACAACTGGTTCGATCCCAATCTCGAGCTTCAAGCAGCCAACGCCCTGATCGATCTCGGTGTCGACGTCCTCACCTATGACCTGTCGTCGTCCGCGGTGCCGGAGGTGGCCGCTCAGCGCGGCGCCGGGTTCATCGGATACGGGTACGACGACGCCCGCCTCCAGGCGCCCGACTCGTGGCTGGGAGGGTCGCTCTACAACTGGGGTGCGGCCTTCGTGACCACCGCGCAGGAGGTAGCCGCGGGCACTTGGGAGCCCGGATACATCTACGGTGGCTACGCCGACGGGCTCCTCGGCTACGCCGAGTTCGGGGCGTCGGTTCCCGCCGAGGCGCAAGACCTGGTGGACAGCTTGATCGCGGACATCGCCGCCGGTGACCTGGATGTGTTCGCCGGTCCGATAGCGGACCGCGACGGCAACGTCGTCGTACCCGAGGGCGAGACCCTCGAGTTCTTCGATCGCGCCATCTGCTGCGAGTGGGTGATCGAAGGCGTCCAGGGCGAGATCGGCTAGGTGGCTCATCCCCCGCGAACTCGCACCGCGGGGGTTCAACAGGTCATGCCGCAGGACACGGAGTTGGCGGTCCGCACGACCGGCATCTCCAAGGAGTTCTTCGGCCAGTCCGTCCTCGAGGACGTAGATTTCGACCTTCGTTGGGGCGAGATCCACGCCCTGCTGGGCGAGAACGGGGCCGGAAAATCGACGCTGTGCTCGATCCTGGCCGGCTTGTACCACCCCACCCGGGGCGAGATGATGCTGGCCGGAGCCCCCTACAGTCCCCACTCCCCGCACGCGGCCCTGGAGGCCGGCGTCGGGATGGTGTACCAGCACTTCCGGCTGGTAGAGCAGATGACCGTCGCCGAGAACATCCTGCTCGGCAATCCCGACGTGCCGGTCAGGATGACCGCGAGAGGGCTGGCCGACCGCGCCCGGGAGGTCATGGACAGGCACGGCCTGTGGATCGAGCCGACCAAGTACGTCGGTGACCTTGCCGTCGGCGAGAAGCAGCAGGCCGAGATCATCCGTCTCCTCAACCGCGGCGTGAAGGTTCTCATCCTCGACGAGCCGACGGCCGTGCTGACCCCCCGCGAGGCTGAAGCCCTGTTCGCTGCACTCAGGAACCTCGCCGACCAGGGCCAGAGTGTGATTCTCGTGACCCACAAGCTGCGCGAGGTCCAGCAGTCCGCCGACACCGTGACGGTCCTGCGATCCGGGAAGAAAGTCGCTCACCAACGCGTCGACGACACCACCACCCACGACCTGGCCAGACTCATGATCGGCGACGACCTCGAACCGGGATCCGGGTCCGTCGACGCATCCCACACCACCGGAGACGAGCTCCTGGAGTTGCACTCGGTATCGGTCGTCAGCGACGCCGCGACGCGCCCCGAACTCGACGGCGTGAATCTCACCGTGAGGGCAGGCCAGATCGTGGGGGTGGCCGGCGTGTCCGGGAACGGCCAGCGCGAGCTGGCAGAGGTCATCACCGGGCTCCGCACCACAACGTCGGGCACGATCAGGCTCCGGGGCGAGGAAATCTCATCGCAGACGATCGGCGGCAGGATCAAGAAGGGGATTGGATTCGTTCCCGAGGACCGCTTGACGAGGGGCCTGGTTCTCGGACTGGAGATCGAAGACAACGTGCTGCTGAGGAGCCAGCGAGACCGGGGGTTCCGTATCGGGCCGTTCCTGCGGCTGTCGGCGATCAACCAATGGGCTCGACGTCTAATCGATCGGTTCGATATCCGCGGCGTGCGCAAGGGCCTGCCGATCAGCGTGCTGTCGGGAGGCAACCTGCAGCGGCTGATCCTCGCTCGCGAGCTGTCGCGGCAGCCCGCCCTACTGGTCGCGTCGGAGCCGACCCGCGGCCTCGACGTCGGGGCGGCCGAAGCGGTCCAGACCATCCTCAAGGCCGAACGCGGCCGGGGCGTGGGCATCCTCCTCTTCTCGGGGGATCTCGAGGAGGTGCTCGGAATCTCCGACGAGGTGGTCGTGATGTACGAGGGTCGGATCGTGGCGTCACGACCGGCATCCGAAGTCGATGTGGCTCAAGTCGGGCGCTGGATGGCAGGCTTGACATGACCGCGCCCACCGTCGACCGTGCCGCCGCACGGAGTGGCCGCTGGCACATTCCCATCACGGTTGAGCAGCGGGCCGCGTCACGCTTCCTCCAGCAGTTGGGCGTCAACCTCGTCGCTCTGGTCTTGGCGTTCGGGCTCGGAGCGGTCCTTCTGCTGATGGCGGGTGACAATCCCTTCGACGTCTACCGCGAGATGTTCGACCGGGCATTCGGCTCGTCTAGGGCCCTCCGTGAGACGCTGCGGTCGACCACGCCGCTGATCCTCACCGGGCTGGCGGTGACCGTCTGCTTCCGCATGGGCCTGTGGTCGATCGGTGCCGAAGGCCAGCTCATCGCGGGCTCGGTGGCCGGTGCGGCCGCGGCGCTGGTGCTCGGCCCCTCGCTTCCCGCTCCGCTGGCAGTGGCCGCGGTCGTCGTCGCGGCCGCCCTCGGCGGAGCGGCCTGGGCCACGCTCGCAGCCGTGCCGCGAGCCCTGTTCGGAACCGACGAGGTGGTCACCACCCTGATGCTCAACTTCATCGCGCTGGGGATCATGAACTACCTGATCTTCGGCAGCGTCAGCTACTGGCGGGATCGCACCAACCTGGGATTCCCGGCCGGGAAGGTCATCCCGGAGTCGACCCAGTTGGATCCCTATTTCGGGGTGTTCGATGCGGGTCTGATTCTCTCGCTGGCGCTGGCGCTGATCGTCGCCCTCGCGCTCCGCAGGACGGTGTGGGGCTACCAATTGCGGGTGGCCGGGGACTCCCGGGCTGCGGCCAGCTACGCGGGGATCAGCGCGACCCGCCAGATCGTCTCGGTCTTCGCGGTGTCCGGAGCCCTCGCCGGAGTCGCTGGTGGAACGCACGTGATGAGCATCACCTTCGCGCTCGAACCCCGGGCCATAGCGGTCAATCTGGGATTCGTCGGCATCGTCGTCGCCGCGGTCGCCTTGCTGAAGCCTCTGCTGGTGGTGCCCATCGCCTTCCTGATGGGGGCGTTGCTCAGCATCGCCCCGTCGTTGAGCATCTTCGGCGTCTCGCCCGCGGTGGTGATCGTGATACAGGGCATCATCCTGCTCTGTGTCGCCGGAGCCCAGTTCTTCATCCGGTACCGGGTCCGGATCACCCGAGTCGAGGTTGGCAGCCGATGAACGACTGGGTCTTGATCCAATCCCTGGTGGTGGCGGTGTCGACGGGGACCCCGGTGGTTCTCGCCGGTAGCGGGGCGATCCTCACCCAGCGCAGCGGCGTCCTCGACCTCGGCGTCGAGGGCACGATGCTGATCGGCGCGGTGACGGGGTTCTGGGTGACGACCGCCACCGGCAGTCCGTTCGCGGGCCTGGTGGTGGCGGTCCTCGCGGCGGCCGTATTCTCGATGATCCAGGGAGTGCTCGCGGTCTCGTTGCGAGCCAATCAGGTGGTGGTCGGAGTGGCCCTGGTCATTCTGGGATCCGGCCTGTCGAGCTTCATCGGCGACCAGGGCGACCCTCCGGTGGCGCGACGCTTCAGTGGAGGCATCTTCACGCCGGTGTTCCCCGAGTCGGTCCACGACTGGCCGGCCGTGGGCCCGCTCCTGCTGTCGCACGATCCGGTCGTGTACCTGTCCTGGGCCTTCGTTGCCGTGGTGCAGTGGTACATCTTCCGCACTAGGACCGGTATGCACCTGCGAGCGGTGGGCCACGACCCCGCCAGCGCCGACGCCGCCGGGCTCCCTGTCAGCGGCATGAGGTACCTGCATGTGGCCCTGGGGGGAGCGGCGGCCGGAGCCGGCGGGGGATATCTCACGCTGCGCCTGTTCTCGGACTGGTTCGACGACATGACGGCCGGCATGGGCTGGATCGCGGTCATCCTCGTGATCCTCGCCAGCTGGCGCTCCCTGCGGCTGCTGGTGGCGGCCTACGCCTTCGGTGCCATCTCCAGTCTCGGGTTCACCCTGCAGCTGCTGGGATGGAACATCCCGACCGAGCTTCTGGCGATCCTGCCGTTCCTGGTCGTGTACCTGGTCATGGTTTTCGTATCCGCGGCCGAGCGGCGGTCCCAGATGCCGGCGAGCTTGGCGGAGCCCTACTTCAGAGAGAGCCGATGAAGGAGCACTAGTGACTACCACCAACACGGAGCGGACCATCATGGGGACGGCGTTCTACCCGCGCACGTCCCTCCTCAACGAGCGCCAGAAGTGGAACGCGTGGGACCGCTACCACATCGTGGACGCCTACACCGACTGGCAGGAGGAATTGAGGACGGTTCGGGAGCGGGCCTCAGCCCTCGATCAGTCGCCGCTGTCCAAGCACTACATAGCCGGTCCCGACGCCGTGAGGTTGGTGAACTACCTGATCACCCGGGATGCCACCAAAATCGAAGTGGGCCAGATCTACTACACCCCCTGGTGCAACCAGGACGGGGCCGTGGTGGGCGACGGCCTGGTCGCCAGGGTCGCGCCGGACCGGTTCATGTTCTCGGCCGATCCGATGATGAACTGGTTCAGGCACAACGCCGAGGGCTACGACGTCACCATCGAGGACGTCACATTCGACTTCGGGCTGCTCGCGCTGCAGGGGCCCAAGTCGACCGAGGTCATCGAGGCGGCCACTGGGCAGAGCTGGTCCGACCTCCGTTTCTCGCGGCTGCGGACCACCACCATCGGCGGAGTGGAGGTCACCGTCTTCCGTCAGGGCTTCACCGGCGAAGTCGGCTACGAGTTCTTCGTGCCCGTCGCCGACGGCGCCGACGTCTGGGACGCGCTGTTCGACGCGGGGGAGCCCATCGGTCTGGGCGCCGGCGGCCTGCACGCGGTCGACGTAGCGCGGATCGAGGCCGGAATGGTAATCGTGGGCGCCGACTACACCCCGGCCGCCATGGATCGCCTCGGCGACCCGCTGCCCGTCTCGTCCGAGAACATGACCACTCCGTTCGAGCTGAACCTGTACCGCTTCGTGGACCTCGGCCAGGAGGCCGACTTCGTGGGCAAGGAGGCTCTGCGGCGCGAGCTCGAAGCCGGGCCCAAGCGATCGATGGTGGGAATCGAGATCGACTGGCGCGACGTCGTCGGCCTCTACCGGGACTCCGACATCCCGCCGGAGGTGACCCCTCAGGTCATCCGGTTCCCCGTCCCCATCCTCCGCGACGGATCCCGCATCGGAAGAGCCACCAGCGTGACCTGGTCGCCCACCGTCAACAAGATCATCGGCTTCGCCCACGTCGTGCCGGCCCACGCCGATCCGGGCACGCCGGTCACGGTGGAATGGGCAGCCGGGCCCGTCGGTGGGGAAGTGGGAGCCACCCTGGTCGCCCTCCCCCACTACCGGCTGAAACGAGCCGGTTAGGAGGAATCATGAGCCCTGAGGACAACCAGACGACTGAGCCCACTCGCTGCGACCTGCTGCTGACCGGCGGCACCGTGCTGACGCTCAACCCGGACCAGCCGGTCATCGAGGCCGGATTCGTGGCTGTCGACGGCGACAGGATCGCCGGGGTCGGAGAGGGCCAGGAGGCGGGGTCGTTCCAGGCCGACCGGACGATCTCGTGCCGGGGGAAGGTGGTGATGCCCGGGCTGATCGACTGCCACAACCATCTCTACCAGTCGCTCGGACGGACTCTCGGAGAGTGCCTGACGGGGTGGGAGTGGCTCAGCCAGTTCATGTGGCCCTACTCGGCTGCGATCTCCCAGCAGGAGACGATCGCCTCGGTGTACCTGGGAGCCCTCGAAGCAGTCCTGGCCGGGACCACGACCGTGCTCGATCACCACTACGGCTGTGACGATCACGACACCACCGTGATGGTGGCCGAAGTCCTCGAAGAAGTGGGGCTGCGGGGCCGGATCGCTCGGGGCGTGACCGGAACGCGGACCGCGGTCTCCCAACAGCAGAAGCTGCCGGAGACCTCGTTCCAGCGTTCGGCCGATGAGGAGTTGGCCATCACGGAGGCTTGCATCCGCTCAAGGCCGAAGGGCTCGAAGATCGAGATCTGTCCCGGACCCATGAACGCGGCCTACACCAACATCGACCTGATCGCGGCCAGTGTCGAGCAGGCCCGTTCCCATGGGGTGGCGTGGCACACCCACCTCAGCGCGCCCCGTGACGACCCTGAGGTGTTCAAGCAGCAGCACGGCTCGCGCCCGGCCACGTGGCTCCACAGCAACGGGCTGCTCGGTCCTGATGCGATCCTCGCCCACGCCACATGGGTGGACGACGAGGAGATCGAGGCGCTCGGGGACACGCGGAGCGCGGTCGCTCACTGCCCGTTGTCGAACTTCTACATGCCGTACGGCGTGATGCCCCTGCACGACCTCGTCGATGCGGGGGCGGCGGTGGGGCTGGGCAGCGACGGGTCATGCTGCGGGCACCGCCAGGACCTGTTCGAGAACATGAGGCTCATGGTGCTGATGCACCGGCTCAACACCCTCGACCCCAAGGCGTCGAGTGCCGATGAGGCTCTGAGGGTGGCCACCCGGGGCGGGGCGGCCGTTCACGGCATCGAGGCCGGCGTGCTGGCCGAGGGGGCGCTGGCCGACATCGTGGTGGTCGACACCACGCGGCCGCACTTCGCGCCGATGCACGACCCGGTCGCGGCCATGGTGTACACGGCCCGCGGCACCGACGTGGAGATGAACATCGTCGGCGGCGAGATCATCGTCGAAGGGGGACGGTCGACACGGGTCGATCAGGACGCAGTCGTCTCCGAAGCGCGGGCGCGAGCCGGCGAGCTGGCCGAGAGGATCAACGCCCGCTAGCAGGCGCGGAGGGATTTCCAGAGGCGGCGGTAGGCGATGGAGAAGGCGTCGGTGGGCAGGGCCACCTCGCCGGTGTCGTCGAGGCCGAACGAGACCTGCCGGGGCTGCAGGGCCTCGCAGATGACCCTGTCCTCCTCGTCGACGGCGGCCTGGAAGTCCCGCCACGGCTCCAGCGGGTCGCCGCCGAGGTTGGTGCGGGCGCTCTGCTGGAACACCAGGCTGGAGGTGGCCGACTCGGGCAGGGCCGTCATCTGGACGCACTCGACCTCGCCGTCGGGGTAGGTGATGGTGAGCATCGACGAGAACGGGAACGTGAAGTCGTAGCGGTAGGCGGCCTCGACCTCCTCCACCGAGCCGTCGAGGGTGTTGCGGTACTGCTGGAACACCTTGATGTTCGAAGTGAAGCCCGTGTCGGTGGCGGTGACCTTCTGGGGGGCCACCGGCCGGTCGCTGGGCCCGAACGTGACCCGGTGGATGGTCGAGAAGTGGGCTATGTCGTTGAAGTTCTCGGCCACCCGGCTAGCCGACACCGCCCAGCGCACCGGGCCGATCTGGAAGGCCTGCACGTCGGGCCGGTCGAAGAACCCCCAATCGGGCGGGTCGTCGGTGGCCGGCTCGCCCGCGCACGCCCACACCAGCCCATGGCGCTCGCGAGTGTGGAGGGTGTCGAGAGCGAGCCGTTTCGGGAGCCGGGCGTCGGGCCGCGAGGGGAAGGCCACGCACCGCCCGTCGGCGGCGTAGCGCAGGCCGTGGTAGGGGCACACCAGGCAGTCGTCGTCGTAGGAGCCCATGCTCAGCGGGCTGCCCCGGTGCGGGCAGCGGTCCGAGGCTGCGCAGGCCTCACCGCCGCTGCGGAACACCACCAGCGGCTCCCCCATCATCGCCACCCCGACCGGGCCGTCGTCGATGGCGCCAGAGCGGGCCACCGGATGCCACTGGCGCCGCAGGACGTCGAGTTCGGCCGGATCGGTCATGGCACCGCTCAGGCCGCCGCCGGTCCGAGGACCGGGTCGAAGGTGTCCATGGCGGCCACGTCGACCGTGCCCACGTCGGTGATGGCGTAGTCGGGGATCGACGTGATGGGCAGGAAGAACAGGCACATGAAAGGCCAGTCCACCGTGCAGCCCAGCGCCTTGGCCGCCCGATCGAGACGCTCCTCCTCGGCCAGCATGTCGACCGGGTCGAGGTCGGACACGATCCCGCCGATGGGCAGGGGCAGGAACTCGACCACCCGGCCGCCGTCCACCACCACCTGGCCCCCGCCGTGGGCCGCGATGTGGTTGACGGCCACCGCCATGTCCTCCGGCGACGTCCCGATCACCACGATGTTGTTGTCGTCGGGGGCGCTGGAGGTGGCCAGCGCGCCGGAGCGGATGCCGAACCCGGCCACGAACGCGGTCGGGCGGTTGGAGTTCTTGCCGTAGCGCTCCACCACGCTGACATCTTGGCCGCGCTGGTGATCGACAGCTTGGAGCACTCGATGTGCTGGTGGCCGTCGAACAGCCCGGGCACCAGGTAGCGGCCGGCGGCGTCGACGATCTCGGTGTCTCCGCCGGTGTGGGCCGACACGTCGCCCAGCGCCACCACCGTGTTGCCGTACACGGCGACGTCGGCTTCATAGACCTCGGCCGACACCACGTTGACGAGCCGGCCGCCCCGCACCACCGTCGTGGCCGGGGTGTGGGCCGCGCCCGCGGCCACCAGCTCCGGGATCGGGGGCTGGCCAGCTGCGGTGCCCATGGCTTCTCCTCTCGTGGGTTCTGATGTTGATGTCGGGGTTGGTCTCGGTGTGGTGTGGGACGGACGGCGCCGGTCAGCCTCCGGCGGCCACCAGTATCACCCTGGCGGGCGACTCCGATGCCAGGCGCCAGCGGGTCTGGACCCACGCCGAGTGGAACATTACGTCGCCGGCGTGGAGGGTCACCTGCGGTCGGTCCCTGAACTCCACATGCAGCGATCCCTCGATCACGTAGATCACGGTCTCGTCGGCGGATTCGAACCACTCGTCCACGTCGGGCCCGGGCTCGATCCGGAAGTCGCCCAGCTCGGTGATGCGCCGCCCGCCCCGGTAGGCCGTGCGAGCCGTGGTGGCGTTGGGCAGCTCGCTCACCTGCATCTGGTTGAGCTCCGCCGCCCGCAGGATCTCGACCCGGGTGCCGGACGGCGGATCGGGCAGCAGGTCCGACGGTCGCACGTCCAGCGCCGCGGCGATGCGGTACAGCGTGGCTATGGCCACCGATGTATGTCCGGCTTCGAGCTGGCTGAGGAACGGCTGGCTCACATCGGCGGCTGCGGCCAGCTTCCGTCCCGACAGCCCCCGCCGGGCGCGGATCGCCTTGACCTTGGCTCCGATCTCGAGGCCCAGTTCATCGGGCACGGGGCTGCGTTCCCTTGTCGAGACGGCGTCCATCCTTTACCGGCGCTGGCTCAGCGACCTCGGCGTCACCTACGCGGTCATACCGGCGGCCTGAGCCGGAGGGCTCCCCTTCCCGGTGCGTTGACAGGGTGATAACTGGTTCTTATCATCTGGTCGCAGCTTCTTCAAGCTGATCCGCAGGCAGTCAGCACCCGTTCATCGGCCTGAGCAGGCAAGGAGGAGGACCCGGTGAGAGCCGATCCGTTCACCATCTGGCATCCGGTGGCGTCGGCACACGACGTGCCCTACCGCCACGTCCACCAGGCCCAGCTGCTGGGCCGGGAGCTGGCCGTGTGGCGGGCCGACGACGACTACGTGAACGTGTGGGAGAACCGTTGCCTGCACCGCGGGGTGCGCCTCTCCATCGGCTCCAACGACGGGACCGAGCTGCGCTGCCAGTACCACGGCTGGCGCTACGCCAACCGGTCGGCGGGATGCACCTACATCCCCGCCCACCCGGCCGACGCGCCGGCCCGCACCATCTGCAACCGGACCTTCGCCGCGGTCGAGCGCTACGGGCTGGTCTGGTCGGGCGAGTCGCCGGCGGGCGATCCGCCGACCGTCGATGTCCTGGAGGCGGGGACGCCGTTCGGGCTGCGCAACCTGCCGGTCAATGCCCCGGTGGAGCTGACCGTGCGGCACCTGCAGTCCCACCGCTTCTCGCCCTGCGGGCGCCTCGATACCGAGGCGGCCGAGATGACCGTTGACAGCGTGGACGGCTACTCGGTGGCGCTGACCGCCCGCGCCGAGGGCTCGCAGTCGAGCGTGGTGTTCTTCGTGCAGCCGGTCGACTCGGCGCGCTGCGTGATCCGGGGCGTGCTGGCCGAGACCCCGCCCGCCGACGATCAGCTAGCCGTCTGGCGGCACCATGCCACCGAGCTGGACCAGCTGCGGGTGGTGATCGAGGCCGAGGCCGCCTCGCTGCCCGCCCCCGAACCCATGGTTCCCGTGCTGCAGCAGGTCCCGCTGCACCTGGCCGAGGTGCCCGACGCGCCGGCCGGACGCCAGCCGGCCCTGCGGGTGCAGGTGCAGCGCAAATGGGAGGCCGCAGCCGGGGTGGCCGCCTTCGAACTGGCCCCGATCGACGGGGTGCTGCCCACGTTCCAGCCGGGGGCGCACATCGACGTGCACCTGCCCAACGGGCTGGTGCGCCAGTACTCGATCACCAACGGACCCGGCGAGTCGTCGTGCTACCGCATCGGCGTCAAGCTGGAGCCCGACTCCAGCGGCGGGTCGAGCTGCCTGCACGCGACCGTGCGGGAAGGGGACGTGCTGGCCATCTCCGAGCCCCGCAACAACTTCCCCCTGCGGCGGGACTCGATGCGGACGATCCTGGTGGCCGGAGGCATCGGCATCACGCCGCTGCTGGCCATGGCCCAGTCGCTGGACCGCATGGTGCTCGACTTCGAGCTGCACTGCTTCGCCCAGTCGGACGAGCACGTGGCGTTCGCTGATGTGGTGGACGGGCTGGGCCGGTCGGTGGTGCGCCATCTGGGGCTGTCGCCCGATGAGACGGTGGCTGAGATCCGGCGCCTGGTGGCCGGCTACGAGAGCTTCACCAACCTGTACGTGTGCGGTCCCGGGCCGATGCTGGAGGCGGTGCGGCGTGAGGCTGCCGCCGCGGGCTGGCCCGACGACGCCGTCCATTTCGAGTACTTCAAGAACACCAACGAGATCGACGACTCGTCGACGTTCGAGGTGGCCCTGGCCCGCTCGGCGATGACGGTGACCGTGCCGGCGGGCACCACGATCCTGGAGGTGCTGCGAGGCCACGGCGTGATCATGCCGTCGTCGTGCGAGCAGGGAGCCTGCGGCACGTGCGTGGCGACCGTGCTGGAGGGCGAGCCCGACCATCAGGACGTCTACCTCAACGACTCCGAGCACCTGGCCGGCGACCGGATCATGACCTGCGTGTCCCGGGCCGCCTCCGACCGGCTGGTGCTGGACCTGTGACGGCCTCGACGGCCTCGACGGCCTTGGCGGCCTCGGCGGCGGGGGTGCGGCGATGATCAAGCTGTACGACTACGTGCTGTCGGTGAACTGCTACAAGCAGCGGCTGCTTATGAGCATCCTCGACGTGCCCTACGAGTCGATCCCCGTCGACTTCTACCCGGGCTGGGAGCACAAGGGCGAGGAGTTCAAGAAGATCAACCCGCTGGGCCACATCCCGGTCATCGACGACGACGGCTACATCCTGTGGGACGCCCACGCCATCCTGGTGTACCTGGCGGCCAAGTACGACCCCACCGGGCAGTGGTACCCGACCGGCGATCCCGAGCTGGTCGGCGAGACCGCCTCGTGGATGCTGTTCGCGGAGGGCACCACCAACACCGCGTCGGCCGCCCGGCTGTACGTCAACCTCGGGTACGACTTCGATCTGGAGGCCTGCCAGGCCGGCGCCCACCGCCTGTTCCGGGTGCTGGACGAGCACCTGTGGTTCCAGGAGCGCCGGGGCTTGGACTGGGTGTGCTCCGGCGCCCACCCCACCATCGCCGACATCGCTCTGTTCCCCGACGTGGTCCTGTCGGAGGAGGGCGGCATCTCCCGGATGGACTACCCGGCTCTGCGACGCTGGACCGACCGGGTTCGCCGCATTCCCGGCTTCGAGGTGATGCCGGGCATCTTCCCGCCCGCTCCCGGCTAGGGGCCTAGGCGGTGCCGAAGGTCAGCCCGAGGTCCTTGAGCCAGCGGCGGTAGGCGACCGCGGTCTTGTCGGCGCGGACGTGCCACTCGGCCGCTAGGTCCAGGGGCAGGAGCTCAGGCCGCTGGGACTCCACGATCGGGACGTCCTGCAGGACGATCTCGTCGATGTAGGCGCCGAACTCCTCGTCGGGCATGTCGTGGTTGTAGTTCATCGAGTTCCACATCCAGCCGACGCTGTTGTGCTCGTCGACGGGGGTCACCGCGAAGTACATGGCGTATCGCTCCGGGCCCCCTCCCGGCACCGACAGAGCGATGTAGGCGGTGAGGGGACGCAGCACCCGGTACAGCCACTGGGCCATCTTGGCGTCGCCGGAGCCGTCGGGGTTGGGGGTCCAGGTGTTGATGTCGACCGCGGTGATGCCGTCGGCGCCGGTCTCCACGGTGTAGTCGCCGAGCTCGGTGTGGTCGCGGTCGCCGAGGATGCCCTCGTGCACGAACGGGAAGTGGCTGGCGTCCAGGAAGTTCTCGATGACTCTGGGGGCGCTGGCCGCGATCGGGTACGGGCCGCCGAGGACATGGCGGAAGGCGGGGTCGTCCCACTCGCCGTACGGCGGCGGGGTGCTGCCGGGGCGGCCTAGCGACGCCCACACCAGGCCGTGGGCCTCGGTGGCGGTGTAGACGGTGGCGCACGCCCGCGACGGCGGCCGCTGCTGGGGGCGGGAGGGGATGTGGACACAGCTGCCGGTCCGGTCGTAGGTCCAGCCGTGGTAGGGGCACTCCAGGCCGCGGCCGGTGACCTGCCCGAGCGAGAGGCGGGTGCCGCGGTGAACGCACAGGTCCTTCCAGGCCATCACTGCGCCGTCCTGGCGCCAGATCACCAGGTCCTCGCCCAGCAGCCGGGCTGCGGCCACCTGCGACTCGTCCACGTCCGCGGCCCGGGCCACCACGTGCCAGTCGTTCACCAGCACCGGATCGTCGCGCATCGCAGCTTCGGCCTCAGCCTCAGACCGGGGCGGGCACCACCCCGTAGGTGACGCCCAGGTCGGACAGCCAGCGCCGATAGGCGATGGCCGACCGGTCGGCCCGGATGGGGGTCTCGGCCCGGGGGTCGAGGGGCAGCAGCTTGGGGTGCTGGTTCTCCAGGATCGGCTTGTCCTGGCCGAAGATCAGCAGCTGGTAGGACTTGATGTCGGTGTTGGTGCTGTCGTCATCGATGACGCCCATGTAGTTGTGGGCCCGCACCCGGTCGGCGCTCATCGGTTGCACCCAGATGGCGCAGATGTCCTCGATGGAGGGGTCCGGCAGGCTGTCGTAGAAGAGCATCACGCAGTAGGGGTGCGGCACCCGGTACCGGTAGCGCATCACCATCGGAGCGTCGAAGTTGACCCCGACCTTCGGGACCAGCATGTCGCACTTGGTGGCGTGGACCTCGCCGTCGCGGATCTCGACATCGTATTCCACCACCTCGGTGTGGGGCAGGACCCCCAGCGACCCCTCGTGGACATAGGGGAAGTGGGCCAGGTCCAGAAAGTTCTCAACCGCCCGGGGCGCGGAGGTGGCCACGCCGACGGTGCCGGCGTTCATGTTTCGGCGGCGGGGATGGTGGTACTCGGGTAGCGGGAACAGCTCCGCGGGCGGGTCGCCGACGCTGGTCCAGAGGTATCCGTACTCGGGCTTGGCGGGCAGAGGGCCGGCCCGGTTGAGCGCGGCGGCGTCGACGGGGGCGCCGGCGGGCAGCGATTGCGTCGACCGCCACACGAGGCACTCGCCGTCGCCGGTGGCGGTGTAGCTGACGCGCTCGTCGAGCAGGAGGGTCTCGTTCACCACGCCCACGCCGACCTCGTCGAGGGCGCTGATGGCGTGCCATTGGTTCAGGATCACCGGGTCTGTGCAGCCCGGCCCCGCGATCGCCACTGTTGCCGTCCCGTTCCGATAATCGCTGCTTATCAGTTTGTCACCCGACCGTCCCCTACGCAATCCTCGTCGCACCGGGGCGGGTCAGCGGCGGGAGATGGCGGGAGAGAAGGGGGCTACGACCTGCGCGGCGCCCACGATGACGTGGTAGTAGAAGCGGGCCACCACCCGGCCCCAGGTGGCGCCGGTGAGGCTGCGATGCGCCGACCGGGCGCCCTCGAGGGGCTCGACATCGGGCAGCATGCGGGCCTTGAAGCCGGCGATGAACTCGGTGTCGGTGATCAGCAGGCAGACCTCCTGGTTGCAGCGGAAGCTGTGGCGGCTGAAGTTCGAGGAGCCCACCAGCAGCTTGTCGTCGTCGGCCAGCAGGAACCGGGCGTGGAAGAAGTCCGGGTAGGTGCGCAGGTCCACGCCGCTGCGGGTCAGACGGCCCCAGATGTAGGGCTCGGCGGCTCGCAGCAGCTTGAAGTTGTTCTCCCGGGCGGTGATCACCGTCCTGGAGGGCGCCTCGGCGTTTCCGAGCAGCTTGACGATCCCGACGTCCAGCGAGTACGGCGAGGCCAGCACCAGGCTGCGGGCCGCGCCATTGACGACGTCTCTGAAGGCGGGCTCGATCTCGGCGTTGGTGATGATGGTGCCGTTCACCGAGTTCCGCTCGCCCTGCTCGGTGCGGGCGAAGTCCTCGGCCAGGGCGTCGACGATGGCGGGATCGGTGGCGCGGATCATGAAGTCGCGCCAGGCGAAGTTGTGGTCGCTGATGTTGATGCCGCCGACGTAGGCGTGGTCGTCCACCACGTACAGCTTCTTGTGGTTGCGGCTCAGGCCGAAGAACTTCACCGGTCCGAAGGGCTGGGTGAAGGTCACGGCCACACCTGCGGCTCTGAGCCGATCGAACATCGCCTTCGTCTCGGCGGCCTCGTGCCGTACCGACGGGTCGGTGTCCTTCCGGTCGCTCACGTAGCGCAGGGCGAAGCAGTCGACGAGCAGCCTCACGTCCACGCCCCGGCCGGCTGCATCGATGATCAGGTCGGCCACCGCCAGGCCCGAGGCGTCGCCGTCGAAGGTCATCACCTGGACCTGAACCCGCCGCTCGGCTGTGCTCAGCGCCCGGTGCAAGTCCTCGACGAACTCGCCGTTGTCCAGCAGCCGCATCGAACCCCCACCATCCACCCGCCGAACCTACCGCCCCGAACCGCCCTGACCCGCCCCGGCTACGCCCCGCCCCCAGAATCTCGGGTGACTTCTGTGTCGTATAGCCCGAGGAACTCGGCCGAGATTCTCGGGTGGCACATTATGAGCCAGTTACATGATTTTTCACTATATGTTGTTGACCATGACGGAGAGCGAGGTCCGCAGTCGGATGCAGGAACAGCACGGGCTGATCTCCCGGAGTCAGGCGCGGGCCGAGGGCCTTACCGACGACCAGATCCGGCGCCGCCTTCGAACAGGCGAATGGGTAGGCGCCGCCCGGGGCGTCTACCGGCACGCCGTCTCTCCTGAGACTCCACTCTCACGGCTGCTCGCCGGATGCTTGGCTTGCGACGGGGTGGCCAGCCACCGCTCCGCGGCCGCCCTCCACGACATCGACGGCTACAAGCTCGACCGGATCGAACTCCTCGTGCCCTGGAGGCGAAGTCCAACCATCCGGGGCGTGAGGCTTCGCCGGACGACTCAGATGCATCTGACCAAGCCTGTTGTTCGCAAGGGCATACCGTGTACATGGATAGGCCGCACGGCGCTGGATGTCGCAGCCGTGGTCAGCCGCCAGCAGTTGGAACACACCATCGACGCAGTTCTTCGCCAGGGTCTCATCCGGCTGTCGGACCTGTACCAGGTGCTGGTATCGCACTCGCGCCAGGGTCGCACCGGTTGCGGTCCCTTCCGGGATGCGCTTGAGGAGCGGTGGGGCGATGACGCGGTGCCCCTCAGCGCATGGAGTCGAATGGTGGCTGACCTGCTGGTGGAGGACGGTCTGGACCGGCCGGTGATGGAGCACCGCATATGCGATCAGACGGGAGCCTTGGTGGCTCAGGTGGATCTGGCGTACCCGAGTCGTCGTCTCGCCATCGAACTCGACAGCAAGCGATGGCACCTCAACAGCGTGTCCTTCGAGCGAGACCCTCGGCGCCGCAACGCCCTGACGGTGATGGGCTGGACCGTGCTCACGTTCACCTGGAGCGACTACGTAGATCGCCCGGGCCAGCTGTGCGCGACCGTCGCCAAGCTCCTGGCACCAGCCGACCGCCACGCCATCTAGGCCCGGGCGCAGAATCTCGGTACCCGTCTATAGGTCTACGACACACAACTCACCCGAGAAACTGCGTAGGGGCCCGGTGCAGAATCTCGGTGCGATTCCTATGGGCCAGCGACACACAACTCACCCGAGATTCCGGGAGTTCGGGGCGGGGGATGTGGGGCGCTAGGTTGGGGGCATGACGGTCGCTCCCCCCGAGGCCGCTGAGCGGGTTCCGCCGCTGAGACGCCGTCGGCGGGAGCTTCCCTGGCCGCTGAACATCTACCAGACCGCGGTCGGCAAGAAGTACGTCATGGCCGGCACCGGGATCGGGCTGCTGGCCTTCGTGATCGTGCACATGATCGGCAACCTGCACCTCTACGAGGGCCCGCACCAGATAAACGAGTACGCCGAGGCGCTGCGGGACCTGGGCGGCCATCTGGTGCCCCGCACGCTGATCCTGTGGGTGATGCGAATCGGGCTGCTGGCCATGTTCGTGCTGCACATACACAGCGCCTGGTCGCTCAAGGAGATCAGCCGGCGCAGCAGCCCGAAGGCCAACTGGGTGAGCGGCAACAAGCGCTACGCCGGCGGCCAGGACTACGTGGCCGTCAACTTCGCCAGCCGCACCATGCGCTGGACCGGCCCCATCATCGGCCTCTACGTGCTGTTCCACCTGGCCGACCTCACCTGGGGCTGGTGGCTGGGCGGCGACTACATCCGCGGCGACGTGTACCACAACGTGGTGGAGTCGCTGTCGTCGATCCCGGTGGCCATCATCTACATCGTGGCCAACGTGGCGCTGGCGGTGCACATCTACCACGGCATGTGGTCGGCGTTCCAGACCCTGGGCGTCAACAACCCCCGGTTCAACCATCTGCGGCGGGGGCTGGCCACCGTCATCGCGGGCGCGATCCTGGTCGGCAACCTGAGCTTCCCGATCATGGTGCAGGCAGGGGTGGTGGCATGAGCGTCGTGCTGGACGCCAAGACCCCCGAAGGGCCCATTGCCGACAAGTGGGACAACCACAAGTTCTCGGTGAAGCTGGTCAACCCGGCCAACAAGCGGCGTTTCAAGATCCTGGTGGTGGGCACCGGTCTGGCCGGGGCGTCGGCCGCGGCGTCGCTGGCCGAGCTGGGCTACAAGGTCGAGGCGTTCACGTTCCACGACTCGCCCCGGCGGGCCCACTCCATCGCGGCCCAGGGCGGCATCAACGCGGCCAAGAACTACCGCAACGACGGCGACTCGGTCTACCGGCTGTTCTACGACACCGTCAAGGGTGGCGACTACCGGTCCCGGGAGGCCAACGTCTACCGGCTGGCCCAGGTGTCGCTCAACATCATCGACCAGTGCGCGGCCCAGGGGGTGCCGTTCGCCCGGGAGTACGGCGGCCTGCTGGCCAACCGCTCCTTCGGCGGCGCCCAGGTGAGCCGCACCTTCTACGCCCGGGGCCAGACCGGCCAGCAGCTGCTGCTGGGCGCCTACCAGGCCATGGCCTCCCAGATCGCGGCCGGCGGGGTGACGCTGCACAACCGGGCCGACGTGCTCGACATCGTGGTCAAGGACGGCGAGGCGGTCGGGATCGTCACCCGGGACCTGCTCACCGGCGAGGTGCAGGCCCACAGCGGCCACGCCGTGGTGCTGGCCACCGGCGGCTACGGCAACGTCTACTACCTGTCCACCAACGCCATGAACTGCAACGTCACCGCGGCGTGGCGGGCCCACCGGCGGGGGGCGACCTTCGCCAACCCGTGCTACACCCAGATCCACCCCACCTGCATCCCGGCCAGCGACGAGTTCCAGTCGAAGCTGACCCTGATGTCGGAGTCGCTGCGCAACGACGGCCGCATCTGGGTGCCCCGCAACATGGACGACGCCCGGGCCGCAGCCGACATCGGTGACGCCGACCGCTACTACTTCCTCGAGGAGAAGTACCCGGCGTTCGGCAACCTGGTGCCCCGCGACGTGGCGTCGCGCAACGCCAAGACGGTGGTCGACCAAGGCTTGGGCGTGGGGCCGCTGCGCAACGGCGTGTTCCTCGACTTCGCCGACGTGATCGCCCGTGACGGCGAAGCCGTGGTGCGGGAGAAGTACGGGAACCTGTTCGACATGTACGAGCGCATCACCGGCGAGAACCCCTACCGGTCCCCCATGCGCATCTACCCGGCCACCCACTACACCATGGGCGGGCTGTGGGTGGACTACAACCTGATGACCAACGTGCCGGGCCTGTACGCCCTGGGCGAGTGCAACTTCTCGGACCACGGTGCCAACCGGCTCGGCGCCTCGGCGCTGATGCAAGGCCTGGCCGACGGCTACTTCGTGCTGCCCTACACCATCGGCGACTACCTGGCCCCCAAGCTGGGGTCGGCGCCGGTGCCGACCGACGACCCGGCGTTCGCGGCCGCGGTGGCCGACGTGGACGACCGCACCCGCGGCTGGCTGGCCAAGCGGGGCACCAAGTCGGTGGACTACTACCACCGGGAGCTGGGCAAGGTCGTGTGGGAGTACTGCGGCATGGCCCGCAACCGCGCCGGCCTGGAGAAGGCGCTCAGCGAGATCCCGGCTCTGCGGGAGGAGTTCCGGGCCAACGTCAAGGTGCTGGGCTCGGCCGACACCACCAACCAGTCGCTGGAGCAGGTCAACCGGGTGGACGACTTCATGGAGATGGCCGATCTGAAGGTGCGCGACGCCCTGCACCGCGAGGAGTCCTGCGGCGGGCACTTCCGGGAGGAGCACCAGACCCCCGAGGGCGAGGCCCTGCGCGACGACGAGAACTTCGCCTATGTGGCCGCCTGGAACTGGCAAGGTCCCGACCGACCCCAGGAGCTGGTCAAGGAGCCGCTGGAGTTCGAGAACGTCAAGCTCACCCAGAGGAGCTACAAGTGAGCGCCGGCAACGGCTCCGGCGCAGACGGCTCGGGCAAGGGGCACGGGGCGAGGATGCGGCTGAAGCTGCGGATCTGGCGCCAGGCGGGGCCGGACGAGCCGGGCGCCTTCCTGGACGTCGACGCCCACGACATCCCGGAGGACTGCTCGTTCCTGGAGATGCTCGACATCGTCAACGAGCGCCTCATCGACGACGACATCGAGCCGATCGTCTTCGCCCACGACTGCCGGGAGGGCATCTGCGGCACCTGCGGGGTGATGATCAACGGGCGCCCCCACGGCCCCGAGAAGGCCACCGCCACCTGCCAGCTGCACATGCGCAAGTTCCGCGATGGCGACGAGATCGTGATCGAGCCGTTCCGGGCGGCGTCGTTCCCGGTGGTGAAGGACCTGATGGTGGACCGGCGGGCGTTCGACCGGATCATCGAGTCGGGCGGCTTCATCTCGGCGCCCACCGGCACCGCCCCCGACGCCAACGAGATCCCGGTCCCCAAGGACGTGGCCGACTTCGCCATGGACGCGGCGGCCTGCATCGGCTGCGGGGCGTGCGTGGCCGCCTGCCCCAACTCGGCCGCCCAGCTGTTCACTGCGGCCAAGCTCGGCCATCTCAACGTGCTGCCCCAGGGCCAGCCCGAGCGCTGGCGGCGGGCCGAGGCGATGGTGGAGACGATGGAGTCGTTCTTCGGGTCGTGCACCAACCACGGCGAGTGCACCGAGGCCTGTCCCAAGGAGATCAGCCTCGACTTCATCGCGGTGCTGAACCGCGACTACCTGAAGGCCAAGGTCAAGAACCGCCGCCTCGCCTCCCAGACCTGACCCCGGTGCGGGTCGGGGGCCGAGCGCCAGAATCTCGGGGCAACTTCTGCGGCTCCACGACACCCAACCCTCCCGAGATTCAGGGGCGCGGCTGGTGCCAGAATCTCGGGGTGAGTTACCCGGCTCTGCGACACGCGACGCTCCCGAGATTCAGGGCGTGGGTGTGAGGCGGCTGGTTGATGAGTAGGCGGGGGGACTGGGGGGCTCGGTTGATCTTGGGGCTGGCCCGGGGGGTGGCCATGGGGGCGGCCGACGTGGTGCCGGGGGTCTCGGGCGGCACGATCGCGGTGGTGCTCGGCATCTACGAGCGGCTGGTGGACGCCATCCGGGGTGCCTCGACCGCGGCCGGGCGGCTGCTGCGAGGCGACTGGCGGGGCTGCGGGCGCCGACTGGCCGCGGTGGACTGGTGGCTGCTCGTGCCGCTGCTGGTCGGCATCCTGAGCACCATCGGACTGCTGGCCTCAGTGATCGAGACCCAGCTCCGCGAGCGTCCCGAGACCATGGCCGGCCTGTTCTGCGGTCTGGTGGCCGCGTCGGCGGTGTCGGCGTGCCGGCTGTTCGAATGGCGGGGCGCGCTCCAGGTGGGCCTCATGGCGGTCTCGGCGGCGGGCACGTTCGCTCTGCTGGGCCTGCAGTCCGGCCCGGTGGCCGACCCGTCGCTGCCGGTGCTGGCCGCGGCGGGCGCGGTGGCGATTTGCGCCATGATCCTGCCCGGCATCTCCGGCGCGTTCCTGCTGCTCATGCTGGGCATGTACGGGGCGGTCATCAACGTCGTGACCGACCTCCGCTACATCGACGCGGCCGTGTTCCTGGCCGGGGCGGCGGTGGGCCTGGCCCTGTTCTCGACCGTGCTGGGCCGGCTGCTGGACAGGGCCCGCAACCCGGTGATGGCGGTGATGGTGGGGCTTATGGCCGGGTCGCTGCGGGTGTTGTGGCCCTGGCCCAACGGGGTGGGCGTCATCAGCCGCCACCAGAACGAGATCATCTCGGGCACCGGCCTGGACTGGCCCGCCGCCGACGAGTGGCTGGCCCCCACTGTGGCGGCCGCCGCCGGGCTGGCCGCCGTCCTGATCATCACCCGGCTGGCCCGGGATCGGGGGCCCGTCTAGGTCCGCGTACTCCAGTAGGTCCGGTGGATCACGGCGGCGTCCTCGATCAGGTGAGGGCCGCTCACCTCGATGCGGCGCTGGCCGCTGTGGAGCACGTTGCGGCAGCCGACGCCCCGCATGGTCGGGTTCAGATGGTGGGCTCCGGTGATCTCGAGAAGGTGGTGCTCGCTCATCCCGTAGACCATCCGGTTCAACCCGCCCCAGTACATGGAGCCGCTGCACATGGCGCACGGCTCACAGCTCGTGAACAGGGTGGCGGTGGCGATCTGCTCCGGGGTGAGATTGGAGACCGCCAACCTCATGAGATTGGTCTCGGCATGGTTGAGCGTGCTCTTGCCGGTGATGTCGGAGTTCTCCGCCTCCAGCAGCACGTTGCCGTCGGGGTCGGCCATGATCGCGCCGAAGGGCATGTTCCCGTTGACTACCGCCGAGGCGGACACCTCGATGGACCGTCGGAGAAGGCGTTCATCCTGTGCGCTGAGTCCAGCCGTCGAGTCACTCATCGAGACCGACATTAGTCCTCAGGATTGCGACTCATCAGGCGGGCGGGACTAGGCTCGCGACCGCCCAGAAGTGGTCTAGCAAGGAGGGCTGGGATGCGAAGGATCCGACTAGGAGTCGTAGTGCTCATCGCCTTGGCGCTGGTCGCGGCGGCCTGCGGCGACGACGAGGCCGAGGAAGCGGCCCCCGCTACCACCGCCGCACCGGCCACGACGGCAGCCCCTACCACCGAGGCGCCGACGGAGCCGTTGCGCATCGCCTTCATGTACGACGGCGAGATCGACGACGGTGGATGGAACGAGGCTCATGAGAACGGCCGCCAGTACCTGATCGCCAACATGGACGGCATCGAGACCACGTTCGTGGAGAACCTGTCGCCGGGCTCGGAGTTCCAGGCCGCCTTCGAGGACTTCGGTTCCCAGGGATACGACCTGGTGATCTGCACCACCTGGTGCCAGGACGACGTCCTGGTGGTCGCTCCCGACTACCCGGACACCGTCTACCTCTCCTGGGGCGGGTACCAGACGGCCCCCAACGTCGGTCATTTCGACGGCGCCACCGAGGACGGCCGCTACCTCGACGGACTCGTAGCCGGATCGCAGCCCGGTGTGGACTTCATCGGATACGTGGGCGGGTTCGCCATCGAGGAGGTCGTGCGGGGCGTCAACGCCTTCATGATCGGTGCCCGCGAGATCAATCCCGACATCGAGACCCAGGTCGTCTGGGTCAACAGCTGGTACGACCCGGCGGCCGAGCAGCAGGCAGCCCAGGCGCTCGTCGATGCCGGCGCCGACCTTCTCGCCGCCGAGGTGAACGCCCCCGCGGTGGCCAGCGTGGCTGAAGCGTCCGGCATCGGCTACATCCACTACGGGATCGACGGCTCGGGGTTGGCGCCCAACTCCTGGCTGTCCGGTTTCACCTTCAACTGGGGCCCCTACTACCTGTCCCAGGCGCAGGCGCTGGCCGACGGCACGTGGGAGCCGGCCCTGACTTACGGCGGGCTCCGTGACGGCGTGGTCGGGATGTCCCCGTTCGGCGATGCTGTGACCGCCGAGACCATCGCGCTGGTCGAGCAGCGCCGGCAGGAGATCGTCGACGGGACGTTCGACTACTTCGCCGGTCCGATCACCGACAACCAGGGCAACGTGGTCGTGGCCGAGGGTGAGACCATCGCTTGGGAAGAGCGCACCCTGTGCTGCCAGTGGCTGATCGAAGGAGTCATCGGAGAGATTCCCGCCGGCTAAGAGGCCGAACGGCGACTCCAAGAGGTGAGCGGCGACCCCACACCGGCAGCCTCCACGGCAGAGCCAGAGACCAGTGAAGCTGGGGGCGAACCCCAGGAGGCGGCGCGCCTCAACGCCATAACCAAGAGCTTCTTCGGGGTCCCGGCCAACGACCGGGTCGACTTCGACCTGCGCTGGGGCGAGATACACGCCCTGCTGGGCGAGAACGGCGCCGGCAAGTCGACGCTGTGCTCCGTCCTGGCCGGCCTCTACCATCCCGACAGCGGGGAGATCCATCTGGACGGGGAGCGGGTGGACCTCGCATCGCCCCAGCAGGCCCTCGAGCACGGGGTGGGCATGGTGTACCAGCACTTCCGTCTGGTGGACCGCTTCACCGTGGCCGAGAACCTCGCGCTGGGTCACCCCGAGACCGGATTCGTGGCCTCGCGCCGGTCGCTCGAGCGTCAGGTGGCGGAACTGGGACGCCGCTACGGCCTGGAGGTGTCACCCAAGGCCGCCATCTGGCAGCTCTCGGTCGGGGAGCAGCAGCGGGTCGAGATCCTGAAGCTGCTGTACCGGGGAGTTCGCATCCTGATCCTGGACGAGCCGACCGCGGTGCTCACCCCCCAGGAGGCTCAGAGCCTGTTCGTGACCATGCGGGCCATGGCCGCGGACGGGCAGGCCATCATCTTCGTCTCCCACAAGCTCGACGAGGTGCTGGAGGTCTCCGACCGGGTGACGGTGCTGCGGGACGGCGAGAGGGTCGGATCGATGGAGACGGCCGAGGCCGACCCGGCCACCCTGGCCAGGATGATGGTCGGGCGGGACCTGTCCACCGGGGGACGCTCCAGGACGGTGGCGGGCTCGGCCGCCCTGTCGGTGAGAGGCTTGACCGCCGACGGTGATCGGGGCATCGAGGCCCTGCGGGAGGTCGACCTCGAAGTGAGGGAGTCCCAGATCGTGGGGGTGGCCGGCGTGGCCGGCAACGGGCAGCGCGAGCTCGCCGAGGCGATAGTCGGCCTGCGGCGTTCCAAGCGGGGCCAGATCTTCCTGGGCGATGTCGACGTCACCCGTTCGTCCACCCTGCAACGGATCAAGCTGGGCCTCGGCTTCGTCCCCGAGGACCGCATGCGCACCGGCATGGCGGGCGGGCTCCCGCTGGCGGCCAACCTGGCCCTGAAGGCCTACCGCCAGCCCCCGCTGTCGAAGGGGCCGCTGGTGTCGAAGCGGGCCGTGGAGGAGCGGGCCCGCAGCCTCGAGAAGCAGTTCGACATCCGGGGCGTGCGCTGGGCGATGCCCACCAGCCTCCTGTCGGGCGGGAACATCCAGCGGGCCATCCTCGCCCGGGAGCTCTCGGCCCGGCCCCGTGTGCTGGTGGCGGCCGCCCCGACCAGGGGCCTCGATGTGGCCGCCATCGAGGCCATCCGCCAGATACTCCTCGACGAGCGGGATGCAGGGACCGCGATCCTGATGATCTCGGAGGATCTCGAGGAGATCCTGGACCTCTCCGACGAGATCGTGGTGCTCTACGAGGGGCGGATCATGGGACGCCTCGATCCCGACGACGCCTCGCCCGAGGTGCTCGGAATGCTGATGGCCGGCCGCACCTCGGACGCCGCCCCGGATACCGCCCCGGAGACAGCCGCCGACACAGCCGCGGATACAGCATGAGCCTGCCCCTCGGAGCCTTCGAGCTGACCGTCGAGCGGCAGCAGATCCCGTCCCGGCTGGTGCGGATGGCGGCGCCCACCGCCTCGGTGGCCTTCGGCCTGCTGGTCGGGGCAGTGATCATCTGGGCGTCCGGCCAGGACCCGATCCTCGCCTACACCGAGATGGCCAGGAAGGGGTTCGGCGGCAGGCTGGCGCTGACCGGGACGCTGGTCCTGGCCACGCCGCTCATCCTGACCGGTCTGGCCGCGGTGGTGGCGTTCCGGATGAAGATCTGGAACATCGGCGCCGAGGGCCAGCTCATCCTGGGCGCGGTGGCGTCCAGCGGCCTCGGACTCTGGCTCGGCGACAACGGGATCGGCGGTCCGGTCGGCATCGTGCTGATGCTGGCGGCCGGAGCCGGGGCCGGAGCGCTGTGGGCTGGGTTGGCCGCCCTCCCGAGGGCCTACCTCAACACCGACGAGGTGATCTCCACCCTGATGCTCAACTTCGTGGCCCTCGGCATCATGAACTACCTGATCTTCAGCAGCTTCAGCCACTGGCGCGACCCCGGGCGGGCCACCTTCCCGGTGGGGCGCTTCGTGGACGACTCGATGTTCCTGCATCGCTTCACGGGGCGGCTCCACATCGGTCTCTTCATCGCTCTGGCCGCGGCCGGAGCGCTGTGGTGGGCGCTGCGCTCCACCCGGTGGGGATTCGAGGTCTGGGTCACCGGCGACTCCCCGCGAGCGGCTCTCTACTCGGGGATGCGGGTCGACCGGAAGATCCTGTCGGTGCTGATGGTGTCGGGAGCGTTCGCCGGTCTCGGCGGCGGCATCGAGGTCGGGGGCGTGCTGGGCAACCTGGACCCGAGGGCGCTCAGCCTGGGGGTGGGGTTCGCCGGCATAGTGGTGGCGGCCCTGGCCCGGCTCTCGCCGCTGGGAGTGATACCGGTGGCCATCCTGGTGGCCAGCTTCACCAACGCCAAGCCGGGCCTTCAGGTCCTCGGCATCCCGTCGGAGATCGTGACCCTGCTCGAGGGGATCCTGTTCCTGTGCATCGTCGGCGGTGAGTGGTTCCTGCGCAACGCCCTCCGGCTGCAGCGCCGGGCCGGACCGGTCGAGGCGGCCCCGTCATGAACGACTCCGTTCTCCTGCTCTCCCTCGCCTCGGCGATCGTCATCGGCACGCCCATCCTGCTGGCCGGGCTGGGGGAGATGATGACCGAGCATTCCGGGGTGATGAACCTGGGTGTGGAGGGGATGATGCTCGGAGGAGGGGTGGTGGGCTTCTGGATGAGCACCCAGTACCCGTCGGTGCCACTGGCGATGGCGGTGGGGGCGGGCGTCGGCGCCTTGTTCGCTCTGATCCACGCCTACCTGGCCGTGACCCTCCGGGTCAACCAGATCGTCTCCGGTCTGGCCCTGGTCATCACCGGGACCGGGTTCGCCGGCTTCGTGGGCAGCTCGAACGATTCGGCTCTCATCTACGCGCGCCCGCAGGCGTCGCTGGAGCCCGTCTTCGGCGAGGGGATGCAGGAGCTGCCGCTGGTGGGCCCGCTGGTGTTCGGCCACGACTGGGTGGTCTACATGTCGTGGGGCCTGGTGGCGGCAGCTGCGTTCTGGCTGTTCCGGACCCGGGCCGGTCTGGCCCTGCGGGCGGTCGGCGAGGATCCGGCCACAGCCGACACGGTGGGCATCTCGGTCGGGGTCACCCGCTACGTCTACACCATGATCGGCGGGGCCGGAGCCGGAATGGGCGGCACCTACCTGATGACCGAGATCTTCGCCACCTACCAGCACGGCATCACTGCCGGCCTCGGCTGGATCGCCTTCGCGCTGGTGACCTTCGCCGGATGGCGGCCCTGGCGGGCCCTGGTGGCCGCCTACGTGTTCGGCGCGCTCCGCAACCTGGGGTTCACGCTGCAGATCCTGGGCGCCTCGGTGCCCTCCGACGTGCTGAACGCGTTGCCGTTCGTGCTGACGATCGTCGCGCTGATCATCATCTCGGCCCGCCCGGCCGCGGCCCGCAAGTACAGCGCGCCGTCGGCCCTGGCCGTCCCCTACTCGCGGGAGATCCGCTGAGGGCGATTCATCCGCCCGAGCGCCGGCTGCCTTTGGCGCCGGCTGCCTTTGCCTCCGGCGTGATGTATGAGGTATACATCGCTGCTGATGCCCCGGGACCGCTGGCAGGCGGTCTCGATCAACCGGCATAGATCTACCGACATAGGGGGACCGTCAAATGCGCAGAGTGGACGCCGAGGTTGTTGACGCCTATCACGACCCCGACCGGTGCTGCAACCAGGGCAGCATCGTGAAGCTCCAGAACGGCGATCTGCTGCTGGGCTACAACGAGGAGCGGGGCCCGATGCACGCCGACACCGGCCGGTCGTGCCTGATCAAGTCGTCCGACGGCGCCCGGAGCTGGGATCCGAGCACCCGGGTGGTGGTCGAGGACTACACCGAGCACACCGGCAACTGGGACTGCGCCTTCGCCCAGATCAGCGACGGCACCATCATCATGCACACCCGCATCTGCGGCTTCATCAACGCCCCCGGAGCCATCGCCAACCGCATCGACGAGCAGGCGATGGGCTACGTCCAGGCCCACCAGACCGGCTACGCGGTCTACAAGTCCACCGACGACGGGGAGACGTGGAGCGGCCCCACCCCGGTCAGCACCTACCCGATCGCCGACTCGGGCACTGCGGGGTGCCTGGCCGGCGGAACCGGATCAGGCCATGTGGTGGAGCTGCCCGACGGGGGGCTGCTGATGCCCCTGGAGGGCACCCTCAGCCCCGACGGCTACATCCTCGGCGGCGGGGTCAACTGGGAGCCGTCGCGCTGCTTCCTGCTGCGCTCCGACGACGGCGGGGACAACTGGCACCACTGGGGGACGATGGCCTTCGACCCGGCGTCGATCATCAACTTCCAGGAGCCGTCGCTGACCCGCATGTCCAACGGACGGCTGGTGTCGATGATCCGGGTGCTGTTCCGGCCGGCCCGCTACGACTACCAGTGGGTTACCCACTCCGAGGACGACGGCGTGACCTGGGCCCCGCCCACGCGGACCCGGCTGTGGGGGTATCCGGCCGACATGATCCAGCTCCAGGACGGCCGGGTGCTGAGCGTGTACAGCTACCGGGCCAAGCCCATGGACGTGCGGGGCTGCACGTCGGAGGACGGGATCAACTGGGACCCGGCCGACGAGTTCATCATCGCCGACTGCCACGCGCCCGAGCGCGAGGCTCACCGGCAGTACTGGCACATCGGCTACCCGACCGTGGTGCAGCTCGACGACGGCACGATCGTGACCGCCTACCACGAGTACACCAAGGACGAGTGGCCCATCCAGTACATGCAGACCGCCCGCTTCCGGCTCGACCGATAACGCTGCCGACGCCTCCGGCCTCGGTACTTTGGTGGTTTGAGGCTCCCGCCGGCCTGCGACCTTCCTGGCGCCCATCGGCGCGCCGACTGAGGTACTCGCCCTGTCCTCGCCGGAGTTGAGGCTGCTCATCGCCGTTGACGCCTTCGGCGACGACCACGTCCGAGCCCTGTGCGATGCCGCCGGAGATGGGGCGGTCTGTGAGCTGCTCGGCCAGGACGCCGCCGCGGCCGAGTACCGGCGGGCGATGGCCGGGGCCGAGGTCATGGTCGGCTGGCCCGATCCGGACCTGCTGGCCGCGAGCCCGCTGCGGCTGCTGCTGCTGCCCAGCGCGGGCTACGAGGAGTACCTGATCCCGGAACTGGCCGCCAAGCATCCGCTGGTGGTGTGCAACGCGGGCGGGGCCTACTCCGAGGGCGTGGCCGAGCACTGTGTGGCCATGATGCTGGCCCTGGTGCGCCGCCTGCCCGAGTACCTCGCGGCCATGCCGCATCGCAGCTGGGCGCATCTGCACCGGCACAGCCGGCTGTCGGGCTCGACGGTGTGCGTGATCGGCCTGGGCACCCTGGGTTCGGCCATCGCCCGGCGGTGCGCGGCGCTCGGCATGAGCGTGGTGGGCGTTCGCCGGTATCCGGAGCGGCCCAGCCCGCACGTGTCGGCCGTGTTCGGACCCGAGCGCCTGCGCGAGGCGGTGGCCGGCGCCGACCACGTGGTGGGGGCGCTGCCGGGCGGGGCGGCCACCCGCGGTCTGATCAGCCGGGAGATGATCTCGGCCATGAAGCCGGGCGCCTACTTCTACAACGTCGGTCGGGGGCCGTCGGTCGACGAGGACGCCCTCATCGAGCGGCTGGTCGACGGGAGCCTGGCCGGGGCCGGGCTCGACGTGTTCGCCACCGAGCCGCTGCCCGGTGACAATCCCCTGTGGGCGATGGACAATGTCATCGTGACTCCGCACATGGCCGGCTACACCTGGGACTACGCCGACGAGCTGTGCGCGGTGTTCGCGGCCAACCTGGCCGCGTATGTGGCCAGCGAGACGCCACCCAACGTGATCGACCTGTCGGGGGCGGCGACTTGAGGATCACCGGGATGGTGACCCGGGTGCTGGCGCTCGACGCGCAGCCCTGGTACGGCGACAGCCCCATACCCGACGACGTGCCGCCGGTGTGGCACTTCCCGCTTACGTGCATCACCACCGATGAGGGGATCGACGGGTACACGATGGGCTACGGCGCCAACGGCGAGGGGATCGGATCGGCCCACCAACTCCACGACGTGTACCTGAGGGCCGTCCTGGGCAAGGACCCGCTCCAGCACGAGGCCCTGTGGCGCGAGCTCATGAGCCTCAACCGCCACCTCTACCCCATCACCGACGGCCTGC
The DNA here is from genome assembly GCA_965221605.1 of Candidatus Aldehydirespirator sp. Lineage (GTDB taxonomy): Bacteria > Actinomycetota > Acidimicrobiia > Acidimicrobiales > Aldehydirespiratoraceae > Aldehydirespirator. The sequence continues at coordinate 572,831 of CBDCSK010000014.1, forward strand.
TCGGCATGCTCGACGTGGCCTTCTGGGACATCAAGGGCAAGGCCGCGGGGGTGCCCATCGCCGAGTTGCTCGGCGTGGGCCGGACCGAGGTGCCGGCCTACCGGACCGGGTCGCACTGGAACCTGACCCCCGCCGACACCTTCGCCGAGACCCTTGCCATGAAGCGGGAGGGCTACCGGGGCTACAAGCTGACCCTCTACGACGGGCCGGCCGCCGACATACCCCGGGCCGAGGCTGCCCGCGAGGCCGTGGGCGACGACTTCCCGCTCATGCTGGACGCGGTCGCCGAGTACAGCTTCGAGCAGGCGCTGGAGGTGGGCGAGGCGCTGGGCCGTCTCGGCTACCGGTGGTTCGAGGAGCCGGTACCCGACCGCGACATCGCGACGCTGGAGCAGCTGACCCGCCGGCTGGAGGTCCCCATCCTGGCCACCGAGACGGTCAGCCTGCGGGAGCTGCCCCAGTTCCTGGAGCGCCGTGCGGTGGACATGGCCCGGGGCGACGTGTTCATCAAGGCGGGCATCACCGGCCTGCGCAAGGCGGCCGCCATGTGCGACGAGGCCGGCATGAACCTGGAGATCCACGCCCTGCACTCGCCGCTGCTCGACATCGCCAACCTGCACGTGGCCTGCTCGGTGGGCAACTGCGAGTTCTTCGAGCTGCACCACCCGATGTTCCGGTTCGGCCTCAAGGGTGCGCCCCTCGACATCGACGCCGACGGCTGCCTGCACCTGCCCACCGGGCCCGGTCTAGGGGTGGAGCTCGACTGGGACTGGATCGACGACAACACTGTGGTGACGCTCTCGGGGCTCAACCACTAGCCGAGGGCAGCGGGGAGGACGCCATGGAGCTGGACCGGTTCGACTGGCTGGCACTGCGCCAGGAGGAGGCCCTGGACCCGGAGCGTCCGATCGTTGATCCCCACCATCATCTGTGGGGAGAGCGCCAGTGGACCGGGCTCATGCACGCCTATCTGGCACCGCAGCTGCTGGAGGACATGGCCGGCTCCCACAACGTCGTCAAGAGCGTGTTCGTGGACTGCATCTCGAACTACGACCCCGAACGCGAGCCCCACATGCGACCGGTCGGCGAGACCGCCTTCGTGGCCGCTCAGGCCGACTACACCGACTCGTTGGGCGGGCCGACCATCGCGGGGATCGTCAGCCATGCCGACCTGCTGCGGGGCGAGGCCGTCGAGGAGGTCCTGGCCGCCCACGACGAGGCCGGCGGCGGCCGGTTCCGGGGGATCCGCCACGCCACCGGCTTGGACCCCAGCGATGAGGTCCACGACAGCCATCACGGCTCGTTCGAGCACATGATGGCCACGCCCGAGTTCCGCTCCGGGGCGAGCACGCTGGCCCGGATGGGGTTCAGCTTCGACGCCTGGCTGTTCCATCACCAGCTCGCCGAGCTGGCCGCGCTGGCCCGGGCGGTGCCCGACCTGACGATCATCCTCAACCATCTGGGCGGGCCACTTGGCGTGGGCCCCTACGGTCAGGCCCGGGAGCAGGCCCGGGCCGACTGGCAGGCCGCTATGCGCCTGGTGGCGACGTGCCCGAGCGTGGTTCTCAAGGTGGGCGGGATCGGCATGGACGTCTACTACGGCACGGGCTGGACGGCGGCCGACGTCCCGCCGGGATCAGAGGAGGCGGCCGCGTACTGGGGCGACGACGTGCGGTTCTGCATCGACACGTTCGGCCCCGACCGGTGCATGTTCGAGTCCAACTTCCCGGTGGACCGCCAGGCGTTGACCTACCCGGTGCTGTGGAACGCGCTCCAGATCATGGCCGCCGACTACACCGACACCGAGCAGGACGCCCTCTTCTACGGCACCGCCACCCGCGCCTACCGCCTCTAGCAGGATGCTGAAATTCGGGGGTTTGGCGGTTTGGGTTGTGTCGGGTGGGCTGGTTCTGGTGTCGGCCGCCGGGCAGGTCCCGTTGGCTGTTGGGGGGTTTTGGCTGGCGTTGGGTGCGGGCGGGTGGTTTGGGGGTTCTGGGGCGGGGTTGGTGGTGGTTTGTGGGGGGTGTGGTCGGGCGGTCGGTGCGGGGTGGGTTCAGGCCGCTCGCGTGTCGAGTCGGGCTATGCGCACCAGGTTGTAGCTGGCGGCGGCGATGAGGAGCCAGTGCCGGTTGCGTTGTCGTCCTTTGTGGCGGAGTTTGCGTCCTCCGGCGATGGTCTTGATCCAGCCGAAGGGCTCCTCGACGCGTTTTCGGGTTCGTTGGGAGATCGTGTATCCGGCGTGGCGGGTGGTGCGCCCGTCGATGGCGGATCTGCGGCGGGTGGTGTTCTGGGCGACGTGGGGCGTGAACCCCGCGGCCCGTGCGTCGGCGACGAAGTCTTTGGTGTCGTAGTTGCGGTCCCCGCCGACGGTGCGGCGCCTCGCGCGTGGGGGGGCTCGCCTGAGCATCGCTGCGGCGGTGTCGCGTTCTGCGTGGCCGTCGGCTTGCGTGAGGTCGGCGTCGACGATGAGCCCGTTGCGGTTCTCGGTGAGCAGATGCCCCATGAAGCACAGCGCTGCGGCGGTCCCCGCGGACTTGCGGAACAGCCTGGCCTCGGGGTCCGTCACCGAGGCGTGGGTGTCGTTGCGGCGGCGGGCGCCGCGCCAGTCGGCGTCGGGGTTGCGGCCCCGCGCCGGCGCGGGCTCGGCGGGGGCTGCTTTGGGTTTGAAGCTCTTGTGCGACGCCCACGCCTCCAACAGCGTGCCGTCGACGCTGAAATGATCGCTCGAGCAGTAGCGGCGAAGCCGGGCCTGATCCACCACCGCGGCGAAGAACCGGTCCGCGATCTCGTGGTCCAACAAGCGCTGCCGGTTCTTGGAGAACGTCGACGCGTCGAAGCCGCGCTCGTCGATGCGCAGCCCCAAAAACCACTTGAACAACATGTCGTATTTCAGCCGCTCACAGAACGCCCGCTCCGAGCGGATCGAGTACAGCGCCATCAGCACCGACGCCTTCAACAGCATCTCCGGGGGCACGCTGGGACGGCCCCGAGGCGGATACATCGCCGCCAGCTCGCCGTCGAGCCCATCGAGCACCGCGTCCACCACAGCCCTGATCCGCCGTATGGGGTGACCAGCACCGATCAGGTCCTCCGTCGACAGAGTCGACAACATCGCCGTCTGGGCATCAACTGTTCCACGCATAACGACATTGTCCCACCCCACAGCATCCAACGCGAGCACCCAAACGACTTTTTCAGCACCCTGCTAGATGTTATGTAGTGCTTGTGACGCAACATATGTATCATGCGACCATGAAGGCAGTGACAATCACTATGCCCGAGGAACTCGACGCCCAGGCCGCGGCCGAGGCACGCCGGCTGGGTATCTCCAAGTCCGAGCTGATCCGGAGAGGCCTGGCCGCGGTCCTGCCTGCAGTGGAGTCCGAACCGACCGGAAATATCTGGCTTGACCTGGCCGGTTTCGGTAGTCCTGGAATCAGCGTCGAGCCCGGCGAAATCGACGAGGTCGTCTACGGTCTGTGAAGTTCGTCGACACCAGCTGGTGGGTGGCCTGGACTCTGCCAGAGGATTCCCGCCATGACGCCGTACGGAACACGATTGCGCACGTCGGTGAAGGTGAGCGACTTCTAACCACCAATCTGGTGGTGGGTGAGACATGGACCTTCCTACGCTCCCGAGACGGCCACCGCGCCGCAGTCGGCTTCCTCGACCGCGTCGCGGCAATCGAGTCAGCGGGAGGGCTCACTCTGCACGCGGTGACCGCCGACGAGGAGGACCGGGCATGGCGCTGGCTGCGGCGCCACGACGAACGGGTCTACTCCTTCGTGGACGCCACCAGCTTCGAGGTGATGCGCGCTCGCCGCCTACGCGAGGCCCTGGCCTTCGACAACGACTTCGCGGCGGCGGGCTTCATCGAGCTACGCCCCTGACGCGACCGGCTACCGGGATTCATCGGTCGGGGCGCTGGAGCCACCAGACGAACGACTCGACACCGTCGAGCATGGCGCCGTGCTCACTGAGGAACGCGGCAAGCGCATCGGCCAGCACTTGCACATAGTTCTGGGCGGAGCGGGGGAACCGGCGAGCGTCTACGAGGACCAGCCCCGAGTGATGCTGCCCCGTGGCAGAGATGCGTCGGTCAAGCGCCGCGAAGTCCTTCACATTCTCGGTTACGACCGCTCGATCATCGGCCGTCGCGGTCCGCACCAAGTCCTCGTCAGGCATCCCCATGAGGTCGGCGCGCCCCTTGACGGCGATAGCGTCGTGCCCCCAGTCTCGCAGCCGGGTCGCTACGCCCGACGCGTACATCTCGTCGAGAAGGAGCTTCACCCGGTCAGCAGCTTGCGCTCGTTCTCCCAGGCGGCAAACTCGCGGTCGGTAGCTTCGTCGTTCTCTGCGATCTCGGCGTCGATCTCGTCGGTGAACTCGGCGTAGTACCGGCTGACAGCGCGGACCTGCATCTCGTTGAGCCAGAGCTGCTCGGCTATGGCCGCGATCCGCTCCTCGAGGCTTCCCTCAAGACCCTTGAGCAGCGGGACGATCTCCCAAACATCGGGCCCGGTGGCCAGCGCGGCGCGCTTGCCGGTCGGCCCGTCGCGGAAGACGATCCCGGGATAGGCCTCCATGCGCAGCCCCTCGTCGATCAGTTGCTCCGCCGCTGAAGAGATCGACTTGCCTTGCTGGGCCGCACTCCGCTTGAGCCGCTCGTAGACGCCAAGGCGCTTGAACCTGATCGAAAGAACCGTCATGGTGACATTGTAGTCATCCGTCACCGCCACGCGGCCGGGTGCGGCTGTCGCCCCGGTCCTCGTCGAGCACCTCGGCGGTGCTGAGTGGTGCGTGGAAGCGCTGAGCTGGGCCCAGGCAGGTCCGGGAGGCTGGTGTGATCCAGCCCTCCTCGATGCCCCGCTCGATCATCAAGTCGCGAGACTCCTCGGCCATGCTGCAACGGTACTGGAATGGCGATCACATGCCGGGTGCGACTTCAGGGGCTGGTTTCGGATTCAGTAGGGTTCGGGTGTGGGTGGGGGCGCCTTGGGGGGTGAGTTGCGGTTTCCTTTGGGTTTGGGCGAGGTGGAGGCTTATCACCGTGATGGGGTGGTGGGGCCATTCCGGTTGGTGGCGCCCGATGTGATGGCGTCGATGCGGGAACGGATCGTGGCTGAGATCATCGTCCCCGGAGCGCAACTGGACGATCCGCATGTGGAGTATCACGACCGCCATCTCGACCATGAGACGGTCTGCCGGCTGTGCCGGGGACCGGAGCTGGTGGACCGCATCGCGTCCCTCATCGGGCCCGACCTGCTGATCTGGCGCAGCAACTTCCAGATCAAGCAGCCGCTGGCCGAGGCCGCCGGCGACGAGCAGCGCTACACCGAGGTGCCGTGGCACCAGGACGGCGCCTACTTCGATCTGCGACCCCCGGTCTGGGTGTCGGCCTGGATCGCCATCACCGAGGCGACCCTCGACAACGGCTGCCTCCAGGTGGTCCGGGGCTCGCACACCAGCACCTTCGACCACGACATCGACGACACCCGTCACTCGTTCCACCAGGCCGTGCCGACCGATGCCATCGACCACGACGACATCGCGGTCTTCGAGCTGGAGCCGGGCGAGTTCGTGCTGTTCAGCGAGTACGCGCTGCACGGGTCCGGCCCCAACCGCACCGCCCGCCCGCGCATCGGGCTGTCACCGCGGATCACGGTGCCGTTCGTGCGGGTGTCCGGCAACCCGCTGTACGCAGGCCTCGACCGGGCCCGCCACGCCCCCGACGAGCCCCGCCAGATGGGGCTCCTGCGGGGTCATGACTACACCGGCCGCCACCACCTGGTGCCGCTGCCCTGTCCCGCTCCCAACGGAGCCGGGTGAGGGCTAGTCGGTTAGGACGTTGGGGGTGCCTATGTCCTGGAGCATGGCCCGGGCCTGCTCGCGGTAGAGGTCGCGGATGTCGCGGGTGGGTGGACGGCTGCGGCTCGACGGCAGGCCCACCAGCTCCATGCACAGCTTGTCGAGGTGGCCGTCGCCGCTGGTGTAGCCCTCCATCTCGGTCCACAGCCGCATGAACGGCAGCACCACCTTCACCAGCTCGTGCTGGGCCTCGACGTAGCGGCCCGCATTGAGCATGTCCCACATCCGCACCCCCCACTCGGGCCAGAAGTTGCAGATGTGGACCTCGATGCCCCTCGCTCCGAGCATGTGGCTGGTCGCGAACCGCAGCTGGTTGTCGATGATGCAGAACCGGTCGGAGTAGTCGGCCACCACCCCCTCGAACTCCATGAACCCGTTGTCGGGCATCGACCACTTCAGGCCCACCACCGTGCCCAGGCCGGCCAGGCGGTCGATGAGGTCGTTGGAGATCTCCAGGCTGGTCCAGTGGGTGTTGTACACCACCATCCCCACGTCGGAGGCGGCCGCGGCCGCGGCCACGTGCTCCATGAAGTCGTCGTCGGTGTGGGCGAAGTAGAACGGCGGCGACACCTGCATGAACTCGGCGCCGATGTCGGAGGCGGCCCGGGCCAGCCGCACGAGCTCGTTGGTGCTGGTGGTCTGGCCGCCCATCACCACCGGGACCCGCCCGGCGGCCTCCTCCACCACCGCGGCGGTCACCGCCACCCGCTCGTCGAAGGTCATGGTGGAGAAGTCCCCGGCCGCTCCGCAGGCCAGCAGCACACCGTTGCCGGTGGTGATCCCGCCGTCGATCAGGTAGCTCACGTGCTTGCGCATGGCGTCGAGGTCGACCGACAGCTCGTCGTCGTCCCGGAACAGGGTGGGCACGGTCACATAGCAGCCATGGAGGCGGTCGCGGCGTTCGGCGGTGTCGGTCATGTCATCTCCTCGGGGGGCTTGGATTACGCGGCGTGAGTCATCAGGTCTTCTCGGGGGGTGCGCCCGCCACGACCACAGGGGTCTGGAGGGACGCTCGCTGCTCGGCGCTCAGGTGGCAGAGCACGTCGTGGGTCTCGCTGTCGTGGAGGCGGGGCGGGTCGTCGACCTCGCACACTCCGGCGATGCGGTGCTGGCAGCGGGGCGCGAAGGCGCAGCCGATGTCGGGGGCGGTGCCCACCGTCGAGGCGTCCTCGGCCAGCGCGGACACCTGGTGCTCGCCCTTGCCGGGGATCGAGTCGAGCAGCAGCGCGGTGTAGGGGTGGTGGGGCGGGGTGAAGATCTCCTCGACGGTGCCCTGCTCCACGATGCGGCCGTGGTACAGCACCACCACCCGGTCGGCCAGCCACCGCACCACGGCCAGGTCGTGAGCGATGAACAGGTAGGCCACATCCCTTTCCGCCTGCAGCTCCCGCAGCAGCTCCAGGATGTTGTCCTGCACCGACACGTCGAGCGCGGAGAGGACCTCGTCGCACAGGATCAGCCTGGGCTCGGCGGCCAAGGCTTGGGCGATGGCCACCCGCTGGGCCTCGCCCCCGCTGAGCTGGGGCGGGTAGCGGTCGATGTAGCCGGGGTCGAGGTGGACGCTGGCCAGCAGCTCGGCCATGCGGTCGCGCCGCTCGGCCCCCGACAGCTTGAAGAACACGTCGAGGGTGCGGCCCAGGCTGTAGCGGACCTTGCGGCGGGGGTTGAGCGACGACGCCGGGTTCTGGAACACGTACTGGATGTGGCGCAGCAGCTCGGCCGGGCGGCGGTGCACGGGCCGGGTGATGTCGTTGCCGTCGAAGCGCAGGCTGCCCCGCTGCGGCTGGATCAGGCCGGCGATGGAGCGGGCCAGGGTGGTCTTGCCGCTGCCGCTCTCGCCGACGAGGGCCACCGTCTCACCGGGGTTGATGGTGAACGAGGCGTCCCGCACGGCGGGGACCGGCTCGGTGGTGTCGGACCGCAGGGCCCGCACCAGCCGGGACACCAGCCCGCGGCGGGGCCGGTAGGTGATCTGCACGTCGGAGACTTCCAGCAGCGGCGTCATGGCGCGCCGGCCTCGGCCTCTATGTCGGGGACCCGCCAGCAGGCCACTTCGTGCGACGGCTCGATCTCGTCCAGCCGCTGCGGGTCGGTGAAGCACGGCGGCCGCGAGTACGGGCACCGGGGGGCGAAGCCGCACCCGTCGGGCAGGTCGTCGCGGCGCAGCAGGCCCCGCAGCTTCTCGGTGCCGGCGTGCTCGGCCTCCACCCGGGGCACGGCCGCGATCAGGCCCCGGGTGTAGGGGTGGCGGGGCTGGTTGAACAGCTCGGCGGTGGGCGCGATCTCGATGAGCTCGCCGGCGTACATCACCGCCACCCGGTCGCAGATCTGCTCCAGCACGCCCAGGTTGTGGCTGACGTACAGGGCGCTCATGCCGCTGTCGCCCTTGATCTGGGTGAGCAGTTCGAGCAGCCGGGCCTGGGTGGTGACGTCCAGCGCGGTGGTGGGCTCGTCCAGCACGATCAGGTCGGGCCGGCAGACGATGGCGATGGCGATCACCACCCGCTGCTGCTGGCCGCCGCTGAGCTGGTGCGGGTAGCGGCGGGCGATCTCGGCCGGCTCGGGCAGCCCCACCTGACCGAAGATCTCGACGGTGCGCTCCATGGCTTCGCTGCCCGAGCTGACGCCGTGGGCCTCCAGCGTCTCGACCACCTGGCGACCGACCTTCATCGACGGCGTCAGGGTGCTGGCCGGGTTCTGGGGCACCAGCGAGATCCGGGCGCCCCGGATGGGCTGCATCTGGCGGTCGGACAGGCCCAGCAGGTCCCGGCCGTCGAAAGTGACCCGGCCCCCGGCCACCCGGCTGCCGGGCTTGTGGTAGCCGAACATGGCCAGCGCGGTGGTGGTCTTGCCGCAGCCCGACTCGCCGGCCAGGCCCAGCGTCTCGCCCCGGCCGATCTCGAACGACACGTTCTTGACCACGCTCACCCACTGGTCGTCATTGCGGTAGTCGACGGTGAGGTCGTCGACTTGCACCAGCGCCTCGCGCCCGTTGGTGGACAGGCCGACGGCCGCATCGCCGGCAGCCTCTGGAGTCACAGTGCCGGCGGCCATCAGTCGGAGCTCCGGCGGGTGGACACGCCGAGGATGTCGGCGACCTCCTCGGTGACAAGGCTCAGCGCCACCACCAGCGAGGCCAGGGCCCCGGCCGGGCCCAGCACCATCCACTTGGAGGCGCTGAGGAACTTGCGGCCCTCGTTGATCATCAGCCCCCACTCCGGCGACGGCGGTGCGGCCGCGAAGCCCAGGAAGCTGAGCGCGCCGATGAAGAACACCGCGTACCCGGTGCGCAGCGAGAACTCCACCAGCACGTTGCCCAGCACGTTGGGCAGGATCTCGCGCCGGGCGATCGAGAAGGCCGACTCCCCTCGCAGCCTGGCCTTGGTCACGAAGTCCTCGGTGACCACACCGAGGGCCGCGGCCCGCACAGTGAGGGTCACCGGCCAGGTGAAGAAGAAGGCGACGGTCAGGATGATCACCAGGTTGTTGGTGTCGATGGAGCCCAGGATCAGCAGGGTCATGATCAGCCCCGGCAGGGCCAGCATGATGTCGACGCCACGCATGCCGACCTCGTCCACCCAGCCCCGCTTGTAGGCCAGCAGGATGCCGATGGTGGAGCCGGCCGCGACAGCCAGGCCCGATGCCGACAGCGCCTGGATCAGCACGATCCGCTCGCCCCGGACGACCCGGCTGAACACGTCGCGCCCGAAGTTGTCGGTGCCGAAGAGGTGGTCCCACGACGGGCCGGTGAACGGCTCGCCGACGAGCATCGTGTCGTGGGTGAACGGCGCCCACCACGGTCCGGTGACGGCGGTGAAGAAGTGCAGGATCAGCACACCCAACAGCACCACGAACACCGGCCGCTCCCTCACCAACCGGCCCAGCCTCCGGAGGCGGCCGGGCCCGGCCTCCGGCCTGTCGACCGCGGGCGCGCCGGTCACAGCGGTGCCGGCCGCAGGGGCGTCCGCAGACTCGGCCTCCGGCCTGCCGGTCGCCGGGGTGCCGGACATAGGGGCGTCCGCGGGCTCGTTCATCAGCCGGTCCTCAGGCGGGGGTTCAATGCGGCTGCCACCAGGTCGGCCCCCAGGTTGCACAGGACGTAGACGCCGGCCAGGATCATGGTCGAGGCCAGGATCACCGGCGTGTCCAGCAGCCGCAGCGCGTCGAGCAGCAGCAGCCCGATGCCTGGATAGGTGAACACCACCTCCACCAGCACCACCCCGCCCACCAGCCACACGACGTTGATGACCGTGGCCCGCAGGGCCGGGCCCAGGGCGTTGGGCAGCGCGTGCAGCAGCATCACCCGGCGGCGGGGCAGGCCCTTGAGGGTGGCGAACTGCACGTAGTCGGAGTTCAGCACCGACAGCAGGCTGGCCTGCATCTGGCGCACCGCGAAGCCGGTCATGGCCGCGGTCAGCGTCACCGCGGGCAGGGTCATCATCCGTAGCTGCGCGCCGAACGACTCGGCCTGGTCGACAAGCGAGAGCGCGGGGAACCATTCGAGGGCCACCGCGAAGATGACCAGCAGGAATATGGCGATCACGAAGTCGGGTACCGCGCAGCCCAGGATCACCAGCGTCGAGAGGCCGGCCGCGAAGGTCCGGTCGCGGTAGACGGCGGTGACGATCCCGATCGCCAGGCTGAGCGGGACGTACATGATCAGGGCGAACGCGGCCAGCTGCAGCGTGTTGGTCAGTCGGGGGACGATGATGTCGGTGACGCTCCGGTTGATCCGCCCGGCGGGCGCTCCCTCGGTCCTGGGCCGGGCCTGCACCAGCGACTCGCCCCAGTCCCCCTGCACGAAGCCGGTGATCCAGGTCGTGTAGCGCTCCACCGCCGGCGCGTCGAGGTTCATCTGCTCCTGGAAGTGGGCCACCCGCTCCGGGGTCGCCTCCCGGCCGAGCATCCGGGTGGCGGCGTCGCCGGGCAGCAGCTCGACCGCCCAGAAGGTGATCAGCGACACTGCGAACAGGGCGACCACGGCCAGCGCAGTTCGTTGTCCGGTGACGCGGACGAAATGCACTAGCCGAGGCTACTCATGCGGCTCATGGCGGGTTCTACCCGCGGCAGGTGACCCGTCGTCTAGGGGACGTCGATGGTGTAGTACACCCCGCGGGGCTGCCAGCCGGTCACACCGGCACGCACGGCGCTGTAGAAGCCGTACATGGTCGGCACGAAGTGGCCGCCCTCGTCGATGATCTGCTGCTGCATCTTGTGGTACAGCCTGGTCCGCTCGGCCTCGTCGGTGGTCGACCGGGCGGCGGCCAGGTCGGCGTCGAACTGCTCGTCGCGCCAGTGGGTCTCGTTCCACTCCGCTTCGGAGTGGTACCACAGGCCCAGGCCGTGGTCGACGGTGCGGACGTTCCAGCCGGTCATGGCGAACGGCGCGGACAGCCACTGGTCGCCCCAGTAGGTGTCGGCCGGGGTCACGTTCAGCTCCATGTTGATGCCGGCCTCGGCCAACTGCTGCTGCCAGACCGGGCACCACAGCATCCAGTCCTGCATGTCGGCCAGAGCGAGCGTCAGGTCGATGCCGTCGGGGTAGCCGGCCCGGCTGAGATGCTCCCTGGCCATGGCCAGGTTGTGCTCGCGTTCGCCGCCCAGGCCGAACCGGATCAACCCCGGCAGGGGGATGTCGTTCATGTTGTGGGCCAGTCCCCCGTACACGAGGTCGTTGTGCTGCGGGCGGTTGGTGGCGTACTTGATGGCCAGGCGCAGGTCGTTGTTGTCGAACGGCGGGACGTCGATCTGGCAGTAGGCGACCGAGGAGCTTCCGATCGGGTTGGTGACGATCTCGATGTCGGGATCGGCTTCGAGATCGGCGATCGAGGCCAGAGGGACCTCCGACAGGACGTCCACCTGCCCGCCCCTGATGGCGGCCAGCCTGGCCTCCGCCTCACCGATGGCGATGACCTCCATGAAGTCGACCTTGGGGAAGCCGGGCTGCCAGTAGTTCTCGTTCCGCTCGAAGACGGTGCTGATCTCGCCCGGTATGAACTCGTCGATCCGGTATGCGCCGGTGCCGAGGCTCTGGGCGGCCAGATCGGCGTTGGTGGCACCCTCGGGCACGATGCGGGTGTGGGAGTTGGTGATGGCCTCGGGCCAGTCCACGTTGGGCTGGGTGAGCCGCATGACCACCGTGTAGTCGTCCGGCGCGGTTATCCCGTCGGCTTCGAGGCCGGGCAGGCCACCCTCTCCCGGCGATTCCACGTCGGGGTCGAGGAGCCGCTGGAAGGTGTACACCACGTCGGCGGCCACGAACGGCTTGCCGTTGTGGAAGGTGATCCCCTCGCGCAGATGGAACGTCCACTCGGTGCCGTCGTCGTTGGGCTCCCAGCGCTCGGCGAGATGCGGCGTGGGGGTGAGGTTCTCGTCCAGCCGGACGATCTGCTCGGAGACCAGCGTCTGGAACAGGCCGTCGGTGGACGACGTCCGGTAGGCGGGGTCGAGCGTGTCGGCAGACGTGGTGGCGGCGTGGTAGCCGTAGCGCAGGGTCTTGAGGGGCCGGGGCGCAGCGGTGGTGGTCGTGGTCTCGGCCGCGCCGGCCACGGTGGTGGTGGTCGGTGCGATGGTGGTGGTGGTCGCGGGCGTGGTGGTCGCGGGGGCGGCCTCGGTGGTGGTGGCCGGCGCGGCGGTGGTGGTGGCCGCGGGCTGGGCCGTCTCGCCGTTGTCGCCGCAGGCGGCCAGCAGCACGGAGCCGCCGGCGATCATGTTGAACTTGCGCCTGCTGAGCGTGCGCTTGACGATGCCCTTTTGTTCGCTGTCTGACATTGGTTCCTCCTGGGATGTGGGTTTCTCTTTGGTTGTTGGGTTGGTTGTGCTGGGTGGTTACCGGGATTCAGCCATCGACGTCGTCGACGTCGGCCACCTTGATGAGAATGTGAGAGCGGACGACCTCCTCGCAGGCGACCGGGTCGCGGCTCCGCAGAACGTCTAGGAACTCGACGTGGCGGAGCACCCACGACTTGAAGGAGATGTCGTCGAGGGGGTAGAGGTCGAACTCGAAGCACCAGATGAGGTTGGACAGGCCGGCCATCGACCAGGTGCGGAGCAGGGCCGGGTTCCGGGCCGACTCGACCAGCAGCGTGTGCCAGGCGATGTCGAACTCGATTCCGGCGACCGCGTCGAGGCCGTCGGAGGCCCGCCAGGCGTCCTGCAGCATGGCCTCGTACCGGCCGCAGAGCTCGTCCCATTCCCGGGTTGAGAGGCGCTCGAGGGCCTGGCGCACCGCGAGGACCTCGAGAGCGGCCCTGACGTGGAGCCCGTCCTCGGCCTCGGCCCGGTTCATGCTGGCCACGAAGGTGCCGTTCTTGGGCCGGACCTCGATGAGGCCCTGCTGCTCGAGCAGCTTGAACGCCTCCCGGATGGGGGTGCGGCTCACTCCGAGCTGTTCGGCCAGCTCGGCCTCGGGGATCTTGTCTCCCGGCCGGAAGCGGCCTTCCACGATGGCGTTGCGGATCGCGTCGATGATCTGCTCGCTCAGGTTCTTGCGCGTCAGCGGTGCTAGTCGGGAAGGACCCACGCCGGTGTTGACCCCCTTCCGCGGTTGGATGCATGATATATACAACGTCGGCGGGCTGTCCAAGCCGGGTGACCTCGGCCGGGTGGCCTCAGCCGGGTGACGACCTACGGGGGTGGCGCATGGCGCCGATGAACGACCACGACATCGTCGACCGCTACCAGCGCGACGGCTACGTGGTGGTGGAGGACGTTGTCGACGGCGCCGACCTCGACCCGATGCGGGACTTCATCGCGGCCGCGGTCGACCGGTACGCGTCCTCACAGCACGCCCGGGGCGACCTGGCCTCGCTGCACGCCGACGAGCCGTTCGAGCGCCGGTACGCGGCCATCTGCGAGGAGCAGGGCATCTCGCCCCGGGACTGGGGTTTCGGGCTCTTCGGGCCCGAGTTCTACGGCCTGTACACCCACCCGGGGATCCTCCGCGTGGTGGGCCTGCTGCTCGGTGAGGAGGTCTCGGTCATCGCGAGCCCGTCGCTGCGCCAGAAGCTTCCCGGCAGCACCATCACGTCGTTCCCCTGGCACCAGGACAGCCACTACTTCGACCAGACCGAGATCGGCCGGATGGAGAAGCACACCGAGGACCTGCACATGGTGTCGGTGTGGGTGCCGCTGGTGCCGGCCACGGTCGAGAACGGGTGCTGCTGGGTGATTCCTGGCAGTCACCGGTGGGGCCTGCTCGATGCGATGCGGGGCGAGGACCGCAACGTCCGGATCGCCGAGGACATCGAGGCCCGGGGCACGCCGGTGCCTGCGCCGGTGCCGGTGGGTGGCGCCTTGTTCTTCACCAACCTCACCGTCCACGGCAGCAAGCAGAACATCACCCGGCAGTGCCGTTGGAGCGTCGACTTCCGCTACATGCCCACCCCGGCCTCGGCCGCGCTGGACGGTCGGGTGCGCTCGCAGGCCGAGTTCGTCGCGAACGGCTGCCTCTCCGCCGGCGACGTCCCGTTCGTGGTGCTGCCCGAGGACGCCCGGCCCACATGGCCGCAGTGGGAGACCACCGTCAGCGAGCACCGGGCCACCATGGTCGCGTGATAACTCTGTCAAGGCTCTGTCGTAGCCTGCCGCTATACCTGTGCCGCGCTCCGGACTGGAGGTCCGGGGCGGGGAGGAGGTGCGTGTTGAACATGACAGAACAGGCATGACGGCCGGAATGCAACGGCACGCGCATGGCAGAACAGGCATGACGGCACAGCCGGAGCCAACGGGATAGCCATGACGGCACGGGCGGGGCTGACAGGGCGCTCGATCATTGCGGGGTGGGCCGGGGCTGGTTCGGGCGAGTCGGTCCGGGCTGTGGATCCGGCTTCGGGTGTTGAGCTGGATCCGGAGTTCGAGTTCGTTACCGGGGAGGCTGTGGACGCGGCGGCGGACGCTGCCGGGGCGGCGTTCGACGTGTACCGGGAGACGGCGCCGGCTGAGCGGGCCGCGTTCCTGGAGCGGATCGCGGCCGAACTCGACGACCGGCGGGAGGCCATCGTGGACCGGGCCTGCGCCGAGAGCGGGCTGCCTCGGGCCCGGATCGAGGGCGAGCACGGGCGCACCACCGGCCAGATCCGCCTGTTCGCCCGCGAGGTTCGGCTGGGCTCCCATCAGGGGGTGCGCATCGACGAGGCCCAGCCCGACCGGGCTCCGGTGCCCGCGCCGGACGTGCGCCAACGCCACATCGGGGTGGGACCGGTGGCGGTGTTCGGGCCCAGCAACTTCCCGCTGGCGTTCTCGGTGGCGGGCGGCGACGTGGCCTCGGCGCTGGCCGCGGGCTGCCCGGTGATCGTCAAGGCCCACAACGCCCATCCGGGGACGGCCGAGCTGGCCGGGTCGGCGGTGGCCGCCGCAGTCCAGGCCTGCGGGCTGCCCGGCGGGGTGTACTCGCTGCTGTTCGGGGCGGGCCGGGTGGTGGGCCAGGCCCTGGCCGCCCATCCCGCCATCAAGGCCATCGCCTTCACCGGCTCGCAGGCGGGCGGGACCGCGCTGATGGCCACCGCGGCGGCCCGGCCCGAGCCGATCCCGGTGTACGCCGAGATGTCGAGCATCAACCCCCAAGTGGTGCTGGCCGGGGCCACGGCCGGCGACCTGGAGGCGTTCGCCGCGGCCTATGTGGGATCGCTGACGCTGGGGGCGGGCCAGTTCTGCACCAACCCGGGGCTGCTGTTCGTGCCCGCACCAGACAACAAGCTGGTGGAGGCCATCGCCGCGGCCGTGGCCGAACAGACCGGCCAGGTGATGCTGACTGCCGGCATCCGCGACGCCTACCACGAGGGCCTGGCCCGGCTGGAGGCAGCGGGTGCGGCCCGGGTGTGCTCGGGGAGTGCCGGGGAGTCGGCCAACGCCCCGGCCCCGGTGCTGTTCACCGCCACCGCGGCCCAGGTGCTGGAGTCGCCCGACCTCCAGGAGGAGGTGTTCGGCTCGGCCGGGCTGGTGGCCGCCTACGAGTCGATGGACGAGCTGCGGGCCGTGCTGGAGACCCTGCCGGGCCAGCTCGCGGCCTCGATCCACATGGCCGAGTCGGACCATTCGGCCGCGGCCGGGCTGGTGCCCGTGCTGGAGCGCAAGGCGGGCCGGCTGATCGCCAACGGCTGGCCGACCGGCGTGGAGGTCAACCACGCCATGGTGCACGGCGGCCCGTTCCCGGCCACGTCGGATCCCCGGGCAACGTCGGTGGGCACGCTGGCGATCCAGCGGTTCCAGCGCCCGATCAGCTACCAGAACTTCCCGCCCGACCTGCTCCCGGACGCGGTCCGCGACGACAACCCCCATTCGGTGGCCCGGCGCTTCAACGGCGAGCCCCAACTCTGACCCTGTGCTCTGACCCTGTGCTCTGACCCTGTGCTCTGACCCTGTTCATAGGCGTTCATAGGCGTTCATATAGGCATTACACATAGGCATCACTTAGGCATCAAGGCTTGAGACTCATGGAGAAGAGAACCAGCGGGTCCGGCCCATGACCAGACCGCTCGACCCAGTCACCCCTTCAGACGTCGACTTCTACCGGGAGAACGGCTATATCCAGTACCCGTCATTCTTCAGCGCAACCGAGATCGCTCCCCTGCGCGCCGCGATCGACGACGCCGTAGCCACCGGCCGGGACCGGATAGTTGGGGCCGAAGGCGGCGGACGCCACGGAGAGGACTACGAGCGCGTCTTCAACCAGATGCTCAACCTTTGGACCGACTACCCCGACGCGAGGGCCGTCACGTTCAACACCCGCCTATCCGACACCGCTCGCCGGCTGTCCGGATCACCGCACGTGCGCCTCTACCACGACCACGCCATGGTCAAGCCGGCCGGGCAGGCCAGCCGGCAGACCCAATGGCATCAGGACCAGCCCTTCTGGCCCATGGACCGGGTCGGGTCCCTTGCGGCCTGGATCGCGGTGGACGACGTCACCATGGAGAACGGCTGCATCCAGTTCGTGCCCGGTTCGCACAGGTTCGGCAAGTTGGCTGACATCAACCCATACCATCTGGAGGTCGAGGGTGAGAGCATCTGCGACCGGATGAAGGCGATGGGCCACGCCCTGGCCGACCCCGTGGCGATGGAGATGGAGGCCGGCGGGGTCACCTTCCACCACAGCTGCACCTTCCACCGCGCCGGGCCCAATAGGTCCGACCGTCCCAGACGCGCCTTCTCCATCATCTACATCCCCGAATCGGTCCGGTTCACGGGCGAATGGGACGCCGGTGGCACCTCCGCCGAGGAACTGGAAGTCGGCGGCGAATGGGACCACGCCCACCACCCGATCCTGTCACCAGCCTGAACTGCGGCTTGTAGGCCCTAGCGGGCCCTTCGATACCGGTGATACACCTATATGTGTATACTAGTGTAGTGAGTCGGACCAACATCGATCTTGACGACGAGCTTGTGGAGCGGGCTATGCGCGCATTCGGACTCAGCACCAAACGCCAAACGGTACATCTGGCACTGGAGCGCCTGCTGGGTGGAGGGCCGATGAGCATCGAGGAACAGCTTGCAATGGAGGGCACCGGCTGGGATGGGGACCTCGACGCCATGCGGGCCGACCGGCTCGAGGGCTGAAGCCGCGGTGCTGCTGGCTGACACGTCGGCCTGGATCGAGTTCCTAAAGGGGACGGGCTCGGCCGAGGCGGGGCGCATGCGGACAGCCATCGCCGAGCGGGAGGTGGTCGTGATTGATCCGATCCTGCTGGAGGTGATGGCCGGTGCCCGTCACGACGATGCCACCCGTACACAGCGGCTGCTGGAGGCTCAGCAACTCGAGCCGCTGGCTCCCCGCCTCGACTGGCTCGACGGAGCGACGATCTATCGGGAGCTCAGGCAGCGGGGCGTGACGGTCCGATCACCGGTCGATGCCCTGATCGCGGCGGTAGCCATCCGGCTCGATGTGCCCGTGCTGCATCGCGACCGGGACTTCGAAGCCATTGCCGGCCACACCCCGCTGCAGGTCATAGCAGCCTGACGGCCCGTGTCAGGACGAGGCGAGGATCCGCCGGAGTTGGCTGGGTCGATCTCCAGGCGAGCTACCGGGTGAGGCGGCGCTTGCGGGTGGGGACGGTTATGGAGTCCGAGAACTGGTAGAGGACCGCGCCTACGAGAGTGAGGATGATGACGTAGGTGGCGGCCAGCGCGCCGAGATCGCTCTCGCGGGCGATACCCAGCTCGGCGATGACGATCGAGAACTCCCCGTGGGCGATGAGGGCGGCTCCGGCCCGCACCCGGCCCGGTTTGCCGATGCCGGCCCGTCCGGCCGCGATCCAGCCGGTGGCGACCTTGGTGGCGACGGTGACGGCCGCGATCACGCCCGCCGCCACCGCGACGCCCGGGATCGAGCCGAGGTCGACCTGGAGGCCGAAGAACACGAAGAAGACGGCGGCGAACAGGTTCCGCAGCGGCAGCAGCAGGCCGCGGGCGTGCGAGACGATGTCGCCCGACAGCGCGACACCGACGACGAAGGCTCCGACCGCGGTCGACAGGTTGAGGCGCCCGGCGATGCCGGCGACGAACAGGGTGCCCCCGAGCAGCGTCAGCAGCAGCGCCTCGCTGGATTGGCTCAGAGCGAAGGCGCTGAGCCGCTCACCGAAGAAGTACGCGAACGTCAGGACCGCGAGCACCGCCAGCAGCGAGATGGCGACGGTGACGGTGGTGTCCAGGGCCGAGCCGCCGAAGAGCACGCCCGACACGATCGGCAGGTAGAGCACCATGGCCAGGTCCTCGATGACGAGCACGCTGAGCACGACCGACGTCTCGTGGTTGCCGATGCGGTCGAGGTCGGCGACCAGTTTGGCCACTATGCCCGACGACGAGATGTAGGTCACGCCGCCCAGCAGCACCGCCACCACCGGGTCGAACCCGAGAATCAGGCCCGCCACGAACCCGGGCGGGAAGTTCAGGGCGAGGTCGACGAACCCGCCCAGCGTTGTCCGGCGTACGTTGATGATCAGCTCGTGGGTCGAGAACTCGAGTCCCAGCATCAGCAGCATCAGGATGACGCCGATCTCCGCACCGACCTCGATGAAGTCCTCCGTCGCCGACAGCTCGAAGATGCCGCCCTGGCCGAGCACGAGCCCCGCCAGAAGGTACATCGGCAGCGCGGGCAGCCCGATCCTGCGGGCCAGCCGGGCGACGACGGCCAGGCCGAGGACCACCGCCCCCAGCTCGATGACCAGGAGGTCGCCGACCGAGTGCATTCTGGCTAGGCCGGGCGGGTGAGCAGCCGGGTGGCGGCCTTGACCGCGGACGGAACGCCGACCACCACCGCGGTGTCGCCGGGCTCGAGCCGTTCGGTTCCGCCCGGGATGGGGATGGAGCCGGAGTCGCTGACGAGCGCGACGACCCCGGCGCCGGTTTGGGTCCTCAGGGCGGCCTCGCCGAGGGTCTGCCCGGCGAGCGGCGACTTCGCGCTGATCGTGACCCACGAGATCACGAGGTCCTCCACCCGGTGCACGGCGTCGTCGAGATGCTCGAGCACGGGGCTGCCGCCCAGGAGTTCGCCGAGGGTGTGGCCCTCGTCCTCGGTGAGCTCGACGCTCTCGCAGGCCCGGTCGATGTCCCGCTCGTCGTAGACCACCAGATCGCGACGGCCGGTCTGGTGGGCCACCACCCCCACGTTGCGGCCCCCGTCGGTCTGCAGGTCGAAGCGAACCCCCACACCGGGCAGATCGGTCTCGGTTACCTTCCGCATGGGTCCTCCTGGTTTTCTGTTACCGCCGTCGAAGGCGAGATCATCCTTGCAGAACCGAGGCCGCCGGGCTACGGCGCCGGAGCTACGGCGCCCAGGGCACTAGGGCTCCCACAGGAGGGTGTCGGGCATGAACTGGCTCCAGGCGAACCAGAACGCCTGATGGCCCTCGATCTCGTTGCCGGCGGAGTCGACGGCCCGCACCCCGCTGCCGTCGAGGCGCAACCTCACCCCGGCCAGCTCCACCGACCGGCCTTCCCTGAGGGCACCCGCGGCGGTCCGAACGTCGAAGGCGACCGGGGTGCCGTCGTCGAGGACCACGCCGAACACCTGGTCGTGGACGCCGAGACGCTCGTCGACGTCGCCGATCGGGAAGATCGGGCCGTGGTCGTCGCGGCCCCGCAGCGGGTCGAGCGGGTAGCTGCGGCCGATGCCGCCGTCCTCGGCGACGATGGTGGTGTCGGGGTGGGCCGCCTTCCACTCGCCCCAGGTGGTGGTGACCACGGTGGCCTGGTTGAGGACCACCCCCTGCTCCCGCAGCGGCCCCGTCACCGCCTCGCCGGTGAAGGTGTCGAACACCGACTTGGTGACCAGGTCGTACATCACCTTGTTGGACCTCGACAGCAGGCCCGAGGTCCGCAGGATGGGGGTGGTCACGCCGTCGGGCACGTCGTCGGTGAAGAAGGCCTGGGCGGAGCCGCACAGCGTGCAGTACGGGAACCCGATCCGGCGGCCCCCGACGGTGTCGTTGACCATCTCGTGGATCTCCATGATGTGGCGGGGGTAGGCCCTGGCCTCGCCGCTGATCAAGACCGCGAACACGAGGCTGTGGTCGGAGTACCACGAGCCGCCCGCGGCGTCGGTCACGGCCGGATCGTCGAGCGCCGGGATGCAGCCCCGGGGGCACATGTCGGGGTCGCCGAGCTCGCGGTCGTCGATGTACACCCCGCCCCAGCTCACGAAGCGCCAGTCGATGTCGGCGCCGGGATCGGTGAAGAACGGCCCCCAGCGGGGCTCGACCAGCGTGAACAGGCGGGCCTTGTAGTCCTCGTAGCCGTCGAAGGCGGGCAGGTTCCATGCCATCAGGTGGTCGGTGACCGACTGCCACTGGCTCAGGCCGGCCACGGGGTCGTCGCTGAGATCCACGCCGGTCATCCGCTGGAAGCCGGAGACCCCGCCGTCGTGGATGTCGCCGGTGAAGAAGAACCTGAGGAGGTCGGAGAGGATCCAGGCCAGTCGTGCGTCGCCGAAGTCGGCGAGGCTGGCGACCGTGCCGCCGGTGAACCCGCCCGACTCCAAGCCTTGCCAGATGACCTCGAGGGTGTCGACCGCGAGCGGGTCGATGGGGCCGGCGAGCACCTCGGGGGCGGGCGGGAACTCGTATCCGAGGTAGTTGCGGAGCACGCCGCGCTCTCTGGGGTCCAGCGGGTCGATCTCCTCGGCCTGTTCGGCCGCCGGAGCGCCAGTTGCGGGGTCATCGGCCTCGGGGTCATCGGCCTCGGGGTCATCGGCCTCGGGGGCATCGGCCTCGGGAGCGTCAGCCGCGGGGGCATCGGCCGTCTGGCTTTCCCCGCCGGCAGACTCGGCTGCCGGGCTCTCTGCCTCGGCGGCAGCGCTGCCGGTGAAGGCAGCGTCGGCGGTGGCGGTGCCCGTGCCGTCGCCTGAACAGGCCGCGGCCAGGAGGACGAGGCATGTCAGTCGTGCCAGCATGCCGCGGGCTCGGAAGTCCACGCCGTCACGCTAGGAGGCCGAGCGGGCAGGCGCCATCCTGTCAAGGAATCGCTAGGAGCTCAACGAGACCGCGTTCGGAGAGGTCGTGAGTAGTCCTGTCAAGCTGGCGTCAAATCTGTACGGATTTGCTCCTATACGACGGGTTTCTCTACAGATTTCAGCCGAGGTGGGGTCCGGGCGGCTTTCTGGGGGCAAGGGTCCGGTCGGGGAGGCGAGGCGCAGACTCGCAGTCGCCGTCAGGCGGCCGGTTCGAGGCGGCAGTAGCAGGACGACTCGATCGGCACGTCGGCCCGGGCCACGGCCAGGTCGAGGCGCTGCTTGATGTGGTTGGCCTCGACGGTCTCGCCCCGGCGGGTCAGGCACTCGTGCAGGCCGTGCAGGCTCCACACGTTGTCGGGATGCCAGCAGGCCCGGCGCAGCTGGCCGTCGAGGCCTAGGTCGGCCCGGTAGGCGGCCTCGGCCTCGTCCAGGCGGCCCTGCTCCATCAGCAGCGCGCCCAGGGCGTGGCGGGTGGGCTGCATCCAGCCCCACGGCTCGTCGTAGGGCAGGTTGTCGTCGAGCTCCACCGCCCGGTGCAGGTGCTCGAAGGCGCCGTCGTGGTTGCCCTTCCGGTACTCGACCTCGCCGGTCATCATGGCCTCGGCCACGGCCAGGATGTCGAGGCAGGTGTTGTTGAACAGCATCAGGCTCTCGGGCACCCGGTCCCGGGCGGCCAGGAAGGCCTCCCGCTCCTGGGTGGCCTCGGCGACCTGCCCGGTGGAGGCGTAGGCCACCGCCCGGGCGTAGCGCATCATGGCGGTGGTGACGCAGAAGAGCTCGGGGTCGTCCGGGAGGGGCTGGTCGAGGATCTCCTGCCACTTCCCGAAGCGGATCAGCACGTGCTGGTCGACGGGCACGAAGCCCTCCAGCCAGTCGGCCAGCGGCGTGTCGTCGGGGCCGAGGAGCCCGGCGGGCAGGGTTGCGACCATCTCGGCGGCGGCCTCGGCGGCCGGGCCGTACTGGCCCAGGAACATCGCCCCATAGGCCTTGAAGTGGTAGTTGTGGCAGCGGTAGAGGGTGTAGAAGTTGGCGGGGCCGGCCTGCTCCAGGTACCGGCGGTCGGCGACGACCGCCGCGTGGTTGCGGGCCACCACGTTCTGGTAGTGGCCGCAGAGCACGTCGATGTGGGTGGGCATGTGGACCAGGTGCCCGGCGTCGGGGATCAGGTCGACCAGCGTGTCGCCGGCCTTGAGGGCCCGCTCGGGGTGGGGCGACATCTCCATCAGGTGGATGTGCATGTGCAGCAGGCCGGGATGCTGGTTGGCGCCCTCGGCGTCGAGGTCGGTGAAGGCGGTCTCGAGGACCTCGACGGCCTCGACCGTGCTGGCTCCTTCGGCGGGCTCGCCGGTGACCAGGTCCCACAGCGCCCACGGGGTGCGGTTCATGACCGCCTCGGCGAACAGCGTGCACACGTTGAGGTCGTCGTGGTGGGCCCGGTGGACGGCCCGCATGGCGTCGGCGTAGGCGTCGTTCCAGGCCGCGAAGGCGTCCGAGTCTGCGAAGTCCGAGGGTCCGTCGCCGCTGGCGGGGAAACGCCGGGCCAGCGCGCCGATCAGGGCCTGCTCGACGTCGGTGACGCCCGCAGCGGCCTCGGTGGCCGCCGCGATCGAGGACAGGGCCAAGTCGAGCGACTGGCGCAGGTCGTCGTCGTCGAAGTCCTCCCAAGGCTTGTTGTAGTTGGGGCCGATGGCGTAGGCGATGCCCCAGTGGGCCATGGCGCAGCCGGGGTCGTGCTCCAGGGCCCGCTCGAAGCAGACGATGGCCTCGTCGTGGTTGAAGCCGTAGCACCACGCCATCCCCCGGTCGAACCACAGCTGGGCCTCCGGCTCGGAGGTCGTGACCGGCCACGTGAACGATCCGAGGTCGTAGTAGTCGTCGCCGGACCCGTTGTCTCCCGCCATCTCAGCCTCCCCGCCGGTCGTCTGGCTCGTGGGGCCGAAGGTACTACTTCAGCGGCCGGTGGGTCTCACGATCAGCTAGGCGGCGTCGCTACGCCTAGATGCGGGTCATCGGGCCTCTGGTGGGGGCCGATCCCCAGATGACCCTCGATCCGGGCCAGCCGCTCACTGAGATCGGCAAAGCCGGCCTCAAGCCGGTCGAGTCGTTTCTGGGTGGCCTTGTGTTGAAGCTCTGAGATCTGGTGGTTGTGCTCGATCACCTGCATGAGCTCACCGAAGCGTGAGTCCAGACGCTCGTTGAATTCCGCTCGTAGCGTCCCCATTGCGTCACCGAGAGCCTTCTCGATCTGCAGGACGACGAATTCGCGAGTCTCCTTGCTTTCGCGGTGCTGGACCCGTATCGAGACGACCATGAGGGTGGTCATCGTGGCGAACATCACCCCGAAGGCGGACCCGAGGACCATCAGCACTGTGGTCGCGGTCTCCGGGTCCATGGGGGCGACCCTAATTTGTCCCGCCACCGGTTGCAACTCAAATGATATGAAAAGGCCTTAGAGTCGGGACGGGACCTCGGCGAGGGGGACGACCTCGGCCTGGGGGGTCTCGATGTCGCCATCGGGGAGCATGAAGCGCCAGTAGACGATGCCGAAGGGGCGGCCCTCGCTGTCGAGCCAGTTGGGCACGCCCGGGTCGGAGTGGGCGATGACCGCGGTGAACCGGCCGTCGGCGTCGGCCACGGTCTGGGCCCGGTTGAGCGAGATCGACCGGGTGGCGTAGTCGAAGGTCTGCAGGTGCCGGTTCCACAGGCACACGTTGCCGTAGCGGCACTGGGGCCAACGGGCCCGGATCACCAGGGCCTCGTCGGGTCCGATCAGGAACGGGGCCATGGCGTAGGCCGCGTCGAAGGCGGCCAGGCCCAGGTCGCCGGGCTTGCCGGGGGGCGGGAACACGTTGGGCACCCTCGAGATCCATGTGCGGGGGATGTCGCTGGACTGCGGGACCCGGTCCACGGTGAGCTCACGCACCAGGCCGGCCACCCGGCGGATGCCGGCGGCCACCGAGGCGTCCGAGGGGCGGGGCGGCGGGGTGGTGACGGGATTGCCGTCGGTGTCGATCACCTCGATGCGCATCTCGGGGACCCGGGATGGATCGGCGGCCGCGTAGGTGGGGTTCTCGAAGTAGTGGCGGGTGCTGAGCGACCCGGCGCCGGCGGGCAGGGCCAGCCAGTTGCGCTCCCGGGGCTCGCCGCCGATATGGACTTCGAAGCGGCCGTCGGCGTCGACGTCGAAGGACTCGTCGTTTAGCACGCCCACCGTCTGGTTGTCCATCGACCCCCAGGCCTCGCCGGCCTCGACGGTGATCGACACATACACCGCGCCCTTGATCTCGCCGGTCACCCGGTAGGCGTGGTCGGCGGAGACGGGGGCGTCGAAGTAGACGGCGTCGGGGTTGTCGCCCAGCACCTTGCGGTCGGGGCTGACGATGCGATGGAACCTGGGGGCGGACGGGTCGCGCTCGAACAGGCCGACGAGGCCCCACTGGAGGTAGTGCATCACGGCCCGGTGGGCGCCGTAGACGTCGTCCGCGGAGTGCAGGTTCCACTCGGGCGACACCCAGCGCTGGTCGACCTCGCCCAGCAGGTCGATGAGTTCGTGCAGCGCCCGCCGGGACTCAGTCTCGAGAGGCTGGTCGGTCACGAATCAACCCTCGCGGGATACGCCGTAGTGGTCGATGTAGGGGGCCAGGTCGGACCGCAGCCCCACGGCGGTGAAGCCCCAGTCCTCGGGCTGGTAGCGGTGGACCCCGAACTTGCCCTTGGGCTTGTGGGCCAGGTAGTCGAGCACGGCGTCGGCGTGGTCGCCGGTGAAGTCGCGGCCCATCTGCGCATAGGCGGCCCGCAGCGTGGCCACCGGGTCGCTCATCAGCTCGGAGAAGTGCACGTCCACGAAGCGCTCGGCCGGCACCATGCCCGACGCCCGCACGTCGATGGTGCCGTTGAGGCCGGCCGCGAAGATGGCCAGGATGTTGCGGGCCATGGCGTCCACGTTCACGTCGTCGGCGCGGAGCCACTGGATCATGGCGGTGGTGCTGACGGTGGACGGCATGGTCTTGGCCGGGTCGCGGTGGGTCTGGACCACCCAGGCGTCGCCGAACTCGGCGAACAGCAGCGGCAGCAGCATCAGATGCCCCGGTGTCTTGAGCACCCAGGCCTCGGCGCCGTGCTGGAGAGTCTGGAGGAACCGCCGCTCGTAGGCGTAGTTGACCGCCGGGTCGGGCAGCCAGCCGTCGAGGGAGGCGATCATGCTCCAGTGGAAGCCGCAGAAGCTGCCCTGGGTGATGGTGACGCACTCCACCGGCAGGTCGGAGCGCAGCTCGTGGAGGGCCTGGAACTCGGGCTGGACGTCGGCCCAGATCTCCTGCTCGCACTCGCTGAGCACTAGCGGGTCGGGCAGCGGGGCGTCCTCGGCCTCGGGCATGGCTACCGGGTGCAGGGCCTCGGCGGCGGTGGGGGCCCGCAGGTCGGGGTCGAGGGCCAGCAGCTCGAACAGGATGGTGGTGCCCGAGCGGGCCGGGCCGGTGATGATCACCGGGGCGGTGACCGGCCGGTCGCCGATCTCCGGCGAGCGGTCCAGGGTCGTGGTGAGCAGCAGCCGGGTGCGCAGCGAGCGCAGCAGCTCCTGCTTGGTCATGAGCCGCCCGACCGTGTGCATCCCGGTGGCGTCGATGGCGGCGACCAGCGCCTCGAAGCGCTCCTGCCAGTCGGGGTCGCCGAGGTCGCCGGCGGGCATGCCCCCGAGGGCGGCCGCGGCGGTGTCGAGCATGTCGGCGGCGTCCATCGGGACCAGGTCCCGGGCGTGGCCCCCTACGGAGCCGGCCATGAGGTTGACGCGCCGCACCCAGTCGGGCCGGACCAGCCGGTCGGCCATCGGCGCCAGTGAGGGGGGAGGCTGCGCCATACGGGCGTCAACGTATCAGCCGGTATCAGCCGAGGGTCGTCCGTGGCGTGGCGCACGGCGGCCGGGGGTCGGGAGTCGGACGTACGCTGGGGCGCACGATGAGCGTTTGTGCTGGGTCGGGCTGCCTGAGGGTGTGCGTTGACTGGGTATGATCCGGCTGGGGGTCGGGAGTCGACGGTGTGGGGGGTGGCGTCGGTCGCGCTGGCGGTGTCGCTGATCGGCACCATCGGCACCGCGGCCGAGCTGGGCGCCGACCCGCTGAGCGGATTCGCCACCGGGGCGTGGCGGGGCGTGATCGGGGCGGCTGGGCTGCTGGTGGTGTCGACGTTGCGGGGGCAGGCGCCGTGGCGGTACCGCCTGCCGGTTCGCTGGGTGGCGCTCGGGGGGCTGGGGGTGGCGTTCAGCCAGCTGCTGTTCTTCGAGGCCATGGCCCGCACCGGGGTGGCGGTCGGGACGCTTGTGGGCATCGGCGTCGGCCCGTTGATGGCCGGGGTGATCGACTGGATGGCGTTCCGTCAACGCCCGGACGGGCGCTGGCTGATCGGTGTGGCGGTGGCCCTGTCCGGGGTGGCTCTGCTGTCGGGCGGGGCGACCGATGTGGTGATGAGCGGGGTGGTCCTCGCGGCGGTGGCCGGCTGCGGGATCCCGTGCCAGGGGTTCGCGATGCAGCGGCTGGCGGCGGACCGTCCGCTGGTGACCGCGGTGGCCACGGTGATGGTCGCGGGGTCGGTGGTGATGCTGCCCACCGCGCTGGGTTCGTGGGCCGACGCCTTCCACTCGGCGGAGTCGGCCTCGACGGTGCTGTACCTGGGGCTGGTGACGATCACGCTGGCCCACTCGCTGTGGGGGGCGGGCCTCAAGCGCCTCAGCCTGAGCGTGGCGGTGGTGGTGGGGATGCTGGAGCCGGCGGTGGCGTCCACGCTGGCCATGACCGTGCTGTCGGAGCCGGCCACGGTGGCCCTGATCGTCGGGATCTGCCTGGTGATCGCCGGGGTGGCGGTCACGTCGCTGAGCAAGACCGCAGCCCGCCGGGGCTAGCTCAGAGCTCGGTGCCTGCGCCGCAGGGCTTCACGGAGATGTCGACAACCTGACTATTCCGTATATCCTAGCCTAGTTCATCATTCTATGATATCTATAATGTTGTATTCATACTTATTTGAACAACAGGAGGATGGCCGATGGGTCCATTACTTGGCTCGAAGACACTGAGCAGGCTTCTTGAGGAGGCCGACGTGTCGGTACGGCTCAACCGGATGACAGGCGAGGGTGAGTGGACCGAGGGCGCGACCCGGAACGACCCTCTGTCGCCACTGTGGGAGAAGATCACGAGGTACCCCGGCAACGTGCTGCTCGGACATGTTCGGTCACAGGCCGCGCCTAGGTGCTTGGCGTGGCGGTGGAGGATGAGCCTGCGCAGGCTGCTGGGCACCAGAGTGGTCAACCCCTTCCAGGAATGGCTGGCAACCCTGCCGTCATGGGACGGCGAGCCTCGCCTGGATCGGATGCTGGACCGAGCCCTGGACGTGGACCCGGACTGCGATCCGAGGCTGGCCGGCTGGGCCGGACGCCACTATGTGATGGGGGCCATTGCCCGGCAGTGCCACGGCCGCGGTGGTGACTACGCCGCGGCCGGCGAGAGTGCCCGGTCCCACGTGCCGTTGCTGGCCGGTCCTCGCTTCGCGTCGTACCGCGGATTCGCAGCTGCGCTTCTGCCGTCCGAACCCTTCGCGAAGGAATGGACCCACGGGTTGTGGCCCGGTTGCCTCAGTGGTGACAGCTTGAATGTGCAGACCGTGATGCGCGACACGCAGGGCCGCGTTTTCGCGACCGTCGACGACCTGCTCGAACAGCCTCGAGACATCCTCCGCTGGGCGGCTGACAGCCTCGCTCGCCTACACGACAGGCCCGGCAGCCACTTCGACCGCCACTCCCTGCGGCGCCGCGCCGCCCAAAGCGGCGGGCGGCGGCGGAGAATCGACTACCGACGGAGGGCGGTGCTGGTAGTCGGCGCATCGGACGGCTTCGACAAGCTGGCGACGATCCCGAACCTGAACTCGTGCCTTGTGAGCATCCCGGTGCGCCGCAAGTATGCCGAACTCGACGGTGTGAACGACCCCGACTATCGAGACCAGCTGTGGGCGGAGGGACTCAGGCGGCTGGACGACGGTGAGTCGTTCAGGTTCCCCGAGGAGCTGGTACCAGCGGCCCAGGACTCCAACGCAAGGCTGATCGGCCCCCTAAGCCGGTACCTGTCGCAAGTAGGCGCCGTTCATTGAGCGCCGGAACCATCCAGCACCGGGAACATCCAGCACCGGGGCTAGGTCTCGGGCGGGCGCAGCGAGTCCGGGCGGGGCGGGGCTAGGCGCCAGCGGGGCGCACGGCGTGGACTACCCGGTATGGCGGTGTTGTGCCGGCCCGGCTCTCGGCTAGGACCTCGACGGTGCCGAACGTCGAGGCGATCCGGTCGCGGAGGTCCACCGCCGAGGCGGTCACCGCGACGAGCTGGCCGCCGGGCCGCAGCACCCGGGCGGACTCGTCGATCAGGCAGCGCAGGGTCGACTTGGGGACATGGGTGGGGAGATGGCTGAGCACGGCGTCGAAGCGGCGGTCGGCCAGCGCTGAGATCCCGTCGCTGAGGATGGCCTCGCACCGCTCGCCCACCCCGTTGAGCCCGGCGTTGGTGCGGGCCGCGCTCACCGCGAGCGGGTCGATGTCGGCCATCGCCACCCGGACCTTCGGCCACCGTGAGGCCACCGCGATCCCGATGGGGCCGTAGCCGCATCCCAGGTCGAGGACGTCGCGCCAGTTGTGGTCGGGGGGCAGGGCCTCGATCAGGAGCCGGGTGCCGTCGTCGATGCGGTTCTTGGAGAACAGCCCGACGCCGGTGGTGAAGCGCAGGTCGCACCCCAGCAGGACCGTTTCGACGGTCGGCGCGGCCGCGGTGGCATCGGCGGTGGCCCGCACGTCCGGGCCTCGCACCGCCCGCAGGACCACGGCCGAGCGGCTGCGCCGGGCCTCCTCGGCGGCACCGAATATGTCCTCGAGGGTGTTGAGCTGGCGAGCCGACCCCAGCCTGCGGGCGGTCACCACGAGCAGCACGGCCCCCTCACGCAGGTTGTAGGCGAGCTCGAGCAGCTCGGCTGCGATCCGAGCCTGTCCGACATGCGAGGCAACCTCCATCACCGCCAGGTCGGCCCCAACAGCCGCCTCGGCCCCCATAGCCAGGTCGGCCCCAACAGCCGCCTCAGCCCCAACAGCCGGGTCGGCCCCAACGTCGCCGGAGGTTCCGGAGATGTCGGCGAGGTCGTGGAAGGTAGCTTCCGGCAGCAGGCTGGCCAGCCGTTGCCGGGTGCCGGCAGCCACCCCGTGCACGATCACGGTGCGCGTCCCGGCGGGCACGAGCGGTGCGAGGTCAACGAACGCCTGCGACATCAGCAACCGCGGCGATCCTATCGCTCCCAGAATGTCGCACCGGAACCCGGAGCATGCCCAGCGGCTCGGCCCCTCAAGGTCGGAAGGGACCCAACCCGCCAGCGGGCCCGACCCCCACGCCGCGAGCCAATCGACCAAGTCACCGAACGGAGGCCACGGAGCGAGCTGACCCACCGACCAAGTCACCGAACGGAGGCCACGGAGCGAGCTGACCCACCGACCAAGTCACCGAACGGAGGCCACCGAGCGAGCTGACCCACCGACCAAGTCACCGGGCCGGGGCCAGGGACCGAACTGATCAACCGACCGCTCAAGACCACCGGGCGGGGGCGAGCGAGGCAACCGATCTACCACTCAAATCACCGAACCAAGGCCAGCGAGCGAGCTGATCGACCGCTTGAATCGCCGGGTGGGGGCAGGCCCGTTGGGGCGTACCAGCCGTTGGAGCCATGGCGCAGGATGATCTCGTTGTCGTGAACCCAACGGTGGTGGGCGTGGCACAGCAGCACGAGATTGTCGATGTCGGTGCGCCCGCCGAGCAACCAGTACCTGACGTGGTGGGCCTGGCACCAGTTGGGGTGTGCGCCACAGATCACGCATCCCTTGTCACGGGCAACCAACACCCGCCACTGCTGAGGCGAGACCCTCCTGGTCTTGCGGCCGTGGTAGAGGGGCAGACCCCGCTGGTCGAACAGGAGGCCGTAGAAGTCGGAGTCGCAGCCCAGGCGTTCCAGCTCGCTGCGAGCGATGGCCCCGACGCCCGGGATCTCGCACCGCCCGCGCTCGCCGTCGGTAGCCAGATATGGCACGTCCATCACGACGCATAGTTGGGCCTTGGGGCCGAACCCGCGCCCGCAAGTACATCCCGGACCTGCGCCGGGGTAGGGACCCGACGTGTCGAGACCCCGACCAGGAACGATGCCCGGGACCGCACCCCGGCCCTCGCTAGCGCCCGAACCGGCGGAACCAACACCCGAGCCATTGGAACTGGCCCTACCGTTGCGAACAACCTCAGAGACACCGCCCGAACCGGCGGAACCGGGACTGGGACTGGGACTGGGACCTGAGCCGGGGCCGGGAACCGAGCCGCGGGCCACCTCGAGACCGGAACCAGGACTGGGACCGGGAACCCGGCCGCGACCGGGGGCGAGGCCGGGGCTGGGGCCGGGAACCGGGCCGCGGGCCACCTCGAGACCGGAACCAGGACTGGGACCGACACCGGGGCCGGGGGCGAGGCCGGGGCTAGAGCCGGGGCTGAGGCTGGGGTCGGGGCCGGGGGCGGGGATCGTGCCGCCACCCACGTCGAGGCCGGAGCCGGGGCTGAGGCTGGGGTCGGGGCCGGGGGCGGGGATCGTGCCGCCACCCACGTCGAGGCCGGAGCCGGGGACAGGGCGGGCGGCGAGGTCGGGGGCGGGGATCGTGCCGCCACCCACGTCGAGGCCGGAGCCGGGGACAGGGCGGGCGGCGAGGTCGGGGGCGGGGATCGTGCCGCCACCCACGTCGAGGCCGGAGCCGGGGCTGAGGCTGGGGTCGGGGCCGGGGGCGGGGATCGTGCCGCCACCCACGTCGAGGCCGGAGCCGGGGACAGGGCGGGCGGCGAGGTCGGGGGCGGGGATCGTGCCGCCACCCACGTCGAGGCCGGAGCCGGGGACAGGGCGGGCGGCGAGGTCGGGGGCGGGGATCGTGCCGCCACCCACGTCGAGGCCGGAGCCGGGGCTGAGGCTGGGGTCGGGGCCGGGGGCGGGGATCGTGCCGCCACCCACGTCGAGGCCGGAGCCGGGGACAGGGCGGGCGGCGAGGTCGGGTAAGAGCTCCTGGCGGGGTGTGGAGAGCCTTGGACTCGCCTTGCCGGGACTTGCAGCTTCGAGGACGGGGCGGTGGCCGTCGGGGGCTGAGCCGTCGGGGGCTGAGTTGCCGGCGTTGGAGTCGTCCGAATCAGAGCGCGGGCCGGAGCTGGTGGCGCTGGGAAGTCCGGGGGATGGGATCGCGGGTTCGATGCCCACCAGCGTGAGCAGAGCGTCGTGGCGGCATTGGGCGCGGGAGCGGGCGTGGGGATTGTCGCGGCCGCCGTCGGCCCGGTAGAGCCGATCGGCGAGCGCCTCCACGAGATTCTGGAACTGGGCCCCGGAGACGCGGTCGAACTTGGCGATACCGGCGATCATCCCGCCCTCGCCAGCCGTGAACAGCAGCGACCGGTTGCGGCGCTGCCACTGGTGGAGACGCTCCAGGTCGTCATCGGTCTGGCGTTGCCGAACCCAATCCCTGGCCCTGCTGGACGCTGCGTCGGCGGGCATCGACGACGCCTCCACCAGCAATCCGGCATCGCGGTCGACCGCCTCCGGCGACGTCTCGGCAGCCGCCCGGGCCAGAGCGGACGCGTGCTCGCCGGTCAGGCGTCCCGACGACAGCGCGTCGGCGACGTTGGGCATCTTCCGAAGGGCCTCAGCCCGCCGGGTCCGGTGCTTGGCCTCGCGGGTCGAGCAGCCGGTGCGCCGGCGGAGCGTCTCGGCGGCGCTCGCCTCACTGGCGCCCAGCCGCCGGAGCCCGGCTGCGATCCGGGCCTCCAGGCCGTCCAGCACGGCACGGGTGCGACCGATCTCGCCAGCGAGATCACCGAGGCCAGCCCGATCCAGGGCGGCTACGTCGATGGCCCGCACGGCGGTGTTGAAGTCTTCCCACATGGTGATCGTCCTGCGTGTCCTGGGGTGTCCTGGGGTGTCCGGGGTGTCCTGGGTGTCCTGGGTGTCCTGGGGTGTCCTGCGTGTCCTGGGTGTCTCGGGGTGTCCTGGGTGTCCTGGGGGGTCCTGGTTGTCTCGGCTGTCCTGCGTGTCCTGAGTGTCCTGGGTGTCCTGGTTGGCTCGGGTGTCCTGCGTGTCCTGGGTGTCCTGGGTGTCCTGGGGTGTCCTGGTTGGCTCGGGTGTCCTGCGTGTCCTGGGTGTCCTGAGTGTCTCGGCTGTCCTGGGGTGTCCTGGGATGAGTGATACATCATGGAACTGTGCTAAAGACATTAACACCCCCCTATGACATCGGAACAAAACCCGAGGTCAGATCATCACAATACATGATGTTGCATCATGTTCATGATGCGGATACTGTGGGGGAATGGAGACGGTCACGCTCTTGGATCTGGGCCCCATACTGGCCGCGGTCCTGGGGCCGATGCTGTTGTTCGTGGCCGCATCGATGAGGTACCAGCACGTCGACAGCACCAAAACACGCCAGCTGATCGTCGAAGCCTCCGAGAAGACCCGCCAGTACAGCCGGGAACTGGTCAACGAAGCCAAGAAGGAGAACCGGGAACTGCACAGGCAGAACCGGGAGCTGATCGAGAAGGCCAGAACCGAGAACCGTGAGCTGATCGAGAGCACCAACGACAAGACGCGGGAGGAGATGCGCGAACTGCACAAGCAGAACTACGACCTGATCATGCGTAACCACGACCTGATCACGAAGAACAGCGAGAGGCTCTCGGACGTGCGCGAGCGGCTTGCCCGCATCGAGGGTCACCTGAGGATCTCGCCCCCGCCCGGGCACGAGAGCGACAACGGCGACGACGCCGCCCGAGCCGCCTGAGGTCCGATCCAAACCTCCGGCCCCCGGCCCCCCGGATACGCACTCGGGTCAATGGTTATCCTGCGGTCATGGACCTGCAATCGCCACTGCGTCTAGAGCTACTCAGGATCATCAAGGAGCTCGGCTACCGCCGCCTCGACACGCCGATCAGGCTCGCGTCGGGGGCGCTGTCGTCGGACTTCATCGACGGCAAGGAGGCCCTGGCCGAGTGGCGCCATCTGCGGCTCGCCTGCGAGGCCATCGTCGAGACCGTCACCGATGAAGGCCACCGCTTCGACGCCGTGGGCGGGCTCACCATGGGCGCCGACGCCCTAGCCGTGGGCATCGCCGCGGTCAGCGACTGCCGGTGGTTCTTCGTGCGCAAGGAGGCCAAGCAGCGGGGCACCCGGCGATGGGTGGAGGGCGCCCAGATCGGCCCGGGCGACACGGTCCTGCTGGTGGACGACGTGGTGACCACCGGCGGGTCGATCTTCAAGGCGCTCGACATAGTCGGTGAGACCGGGGCCACCACGGTGGCCGCGGTCACGCTGGTGGACCGCAGCGGCCTGGCCGGACCCCAGTTCGAGCAGCGGGGCATCGGCTACTACCCGATGATCACCTACGAGTCGCTCGGGATCGAGCCGGTCACCCCGGTCGCAGCCACCGCGGCCGGCTAGCCCCCCTCCCGCCAGGAGGCGCATGGCCGCCGGCAGGCCGAGCGTCAGAGAGGGCGGCTGCTGAGACGAACGCTGATCGACGCAGGCGCACGGCCGCCAACACGCCGAGCGCCGGAGAGGCGACTGCTGAGCCCTGGCTCAGAGTCGACGACACGCCGAGCGCCGAAGAGGCGACTGCTGATCGACGCAGGCGCACGGCCGACTGCCAGCACCCCGAGCGTCAGAGAGGGCGGCTGCTGAGCCCTAGCTGAGCGCCAGATGCCTGAGCGCCGGCAACCGGGGGGGTGATGAGCCTTCGGGTCGTGGTAACAATAGGAACTACAAACAGACGAAGGACTGTGCAGCAGTCGCTCGCTGTCAGCGCCATAGCCGCCATGGCCGTCGCAGCCGTGGCTATCCCGTCGAGGCCGGCGGTTGCGCAGACCAACGGGTTCGCCGACGTTCCCGAGGACGCCTACTACACGGTGCCGGTGGCTCAGCTGGCAGCCCGGGGCGTGTTCGCCGGCACCGAGTGCGACGACGGCAGCGGGTTCTGCCCCGCCAAGCCGATCGATCGCAAGACGATGGCGGTGTGGATCGTGCGAGTCGTCGACGGCAGCGACCCGCCGGCGGTCGCCCAGTCCAGGTTCGACGACGTCGATGCAAACAGCTTCCATGCGCCGTTCATCGAGCGCATGGCTGAGCTCGAGATCACCGGAGGCTGCGACGACGGCAGCGGGTTCTGCCCCGACCGCAGCGTGACCCGGGCCCAGATGGCGGTGTTCCTCGCCAACGCCTACGACCTGCCCGAGGGCCCGGACCCGGGCTTCGGCGACGTTCCGGCCGACGCGTGGTACGCGGCCGCGGTGGCCAAGCCGGTGGCATCGCGGATCACCTCCGGATGTGATGACGGGACGACCTTCTGCCCGGGCCGGGACACGACCCGAGCCCAGATGGCGGCCTTCCTGAACGCGGCCGAGAACCGCGGCGAGGTCGCGACGCCTCCGCCCTACAAGTCGATCACCACCGCAATCGACCACGCCTGCGCAATCCAGGCCGACGACACGGTCACCTGCTGGGGTTACAACACGGCCTGGCAGGTCAGCGATCCCGGCGGCGAGTTCCTGGCGGTTAGCGCCGGCCGGTGGCACAACTGCGGGTTGCGGCCCGATCGCACGATCTTCTGCTGGGGCTACAACGGCGACGGCCAACTCGACGCCCCGGCCGGCGAGTTCAGCCACGTCTCGGCGGGCGACGTGCACAACTGCGCGCGCCGCACCGACGCCACCATCGTCTGCTGGGGCCAGAACCGGATCAGGAAGGCGGAGGCCCCCAGCGGGGAATTCATCTCGGTGGAGGCCTCCAACGAGCGCTCCTGCGGGCTGCGCACCGACAACACCATCACCTGCTGGGGCAGCAACGGCAGCGGCCAGTTGGACGTCCCCGACGGCCAGTACCGCCAACTGAGCACGGGCGAGTCCATCGGATGCGCATTGCGCACCGACGGCACCGTCGCCTGCTGGGGCAACCACGCGAGAGCGTGGGAGATTCCCGACGGCCGGTTCACCTCCGTGAGCGCGGGACGAAGGCACGCCTGCGGATTGCGCCCCGACAACACGATCACCTGCTGGGGCGACAACGATGACGGGCAGACCGACACGCCCTCCGGGAGCTTCATCGATGTCGCCGCGGGCAACAACCACTCCTGCGGCGTCCTAACCGACGAGAGCTTGGTGTGTTGGGGAGACAACGAGTACGGCCAGATCGACGCTCCCGACGGGAGCTTCTCGAAGGTGGTCGCGGGGAATGACCATTCCTGCGCCATCGCGACCGACGACACCGTGGTGTGTTGGGGGGCGAACTGGTGGGGCAAGTCCAACGCCCCCGCGGGATCCTTCAAGGATGTCGCGGGTGGCCGGCGACATCCGTGCGGGCTGCGCAGCGACGACACGATCAGCTGCTGGGGCGTGGAGATCATTGCGATGCCGAGGGGCGCAGGGCATGCCATCAGCCCCAGGCTGCCCGATCCGAGCGACTGCCGACCCTACGGACGCGGATTCGATTCGTCCACGGCAGGCCTCCCGCTCCCCTCCGACTCGCTGCCAGCACGGGCACGCTGAGCGTGGTGGTCCTGTTCGTCGATTTCCCCGACAAGAGGGCCCGGCACTCGACTCATGACGAGGCCGCGAGAGGGCTTCCCTTCGCCGAGCGTTACATGGAGTCGCTCAGCTACGGCCGGCTCGATGTCCAGTTCCGGTCGTTGCATCGCTGGCTGCGAGCCACCAAGACCCACGACGGCTACTTGAGAGGCGGGCCGCTCGGGCCAGCAATCAGAACGGCGATCGATGGTGAGGCCGCCCGCCTGGCTGATCAGTACGTGGACTTCGCTGACTACGACCTGATGATGGTGGTGATGCCCAGCACGCACTTCGGCGGCGGCAACGCCACCGGCACGGCTAATTCCGAGGAGGGCCGCATCGCCACGACTCGGGTGAACACGTTTCTTAAGGACTCCGGCGGTACGCAGCAGGACTGGGGCTTCATCGCCGCCCACGAGATCTTCCACAACCTGGAGTTGCTGGACATCTATCCCTACGACTCGAGCGCCCATGAGACTCCGAGAGCACCGTTCGGCCAGGAATGGGTCAGGGCAGACTTCGGCACCATGGGCCTGCAGGCCTATTTCCTTGCATCCGAGAGCGATCAGCGTCTGGCCCACGAATGGCGTCAACCGTTCGGGGGGCGGAGTACCGCCTACTCGTACTACGCCGCCGCCAGGGAGATGCTGTCTTGGAGCCGGTGGCAATTCGGATGGCTCGACGCGGCGCAGGTCAGCTGCATCACCGAGTCGCAAGCAACCGTCGACCTCCGGCCTGTCGCCGAGCCGGCCGGCGGCACGGCCATGGCGGCGATCCCGCTGTCGGGCAAGGAGTTGATCGTCATCGAGAGCAGGCGCAGGATCAACCACGACACGGGCGTGCCATACGAGGACCAGGAAGGTTCCGAGACCACCTGGCCGGGACTTCTGGAGGAGGGCGTGCTCGTCTACCTGGTCGACGCAGGCGTGGGCTCGGGTGACCTCCCGATGAGGGTGGCCGGCGACACCGGGAACGGCCAGGTGAGCGACTTCCCCGTTCTCGGTAGGGGCGAGAGCGTCACGGTGCGGGGTTACACGATCACGGTGGTGTCGGACGCCGGAGGCATCCACACCGTCCGGATTTCCGGACAGAACTGAACCGCGAGGCCGCGGCCGAGCGCAGGGATCGAGCCGGTCACCCCCGGAGTAGGGGAGCATTGATGCTAACTTTTTTGTACGGTGAATTATCAATGCAGCACTGTATTGATTGAATTCTACTGAATCATCTGAAACAGGAGTTGCCGAAAATGGCCCCAAACACGGCCCAAGACACGGCCCAAAATCAGCCTAAATCGGGTGCGATGCCCTCCCTTTGTCCCCCACACAGACGAGGCTGAACACACGTATAGACGAGAAGGCGGCACCGTTTCGAGGGTTCAGGGATGGGAAGGCTCACCGCGGCCGGCGTTCGGGGCATCAAGACGCCGGGAAAGTACTACGACCAGCACGGTCTGATCCTGCGGGTGGCGCCGGGGGGCTCCAAGCAGTGGGTCTGGCGGGGCACGATCCGGGGCCGGCGCCGGGATCTGGGGCTCGGGTCGGTGACCTACCGGACGCTGGCCGAGGCCCGCGACCTCGCCTACGAGTACCGCAGGATCGCGCGGGGCGGGGGCGACCCCACTCTGTTGCGTCCCGGCAGTTCAGTGCCCACTTTCGCCGAGGCCTCCGAGCTCGTCATCGAGGCGCACCGCGGGGGCTGGAAGGACGGCGGCCGGTCCGAGTCCAACTGGAGATCCTCGCTGCAGCGCTACGCCTATCCCCAGATCGGCAGCGTGCCTGTGGACGCGGTCACGACCGCCGACCTGGTGCGCATCCTGCTCCCGATCTGGCACACCAAGCGTGAGACCGCCCGGAAGGTCAAGACCCGGGTGGGCGTGGTCATGCGCTGGGCCATCGCCGAGGGCCACCGCCGCGACGACCCCGCCGGCCCGCCGCTGACGGCGGCGCTCCCCCGCTACAACGGTTCCCCGGCGCAGCACTTCGCCAGCCTGCCCCACCACGAGCTCGCCCGGGCGCTGGCCAAGCTCGAGTCGTCGTCCACGATGTGGCGCCCGACGGTGGCGTGCCTGTGGTTCGTGGCCGCCACGGTCACTCGCAGCGCCGAGGCCAGGCTGGCCGCCTGGGAGGAGATCGACCTCGACGCCGATACGTGGACGGTGCCCGGCGGGCGCACCAAGACCGGCCGCCAGCACGTGGTGCCGCTCTCGCCGCTGGCGCTGGCCGCGCTCGACGAGGCCCGCGGCTACGACAACGGCTCGGGGCTGGTGTTCCCGTCACAGATGGGCCGGGCGCTGACCAGCGGTTCGCTGAGCAGGTTCACCCGGGTGGAGGGCTTCACCCCCCATGGTCTGCGGGCCTCGTTCAGGACCTGGTGCGCCGAGACCGGCGTGCGCCGCGAGGTGGCCGAGGCTGCGCTGGCGCACACCGCCGGGGCCGTGGAGCGGGCCTACCAGCGATCCGACCTGCTGGCCGCCCGCCGGGAGCTCATGGATGACTGGGCGAGGGTTCTCGTATCGGCGGTACCCCGCTTGAGACGGCAGAACACCACCCCCCCTCCCCCCAACTCGCCATTATGAGGGACAAATCAAGGGCAACCACACCCTCAGCGGAGGCGTGAATGGCTCTCAACCTAGAAGAATAGTAGCCACTAGTCGCGCACGGGTTGGGCAGTGCTCGCCGCGGGCGCCTTGGTCGCCTCGCTCTTCGCTGTCGGGGCGAGCCCCGCGGCCGCGATCGACGAGGACTCCAAGCCGGACCGCAGGGCCACGTCCACGGCGTGTGTTGGCGAGGCCGTGGCGGACCATGGGTTCACCGATCTGGGCAGCCTTGAGGCGGCCGTGCCGAACATCAACTGTCTGGCCTACTACGGGATCACCGTGGGCAGGACCGCTGACACGTTCGACCCGAACTCCAACGTGGCGCGCCGTCATATGGCTCTGTTCCTGTACAGGGCGGCCGGCCTCATGGGTGTCGACTTGATGGGCGGCGACATGATGGCCGACTTCGGCGACATCTCCGAGTTGGGCGAGGACATGCAGGGCGCCATCGTTGCGCTGGCGCGCAACGGCATCCTCGCGGGCCGCGGCGACATGGCCTTCGAGCCTTTCGCCGACATCACCCGCGCCGAGATGGCTGTGGCTCTGGTCAGCCTGTTGGACCACACGCCGGGCGCCCCGGTGCACAAGAACAAGGCCGGCCTGTTCATACTGGGCGCCGACGCCGACACGGCTAAGCTTCCAGATGACAACTTCGCGGACGCATACTCGACTCAGTCGCAGCCGGTGAACAACGCGATCAGCGCGGCCTACGAGTTGGGCATCACCTCCGGCGTCGGCGACGGGACCATGTTCAGTCCGGGCGGGACGATTCCTCGCCGTGACATGGCGACGTTCATCATCCGTGCCCTGGGCCACAGCAACGTGCGCCCCGCGGGGGTGACCGCGCAGAACGTCAAGGGCACGATCACGGTGTCGGTGCGCGACGCCGATTTCGCGCCGGTCGCGAACCAGCCTGTCGATGCGTTCCGGGTCGCGACCGCGGACATGTCCTTGGCCTTCTCGTCCGCCGGCGCCTGCACCGGCCGCGTGCACAGCGTCGACGCCGGCGCCAAGTGCGCTATCGACAACGCCAACCCGGTGACCAGGACCAACGGCAACGTCCAGCTCGCCAACATCGCCTCTGGCGACGTCGGCAAGGGCCAGACCGTGTGGGTCTGGCACGGCGACGTCGGCGACAAGTTCACCGCCGGCGACGACGCCTTCGAGTTGTCGGTGCCGCCCTATGACACCACCTCTGCCGCTGCATCCGCTGCGGTCTCCACGGACCTTCCCGACGGCATCTCCAAGGCCCGTTTCGGCGCCACGGTGACCGTCACCGTCCAACTCAAGGACGGGGCCGCCGGCGCCGGCGACGACGCCGGGCCCGGCAACCTGGGCGGAGACGACGGCCTGGAGTACACGGTGCGCATCGACAAGCGCGCCAAGGCCGACGGGACCGACCCGGTCGCCGGCGACACCGCGTTCTTCACGGACACGTTGATGGTCAAGGTCGCCGACGACGGCTCGGCGACGTTCACGCTGGACGCCACCGACTCGAACCCCAACGCCATGAACAACAGGGTGCGGGTCGACTACAGGGTGTCCGGCAACGACTTCTCGAGCGACACCCCCGCCGGCCCGAACCTGGACCCGGCCGAGGCCGAGACCTGGTTCGTGATCTTCTCCGACGAGGCGTCGGTCGTGCCGGCTGCCGGTGTCAGTGTGGAGGTCGCCCCATTCCAGGACGCCCCGGCCGCGGGCGCCAAGGCCGGCGCGGCGGCCACCGTCACGGTGACCGACCAGTTCGGCAAGCCCGTCAAGGATGTCGGCATCGTGTTGACCAGCAGCAAAACTGCTGAATCGGAGGTGTCGACCGAGCCCCGCTTCACGGGTCCTGACGGCAAGGTGCGCATCGGCTACACCTACACCGGCGCCGCCTCCGTGGAGACGATCACGGCCACCTACACGCCGCCCGGGGACAACCCCACCGCAGTCACCGGTACCGCCTTGGCGTACTGGGTGACTGCATGGGAGAAGGACGACACGAATGGTGGAAACGAAGATGCGATTGCAGTGCTCAACGCCGACCTGGACGCGAACCAGGTGGTCGTGGGCTCCACCGAACCGGAATCGGTCAACTACGACTCGGGCGACTTCTTCACCGTGAACGGCGACCCGTCGAGCATGGCGGCCTTCGAGGAGCAGCTCGGCAAGGTGCTGGAGGCCAAGCAGAAGGCAGAAGCCGGGGGAGGCAACTTCGGCGGCGCCCTCACTCTGGCCTGG
This sequence comes from Candidatus Aldehydirespirator sp., assembly GCA_965221605.1. GTDB lineage: Bacteria > Actinomycetota > Acidimicrobiia > Acidimicrobiales > Aldehydirespiratoraceae > Aldehydirespirator. Next base: position 613,596 of record CBDCSK010000014.1, read on the forward strand.
GTGTCCTATGACCACGAGGACTCCAGCGACATCGCCAGCTTCACGCTGATCGCGACGTTGCCCTCCTAGCCACTAAGCCTGAATCCACCGATGGGCTGGTCGGGGTGGGCTGGTCGGGGTGTTTGTGGGGGTGTTTGGCTGGTTGGGGTGCGGCGGGTGTTGTTGGGGCGTGTTGGGCCGGCGGTTGGGACTGGGCTGGTTTGTGGCGCTCAGGGGGGTGTGTTCTGGGTGGCGCCGGGCCCGGGGCTGGGGGTTCAGATGAGTTGGGGGAGGTTGCGGGTGTGTGTGAGCGCGGCGGTGAATTGGTGTGCCCAGGGCCAGTTGAGCGGGAGGCGGAGTTTGTGTCGGTGGCTGTGGTTGACGAGGCGTCCGGGCACGGCGAGCAGCCGCCGGCGGACGGTGGCGGCTGCGGTGAGCCGTTCGGGGTGCTGTGTGTGTCCGAGTCGTGCGGTCCAGCGGGTGAGGTTGTGGGCCAGCACGGCGCAGGCGAGGTGGGCGGCGTTGGCGAAGAACCTTCCGGAGGGGCAGTGGGCGAGGCCGTTGTCTTTGAGGTCTCTGATGGCGAGCTCGACTCGGGCGTGGCCGCGGTGGTAGGCGTCGGCGGTTTCGGTGTCGAGGTCGTCTCTGTTCGTGATGAACGCGTGGTGGCGCCAGTCGGGCCACAGCTCGCGTTGGGGGCCTTCTGGGAGTCGGGTGCGGCGCACCACGAGGCGCAGCTTTCGGGGGCCACAGGGGTCGCGGCGGCTCGTTGTGATGGCGCACTCGGCGACCTGGGCTTCCCCGTCGGGGTAGGCGATCGGCGTCCAGGCGGTCTCGTCGATGCCGTCGATGGCTGCTTTGACTTTGGCGTTCTGTGGGATCGTGACCGACCAGCGGGCGTTGTATGTGTCGAGCTTTGCGATCAGCGCGTAGGAGAAGAACCCGGCGTCGGCGCGCACGGTGAGCTTCGTGCCCGGCGCGAGGCGTCCGAGGCGGGCCAGGGTCTCCGCGGCGAAGCGGACATGGCCGCGCTGGGAGGACCCCGACCGCATCCTGGCGTGGAGCACCTCGCCGGTGTCGTCCCGGGTCGCCGCCAGCGGGTGGTAGCCCCAAACCTTGGTGTGGCCGTAGGCCGCGCCCTGCTTGGACTTGCCGTGGACCTCACAGACCGTGGAGTCCAGATCCACCGTCATCTCCGCCGCTGCCGGCGCCGCGCCCGAAGACCACGCCCGGCTGAGCGCCAGCTCCAGGGCGCGGTCGAACTGGCGCACATGGCCCCAGGTGAAGGACCGCAGCCACGTCCCCAACGTCGACGGCGCCGCAGGCTCAAAGCCCAGCACCGCCGAAGCGGACCCGGCCCGCAGCCTGTCGGCGTCGCCGATGAACGAGCCGCCCACCAGCATCGACGCCACCACCGACAGCGCCTTCGCCCCGGACCCACGGCCCGCCGCGGGCGGGCGCACCGCATCGTCGATGAGCGCCTCCAAACCCAGCCGGCCCATCACCGTGCCCGCCAACAGCAGCCCCGCATCGGCCACCAGCGAAGCGTCGTCGAACACCGCCTCGATCCCGTCGATACCACCCGCTACGCTGCTCACAGGAAGTGCCTCCTCACATGGCCAGAATCACTGTTGACTCAAACAGCATTCTCCCATGTCAGGAGGCCTTTCCGGTGGACGCGCCAACCCCACAAACCTCACCGCGCCGGTGGATCCAGGCTAAGGAAGGCTCGGAGCCGAGGGCCTGACCCGAGTCCTCGGCTCTACCCCCTCCCTTCTAGTACCACCAACCCCGAGGAGGCCCCCGCAAGTGTGCGGGGGCCTCCTCGCGTCCCAGCGCACGCTCAACCCCCAACGTCTGCGACCTAGGCGACCTGCGATCGACCATCTCCCAGACGGCGCTGGAGGGCCTGAGCCGCTGATCTACAGGCTCCGGTAGGTGCGCTCGTCCCGTCTCGCGACTCGCAGCACCATCAGCAGCCGCTCGTCGTCGTGGACTTCGTAGATGATCCGGTACCGACCGGCCCTGACGCGCCAGACCGCGGTGAATCCCGTCAACTTCACACTGCCCGCAGGACGAGGATCACCGACCAGGCTGCGGAGCGACCTCCGAACCAGGCGGATGTCCCCTGGCGCGAGTCGTGGCCCAGGCGGCGCTCCAGGGCCGCCCCGACCTGCGACCTCCGAACCAGGCGGATGTCGCCTGGCGCGAGTCTCCGGGCCTGACGCTGGGCGGCCGGCGACAGCTCGACTCGATATGGCTCCGACAATCAGCGCGAGCCCTTCGAGAGCTCGTCGAAGAACGCCTCGAACTCAGCGCCGCCGTGCTCGGCCGCCTCAGCGCGGGCCCGCTCGATAGCGGCACGGTCGGCGTCGTCCATCGCTGCGTCAGCCAACCAGGACACGATGGCCTCGTTCACCAGCTCATCGACGGGCATGCCCCTGCGGTCGGCTGCTGCTTCAAGGGCGCAGTACAGACCGTCGTCCACGGTCGTCGTCCTCATGGGCTGCTCCTTGCGGGCTGAAGGCCTCGGCAGGAGGCCGGGACGCTACACGGGGGCACATCACGTTCACGGTGCCGCGATGAGCGTAGCCCACCGCCGCGCCCGGGCCAACGAGCCGAACTCGGTCGACCTCTTTGGGCGGCGTGGACAGAGGACCGGGGAAGCTCTCTTGACGAGGCTCCTCGACAGGAGATCCTCAGCGGACGATTGCGGTCCCGGTAGTACGACAGGGCGCCCGCCGATCCCCGGTTGACCCGGTGCTTGGCGGTCTCCGACACCACTCAGCTCTCGAAGATCGGGCCGCGCAGTAGATCGGGCACGCGCTGGATCTCATCGACGACGGCGCCCTCGGGGAACTGGGCGGGGTGCCTGCGTCACTCGGCTCGCAATACCTGCTCGTTCTCGCGCTGCGTGGGGACGGCGCAGTCGGGGCAGCTGTATGCCTTCCCGGGCCGATGTCTCAGGGGAGGCGGAGCGGATCGCCGCACTTGAGGATTCTCAGCGGCACGCGCCTCTCACCGAATCTCAAGGCCCCGAGCTTGTCTCCCAGCGAGCGTCGAAGCCTGTCCAGCTCCCTGCCTGCCACGATGCACGCTCCCGGACGTGGATCGAGGCCATCTTCTCGGTAGTGCTCGTGGAGCACCCGGAGCCCCTCGGATAGTTGCTCGATGGCCTCGCCGGCGTAGGCGGCGCCGCTCTTCAACTCCACGGCCCACAGCGGCGCGGTCGCCGCGACGACTGCCAGCACCGCGAAGTCGCACATCTTCGTGGTGCGGCCCTTCGAGACCCGCCGGTAGCCGGCGTCGTGGACATCCAGGCGAAGCCCGTGCGAGCAGTGGAGGTCATCGCCCGCCCGCACCCGTAATCGGCATGACTGTTCGACCAGGTCATCCCATGAGACCGGCTCGGCGCCGCAGTCGAGGAGCTGCGAGCTCAGATCGCAGACCTGGCACTCCGGATCCGAGCATCGAGACCCGGCGGCGTCGGACTGTGTCGGCAACTACTGGATCCCGGCCTCGATCAGCTCATTTACGAGCCTGGCCGTCTCGTCGTACTGCGATCTCATCACGTCTGTGAAGGTCGACTCGTCCACTCCGTCCACCGCGTCGGGAACCGACGAGTGAGCGGTGCACCAGCCGTTCTCGCGGCGGAAGCGAAGCGCCCGCACCTTCGAGCGCTCGAGCTCTGGAAGGTGGTGCGACCTGGAGGCCTCTCCCGAGACGGACAGCTCGGCGAGCCTCATCATGTTGTTGAACTGGGTGACGAAGAAGTCCGAGTGGGTCGTCAGCACGACTCTCAGGCCGCTGTTGACCATTTCTGCCAGGAACGACGCCAGACGGATCTGCATCTCCGGGTGCAGGTGCGCCTCCGGCTCATCGATCGTCAGATGGTCGACGTACACGAATGGTGACTTCAGAACGAGCAGAAGTGGGGCCAACTCCGACAGCATCGACGATGCCCGGGCCATCGGGAACTGGCCTTCGGAGGTTCGTGCGACGATGACATCTTGGCCGTCGGACTTCTTGTCGATCCCGATCTCGGCCCGGATGTCTTGCTCGAACCTCCGAACGACGGAGGCATGCGGGGACTTGCGGCCCCGCCTAGCGAAGGTCTCGGGCACCTCGAGTATGAGCGATAGGAAGTCCGCGAGAGTTCCTGGCAGCGTCTCGATCCCGATAGGCCGGATGCCGGCCCTCGCTGACTGGCGCACCGCCGCGCCCGCGAGGACGTTGTGGCTCTGCATGATTCCCGTCCGGTCAGCGGGCAGGTGAATCGCCTGACGCGGCCATGATGCGAACAGCGCCCCTGGCACACTCAGCCACCCTTGCTCCACCAACATGCGCCCGAGGTCGCGCGCCCGCAGGCCTGAGGGCCCTCTTACGGGCTGCAACCGGCGCAGGGCATGTCGTATCGGACCTGGGTCGAGCGCAGACGCCAGCCAGGCGTCAGCGGCGGGAGGCGTCGCCGTCACTCGGTCCGAGTCGAACCTGATCTCCACATCCCAGGCGGGCGCGGAACTCCGCACGCGGAGGTAGCAGTCGGAGGCGTGGCGGCTCCTAGTTCGGCGCCGCAGCCGCGAGGCCTCGGCGCCGAACGCATAGGCGATCGAGTCGCGAACAGTCGAACCGTAGAATGTCAAGGCCTCTGTCGCGGTCTCCGTCGCCCAGGCCCGGGTGTCGTCGTCGAGTTGAGGTGGCCCGATGTCGGAATCAGCGGCACGCTCGTCCGGACCATCCGACACCTCCCTCAGCCAATCCTGCAGCGAGGGCGGCACGTCTCCTGATCTCCGGCTCAGGTCCCAAGGTCTCGACGGCGTGGCGTCGAGCACGCGGTGCACCACCGTCGCAAGGAACGTCTTGCCGCTGTTGTTCTCGCCGATGAGCAGCACGAGGTCAGACAACTCCAACTCAGCCGACCGCAGCGGCCCGAGGTTCGAGATCTCCACCGTGATGCTCACGAAGCCCACCATACCGGCGATCGCGCTAGCAGACCGCCAAGACGGCCACGAGTGGGCACTCGAAGAGAGATGTCGTATCCCGGATCATTGCTGAGAACTCTCCTCAAGCCCTTGAGGCCGCGGTCGCTGCTGGCTCGGATCAAGCATGATTGGCGCTCGGGCTGGGCAGCGCTCGCCGCGGGCGCCTTGGTCGCCTCGCTCTTCGCAGTCGGGGCCGCCCCCGCGGCCGCGATCGACGAGGACTCCAAGCCCGATGCACTCGACGCCATAACCGGCCTCAACGGCGACTACGACCCCGGCGACATCACCGTGGCCGAGGGCGGCACCACCGTGTGGGCCTGGACCGGGGAGAACGGCGACAAGGTCGAGGACGGCGGCGACGGGCTCGCCCACGTCAACCTCACCGAGACCGCCCCGGTGACGGCTGACGCCGCCAAGATGACGAACGACATGGGCATGGGTGTTGTCCGGGCAGCGTTCGGCAGCACCGTTACCGTCACGATCCAGTTGGTCGACGCCGACGGCGGTGACGCTGGCCCACCTGAGGGTGGTGCGAGTTATCGTGTGGTCGTACGTAGCCAGGCTGACAACCAGAATGCGGCATCGGATGACCTCGCCGATCCTGAAAATCTGACTACGGGGGGCTCGTCGGTTTCGACGAATATGTACCAGGTCGACGCCAGCGGCAAGGTGACGTTCACCGTTACGGCTGTTGATCCTGATTCCAACGACGACGATGACCCGGATACCGGATCTGTTGAGCGGGTGCGGGTGACCTACGTCGTGACCCAGGTGTCTGGGCCTCTTGCTGATCCTGCCGATCCCGGCTCAGGTCAAGCGGCGGTCACCGGCAGCACCGACACGGTCATGTTCTCGGACGGGCCGAGCGTGCCTAGAGGTGCTGCGGTAGCGGCATCGGCCGACTACCTCATGGCACCCACCAGCGGCTCAGCCAGCAATGTGGTCACCGTGACGATCACCGACCAGTACGGCAAGCCCATGCGGAACCAGATGGTGAGGCTGTCCTCGACCTACGCGCCGACCGGGGACAGGACTTCGGAGTTCCCGGTCGCCCGCCGGACTGACTCCTCCGGCACCGTCCGGATCGTGTACACCCTACACGGGCGCGGCCTCAGAAGAGACTGTCGTCGCACACATCGCCAATGACGACGCGACCTTGGATGCCAGCAGACCACCATTATGACATGTTCGTTCCTGTCTTGATAACCTGAAGGACGAATATGTCATATCCTCTCTTTCATCCCGCATGCAGCAGGGCCCCGGCACGGGACTTGAGCGCCGAACAGTTCGCTAAGGATTTCCCGGCCGAGAGCGAGCGCATCGAGTTCAAGGAGAGCGTTCCGCTCGATCAAATCGCTAACACGGCTGCGGCGTTTTCCAACACCGGCGGCGGAGTCATTCTGCTCGGTGTCTCCGACACAGGGCAGATCGTGGGCCTCTCACTCAGTAGCGACAAGGAGATTGAGATCCACAACCGGCTGGCTTCGGTCGCCGGGCTTGGTGACTACCGAGTCCACCGGCTCAAAGTGGAGGGCCGTGATCTTGCCGCCATCGGAGTGAACCGCCAACGAGACGGGTTCGCCCAGCTGAGCAACGGCCAGGTCAAGGAACGCCGCGGCGCGTCCAACCACACGCTCATGGGCGTCCAGCTCGCCGACTTCATCGCTCGCCGGTTCGTGCGCGCCCCGGAGGCGACCGCGACCGAGGCGGGTGCAGACCAGATAGAGCGTGACCTTGCGCTGCAACTCGCGGCGGCCTGGGAATGGGACATCGCAGGCGATCAGGGCCTACTCATGCAACGGCTGCGGGACAACGCCTTCCTGATCGCTGCTGGCCATGACGAGCGCTTGAGCGTTGCTGGTGCCCTGTACCTGATCGCAGATCCGGGTCGGGTACTCGGCAAGGCCTACGTGGAGGTGTTCCGGTACCGCGACGACGGCCTCGACTACGACCGGCGGGCCGAGTTCCGGGGTCCGCTCCCGGAGCAGGTTCGCAACGCCACGACGTTCGTTCTAGACGAACTCGGTTTCGATATGGCGATGTTGGGCGTTGACCGCCATGAGCTCCATCGGCTGCCTCGCCCCGCCCTTCGGGAGGTCATTGCCAACGCGGTCGCGCACCGCTCCTATGCGAGTACCGGCGAAGCGGTGCGAATCGAGATCCGCCCGGACCGGATCGTGGTGCGCTCCCCCGGGGCGCTGCCGGGTGGAGTCACGCTGGCCGACATCGCAGACAGGTCCGTGCCCCGCAACATCCTGGTCATCCGCACACTCCGTTTCTTCGGCGTCGCCGAGGACGCAGGGCGCGGTGTTGACCTCATGAAGCGGCACATGGCCTTGAACTTCATGGCACCGCCCCACTTCGAGGCAGACGACGCATCAGTGACAGTCACGCTGCCCCTCGGCTCAGAGGCCATTCCCGCAGAACGCGCGCTGCTCGCGCAGATGCTGATGGTCGGGGACGGAGAATCGACTCGGCCGCATTCTGTCGGCGAGCGCGAATCGGGAGATCACGGCATGAGTCCGCAAGATGCGACACTCCTGATCCACGCCATCAGGGGAAGAACGCTCACCAACGCGCGGGCGCGGGAACTGCTCGGAGTCGATGCCCGCGAGAGCCGGGCGACGCTCCAACGCCTTCGCGATCGAGGCCTGCTAGAACAGCACGGCACCGACTCGGGATCTCTCTACAGCCTTCACTCCCGATTCGCCGGTCCCGATGGTGTCCGAACGCGACCACGGGACTTCGTCGCCGAGGTGCTCGCGTTGTCGCGCGAGGGTCCGATCACCAATGCAAGCGTGCGAGCCCGAACGGGTCTCGATCGGGCAATGGCCGTGCGAATACTCAACCGCCTGGTCGCCGAGGGCAAGCTGGAGCGACGGGGCTCCAAACGAGGCACACACTATGTCCTCGACAACGATTCTCGGGACTAGCCACCATCGGGGTGGTTCGCGCAGCTATGAGATATTCGTTCGCCGAATAACCCAAGAGTGAACGTATATGTCATAAGCCTCTCGGGGCGGCCTCTCAGCCAATGTGTTGAATAGCGATTCTCGCGTCCGCATTGCACAAGATTCTGTCGCCGGGTTGGCCAGTGCTCGGGTTGGGCGCCTTGGTCGCCTCGCTCTTCGCAGTCGGGGCGAGCCCCGCGGCCGCGATTGACGAGGACTCCAAGCCCGATGCGGCGGCGGCAATGTCGGCGTGTGTCGGTGAAGCGCTTGATGACCAGGGGTTCACCGATCTGGGCAGCCTCGAGGCGGCCGTGCCGAACATCAACTGTCTGGCCTACTACGGGATCACCGTGGGCAGGACCGCTGACACGTTCGACCCGAACTCCAACGTGGCGCGCCGCCATATGGCGCTGTTCCTGCACAGGGCCGCCAAGCCCATGGGCGTCGACTTGATGGGCGGCGACATGATGGCCGACTTCGGCGACATCTCCGAGTTGGGCGAGGACATGCAGAACGCCATCGTTGCGCTGGCGCGCAACGGCATCCTTTCGGGCCGCGGCGACATGGCCTTCGAGCCCTTCGCCGACATCACCCGCGCCGAGATGGCTGTGGCTCTGGTCAGCCTGCTCGGCCACACGCCGGGCGCCCCGGTGCACAAGAACAACGCCGGTGAGTATCTGGTGGGCCCAGACCCCGGCGAGCCTCCCGACGACCATTTCGCCGACTCGCGCTCCAGCCAGCCGCGCCACATCGATGATGCGATCAGCGCGGCCTACGAGTTGGGCATCACCTCCGGCACCGGCGGCGGGCACTTCAGTCCCGACGCGTCTGTTCCTCGCCGCGACATGGCGACGTTCATCATCAGGGCGCTGAACCACAGCAACGTCCGGCCTGCGGGCCTGACCGCCCAGGCTGATGGCGGCGACATCACGGTGTCGGTGCGCGACGCCGACTTCGCCCCGGTCGTCAACAAGGCGATCGACATGTTCTACATCAGCGCGGCGAACGAGGCGAGGGCCTTCAAGGACGACGGCACCTGCCAGACCGGCCGCGTCCACAAGGAGGAAGGCAGCGCCGCGTGCGCGATCGACGGAGCCGACGCAGTCACGCAGACCGACGGCAACATCACGCTCTCGCAGATCGACAACACCGCCATCGGCGACGGGGTCACCGCGTGGGTGTGGGCCGGTGATGTTGGCGACAAGTACAACGACGACACCACCGACAGCGTTGTGCTGTCGCTCAGCAAGGGAGCGGTGACGGTTGATGCCACATCGGCTGCCATCAGCACCGATCTTCCCAAGGGCGCGAGCAAGGCTCACTTCGGCTCGACGGTGACTGTCACCATCCAGCTCAAGGGCACATCCGGCACCGAGACCGTCGATGCCGGCCCGGGCAACACCGAAGTCGAGTACTCCGTGTACACCCAGTACTACCAAGGCACGGCGGTTGCTGGCAATCCGATCAACTCGGCGACCAGCACGGTGAAGGTCGGCGCCGACGGCTCGGCCTCCTTCCCCGTCGTCGCCAGCGACCCGTCGGCGCAGGCGAGCAATGCCATCACAGTCAGGTACACCCTGAGCCGGTCGGTGGTACTCGATGCGAGCGATGTGCCGGCGACTCTGCTGGTTCCTGACCAGGGAGACCCCGACACGAACACGATCGCTGCCGGGGTGGCGCAAGGCACCACTCCGGAGACCTACCGATTCACCGACACCTACGTGGGCGACGCCATCGTCTTCTCCGATGAGAAGGCGGCAGTTGCGACCGTCACGGTGGAGGCTCCCAATCAGGTTGCTCCAGGGGATGCGACTGGGGCAAACGCGGCAACGGTCACTGTCCTCGACCAGTTCGGCAAGCCCTTCCGTGGTGCCGCCGTTGTTCTGACCAGCAACATAACGACCCCGCCCGAGCGGGCCCGTCTCACCGGCCCCAACGGCCAGGTCCGCATCGGCTACGAATACACGGGAGCGGCCTCCGCCGAGACCCTCACTGCGACGTGGAACGGCGATGCTGCGGGCGCGTCTGACACAGGTGGCCCTGGCTGCGCGAAGGACCAAGATGGCGGTCTGGATCGTTGCGGCATGACGACGGTGTACTGGATCGGCCAGGTCCGCGACGACAACTCAGGGACTACTGCCAGCCCGGCGCTCCCTGCAGGCTTTGCCGACTTCACGGGCCCGACGTTTGTGCGTGACCACGATGCTGCGAGCCGCCAGATCGTGGTCGCCGTCACCGCCACCGCTACTGATCCACCACATGCGATCAACTACGACTCGGGCGACCACTTCAACGTCGTCACTTCGGTGGACGGATCCGATGTCACGACGCCGTCTACGATGGCTGACTTCGAGTCTGCTCTCGCCAAGCGTCTCGCAGTGGTGGCAGAGGACAGCGAAGCAGTCGCACCGCAGTTGTCGTGGACGAACTACGACTACGACGACTCGGGGAAGATCACTATGTTCACGGTGGACGTGACGTCCAGCTAACCGAACAGGTAGGTAAGGAGCCGGGGTTCAACCCGAGCCTCGGCTCCGCCCCTCCTCTCTAGTACCACCGACCCCGTGGAGGCCCCGGCAGAGATGCCGGGGCCTCCTCGCGTCCCAGCGCACGCTCAACCCCCAACGTCTGCGACCTAGGCGACCTGCGATCGACCATCTCCCAGACGGCGCTGGAGGGCCTGAGCCGCTGATCTACAGGCTCCGGTAGGTGCGCTCGTCCCGTCTCGCGACTCGCAGCACCATCAGCAGCCGCTCGTCGTCGTGGACTTCGTAGATGATCCGGTACCGACCGGCCCTGACGCGCCAGACCGCGGTGAATCCCGTCAACTTCACACTGCCCGCAGGACGAGGATCACCGACCAGGCTGCGGAGCGACCTCCGAACCAGGCGGATGTCCCCTGGCGCGAGTCGTGGCCCAGGCGGCGCTCCAGGGCCGCCCCGACCTGCGACCTCCGAACCAGGCGGATGTCGCCTGGCGCGAGTCTCCGGGCCTGACGCTGGGCGGCCGGCGACAGCTCGACTCGATATGGCTCCGACAATCAGCGCGAGCCCTTCGAGAGCTCGTCGAAGAACGCCTCGAACTCAGCGCCGCCGTGCTCGGCCGCCTCAGCGCGGGCCCGCTCGATAGCGGCACGGTCGGCGTCGTCCATCGCTGCGTCAGCCAACCAGGACACGATGGCCTCGTTCACCAGCTCATCGACGGGCATGCCCCTGCGGTCGGCTGCTGCTTCAAGGGCGCAGTACAGACCGTCGTCCACGGTCGTCGTCCTCATGGGCTGCTCCTTGCGGGCTGAAGGCCTCGGCAGGAGGCCGGGACGCTACACGGGGGCACATCACGTTCACGGTGCCGCGATGAGCGTAGCCCACCGCCGCGCCCGGGCCAACGAGCCGAACTCGGTCGACCTCTTTGGGCGACGAGCCGGGACTGCGGGCTGCGAAAGTTATACGTTTTAGGCTTTCTGGTATACGTATAGCTTGATTGCCGAAGGAGGCATCGTGAAGAGGGAGCTCACCATCACCGTGGACGCCGATCTGATCCCGGCCGCCAAGCAAATACGCTCGCTCAAGGGGCGTGTCGCTCTCGAGGTTGATCGAGCAGTCGCTGCGCCGAGCGACCGAGGAGGGCCCGTCGTTCGCCTCGCGCTGGCGGGGCCAGTTCCGAGCCGCAGAACGCGCCGACGCCCGCTACGACCAGCTCGCCCGCAAGTACCTCCCCGCCCTCAGCCCTCATCGCCTACGATCACTGACCCCTTGGAACTAACCATCTAGCCGTCGGTAGGAGCTTCGTCCTCTGCTCCGGTCGCCGCGGCGCTCGCAGCCTCATCGCCGCGGCTACGCCGTATGCGTCTCGCCAGCCGCGACACGAGCGCCCACAACAGTGCGGTCGGGCTGGCTAGCAGAACAATTACCCCACCCCAGGCTGACACCTCCGCGGCCACCCAAGCCGCAGCAGCCACAACCGCCAGCATCACGGCAGTTACACATAGAGCGAATACGATTATGACCCAGAAGGATCTGCGCTCCATCCTGTGCCGGTGACTCGCCGCGTTCTCAGCCATCTGGATGATGCTGCGGCCAACCTCTGGGGCAATATCGAAGTAGGCCTTTAGCTCCGCGGGTGCCGGCAACGGACCTTCGCGGCGGTGAATGGCCACCGACATCCCAGAGGCTGAAGGTTCTACCGTCTCGGCTGGCTCGACCACCTCAGCTGTCTCAACTACCTCAGCCGGTTGAGCACGCTCCAAGGGTTCAGAGCCGCTGTCAGTCTCATTCGGCACACTCCACCGAACGTCGTCGTTCATGCGGCGGAGACTGACGAGTCCTCGCCCACATCTGCAGCGGCCTGGCTTAGGGGATACCGCCTCATGGCGTCGCGCAGGTCGTCTCCGACCTCCTGCCACACGGCCCGGATGAACTCTTCGTCCTCATCGGGCTCTACGCTCTCCGGCACCAAGCGGGTGCCACCCAAGAACTGCGACAACTCCGCGAGAATGGGTCCGCTCAGATTCCAAGCGGTGACAACGAGAGTCGCCTCCCTCATGTGATCATCTCCCTCATGTGACGGTCTCCCTCTCTTATGGCGTCCTAGTCGTCCTCCCCGATTGGACCGGGCTCCGCGAAACGGCACATCTAGGAACACAAGTAAACCTTGGCCAGTCCCGGTCCGCAATTTCGACCTGCTGTCGCCGAGAGTTTCCGCGAGTGGACTCCATCGCCCAGCGAAGTCGACGGGCAAGCGTTCTCCGATCACGCGCTGTTGTCTATCAGCTTCGCGCATCCGTGCGGATGGAGTGGCGGATGCCTCGACGACCTGCTCCCCTACCCAGTGCTTGATCGGCAGCCAATCGGCCTCCCTAAGCCGTAGTCTCCTTATGAGTGGATCAGCTATTGCCAAAACACTAAAGAGCCTTCGCCTGACTTCGGCCTTGCTGCGCACGCAAGTAATCACCGACCCTGGCAACCCCCGCTTGCGGCGCTCGGGTTGGGCGCCTTGGTCGCCTCGCTCTTCGCTGTCGGGGCGAGCCCCGCGGCCGCGATCGACGAGGACTCCAAGCCGGACCAGAAGGCCACGTCCACGGCGTGTGTTGGCGAGGCCGTGGCGGACCATGGGTTCACCGATCTGGGCAGCCTCGAGGCGGCCGTGCCGAACATCAACTGTCTGGCCTACTACGGGATCACCGTGGGCAGGACCGCTGACACGTTCGACCCGAACTCCAACGTGGCGCGCCGCCATATGGCGCTGTTCCTGCACAGGGCCGCCAAGCTGATGGGCGTCGACTTGATGGGCGGCGACATGATGGCCGACTTCGGCGACATCTCCGAGTTGGGCGAGGACATGCAGAATGCCATCGTTGCGCTGGCGCGCAACGGCATCCTGGAGGGCCGCGGCGACATGGCCTTCGAGCCTTTCGCCGACATCACCCGCGCCGAGATGGCGGTGGCTCTGGTGGCTTTGCTCGACCATACGCCCGGTGTTGCCTTGAGCAAGCCCAAGGCGCCGGCCGCCAATGCGGGCCTGTATGTGCTGGGTCCGGCGCCGGGCGCGTTGCCCAACGACAGCTTCGCTGACGCGACGCGGACTCAGCCCCGCCATGTGGACAACGCGATCAGCGCGGCCTACGAGCTGGGTATCACCTCCGGCGTCGGCGACGGGACCATGTTCGATCCGAGCGGGACGATTCCTCGCCGCGACATGGCGACGTTCATCATCAGGGCGCTGTCTCACAGCAACGCCCGCCCGGCGGGTGTGACCGCGCATGTGGACGGCACCTCGATCGTCGTGTCGGTGCGTGACGGCGACTTCGCGCCGGTGGTGAACGCCACGGTCGACGCGTTCAAGACCTCGACCGCCACCGCGGCGAGGGCGTTCAAGGACGACGGCACCTGCTCGAGCCGCGCCGGGAACTTCGAGGATGCGGGCGTGCCCTGCGAGATCGACGGCGGCGACGCTGTCACCCAGACCGACGGCAATGTCACCTTGAGCCTCGCCGGCGATGTGGGCGAGGGTCAGACGGCGTGGGTCTGGGCCGGCGATATCGGCGACAAGGTGTCCGCCGACACCGACCTGGTGGAGGTCTCCATCGTGAAGGGTGCCGCCGACCCGGTGCCGCCCACCAGGGTGACCATGTCGACGGACCTGGCCAAGCAGCCGCACCTTCCGGCGCCGACCGATGTGGAAAGGGCCCACTTCGGGTCCACCGTGACCGTCACCATCCAGCTGCAGGGCGCCGACCCCGACGATTCCCCTGGGTTCGTGAACACCGTTCCCGGCGCCGGCCAGGAACTGAAGTACACGGTGACCGTGGCCCGCTATTCCGGCCTCAACGCCGACGGCACCACTCTGCACAGCAGCATCGCGGCCCAGGAGGTGACCGTCGGCTCTGACGGCACCGCCACGTTCACCCTCACCGGTGTGGACACCGACCCCAACAGCCGCGGCCAGACGCAGTTCGTGCAGTACACCGTGGCGGCGGCGACGGGCAACACGGCCACCACCATCAACGTGCCGACCGCCGGTGTCGTGTTCTCCGACGAGGCGCCTGTGGTGACCTATGTGTCGGTCGAGAACAGCGGCCCGAAGGTCGCGCCGGGCCCGAACGGCCGTGCGGGCAATCGTGTGACTGTCACGGTTCGGGACCAGTTCGGCGGACCCGTGAACAACGCGCCGGTGTTCCTGCACAGCAGCAACCCGACCGGCGAGGGCGACTCCGTCGGTTCCACCATCCGGTCGCGGGCTCTCAACACGCGGGCCAACGGGATGGTCACCTTCACCTACAACTACTCCGGCGGGGCCTCACGGGAGATCCTAAAGGCCGCCTGGGACGGCTATCAGGCCGACGATGGTACGGGCAGCCCTGCCGGCACCCCGGGTGTCCTCGCAGACGTGGCTGACTGCACCGCAGCGACCGGCATCAGCGGCGGCCAGGACGAGGACAGGTGCGGCACCGCGACGGTGGACTGGGTGCTGCCCACCCAGCTCGGGTCGCAGCCGGCTGTGGCCATCCTCAGCATCGATGTGGACAACGATCAGGTCGTCGTCGATCTCGATACCGGTGCACCGGTGGTCCCGACGTCGGTGAACTACGACAACAGCGACTTCTTCACCCTCGTCAACGCGGACAACGCCACACCCGGCAGGCCGCTCAACATCGGCGAGTTCGAGGAGGCCGTGGCCGCCGACCTGAAGGCAGCCGCAGCAACGGACGCTGATGACCAGCCGACACTGGCGTGGGGTTCGTACGTCTACGACGAGCCTTCCGACATCGCCACGTTCACGGTGACCGCAGGAGGCAGCCGATAACAAGGAAGGCTCGGAGCCGAGGCCTGACCCGAGGCCTCGGCTCCACCCCCTCCCTTCTAGTACCACCAACCCCGAGGAGGCCCCGGCAGAGATGCCGGGGCCTCCTCGCGTCTTCGGCTCGGCCTTCTTCTTGGCGGCCTCGGCGAACTCATCAGCCATTGTCCTGACGATCTCGGCGCGCTAGATCCGGCCCGATGTTGGTGGACGTGCAAGTTCGACCGCTGCCAGGACGGATGTATCCTGCCGGCTTGTTACCTGATGGGACCGTCGGGCTTCGCCGGTCCTCGGTCCACGCCACCCGCAGAGGCCAACGACGATCACCGCCAAGCCGGATGAAGCTGGCTTCCAGCGACGGACGCGGCCGCGTCAGGGATTCCCGGTCCGACTGCAGGCGTCTCGCTATGGCGCCGGCGGCACTCGTAGCGGCTAGGCCCCTGGGCCGGCCAGCAGCGCGATCCAGATGGAGATGCTGGCCAGCACCACTGTGGAGACCGTCACATAGAGGCTCCGAGCCTGGCTCTTGACGATCTCGGCGCGCTCGCTGGCCGCCTCGGCGAATCCATCAGCCATGGTCCTGATGATCTCGGCGCGCTCCTTCGCCGCCTCGGCCAGTCCCTCAGCGACGGTCTTGACGATTTCGGCGCGCTCCTTGGCCGCGTCGGCGAGGCCCTCGGCGACGGTCTTGACGATTTCGGCGCGCTCGCTGGCCGCGGCGGCGAGGCCCTCGGCCATGGTCCTGGTGATCTCGGCGCGCTCCTTGGCCGCGGCGGCGAGGCCCTCGGCCATGGTCCTGGTGATCTCGGCGCGCTCCTTGGCCGCCTCGGCCAGGCCGGTCGCCATGGTGGCTTGGAACGCGGCGCGCTCTTTGGCTGCTTGGGCCAAGCCCTCGGCCAGGGCGGCTGTGAAGGTGGCTCCCAGAACCCTGACGTCGTCTTTGGTGGCCATGGTGTCCCAGCCCGTCGGCGGCAGCTGCTCGACGAGGGTCTCCGCCTCTTGTTGGCCCATCATCTCTGCCAGTGTGTTGAACAGCGATGCCCGCTGTGCCTGGGTGGTGGCCATCTGCGGCCCTCCCTTCCGGTCGACTGTGCTCGATCGAGGGGAGAGCCTCGAGGGCCGCTCCGATACCGTCCGACTCGGGCGCAACCCCACCCGGACGATTCGCTACGCTACCAGCAATTTCTGACTATGTAAATCTAATTCAATTAAAGTTGTGGATACACACGACCTCTCGCTGCTTCACCCGAGATCCGGCCCGATTTCTGGCGCGCGCCTAAGTCGGCCGCCGACAGGACGCGAGGAGGCCCCGGCATCTCTGCCGGGGCCTCCTCGGGGTTGGTGGTATCAGAGAAGAAGGGTGGAGCCGAGGCTCGGGCTGAACCCCATCTCCGTCAACTGCTGCTCGACGAGGCTCCAATAGGCTTGGGCTCCATGGGATTGTTCCGTCGACGCCGAGGCCTCGACTTGCGACCTCTCTCAGGGCTGCACGACGAGTTCATGAAGCGGCCGAACGCGGAGGAGCTCTTGGCCGAAGCCGACGACTACCTCACGCAGCGCGAGAACGATCAGGTATTGCGAGCCGAGTGAAGCAGGCACCCTGGCGGTGTCGGCACGGCACAGCCGCTGCGCCCGGGTTACAGGCGTGACCAGTCTCGGCTCTGGTGAGCAGCTGTTGTGGCCACCTACATCGAGCGCACCGTGCGCCGCGTCGGCGACCTCGCCGCGTTCCAGCGTTTCGTCCAGCTCGCCGCGGGACGCACCGTCCAGATGGTCAACTACTCGTCGCTGGGCGGCGCCTGCGGCGTCACCCACCGCCAAGGCGTGGCTGAGCATCCTGGAGGCCGGGTGGTGTCGGAGATCGCCAAGCACCGGGCCAACCGGGGATCGGCGGGCACCCTGAGGCGTTCACCCTTGGGGTTCCGGGACGGGGCCGTCGAACCCTCGCGCGGTGTCGATCCAGAGGTCGATCGCCGACTCGACGCTGTTGAGCGCGGCCAGCTTGGTGTCTCCGTGAGCGCAGCAGCCCGTAAGCTCTGGAACCTCCGCGACGAAGACGTCGTCCGGGTCGCTCCAGTAGATGATGGCCTCGTACTTGGGCATTGGGCGTCTCTCCGCTGGCTGCTGCTCGACGAGGCTCGACGAGGCTCCGATCAGACGTTGGTGGCCCCGACGACGATCGTGTCCTCGTGCACGCGTGCTTGTGCCAGGTCGTATGCAGCCTGGCGGCGCACCCAGAACTCCGCATTGGACCACCCGGCCTTCTCCAGCCGGATGGCCATCCCCGCGGAGATCGCGGCGTGGCCGTGCACCACCCGTGACAGCGTATGTCGGGCCACCCCCAGGCGCCGGGCGGCGTCGGTGATGGTGAGGCCCTCGGGGTCGATGCAGTTCTGCCTGAGGCTCAGGCCGGGATGCGGCGGGCTCTTCATGGGCACGGCTGTCTCCTTCTGGTGGTGGTCGATGAGGTCCACGTCGTGGGCGTCGCCATCCTCGAAGCGGAACACGATCCGCCAGTTGGAAACGGGGGTTGCCGGGGGTTTGCGAGTGTGCCGGTCTCAGCCGTCCGGGCTGCGGTCTTGGGTGGTCGCCAGGGACAGGGCGCGCTCGGCGAAGTCGGCGGTCTCAGCGGTTGCGGCGTCGGCGCCGTAGGCGTCGGCCACCAGGGCCAGCATCTCGTCGGGGTCGCTGATGCCGGCGTCGCGGGCCAGCCGGGCGGCGTCCTCGAGGTCCTGGCCGCGGGCCGCGTGCAGTTTCATGGCCAGCAGCATGGTCGCCGACGGCGCCTCGACGGTGAGGCAGTCGCTGCGGTGCAGCACCCGGGGCTGCAGGTCGCCGGCCGGGGCGAATATCGCCACGGCGCCGTTGAGCCAGTTGCGCGGCAGTCCCTCGGCCTCGGCCACCCGCCGGGCGGCGCGGGCCAACTCGGGGGTGAACCGCATCGAGATGAGATCGATCGAGGGTGTGCGCCGCCCGGCGGGGACAGGGTCCTGCGGGGCCCCGGCGCGGTCCGTGAGGAGGACGTCGATGTCGCGGGTGGTGCGGTCCTCCCACATCAGAGCCAGAGCGGCGCCGCCGACGATCATCAGGTGGTGGCCCGTCGAGCCGGCCTCGCGCAACTGTGACGACAGGCGGTCGAGCAGGCGCCGGATCTCGGCGGCGTCGAGTCGCCGATCCGGCAGGAACAGGGGACCGGGGCCGGTCACGTCGAGCGGAGATCCACGGCCGAGAAGTAGACCCGGTGGAAGCGGCAGACCCCTGGGGCGTTCTGCCGCAGCCGCTGCCCGTGGGGCGACGCCAGGTCCACTGCGGGCACCAGCGCGACGTCGGCGGGGGAACGGGCCGCGAGGACCCACTCCGGCAGCGGGTGGCCGTCGCGCAGGCACAGGGCATGGACCACCGCCGCGATCTTGGCCGCGGCGACCGCTCCGGTCCCCTCGGGCAGCCCCCCGGCCAGCATGAGCTCCCTGGACTCCGGCTGGTTGTTCCAGTCCTTGACCAGCTGGATCACCGGCCAGTAGCCGGCCCCGCGGCCCCCCGCGACGGCCATGGCCGCGGGCAGCTCGCCCACCACCATGTAGGGCCGCCGCCGCCGCGGCCCCTCCCGCCGGCGCTGTGCTGCGACGGTGGCGGAGGCCCCTGCCGGAGAGGTCATGTCGCTCACTGGGACGACTCTACCGATGGCCCGCGCCCAGTAGTAGGACGCTCGTGCTCCCGCCACGGGCGGCAGCGGCGCAGCGCCGCAACCTCGCCTGCAGCGGAGCGTCAGTGGGCAGTCCAGAGGCGGGATATGGGCAATGCCAGTAGGCGGTCTCCGAGGCGGTAGGCGTGTTCACCGGTGTGGAGGACGGCGCCGCATACGAAGTCGTCGGAAGCCCGGTCGCGGAGCCAGTGGAGGTGCCGGGCGTCGTGTTGGTGCACGACGGGGGCCGACTTGACCTCGATAGCCACCAGCCGGCCGTCGGCGGCCTCGGCGACGATGTCTATCTCGGTGCCGCCGCGGTCGCGGAAGTGGTGCAGGGCGATGTTGTCGCTGTGCCAGGAGGTCTGGCGGTGCAGTTCGTTGGCGACGAAGGACTCGATGAGCTGGCCGCGGGCGGGGTCCGTGGGGCGGGCCAGCGACTGCGGGTTCCTGCCGAGCAGGTACGCGGCGAGACCGCTGTCGACGAGGTGGGCCTTCTGCCGGCGGGCGGCCTTGCTGGAGAGGTTGCGTGACCATGCCGGCAGCAGCAGGACCAGATAGGTCATCTGCAGGTACCCGAGGTAGGCCTCGGTGGTGCTGCGGCTTCCGAGGCCGGTCGCCCGGTGCAGGCTCTCCAGAACCAGCTCGCCGGCTGTGCGGGCCGCCAGCAGCCTCAGCAGCTTGGGCAGCTCGTATGTGCGCCGCGCGCCCGAGAGGTCCTTGATGTCGCGCTGGATGACGGTCCGCACATAATCGCGGAACCAGACCTGGCGGGTCTGCGGCGCCATGGCCACCGCCTCGGGGAACCCTCCCGCACAGACTCGGCTGAGATAGTCGGGAAGGCCCAACGTAGAGGGTCCGCCGTCCAGGAGGCGGTCAGGATCCGCGAAGGCTGCTCTGATGAACCCGTCTGGTTCCTGGTGCATCTCACCTTGCGTGAAGGGCCAGAGCTCCAAGAACGCCGCCCTGCCCGCCAGTGACTCGGAGATGGTCGGCACGGTCAGGAAGTCCGCCGAGCCGTTCAGCAGGAACTGGCCGCGGCTGGGATCGTCGTCCACGATGTTCTTGATGGCCCGGATCAGGGGGTCGCCCGCCCGCTGCACCTCGTCGAAGGCCCGCGGCGTGTCCCCGAACGCGGCGAACCCATCGGGGTCGTCCAACGCGGCCCGCAGGGTCGCCTCCCGGTCGAGGCGCGCGAACGTGCCCGCGCCACCCAGCGTGTGGCGCACCAGCGTGGTCTTGCCCGCTTGGCGCGGACCGGTGACCACCACCACTCGAAAACTGGACAGCATCCGGCGGGCGATCGGCTCCAAGCGTCTCGGCACGTCACCCATCCGGACCTCCTAATACCAAAATCGTCCGAAGCCTACTGTTAGTTTCGTCCTGCAACTACTGGGATTATCGTCGGTTGTTGCGTAGCCCGGGGAAGGCTAATTCAAAATCAGAACTTGGAATAGCTACCTATCGCACCGGCGGCCGCGGATCACGTCGGCCGGTAGAGCAACGCCAGTATGTTTCGCTAATCGCTGTGCCTAGTTGATGCTTTCAGATCCTTTAAGGTACAGTTGTTGCTGCCGTCGCAAGCCGCGGTCACGGCTCGCCTCAAGCAACCACGCCGCGGAACGGAGGCAGCAGCGCAAATGGACACCAGTACATTCGATTTCGACACCTTGACTCTCGTGGTGGCGATCATGGGATCGACGCTCACTCTCGTCATCCTGATGTACCGGCAGTTCAACCACCTCGACAAGAAGTTCGACGAGCTCAACACCAAGGTTGGGAGGTTGGAAACAACGATCGCCCCGATCGACACCCGCTTCAACGGCATCGACACCCGCTTCAACGGCATCGACGCCCGCTTCGACGCCCGCTTCGACGGCATCGACACCCGCCTCGACGGCATCGACTCTCGATTCGACAAACTGGAGGCCAGGTTCGACGCTATGGGCCGCGACGTGTCGGACGCTCGCGAGAGACTGGCCCGCATCGAGGGCCACCTGATGGGGCCCGAGAGCCTCGGCCCTAATCCTTCGCCCGGGCCTGCCGACGGGATTGACGACGATCACCGCCAAGCCGGCTGAACCATCCGTCGGCACATCGGGCTTCGCTGTTCAACACACTGGCGGAAATGATGGGCCAACCTGCCGCAGTGGTTCGTTCTGACAGCATACGTATACGCTTCCCAACATACGTATAGCTTGATTGCCGAAGGAGGCATCGTGAAGAGGAAGCTCACCATCACCGTGGACGCCGATCTGATTCCGGCCGCCAAGCAATACGCTCGTTCGAGGGGCGTGTCGCTCTCGAGGTTGATCGAGCAGTCGCTGCGCCGGGTGACCGAGGGGGGTCCGTCGTTCGCCTCGCGCTGGCGGGGCCAGTTCCGAGCCGCCGAACGGGCCGACGCCCGCTACGACCAGCTCGCCCGCAAGTACCTGCAGTGATCCTGCTGGACACCGATGTGCTTGTTGACGTCGCGCTCGACCGCGGGGCTCACGCCGACGGTGCGGCCCGACTCCTCGACCGGGTCGAGAACGGCGATGTGCGGGCCGCCGTCGCATGGCACTCGGTGTCGAACCTCTACTATCTGGTCGCCCCTGCGCACGGCGGGGTCCGCACCCGAGACTTCATCGTGCAGCTCGTCAGCTTCGTAGACGTGGCCAAGACCGGCACCGAGGCGATGAGGTACGCGGCTGGACTGCCGCTGGCCGACTTCGAGGACGCCATGCAAGTAGCAGCCGCTCGGGCCTGCGGTGCCCGCTGGATCGTGACCCGCAACCTGCGCGACTACACACGTTCGCCGATCCCCGCGATCAGCCCCCACCAGGCACTGACCGAACTCGCCTAGCCTCCAGGCCGGCACCGACAACGGTCGGCATTGAGCATCTGATCTGACGCACGGGTTGGCCAGTGCTCGGGTTGGGCGCCTTGGTCGCCTCGCTCTTCGCAGTCGGGGCCGCCCCCGCGGCCGCGATCGACGAGGACTCCAAGCAGGACCACGCCCCCAAGATGACGGCGTGTCTGGGCGAGGCCGTGCAGGACCATGGGTTCACCGACTTGGGGACCCTTGACGCGGCCGCTCGGAACATCAACTGTCTGGCCTACTACGGGATCACCCTCGGCAGGACGGCTGACACGTTCGACCCGAACTCCAACGTGACGCGCCGTCATATGGCTCTGTTCCTGTAGAGGGCGGCCGGCCTCATGGGCGTCGACTTGATGGGATCCGGGCCTCGGGCAGCCGGGACGGCCTGATCTACAGCGGCCTCACCGCTGGGTGACGTTCCTGGGCCGCATTCTGAGAAGCAGCGATACTGCAATCCCGCCTGCGATGTCGAGAACGGCCAGAACCACCCCCCACAGTGGTTGGCCAGCGACGGCAACTGTGGCTGCCACCACGAGTCCGCCGACAGCGATCACGGTGGCCCGGTCTTGGCCACGTCTTGCTAGCTCGACAGACTTGCCCAAGGCCTGCTCTTCCATGTCGCGACGATGCTGTGAGTGGGCCATGAAGTCGTTGACGATGGCGGCCCTCGTGTCGTCATCGAACTGGTTCAACAGGTCAGGCGGCGGCAGCGGTCCTGCGTAGTTCTCGCTGTACGCGACCTGTCGAACTTCTTGCTGCTGGACTTCTTCGGGACGATTCTCCGGCAGATCGGCCATCAGGCGCGGCTGGCCGACATGCGAGTGCTGAGGACCAGGCGCATCGAGTCGCCCACGCGCTGCCAGGCGTGTGCGGCAACAACCTCGTAGGGCTCGAGGTTCATCGCATCGACCATCGTCAAGATGTCGTTGGCGCCGAAGAAGTCGAACACCGAGCACGCACCGTCGAGCGCGGTTGGCACCCTGACCCATGACGGAAGGTCCGGTGCCCGATCCGGCGGGCCGATCGCTGCTTCGGTTGGAAGGCCGGTAGCTGACACCCTTCGTCCCTTCGCGGATCGCCCCCGGCAACCGTCCTGTCGGAGGCATCCCCATGCTACCGCGGATGCGTGCCGAGCGTGCATCCGCGGTAGCGAATGAGCCGCCCGACCAGCGTGAGGCAAACCTGTCTGCGAGCCCTGGACGTGTGCCAGAGAGCCTATGGGCATCACCGGGAGCAGGTCAGGTGCCCGCCGCAGCGGTGCGCCAGTCAGCGAGGGCCGGCATCCGGCCTATCGAGATCGAGACGCTGCCGGGAACTCCCGCAGACTTCCTATCGCCAACACTCGAGGTGCCCGAGACCTTCACTAGGCAGGGCCGCAAGTCCCCGCATGCCTCCGTCGATCGGAGGTTCGTGCAAGACATCCGGGCCGAGATCGGGACCAACAAGAAGTCCGACGGCCAGGATGTCATCGCCGCACGAACCAGGCTCGTAAATGAGCCGATCGAGGCCGGGATCCAGTAGTTGCCGACACAGTCCGGCGCCTATGGGTCTCGATGCTCGGATTAGGACCCCTACGCCGACCTCTCGACCGCCTGACGAGCAGCCTGTCCCGCAGTTCGTGACCCAACCCAATAGGCTGCACCACAAGGAGAGGACAGGAGAGGACCATGGCCATGACCACGACTCCCCCCTCCGGGGAACCCGAGGCGCACGGCTCGAATGGCCGTGAGGGCGGTCGCCGCGGGCGGGATGGACGCCTCCGGCGTGTGTGGGAGCGGCGCGCGTCCCGGCTGGCCGTTGGGATCGCCATCGCGGCTGTCGCGTTGACGGCGACAGCCATGGCGCTGGCACAGGGGATCGGCACGTTCCGTGACGTGCCGAACAACCATTACGCCCACGACGCGGTGCAGTGGGCCGTTCAGAACGGGATCACTGTGGGATGTCGGGACGGCACGTACTTCTGCCCCGAGACGACAGTGAACAGAGCCCAGTCGGTGACGTTCCTGCACCGCTACCAGAACAACGTGATCAGGCCTCTGGAGAATCGGGTCCGAGCGCTGGAGGGCGGGTCCGCCGGAACGCCGGACCCGAACACCGGGTTCGGGAACCAGCCGACGCCCACGACGGCGCCGCCAAGGACGTTCACCACCAGGGGCACCCAGCACCAGACCCGCTCGTTCAACCTCCCGGCAGGCGTATACGAAGCCGTGTTCACGCTGGAGGCCACCAAGGCGGCAACACTCCACAATCAGGACGCCGACGCCGACCCCGAGGCGGTGACACTGATCCAGGTCGAGTACCGCGAGAACTCGAGCAGCGCGTGGAAGACCTACGCGGTCAGCACCTTGAAGCTGGAGGGTGGCACCCTGCCGGCCGCAGAGGCGCTGTTCAGGCAAGCACCCGCGTCGGGGACGGTCGATGTCGAGATCGCGAACGTGCCCGGACGCCTGCCCACGAGCGGCCAGATCAGGGTCAGCGCCTACATGGCCGACAACACCGTCACCCCCAACGACGCCGACAGCGACCCCGACCGGACCACCAGGTATGACTTCTCCTGGGGCATAATCCTGACGGAGAAGCGGTCCTGAGCGTCCTTCCCGGGGCTGGTGGCCGACCGGCCGTGACGGAAGCCGCCTAGCGCGGGACGCGGCCATCAGCGCCGCCAGCGAACTTCGGCATCACCCACCGGCGCTGCCCGGGCCCGACGATGGCCGGACCCGGCGCAGTTTCTCGGGTGAGTTGTGTGTCGTAGACCCATAGGACGGGTACCGAGATCCTGCACCCGGGCCCGACGATCGGCCGGCGGAGGGGCAACGGTTCGGGGGGCTAGGTGACTAGGTACCAGTCGGTGCGATCGGCCTGGTTGTCGGGATCGCGTGACGACCAGCCCAGCAGCAGGATGCCGTCGCTGTCCAACTCGTTGGCGAGCACGCTCTCGAAGAGGCTCAGCGACACGATGGTGCCGTCGAGGCGGAACCGATCGTTGCCGTCGTAGGCGACCACCGTCGGGGTCCCGAAACCGCTGGTCAGATCGACGACGACCTCGTTGCGCTGGGGGTCGGCCGCGAGCACCTCATATGTCCCGCCGCCGGTTGTCACCTCGAAACCGACCGGTGGGTCGGCGGCCCACAGGAAGTCGATGGTACCGGTCGGGCCGCTGTGGGGGTCCGCGAGCGACGCGGTCAGGGTTTCGCTACTGCCGGCGGTGCCGGAGTGTTGGTAGGGAACCCGGGCCATCCCCGACGAGCCGGTCACGAAGCTGCCGGAGAAAGAGAAGGCCGAACTGGTGCTCTGAAGCACCACCCTGGCGCCCCTGAAGGGCTGGCCGTACTGATCGGTGACAGTGGCGATCACCACATTGTTGGCCGGCCGCGTGCTCGACCTCGCAGCCCGCAGGTACTTGACCGGGGTGGCCAGATCGACTGTGGTCGCTGCCGGGGCGGCGTCGGTGAAGACGACCTGCACATTCTCGACCGGCGCATCGAACCGGGGGCTGTCGCCGACCGGGGTGACGGTGTAGCGCCACAGGATCTCGTCGGGGGCGGCGTCTCCGGTGTCGCTGCGGTCCGGGTCGGCGCCGTCGAGTGTGAACTCGATCTTGCCGGTGCTGTCCACCTCGACGGTCTCGGTGCGCCGCTGCGTGAGGGCGCTGCTCGGGGTGGCCGTACCGTCGATCTGGTTGAAGGCCTCCCGCCGGATCGTGTAGGAGGCGCCCTCCTCGGGCGGAACCGCCCGCAGCCCGTTCACGCCGACCAGCTGGACGGTGACGGTGACGGTGCCGCCGAAACGGACATGGGTCGCGTTCTCGGGCAGGCTGTTGCTGACCCTCGCGCCGGTCGCCTCCACGCCCTGGGTGGTCACCTCGACGCTGACGAGCCTGTCGTCGCCGCTGCGGATCACGTTCCCGAACTCTCCTGTCCAGGCCCATACGGTCACCGCCGGCGCCTCGGTGGGGCCGAGGCCGATCGTGAAGTCCCCGTCGGGTCCTGTCACCGGGTCGAGAACATCGATCACGCAGGATGTGCTGCCCGACTCGTCCTTCACGAGAGAACTGCACGAGCCGTCGGAACGGAAGGCCCGGCGGACGTCCGTCGAAGCGATCGAGAAGACGTCGAGCGCCGCGTTGCTGACCGGAGCGAACACCTCGTCGCGCACCGACACGGTCACCTCACCGGGCAGGTACTGCTGGACCGACACACCCTCGGGCCGGGCCGTGGTGTGAGCAAGGGCCCGGGTGATGAAAGCGGCCATCTCCCCGCGGGTCACCGACGCCTCCGGCGAGAAGTCGCCGCCCCCGGTGCCTCTGGCCACACCCAGCTCGAACAGCGCGCTGGCCGCGCTGTCCTTGGTGATGGGCTGGGTACGGCGCGAGTCTGCGAAAGCGTCGTCGGGTTCGGCCCCGCCGACGGCGAAGGTCCCGTCGGACTCCAGCACCACGTTCACGCGGGAGTCGTCGCTGGTTGCCGAAGCGAGCAGCCTGGCGATCAGCAACGCCATGTCGGCCCGGGTCACGGGGTCGGAGCCGGTCGTGGCGAAGTCGGCCACGACAGCGGCGGGATCCGCGCCCGCGATGCGGGCCGATCGCTGCATGAACAGCACCATCTCGAACCGGGACACATCCCGGCTCGACCGGAAGGTGCCGTCGCCGTAGCCGATGGTCACCCCGTAGTAGGCCAGGCAGTTGATCGCATCCCGGAAGATATGCACCGGGGACACATCGGAGAACATCCAGTCCGCAGTGGCGTCACCGACGCAGGCGGTGACCGGGGTTGCATGGTCGGCAACGGTCTCGACCGCGGCCGCCGGGCGCGCCCCAGCCGCGACAATCGAGGCGACCAGGGCGCCCGCGGCAAGGATCGCCCTGCCCGAACGCCGCCTGCTCACTGGCTGAGGCATCGGATCCTCCTTCGCTGGTGGCTGCAACACCTGCACTCAGGCTAGTGTCCCGTACGCGGGTATTCGCGCTACCGAGCGCAGGCGTCAGGTGGTAGCCGCCGATCTCGATGCCAGCAGCCGCGAGCTGCTTCTGCGCTCGACGGCTGCGCTCGATCGCTGTCGGATCCACATGGGACTTGGTCGTCGACTCGCTTGCCCTACGCGAGCATGAGGCGTTCACCCTTGGGTTCCGGGACGGGGTCGTCGAACTCTCTCGCTGTGTCGATCCAGAGGTCGATCGCCGACTCGACGCTGTTGAGCGCGGCCAGCTTGGTGTCACCGTGAGCGCAGCAGCCCGGAAGCTCTGGAACCTCCGCGACGAAGACGCCGTCCCGGTCGCTCCAGTAGATGATGACCTCGTACTTGTGCATTGGCCTCCTCACAGATTGTTGCACAGAATCGTCTGACGGACCTGCCTGACCTGGTAGGGCTTCGCCTGACGACCGTCTCGCTGAAGATTGATCAATTCGCGGATGCCTTCTCTTCTGAAGAGGCGATGACTGCCCAGCCCCTCCAGTGGGCGCTTCCGTGTCAATCAGGGGCGGTGTTCAGTGATGAGCATTGGGGTGGCTGGGCACCGCTTCCTCTGGTGCGCTCCTGGGCTTCTGGTCGTCGTATGCGGGGATCGCGCCACCGAGCGCAGGCGTCAGGTGGTAGCCACCGATCTCGATGCCGGCATCCGCGAGCTGCTTCTGCGCTCGACGGCTGCGCTCGATCGCTGTCGGATCCACATGCGGGTTGGCTCGGACGATCTCATCTAGGTCATTCTGTCGCATTGGTGCCACGGGCCTTTCTGTGGGGTTAGAAGTGGTTCGGAGCGTGAACGAACGACTCGATCTGCGCCTCGGTCATATAGCGGCGCAGGAACCAAAAGTAGTTCCAAACCGCTTCCCTGAGCTCCGGCCGGGCACCGAGGTCGTCGATCTGTACCCCCAGCGCCTCTTGGAGGGTCTGCATGTCGATTCCACGGCTGTGCGTGAGCCAGCGCTCCTGGTCGCTCAAGCACTGCGCGATCTCCTCGGCCCGACTCTCACGCATCTCCAAGGTCACAGGGACGCCCCTGGTCTCGGTCACGGTCCAGTCCTTGAACTTGTAGTTGGTCAACCAAGTCTTGAGCAGCTCGATCGTGAGGTCCTTGGCTAGCTCGTACCGATGAAGCTCCGCCAAATCCAGCTTGGACAACAGCACGAGTTCGGCCGTTGACAGAGCCTCCCGCCGGCTCTTCTCAATCAGCCTCGCGTACTGAGTCAGATACGACAGAGCGGGCTCCAGACGGCCAGCCCGTTCAACTTGTGGATCGATCGGTCCCAAACAGGAGTGGTAGTCCATCCAAATCTCGTCGCCGGACATGGCAAGTACGGTCCCCGCCGACATCGCACAGTCCACTACTTCAGATGCCCCGGGCTTGCCGGATCACGACGGCGACCCGTCGACTGCAGGCGGATCGAACCGTATCGTGTCGCGTTCTACCGTGAGCTTGAACTGCGACAAGAGGTCCATACCGGCCAGCACGTCGAAGCCGCCCCAGTTCTTGAGGGTGATTGTACGGTTCCCGGCTTCATCCGGTTCCGATTCCTGCTCTATCCCTGCGGCAACGCGCATGTCGATGGCGTGCGAGGCGTCGCCGCGCGATGCTTGGGTGGTCGCGGACAACGGCACTCCCAGCGGCACCCGCACCAGCGCATCCACCGGCGCGACGGTCAGCGGATGGCCGGTCGCGCTGTTGTACCTCTCGTATCGGGGAGGATGGCCCGCCCTCTTGATGTGGTGACTCAACAGGTCGCGCGCGAGGCGGCTTCCCGCGATGGTCACCGGTGATCCCGTGTCGATATGCGCCTTCCAGATCCACCACTGCGCCGGATACCAGCGCGGAACGATCCATACCGGCGCATAGATTGCTGTCACGCGGGCATGGCGTATCTGAGAGGCTGCCTGCCGATCTTGAACACCGCGTACTCGCCGCGGGCCCCGCCGACGCTGTCAGCTTCTTCGGCAGTCTCGTACACGCCGATCAGTTCGCCTTCGCGGAACAGAGCGAACTTGCCGAAGTGTTCCCGTTCGAGGGATTCTTCGCGCTGCTCGAAGGCGGGAAAGTTCCGACCGTAATCTGCCAAGAGACGATCAACGTCGTTCATGGCTCCTCCCCTTCCCATGTCGTGCTACAGCGAACTATAGTCACGATGCCCGCGCCCGCCCCCAATCCTGAGGCTGTGGGCATCCCGCCCGTCGGCGCGCGGCCCGTGGGCGGGCGGCCGAGGCTCGACACCGCACGAGAGTTCCGGCGTCCCCGTCCCGGAACCCAAGAGGGCGAACCCCTCATGCTCGCCGAGGTCGGCTACGCACCGGGCGCCGTCGTTGAGTGTCGTTGAGTGTCGTCGAGTGTTGCGAAGAGCGAGGCGACCAAAGGCGCCCGCGGCGAGCACTGCCCGACCCGTGCGTCAATGCCGCTGCTCCGGCGGCTGCGTGACTCCTCGTCGCTTGGGCGGCAGAACTCCAGATTCGTTCGTTTGCGCGGCAGGGTCGTGCTGGGCCACAACCGGCTGAGGCGGTTGCGCAGCCCGCCGCCGCGGCGCCGGAGGGCGCCCCGTTCCAGTTCGCGGCGGTGTCGCGGGTGGGTTGTGATGGAAGCGCAATACTGGCAGGAATGTGATGCATCCGCCATATAGATGCTAGTGTTATGCAAGCACCACATCTCGGAGTACGATGGGGTCATGCAGGCGCACCCAGGATCCCGACCGCCAGACGACGGACTCGCCTACGTGGGGATGCGCTCCCCGAAGCGAGTAGGCCGGGCCCTGCGGGATGCGCGCCGCGCCGCGGGCCTCACGCAGTCAGAGGTGGCCGCGGCCGCCGGGGTGTCGCGCGAGGCGATCTCGGTGCTGGAGAACGGGCATCGCAGCGCCCGCCTCGGGACGCTCAACGCGGTTCTCTTCGAGTTGGGCTTCGAGTTGGCCTTCGTGCGGCGAGTGCAGTCACCCGCCGGCGCACCCGAAGGCGCGGGGAATGCCTGACCTCGTCGTGTTCATCGAGGGCAGGCTGGCCGGCGAGATCACAGCCGCCGACGGGGGGCGGCCGGCCATGTTCAGATACGACAGGGACTATCTGGCGGGAGGGCGCAGCACTCCCCTGTCGCTCAGCGCTCCGTTGGGCGGCGGGGAACATGATGTGACTCGCTGGATTGACGGCCTGTTGCCCGACAGCCTCCAGGTTCGCCGCAAATGGGCGGGCCGCGAGGGCGCCCGCTCCGCCGGCGCCGTGGACTTGCTGGGGACTCCCATCGGCTTGGACTGCGCCGGGGCCGTTCAGTTCTGCCGCCCGGGCGACGAGGAGCCGCGCAGCCGCCGGAGCAGCGGCCTGGAGCCTCAGCGCGAGAGCGACGTGGCCGAGTGGATCAGGCGGGTCCGACGCGACTGGTCGGACTGGAGCGGCATCGGCGCCTCCGGCCAGTTCAGCCTGGCCGGGGCGCAGCCCAAGTGCGCCCTTCACCGGGACGGGCGCCAGTGGTGCGTCCCGCATGGCGACACGCCGACGACCCACATCCTGAAACCGGGGATGGAGTCGCACACCGACGCCGAGGTCGTCGAGCATGTGTGCATGACTGCGGCACGGAGCCTCGGAATCGACGCGGCGCTCACGGATCTGGCCCGATTCGAGTCTGAGCGGGTCCTGGTCGTGACCCGCTTCGACCGTGTTCGGTCAGGCGGTGTCCTGCACAGGCGGCACAACGAGGATCTTTGCCAGGCGCTCGGCCTGAGCCCGGCCGAGAAGTACCAACTCGACGGAGGCCCCACGCCACACGATGTGGGTGATCTCCTGTTCCATGAAGCGAGCGAGAGCCGGGACGCTCTCAGGCGCTTCTGCGACGCCCTGGTGTTCAACTGGGCGATCGCCGCCACGGACGGGCACGCCAAGAACTACAGCCTCGTGCTCGACGGCTCCGACGTCTACCTGGCTCCGCTGTACGACCTGATCTCGTACCTGCCCTACGCCTCGGGCGACCCCGAAGAGATCAGCACCGCCATGGCGGCGGGAGACGGTCTGACATGGCGAGCGTCGAGCCGGCCGTCCGCGTGGGCCGCGGCGGCCGGGGCGCTGCGACTGGATGCCGACGCAGTCATAGACCGGGCAGCCGAGATCACGCGCGGCACCCCCGCCGCGATCAGCGACGCCATCGACGGCCTCTCCTGCGAGGACCGGGCCTCGCGGGCGCTGCCGCTGCTGCACCACCTCTCCCGGCGACTCGCGAACGCAGCGGCGGCCTCTCTCGTGCACGGCCGCAAACGATGAGCAGCTGTTTCAAGTTCTGATTTCGAATTAGCTGACCGTGGGCTGCGCTGCCGTGGTGTGATCATCGAGCGCGACCTGGCTCCCCGGCTGGAGCGGGCGGCGCGGCGCTGGCCGGTGGTCACGCTCACCGGGCCTCGCCAGAGCGGCAATGGGACCAGAAGCGAAGCTCCCGGGCCCCATCAGGTGGCCCTCCACTCTGCCCAACCTCTCGCGACTGATGGGATCAGCCGGCTTCGCGCCCCTCGCGATGTTCAGTGCCGGAGTCGCCGGCAGACCCGGTGTCCGCGCCGGGTCGTCGAGTGCCGCGCAGGGTGAAGCCCCCCGACGGCAGCAGATGGCCCTCGACTCGGGCCAAGCGCTCGCGGACCTCGCCCAGCACACGGCCCTGCTCCTTGGACTCCGCGCTCAGCTCGCCCAGGCGGCGACCGTGATCATCCATGTGCTCCTCCACCCGCACCAAGCGCTCGCGGGTGTCCACAACATCAAGTCCCACCCTGTCGACGCTCGTGTTCAGAGCATCGACCTTGGTGTTCAGGGCATCAACCTTGGTGTCCATGGCCGTGACCTTCGTCTCCAAGCGGCCTGTCCTCGTGTCAAGGTCCCCGATCTTGTTGTCGAGATGGTTGGACTGCCGATTCATCAGAATGACGATCGAGAGTGTCGAGCCCATGATCGCTATCAGCAGCGTCAGGGTGTTGAAGTCCAAAGTGGTCGTGTCCATGGCGAGGTGTGCCTCCGTTCCGCTGGGTGCTTGAGGCGAGCCATGTGGCCGCGGCTTGCGACGGCAGCAAGCAACTATACCTGAACAGAATCTAAGTCACCAAATAGATACCACTATCAGTGAAAGACACTGAAGCTCGGTCGGCAGGCTAGGAGGCTCGCCCAGCACGGGGGGCGCAGACGCGAGGAGGCCCCGGCGGCAGCGCCGGGGCCTCCTCGGGGTTGGTGGTATGTGTCAGGCGGGAGGGATGGCCCCGGGCTTTGTCAGCCCGGAACCGCGCCCGCCTTGAGGGTTAGTTGGTGTTGGCCACCACGGTCAGCACGAACCTCGCGACATCACTGGGGTCATTGGGCTTGTAGGACGTCACTACAACGGTGTCGTTGTTGCTCTCGTCCTTGGCTAGTGCCGCTTCGAAGCGGGCCATGTCGGTGAGCTCCTCACTGCCGGACGGTCCTACGGCGAACTGGTCGCTGCTGTCGTAGCTAACGATCAGCGGAGGCGCTGACGGGCCGCCTCCGATGACGAGCGTGTTGCTGTCGGCTTCAGCGACACGGACCGGCGCCGCAGTGGCCAGGGCGGTGACATCGTCGGCCGTCGATGCCCGCTTCGCCCAGTAGAAGTCCGCCTCGCCACCCGGGATCAGGGTGAGCGTGATGGTTTCGTCAGTGGCCTTCACGCTCGTGTTGGCGTCCAGCGACTCGATTGAACCCGTGCCGCTGTAGCTGTACCCGATCCGGACGGTGCCGGAGGAGTCGGTCCGGCGGGCGACCGGGAACTCCGACAGGTCTGCGTCCGCGGGCGGGTTGGTTGAGTGGTTGGAGCTCAACTGCACCAGATGACCGCGCACGGGCTTGCCGTACTGATCGACCACCGTCACGGTGACCACGTTGGCGGCAGAGCCGCTGGTGGGTGCCACGAGGTAGCTGGCCGCGGGCTTCAAGGATGCAGTCCTAGCCATGCCCGGAGCGTCGGAGAACTTGATCGTCGCCGCGCCCGAGGCGACACCCGGCGAGGAGAGTTCATCGCTTATCGCAGGCGAACCTGACACCGCCACGGCGCTGTAGGTCACTGTCACCACATCAACGGATCCGGTGTCCGGATCGTCGGCGTCGTTGGGATCGGGATCAGCGGCCGTGATCTCGAAGGTGCCCTTGCCGCTGGCGTCAACTGTGACCGTCTTCGTCTCGACCGATGTGGCTGCAGTCACAGCAGTCGTATCAGTGAGGTCATCCGCTGAGGCATCCGACGAGGTTCGCTGGCTACGTATGGTCACGGTGTAACTCGCGCCACCTTCAGCCGGCCCAGCATCCGCACGCCCCGAAGCTTCGTCGCCGACCAACTGGATCGTCACGGTCACGGTGCTGCCGAACGCTGCCCGGATAACACCCATGCCCATGTCGTTCGTCATCTTGGCGGCGTCAGCCGTCACCGGGGCGGTCTCGGTGAGGTCGACGTGGGCGAGCCCCTCGCCGCCGTCCTCGACCTTGTCGCCGGAGTCTCCGGTCCAAGCAAACACGGTGGTGCCGCCCTCGGCCACGGAGATCGCGCCGGGGTCGTAGTCGCCGTTGAGGCCGGTTATGGCGTCGAGCGCGTCGATCTCGCACACCTTGGCGTTGCCCACGCCGGAGACGCGTGACATGTTGCAGCTGCCGTCCGCGCTGAAGGCCTCATCAACCTGACCAGCGCTCGCCGAGAACACGTCGACCGGCGCGTTGGCCACCGGATGGAAGTTGGCGTCACGCACCGAGACGACCACCTCGCCAGGCCCGTCCGTCTGGATGGACACGCCGGCTGGACGGGCGCCGGTGTGGGCCAGCGCCCTGGTGATGAACGCTGCCATCTGGCCGCGGCTCACCGACGCGGCCGGCGAGAAGTAGCCCATGCCGGTCCCCTGGGTCACGCCCAGCTCATACAACGCGCTCACGGCGCTGTCGTGTATGCGGTTCAAAGAGCGGCGGGCATCAGCGAAGTAGTCCCAATCGTCGCCGCTCACGCCGCCGACCGCGAACGTGCCGTCGTCGTTGTTGGTGACGTTCACAGGCGACTCTTTGGTGGTCGCGGAGACCAGCAGCCTCGCGATGAGCAGCGCCATGTCGGCGCGGTTCACCGGATCCGAGCCGGTCATGGCGAAGTCGCCCACGACCGCATCGGCGTCCGCGCCGGCGATAGCGGCGGCCCGCTCCATGAACAGCACCATCTGTCCCCTGGTCACATCGTTCTCGGGCCCGAAGGTGCCGTCGCCGTAGCCGATGGTCACCCCGTAGTAGGCCAGACAGTTGATGGCGGCCCGGAAGGTGTGCATCTCCGACACGTCCGAGAACATCATGTCGCCGGTGGCGTCGCCCACACACGCCGACGTCGCCGCCGCCGCATCGGGCTTGGAGTCCTCGTCAATCGCGGCCGCGGGGCTCGCCCCGACTGCGAAGAGCGAGGCGACCAAGGCGCCCGCGGCGAGCACTGCCCAACCCGAGCGCCGCTTCTTCACTAGCTGGGGCATCGGCCCCTCCTTTGCTTGTACCTGGGGCACAGGCCCCTTCAATTGGGGCATGTGCCCCTCCTTTCTATACCTGTATTCCATCTGTGGCAAGTTCGGTCCGCCCAGAATCGCACGTCTCGCACGCGCAAACCCGCCGAAGTGCAACCTGGGTAACGCTACCCGCGTAATCCACCGGCTACACCCCCTTGGATCGTTGTTCCGGAACATCCGAAGAACCCTACCAAGATGGCGGGGCCCATGACCGTCGGAAAGTGTAGCACGCTAGGTCGGCCGACACGTTCAATCATGGGTTATCCCATCCCAGGCAAGACTCGCGGCCCTGTGCCGCGGGCGCTCCGCCGTGCAGTCGCACGTCGTCGTTCACGGATTGGCACCATAACAGCACCATCAACACAGGGCAATCATTTGCCATGCCGCACAACGTAGCGCGTGGTGCCGTGGCTCGCAGGTCAAGCGGCACGAATCGCGGACCGGTCCGGGGCTTGCCTTCGAGCAGGGTCTCGAGGGCTGCCGGAGCCCGCCGGTCGAGGGGGCCAGGCCGGGCTACGGGAACGGGCCGGAGCGGGCGGATCCGATCAGCCCGGTGACGTCCAGCCCGCCCAGGCCGAGGGCGGCCAGCGTCGGGGCCCCGCCAGCCCGGCAGTCGGGCGACGCTCCTTGCAGAGTTGGCGCTCGCGGCGGCGCGAACCCGTCCTCCGGGCCGGGGAGCTGCCCCGACGAACGCGGCGAGCCCGGTGCCGTCAGGCCCGAGTTGGGCGCCTATCTTCCGAGGGTTCCGCCAGTCGCCGTCGCATGGACGTCCCATGAGAAGTGCACCTGTCTGTGATCGTCGTCGTCCAGCGACGGCGGACCTATGTGCTGTGCATGTGCCGCCGCGAAGAACGGACGGTGAATCTGATCTCGAATGGCCCTAACGGTCGTCATCGGGGGAGTCGGATTGGAGGCTGAGGACCAGCCTGGTCCGAAGTTCTGGTGGCAGGTCGAGCAGATCCAGCTCTCCCCGGTCGTACGCCTCGAGGAACACGGAGAGGCCCTCTGTCGCTTTCCGGAGCGACTCCTCCACGCCCTCGGGACGATCCCGATGAAGATGTCGCAGTGTTGCCAGCTCGCTACCTGTCGGAATGGTGAATTCGAGCTTGAAGTCATTGGAGAAGACGGTTTCGACCTCTTGGCGGATGGAGTCCATCTGCTCTCCCCAGCCGGTGATGCGGACCCAAGCGCGATGTGCCAGTCGGGATGTTGCGAGTGCCAGTAGGCGGCCTTCATGGCCAAGACGACCGTCTTGCCAGACCCGGCGAGTCCCCTGATTCGCTGGGGCCCCTCGGGACTCTCGATAGCCGCGGCCTTCTGCCATCGATCGAGGTTCGCGATCCCACTCTCGATCTTCTTCAGGACGGCGCCCCGAGAAGCGTCCCCCGTGACCGAGTTGCGCTTCTTGGCCGGCTTGATGGTCGTGACCCGCTGCAGCGCTGCCTGCAGGTTCCTCTCGAGCTCCTCACTGATCGGAGGGCGAGCCTCCACCCAGTCCCGAACGGCCTCCATCGAACCGTAGAACCCTTCAGGTTCGCCGGGCGCCTCAGCGGTGGAGTACTGGCGAACACTGTGGCCGTTGCAGGGCTTACCGCCACGCGCCGCCCAGACCGGAGACCTTCGTGGCGGCTCAACAGGCACATCGGCCCCGCTCTCTGACTGGAGGGAGTTGGACTCCGAAGGCGAGTTCGCATCAGTTGCCTGGGCGTCCGAACGCTCGCAGGATGGAGGCTGGCACGAAGGCCAGCGATGGCGGGTCCTGCGACACCTTGAACTCCCCGAGGAGATGCGGCTTGAGCCCGGAGGCCCGCCATATGCGATGCACCGACCACGGCGAGATCCCCGCAGCGGCGGCCATCGAGCGCACCGACCAGCGCGTCGCGCCCTCAGGCACCTCTTCGAGGGTGCGCACCAGCACCTCCTCGACCCCCTCGTCGCTGCTCGACCCTCTCGTCGCTGATGGTGCGCGGCGGGCCCGGCCGCGGCTCATCAGCCAGCCCGTCCAGGCGGCGCCCAGCGAACCGGCACCAGTCCCGACCGCTGGTCTTGCGGGCGGGCAAGCGCGAGCGGGGCGGGGGAAAGGAAAGGGACCCCGTGAGTGCCGGGGTCCCGAACACCTGGGGCATACGATTGCATTCGGCCGAGGCCTACTAACCGGAGCCGTCAGGCGGCTTCAAGGATAGGTGTTCGCAACCGCGGTTGCAAACACTTCGCCCCCAGCTAGAAGACGACGATCCGGTTGGTCCAGCGGCGGTTGGTGTGGGTGCGGAACCCAGCGAGCGCCGCCGGATACAAGCTGGCGAAGTCGTTGTCGAGGACTTGCATGTGGACGTCTCCCTCGAGGGCCCGCCGCCGGGTACCTGAGATGAGGTCTGCGATCTGGATGGCCTGCGAGGTGGTGGAGTCGGCGTAGTAGACGGTTGGGTGCAGCGGGAGCCGCCGGGGAGCTCCATCACCCGGGCGGTGTCGGGCGGGGCGGCCGGCAGGGACGCCACCAGCACGCCCCCTCGCTTGGCGGTGACGTCGACCGTGCCGGGGCCGGTGGCGCGGGCCCGATGGGGCAGCATGTTGGTCTCGGCGACGACGGTGGGGGGCTCGATGGCCCGGCGGGCCACGATGGCGCCGCCGCCCTCACCCATCAGCAGCACCGTGTGGTCGGGGGTGGTGTGGGGGGCGATGGCCCGGACCCAGCGCTCGCGGGCGTCGCAAGGCGCCACCACCACGGCGAGCTCGGTGCCGGCGAGGGCCTCGGCGACCGAGTCGGCGACGTCGACCGGGTAGGTGTCGGCTTGACGCCCGCTGGTGCCGGCGCCGTGCTGGTCGCTCTCACCGCTGGTGCCGTCGCCGTGCTGGTCGCCGTCGCCCCCGTCGCCCTCGCCATCCCCGTAGCCGGTGACGGTGATGCTGCCGGCGGCGCGGACCGATTCCAGGCTGGCCCGCTCGCCGGCGAGGTCGGCGACGAGGTCGGCCATCACGGTGTGGCGGCCGTGGCGGGACATGTCCGCGGCCACAGCCAGCGCCCCGGTACCGGATCCTAGCACAGCCACCTTCATATAGCGGTCCTTATATCAGTGGAGCCGTAGCGGTGGAGCCGGGATCTTGGTGTCGCTGCGGGTCAAGGACCGAGCGCAGTGATCGGGACTACCGACACCCACGTCGTCTCGACAGTAGGGATGCAGGCCTGTCCGGCAGTCCTGGGCCGGCTCGCTGGTTGCTAGCGGGATCGACTGACATTAGTTTGATGTCAAGCGATGTCGATTGACTTCCAGTCAGCGAAGGAGTCAGCATGAGCCAGATCACCGCCCGGGTCCCCGATGAGCTCGTCGAGGCCCTCGATGCGGCCGCTGAGGATTTGAAGCGCAGCCGGGCCGACATCATCCGCCACGCCTTGGAGCGCTACTTGGAGGACTACGACGATCTCGATGTGGCCCTTGAGCGGCTGCGAGACCCAGCCGACCCGGTACTCGACTGGGACGAGGTCCGACAAGAGCTGCTCAGTTCGGATTGATCGCCTCGCGGCCCGAGGACGCGAGATGGCACCGGGGCCGTAGACGATGGCCGCATACTCAGTCCGGATCAAGCGCAGCGCCACCCGAGACCTGGCGCAGATTGCTCGCCAGGATCGCGAGCGCATCGTGTACGCCATCGATCGTCTCGGCGAGCAGCCGCATGCGGGCTACCCGCTCAAGGGTGCCTTGCGGGGCCTTCGCCGCATACGCGTCGGCGACTACAGGGTCATCTACGAAGTGCTCGACAATGAACTGGTGGTCCTCGTTGTTCGAGTCGCCCACCGCCGAGAGGCCTATCGCCGCCGCTAGAACGGCAGACCGGTAGGAACTCGCCAACTGAAGACGTCGGCCTGCTGCCCATGCCGGACCGATCCGCCTCCTCGGCGTTCTTCCAAGTCGTCAACACCCGCTACCAACGCGGCCACCCCATAGGGCCGGAGGTGCAGGGCCGGAGGTGCATCCCCAAGCGGCGCATCCCCAAGCGGCGCATCCCCAAGCGGCGCATCCCCCCCGGCGGTGCATCCCCAAGCGGCGCATCCCCAAGCGGCGCATCCCCCCCGGCGGTGCATCCCCAAGCGGCGCGTCCCCAAGCGGCGCATCCCCCGGCGGTGCGTCCCCAAGCGGCGCATCCCCCGGCGGTGCGTCCCCCCGGCGGTGCATCCCCCGGCGGTGCGTCCCCCCGGCGGTGCATCCCCCGGCGGTGCGTCCCCCCGGCGGTGCGTCCCCCCGGCGGTGCATCCCCATTCTTGTAGGCGGGTTCCTGGGCTGGGCTCTTGGGAACTTTCAGTCTTTGTCATACCTCTGTGGCATAGTCTGTGCATGGTCATTACCGGAGCTCAGACCCAGGCTGAAGTGGCCGAAGCGGCCGTCACCCGGATGCTGGCGTCAGTCGGCGACTGCAGTGCCGCGGAGCTTCGCCGCGACCTGGAGACGTCCAAGGCGATCGAGTCGAAGCTCGCCGCCTACCAGGCACGGGCGGCCGCAGCGCTCGCCGCACTGGAGCGCCACGGCGACGGCGGTGCCGGGGTGCTGCGCCATGCGACCGGCATGTCACGGCGCCAGGCGGAGAGCCAGGCCCGCACCGCTCGGGTTCTCGAGGACATGCCCGGCGTGCGGGAGGCGCTGGAGTCGGGCCGGGTGTCGTTCGCCAACGCGGCCCGGCTGGCGCAGGCCGCCGAGGGGGTCGAGGCCGGCGCCGTGGAGGCCGACGCTTCCCTGCTGGCCAAGGCCGAGTCGATGACCGACGACCAGTTCGCCCGGGAGGCACGCCGGTGGACGGCGAGCCATCAGGCCGACCGCGGTGAGGCCGACTACCAGCGGCGGCGGGCTCGGCGCTGGTTGCGTCTGTGGGACGGCGACGGCGGCATGACCCAGCTGCGGGGCGAGCTCGACCCGGTCACCGGCGAGCGGATCCGCAACCGGCTCGAGGCCGAGGCCCGCCGCCTGCGCCGTAGTGACGCCTCGGGCTCGGGCTCGGAGGCTGGGGGCGGCGGCGAGGGCGAGGACGGCGGCCGGGACGGCAAGCGCAGCTTCGCCCAGGCCATGGCCGACGCCCTAGACGGCCTAACCGACGTAGGAAGCGGCGTCGGCCGTGTCGCCGGCGGCAGCGCGGGAGGCAGGGACCCCGCCGAAGGCAGCGACCCCGACCCAGCCGGCAGCAACCTCGGAGACAGCGACCGCACCGGAGACAGCGACCCCGACCCAGCCGGCAGCAACCTCGGAGACAGCGACCGCACCGGAGACAGCGACCCCGACCCAGCCGGCAGCAACCTCGGAGACAGCGACCGCACCGGAGACAGCGACCCCGACCCAGCCGGCAGCAACCTCGGAGACAGCGACCGCACCGGAGACAGCGACCCCGACCCAGCCGGCAGCAACCTCGGAGACAGCGACCGCACCGGAGACAGCGACCCCGACCCAGCCGGCAGCAACGGCACCAGCCGCGGCGCAGACGGCAAGGGCAGCCCAACCAGAAGCAACGGCACCGGCGGCCAGGCCAGCGACAACCACACCGGCAAGCCGGCGACAGACAGCGCTGGCGCCCCCGCCAGAACCAACGGCACCGGCAACGGCTCGACCACACCCGACGACGACACCACCAACGACAACAGCAGCGACCCCAGCAGCCCACCGAGAAGCAGCGGCACGAACGGCTCCGCTACCAAGGGCAGAACGAGAAGCGGATCGGACAGCGACGGTGTCTGCGATTGCGGTCGCAAGAAGCGCGGCGGCCGGCCGATTGCGGACATCGCTGTCGTCTCCCACGTCGACACCGTCACCGGTGAACTGGTGTCGCAGCTGGCCACCGGGGAGCCTCTGCCCCCGAGCGTGCTTGACCTGCTCTCCTGCAACGCCGCCCTCACCGGTGTGCTCTACGACACTGCGGGCACTCCGCTGTGGCAGGGCACCACCAAGCGCACCGCCACCGCCGCTCAGCTCAAAGCGCTCATCGCCCGCGACGGCGGTTGCATCGGCTGTGGCTGCCATCCAGCCCTGTGCCAGGCCCACCACATCAGACCCGTCTGTCGGGGAGGCCTCACCACCATCGCCAACATGACGCTGCTGTGCTGGCACTGCCACAACAAGGTCCACCACAACCAGTGGCAGGTGCTACGCCGCAACGGGCGCCTCGTGCTGGAGCCCCCCGTCCGCACCCGCTGGGGCCCAGCCCGTGCCCCCTGATGGTCGTGGTCGTGCGGCGCGGTGTGGCTCGCATCGCCGGAGTCGGGGGCCAGCGGCACCGCCGGGGCGAGGCCTACAGCCGGGGCGAGACCTACAGCCGGGACCCCGTCCCATCGCCAGCCGCCGAGGCGGGCAACACCACCGGGGCGAGGCCTACAGCCGGGACCCGTCCCATCGCCAGCCGCCGAGGCGGGCAACACCACCGGGGCGAGGCCTACAGCCGGGACCCGTCCCATCGCCGGGGCCGGTGCGAGCCAGCCCCCGCCTTCGCGGCGTGGCGCGAGCCCGCGTTCAGGCCCAAGTCCCATCGCCGGGGCCGGTGCGAGCCAGCCCCCGCCTCACCCCCACATCGCCGAACACCGGGGGCGACGCCCGTCACGGGGCGCCAGTCGGCCAGCAGCCCGGACGGGCTCGGGCGCCGGGCGCTGATCGGCCGGCTTGACCGACAGGTCAGGTACTGATCCAGCCAGACCTTCGGGCAGCCGGAGCGGTCATTCGTTTCTTGACAATCCAACCGTGACGTCGAAGGCGCGCGGACGTGGCCGTCGGCGGAGTCACCGTCGGTGAAGCGGGGTCGTAGCCTCGGGGCATGGGTCCTCGCGGGACGGACGACGTGGTGATCCGGCTGGCCACCGTGGCCGACGCCGAGGCGATCCGCCGGATCTACAACCACGAGGTGGAGCACACCACCCACACGTTCGACCTCGTGCCCCGCTCGTTGGAGGACCAGCAGGCCTGGCTGCGCGACCGGGAGGGCGCCCTCGGGGTGGTGGTGGCCCAGGTCGGTAGCGAGGTGCTGGGGTTCGCCTCGCTCAGCGAGTACCGGCCCCGGGCGGCCTACCGGACCTCGGTGGAGTCCAGCGTGTACGTGGACGGGTCTGCTCGGGGTCAGGGGATCGGCCAGCGGCTCATGCAGGAGCTGGTGCGGGTGGCCGAGGCCAGGGGCTTCCACACCATGATCGCCCGCATCGCCGGCGGGCACGAGGCGTCGGTCAACCTGCACCAGGCGGTCGGGTTCGAGATCGTGGGCACCGAGCGGGAAGTGGGCCGCAAGTTCGGAGGCTGGCTCGACATCGTCGTGATGCAGCGAATGCTCCCCTGAACCCGCCCGGTCACTCCCCACCCTAACGGGCAGCCGTGGAGGCTCTGGTTCGCCTATAGGCGAATAATGTGGGATCAGCTCGGATTTTCGTATATGAGCGAAGTTTCGCTGTATGATGGCAGTATTCGCCTATCAGCGAATCTGACGCTACCCGGGGAAGGCACTACCGTGCAGATGAACCCGCACCCCATCGAGGTGCTCGGCTCCGACCTGCGAGAGCTGGGTGCGCTGTCGCGTGTCTTCGCCCGGCGCCGCCGCGATCTGGGCCTTACCCAGAGACAGGTGTCCGATGCCTGCGGGGTGTCGGTGCAGTGGCTGTCGGAGTTCGAGAACGCCAAGGGAGACTTCGGCCTGCTCCGGGTGATGCGGGTGGCGGCGGTGCTCAGCCTGTCGCTGGCCGTACACCAGCGGCCCGTCACCGACATCGACCGGGTGTTCGAGCACATAGGCGCTAGCCGGCGGCCGCAATGAGCACGAGCGAGTTGACCGTGTTGATGTCGGGCCAGACGGCCGGGCGTGTGACCTGCCCGGCTGCCGGCGGGCCGCTGGTGTTCACCTACGACGAGTCCTACGCCAGCGGGCCCGCGGCCGTGCCGCTGTCGTTGAGCATGCCGTTGGCGCGGAGGCGCTACGCGGACGCCAGAGTGCAGGGCTGGCTGGAGGGGCTGTTGCCCGGACACTCCCGGGTGCGCAGCCACTGGGCCGCCAAGTACGCCGCCGCCTCGGTCGAGCCGTTCGACCTGCTAGCCACCAGAGTCGGGCTCGAGTGCGCCGGAGCGGTGCAGTTCTGCGGCCCGGAGACCCTCGCCGACGCCCAGCGACCCGGAGATGTCAACTGGTTGACGCCCGCACAGACCGAGGAGATGGTCGACGACATGGTGCGCGATGCCTGGCTGTGGGGGCGCCAGCTGCGCGTCAGCGCCTTCAGCCTCGCGGGAGCGTTCACCAAGACCGCCCTGTACAGGGACGACTCCGAAGGCCGCCGATGGGGCGAGCCGCAGGGCTCGCACCCGTCGACGCACATTCTCAAGGTCCCGATGCCGGGCGAGCCCGAGCAGTCCATCAACGAGCACCTGTGCCTCACGACGGCCCGCTACTCGGGGCTCGACGCCGCCGTGACCGAGTTGCAGACATGGGCGGGCCACACCGTGGTGATCGTGACCCGCTTCGACCGGATCCGCGACGCCGCGGGCGAGCTGCGCCGCGTCCACCAGGAG
The DNA here is from genome assembly GCA_965221605.1 of Candidatus Aldehydirespirator sp. Taxonomy (GTDB): domain Bacteria; phylum Actinomycetota; class Acidimicrobiia; order Acidimicrobiales; family Aldehydirespiratoraceae; genus Aldehydirespirator. The sequence continues at coordinate 656,329 of CBDCSK010000014.1, forward strand.
GACCTCCACCAGGCGGTCGGCGACTACCGGGCGTCGATCTATCAGCGGGCCAGCACCGGCCGCGCCCCGGGCCACGACCCGGCCCGGCTGGCCCGGCTGCTGCGGGACCATTCCACCGAGCCCGCCCGCGACATAGAGGCCTTCTTCGACGCGCTGGCCTTCAACTGGCTGGTCTGCAACACCGACGCCCACTCCAAGAACTACAGCATCCTCCTCGGACCCAACGCAGCACGGCTCGCACCGCTCTATGACATCTGGTCGATCATGGCTGGGGACCCGCACCACCACCAGTCGCACTCGCTGGCCATGTCCGCCCTCGCCGACCCGCGCATCCTCGCAGCCAACAACCCGCAGGCATGGCGGGCGACCGCGGCGGCGGTGGGGCTCGACCCGTCCGAAGGCGTCGACCGGGTGGAGCGGATCTCGGGCGCCGTGCCCGAAGCGTTCGAGCGTGCCGTCTCGGAGCTCGACCCCCAGTATCGAGCGGCCCAGGTGGTCGCCACCCTCTCGTCAATGATCCCCACCCGAGCCTCCACCTGCCTAACCCCCGTGTGACGTCCTCCGCCGCATCGCGTCGTAATGGGGTAATCACAGCCGTTCTAAGGCCCGAACACCTTCGGGCTCGCTGCCTATGACGTCGAGCCTCGAGTCTTAGCCTGGATCCACCGGCGCGGTGAGGTTTGTGGGGTTGGCGCGTCCACCGGAAAGGCCTCCTGACATGGGAGAATGCTGTTTGAGTCAACAGTGATTCTGGCCATGTGAGGAGGCACTTCCTGTGAGCAGCGTAGCGGGTGGTATCGACGGGATCGAGGCGGTGTTCGACGACGCTTCGCTGGTGGCCGATGCGGGGCTGCTGTTGGCGGGCACGGTGATGGGCCGGCTGGGTTTGGAGGCGCTCATCGACGATGCGGTGCGCCCGCCCGCGGCGGGCCGTGGGTCCGGGGCGAAGGCGCTGTCGGTGGTGGCGTCGATGCTGGTGGGCGGCTCGTTCATCGGCGACGCCGACAGGCTGCGGGCCGGGTCCGCTTCGGCGGTGCTGGGCTTTGAGCCTGCGGCGCCGTCGACGTTGGGGACGTGGCTGCGGTCCTTCACCTGGGGCCATGTGCGCCAGTTCGACCGCGCCCTGGAGCTGGCGCTCAGCCGGGCGTGGTCTTCGGGCGCGGCGCCGGCAGCGGCGGAGATGACGGTGGATCTGGACTCCACGGTCTGTGAGGTCCACGGCAAGTCCAAGCAGGGCGCGGCCTACGGCCACACCAAGGTTTGGGGCTACCACCCGCTGGCGGCGACCCGGGACGACACCGGCGAGGTGCTCCACGCCAGGATGCGGTCGGGGTCCTCCCAGCGCGGCCATGTCCGCTTCGCCGCGGAGACCCTGGCCCGCCTCGGACGCCTCGCGCCGGGCACGAAGCTCACCGTGCGCGCCGACGCCGGGTTCTTCTCCTACGCGCTGATCGCAAAGCTCGACACATACAAGGCCCGCTGGTCGGTCACGATCCCACAGAACGCCAAAGTCAAAGCAGCCATCGACGGCATCGACGAGACCGCCTGGACGCCGATCGCCTACCCCGACGGGGAAGCCCAGGTCGCCGAGTGCGCCATCACAACGAGCCGCCGCGACCCCTGTGGCCCCCGAAAGCTGCGCCTCGTGGTGCGCCGCACCCGACTCCCAGAAGGCCCCCAACGCGAGCTGTGGCCCGACTGGCGCCACCACGCGTTCATCACGAACAGAGACGACCTCGACACCGAAACCGCCGACGCCTACCACCGCGGCCACGCCCGAGTCGAGCTCGCCATCAGAGACCTCAAAGACAACGGCCTCGCCCACTGCCCCTCCGGAAGGTTCTTCGCCAACGCCGCCCACCTCGCCTGCGCCGTGCTGGCCCACAACCTCACCCGCTGGACCGCACGACTCGGACACACACAGCACCCCGAACGGCTCACCGCAGCCGCCACCGTCCGCCGGCGGCTGCTCGCCGTGCCCGGACGCCTCGTCAACCACAGCCACCGACACAAACTCCGCCTCCCGCTCAACTGGCCCTGGGCACACCAATTCACCGCCGCGCTCACACACACCCGCAACCTCCCCCAACTCATCTGAACCCCCAGCCCCGGGCCCGGCGCCACCCAGAACACACCCCCCTGAGCGCCACAAACCAGCCCAGTCCCAACCGCCGGCCCAACACGCCCCAACAACACCCGCCGCACCCCAACCAGCCAAACACCCCCACAAACACCCCGACCAGCCCACCCCGACCAGCCCATCGGTGGATTCAGGCTTAGAGGTCTCTCGGTCGTCGGTGGGCCGACTGTCGGCGCGTTGATGGTGGCGCCTGTTGGTGTTGAGATTTGCTACTCGGTTGCTTTGGGGTGACCCGTATGGGCGGCGGTCATCCAGACCGTGCGGCTGGAGTTGTCGATGCAGTACCAGATCCTTCCGCCTGCGGTGACCTCGTATTGCCACTGCTGCATCTCGGTGCCGTTCACCACCCGCTCGCCGAGCGAGTCCTTGTGTGAGCGGGTGTTGTCTCCGGCTGCGCTGGCGTGGGTCTTGTCGTGATGGCCTCCCACGCGGCTCGCGCGTTGCTTGGCGCTGTAGCGCAGATTTGCGCCCATCCTGAGGCTGCTGCGTTGTTGGCGAAGCGGAAGTCCCATCCGCCGGCCGCGGGAGGCGGCGCGACCCGGTCTCTGCGTCGTGGCATCCGCTGTCAGCCAGCAGGTCTTGGAACCGGGTGTCCTGCCGCCTCTATCGGACCGGTGAGCCGCCGCAGCAGTTCGGGGTCGGCGTGGATCTCGGCTGTGGACTTCCACTCGCGCACCAGCTGGGCGACAGGGGCGTACACATCGACGGTTGCTGCCGCGAGCAGCGTATCGGTCAGTTCCTGAGCGAAGCGGTCCCGGGCGTCGCTGGGCAGGAACCTCGCCCAGGCGAAGGCATCCAACAGCGCCTCGCTGAGCGCCGAGGGGCTGTGAGCCGCGATGTTGCGCAGCAGCCGGGCTGTCGATTCGAAAGCCTGTGTCCGGTCCGAGTGGTGGTCGGCCCTGATCAGTCGCAGCGCGGGGGCGTTGCGGCGCCGCAGCAGCACATCATGCTCGGCCAACTCGGCCACCACATCGTTCGGGTGGCGCAGCAAATCCGAGAAGGGACGCTCGACAACCTCCATCAGGCCACTATATCAGCACTACTTCAGAAGTCAGTCGGAAGTTCTGTAAAATCGCTTTTATGCGATCATCGTGTTTATGCGATTATGCTCGCCGGATTGGATGGGGAGGGCATGGTGGCGAACAGGTCGCGTTGGGAGGACATCAAGAGGGAGCGGGGCGAGCCCTCCGCGGGGGCACGGGCCGGGGTCGAACAGGACCTCGCCCTCGGTCAGCTCATCTACGACCTGCGCATCGAGGTGGGACTGAGCCAGCGCGAACTGGCAGAGCGGATGGGCACCACCCAGTCGGTCATCTCACGGCTCGAGGAGGGAGGCGGTGCCCGCAACCGCATCGACACCCTCGCCCGGGTGGCAACAGCGTTGGGGCGTCATCTGGTGCTCTCGTTTCCGGCCGACGCGCCCGAACACCTAGACGACGCAATCCAGGTCGCCTAGGGCGAACAGTGTGGTGTGTGGGCCGGGGAGGATTCGAACCTCCGTAGGCTTAGCCGACGGGTTTACAGCCCGTTCCCTTTGGCCGCTCGGGCACCGACCCAAACCGGCCAGCACGATACCATCGCAGGCCGAAATCCCGTCCCCGCATCCCTAGGAATTGGCACACCATGCCCACCTTCGACGTAGTGAGCCGACTCGACATGCAGGAGGTCCGCAACGCGGTGGACCAGGCCGCCCGCGAGGTCAACACCCGCTACGACTTCCGCAACACCGGCACCTCGGTGGCCCTCGGCGACGGCGCCATCACGTTGAACTCCTCAACCGAGGACCGGCTGGCCGCCGCCCGCCAGGTGCTCGAGGAGAAGCTGGTGCGGCGCAAGGTGTCGCTCAAGGCCCTCGACTACGGCAAGGTGCAGGAGGCCGCCGGCGCCACCGTGCGCCAGGTGGCCGGGCTGCGGGCCGGGATCTCCTCAGACCGGAGCCGGGAACTCAACAAGTTCATCAAGGGCCTCGGCATCAAGGGCGTGCAGTCGTCCACCCAGGGCGACCAGCTGCGAGTGCAGTCCAAGAAGCGCGACGACCTCCAAGCCGTGATCGCGGCCCTCAAGGAAGCCGACTTCGACGTCCCCCTCCAGTACGTCAACTTCCGCGACTGACCCTCCGCATCGCGGGGCGCGAGGTTGGCGGCGCGCGAGGTTGCAAGGATAATTTCGGACAGTTACGTTACTGTCCATGACTGTTAGAGTATTGCAAGACACTCTTGATGGCTCGGGAGCATCCACCGCTTTCGTCGCCGAACGCGACAGAGATAGCGTGACCCCCGTGGAGGATGCCGAGCCCGACGAGGCCTGGTTCGAGGACCCCGACGCCCACTACGACGACGTCGTCTACTACATGAGGCGGCTGCACAGGCGGTGCGGCAGCTCCGATGAGTTCGTCGCCGCGCTCAGCGGCCTGTTCCCGGACCTGGAGGACAAGCTCGCCCGGATCAGCGCCGGAGCGGAAATCGACCTCGGCAGCTACGACGAGGCCGACTCGGAAGCCGAGCTCGGTCCGGGTCCATGGGTCTGCTTTCGAAGCACCGCTGAGTTGGTCGCGGTGAAGTTGGCGCAGATCGCCGGCCCCGATAGGCGCGGCGCGGACGACCAGCCCGACGAGGCCTGGTTCGAGGACCCCGACGCCCACTACGACGACGTCGTCTACTACATAGAGCGGCTACACATCCGCTGCGACAGCTCCGACGAGTTCGTCGGGGCACTCAAGGGCCTCTTCCCAGACCTTGAAGAGAAGGTGGCCAAGTGCAGAGCCTTCGACACCGAAGACTTCGGCGATGACGAACTGCCCAGCCCGGACGACGACATCGCCGCCGGCCGGGTTGTCACCTTCTTGAGCGGCGCGGAGATGATCGCAGCAGACTTGGCAATGCTCTCAGACCCGGTGGTACGCGACTAGTCGGTCCGGTGCGGCTCCGAGGCCGGTCATGCCCACCTACGACTGGGAAAGCCGCTTCAGTCGAGATTGGGCTCGCCTCACCGGGACTCAGCAGAACCTTCTTCGGGATGCCAGGAAGAAACTCGTCGCCGACATTCGCGCCATGAAGGCCGGGCGGCGCAGTCGCTTTCGTCGGAGCCTTCGGGTCAAGGGCGTGAAGGGCGCGCCGGGGGTCTTCGAGATGAGGTGGGCGGGGGACGGCAGGGCCACCTTCTCGTGGGGCGACGAGATCGTTCCGGGTGAGCGGCACGTCATCTGGCGCCGCTGCGGAGGCCACGAGATCCTCAAGGATCCCTGAGGGCCGAGGGGCCTGGCGGCACGAAGGCCGGGGGGCTACCGCCAGTTGCCGGACTCGAGGCGGCGGATCCGCTCGGCGGTGGGGGGATGGGTGGAGAACATCTTGCCGAAGCCTCCCCCGCCACCGCCGCCGCGGGCCTGGGCCTTGAGCGGGTCGATGATGTAGTTCGACGCCTGGCTCGGGTTCACGCCCGACGGGATCCGCTGGGCGTAAGTCTCCAGACTCCCCAGCGCCCGGGCCAGGGGACGGCCGTCGCCGATCAGCTTGGCCGCCGACGCGTCGGCCTGGAACTCCCGACTGCGGCTGATGGCCGCCTGGATCATGGCCGCCGCGATCGGGGCCAGGATGGCCAGGGCCAGCTGGCCCAGCGGGTTGCCGCGGTCGTCGCCCCGGCCGCCGGCGAACATGGCGCCCCACATGGCGATGTGGGCTACGAACGTCACCGCCATGCCCACGGCCGCGGCCACCGAGCCGATCAGGATGTCGCGGTTGCGGATGTGGGCCAGCTCATGGGCCAGCACGCCCCGGACCTCGTCCCAGCCCATGGCCTGGGTGAGGCCCGCGGTGATGCACACCGCGGCGTTGTTGGGGTTGCGGCCGGTGGCGAAGGCGTTGGGCTGCGGGTTCGGCGACACGTACAGCTTCGGCATCGGCATCTGCGCCCGGCGGCACAGGTCGGACATGATCTCGTAGTACTGGGGCATGTCGGCCGCGGTCACCGGCTGGGCCCGGGCCGAGGCGATGGCCAGCTTGTCGCTGAACCAGTAGGAGCCCCCGGTGATCACCAGGGCGAAGATCAGGCCCAGCACCAGGCCGCCCTGCCCGAACGCCCCGCCGATCACTATGCACAGGCCGCCGAGCAGAGCCAGCAGCGTGAACGTCTTGGCCGTGTTCCACATCGTCGGTCACCTCCGCGCCGAGCCGACTGTCCCCAAGCTACCGGCGCCAGGTAAGAGCCCGCCCGGCGTCAAGCACCAGCAGCGACACAGCCACGCGGCCCGGGGCCAGCCAACAGCCCGCCCGGCGGGCACTACCGCTCGTAGTAGCCGGAGTGGGTGTAGAGGGCGAAGACCCCCTCGGAGCGGAACATCTCGATGATGCGCTCGTCGTCGTCGATGGCCATGGCGACCTCGTAGCCGGCCGCCCGCAGGCGGGACAGCTCGTGGCGCTTGAAGTCCGCCGACGGGCCGCCGCTGCCCCGGCCGTGGCGGGGGCGCAGGATCAGCAGGTCGTGGCGAACGTCGTTGGCGGCCAGCCAGGCCCGGGTCATGTCGACCACGTAGTTGGGGCGGGCAGTCAGGATGGCCACCGTGTGGCCGTCGTCGATCGACGCGGCCAGCGCCACGCCGGTCTCGTAGGGCGGGTCCTGCCCGGCGCTGCTGAAGAAGCCCCGCCAGTCCTTGCGGGCGCCCCGCAGGAAGTGCTGGCGGTGGGTGGCGTTGGAGATCACCCCGTCGAGGTCGAGGATCACCAGCGGCCCGCCGGCCGGCACCCCGCCGTCGCGGAAGTACCAGTTGTCGGGACTGGTCACTCCTCGTCGGCGGCTTCGGCGGCCCGGTCCCGGATCTCGGCCACCACCCCCGGGTCGGCCAGGGTGGTGGTGTCGCCCAGGTCCCGGCCGTCGGCCACGTCACGCAGGAGCCGCCGCATGATCTTGCCCGAGCGGGTCTTGGGCAGGTCCGGCACCAGGAACACCGCCTTGGGCCTCGCCGTCGGCCCCAGCTTCACGGCCACGTGCTGGCGGACCTCCTCCCGCAGCTCGTCGGAGGCCACCGCGGCGCCTATCAGGATCACATAGCCCACGATGGCCTGACCGGTGATGTCGTCGGACGCCCCCACCACCGCAGCCTCGGCCACCGCCGGATGGTCCACCAGCGCCGACTCCACCTCGGTGGTGGAGATCCGGTGGCCCGACACGTTCATCACGTCGTCCACCCGGCCCAGCAGCCACAGGTAGCCGTCGGCGTCGATGCGGGCCCCGTCGCCCGCGAAGTAGCGGCCCTCGAACTCCGACCAGTAAGTGGCCCGGTAGCGCTCCGGGTCGCCCCAGATGCCCCGCAGCATCGACGGCCACGGCCGGATGATGGTCAGGTAGCCGCCGCCCTCGCCCACCACCGAGCCCGAGTCGTCGACCACCTCCGCGAACACCCCCGGCAGCGGCTGGGTGGCCGAGCCCGGCTTGGTGGTGGTGACCCCCGGCAGCGGGCTGATCATGTGGCCGCCGGTCTCGGTCTGCCACCACGTGTCCACGACCGGGCAGCGCTCGCCGCCGACATGGCGGTGGTACCACATCCACGCCTCGGGGTTGATCGGCTCGCCCACCGTGCCGAGCACCCGCAGGCTGGAGAGGTCCCGGCCCGCCGGCCACTGCTCGCCCCACTTCATGAACGTGCGGATGGCGGTGGGCGCGGTGTAGAGCTGGGTCACGCCGTAGCGCTCGATGATGTCCCACAGGCGGTCCTTGGCCCACCCGGCCCGGTCGCCGGAGCGCTCGGCGGGGCGGGGCGTGTCGGGGGTGCCCTCGTACATCACCGACGTGGCCCCGTTGGCCAGCGGCCCGTACACGATGTAGCTGTGGCCGGTCACCCAGCCGATGTCGGCCGCGCACCAGAACACGTCGGAGTCGGGGCGCAGGTCGAACACGTAGCGGTGAGTGAACGCCACCTGGGTGAGGTACCCGCCGGTGGTGTGCATGATCCCCTTGGGCTTGGCCGTGGTGCCGGAGGTGTACAGCAGGTACAGGAGCTGCTCGGAGTCCATGGGCTCGGCCGGGCAGTCGGGGGAGGCCTCCGACATCAGGTCGTGCCACCACAGGTCGCGGCCCTCGACCATGTCGGGGTCGGTGCCGCAGCGGTCCACCACCACCACGTGCTCCACCGACGGGGCGCCGGCCGACAGGGCCAGGTCCACGTTGGGCTTCAGGGCCGACGGGGCGCCCCTCCGGTAGCCGGCGTCGGCGGTGACCACCAGCCGGGCCTCGGCGTCGGCGCAGCGGTCGGTGATGGCGTCGGGCGAGAAGCCGCCGAAGATCACCGAGTGGGCCACCCCGATGCGGGTGCAGGCCAGCATGGTGACGGCCAGCTCGGGGATCATCGGCATGTACACCGCGATGCGGTCGCCGCGGCGCAGGCCCAGGCGCAGCAGCACGTTGGCGAAGCGCTGCACGTCGTCGAGCAGCTCGGAGTAGGTGATGGTGCGGGTGTCGCCGGGCTCGCCCTCCCAGTGGAAGGCCACCTTGTCGCCCCGGCCCGCGGCGACGTGGCGGTCGAGACAGTTGTAGGAGACGTTGAGCCTGCCGCCCACGAACCACTTGGCGAACGGCAGGTCCCACTCCAGGGTGGTGTGGAAGTCGGTGTCCCAGTCGAGCAGGTCGCGGGCCTGGCCGGCCCAGAATGCCTCGAAGTCGGCGGCGGCCTCGTCGTACATCGAGGCGTCGGAAACTTGGGCCGCGGCCGCGAAGCCCGGCGGCGGCGGGAACGTGCGGTCCTCGGTCTCGTAGATCTCGATCGACCCTTCGGCCATCAGCTTGTCCTCCTGGTTGCTCGTTCCTGGTCCGGCTCCGGCTCCGGCCTCGGCCTCGGCCTCGGCTCCGGCTACCCGGCTACCCGCTACCCGGCTACCCGGCCGCGCCCGCCGGGACCGTCTCGGTGTCGCGTCCCGAGCGCAGCACCGTGCCCGGCAGCGCCTCGGTGGCCTCGCCGTCGACCACGGTGGTGACCCCGTTGACCATCACCCGCCGCACGCCGGTGGCCTCCGACCACAGCCGCCGGCCGTCGCCGGGCAGGTCGGCCACCAGCACCGGCTCGTGCGCGCCCACGGTGTCGGGATCGAACAGCACTACGTCGGCGTAGCAGCCCTCGGCGATGCGGCCCCGGCCCTTGATGCCGAACAGCCGGGCCGGGGCCTCGGTGAGGTGGCGGACCGCGTTCTCGAGGGTGGTGAGCCGGCGGCCCCGCAGGCAGTCGTCGATCCAGGCGGTGGTGTAGCAGGCGCCGGCCATGCGGTCGAGATGGGCCCCGGCGTCGCTGCCGCCGATCATCACCGCCGGATGCTCCCAGGCCTCGGCCCGCAGCCGCCAACTCTCGGGGTCGTCGTCGGTGGGGGCCGGCCACAGCACGGTGCGCAGGTCGTCGTTCAGGCAGATGTCGACCAGGCAGAAGAAGTCCCGCCGGCCCCGCTCCCGGGCGATGTCGCCCACCCGGCGGCCCTTGAGGCCCTCGTTGGCGGCCGAGTAGGTGTCGCCGATGCGGTAGTCGGACCAGCCGGTGAGGCGGCTGAACACGCCGGCCTCCGGGCTGGCCGCCGAGTTCTCCAAGGCGATCAGGGTCTCGGGGCGGCGCAGTGCCTCCATGCGCTCGCCGATGGGCAGGCCGAAGGTGTCGGGCCAGCCGGGCAGCATGTGCAGCGCGCAGAACGTGCCCAGGTTCATGTTCATCCCGACCAGGATCGGCATGGTGAGCGCCACCACGACCGCGCCGGCGTCGGCGGCCCGCTCGCAGGCCGCGATCTGGTTGCGGTAGTCGTCGGGGCGGGCCGAGTCGATGGTGAGCACGTTCCAGTTGAGGGGGCGCCGGGCCTCCAGCGACATGCGGGTCATCAGGTCGACCTCGTCGTCGCTGAAGCCCTTCATGCAGCCGTCGGCCACCCACTCCAGGGTGGTGCCGGGGTGGGTGGCCGTCTCCCGGCACAGCTCCAGCACCTCCTCCTCGGAGGCCCAGCGGCTGGGGACCGGCCGGCCGTCCCAGTCGTTGTGGGTGTAGCTGCGGCCGGTGGAGAAGCCGAGCCCGCCGGCGGCCAGCGACTCGGCCAGCAGGGTCCGCATCATGGCGATCTGGTCTTCGTTGGCCTCGTGGCCGACGGCGTCGTCGCGCATGACCGCCCGGCGCAGGGCGCAGTGGCCCACCAGGAAGCCGGCGTTCACGCCTATGCCCCGGGTCTCGACGGCCCGCAGGTAGTCGGCGAAGCTCTCCCAGTCCCAGGGCACGCCCTGCTCCAGGGCGGCCAGTTCCATGCCCTCGACCTTCACCATCATGCGCTTGAGGTACTCGCCGTCGTCGGGGTGGGTGAGCGGGGCCAGCGAGAAGCCGCAGTTGCCGCCTACGACGGACGTGACGCCGAAGAGGTTCGACGGCGTGGCTCGGGGGTCCCAGAAGATCTGGGCGTCGTAGTGGGTGTGGGGGTCGATGAAGCCCGGGCACACGACCAGGCCGTCGGCGTCGATGGTGTCGGTGGCGTCGATGGCGGCGCCGGCCAGGTCGCCGGGGTCGGCGACGGCCACGATCCGATCCCCGGCGATGCCGATGTCGGCGGGGCGGGCCGGGGCGCCGGTGCCGTCCACGAGCGTGCCCCCGGTTATCAGCGTGTCGAGCATTGCGCAGAGGGTAGCCGTGGCCGCGTTGCACACGGCCCGGACGCGCGGGCCCAGGAATCTCGGGAGGGCTGCGTGTCGTATAGCCGGGCCGGCCTTCCCGAGAAATATGGCGGGCGGTGCCGGCGGGTACAGTCCAGACATGCTGCTGCGACGCGACAAGACCCGGATGCCGACCGCCGCCGACGCCCTGCCCGGTCGGGGCGAAGCCATGGAGGTGCAGGCCTACGGGCACCTGGTGCTCGGCACCCCGCTGGAGCCGCCGTTCCCCGACGGCTGCGAGCGGGCCATGTTCGGGATGGGGTGCTTCTGGGGGGCGGAGCGCTTCTTCTGGCAGATGCCGGGGGTGCACACCACCGCGGTGGGCTACTCGGGGGGCGTCACCCCCAACCCGACCTACCAGGAGGTGTGCACCGGGCGCACCGGCCACAACGAGGTGGTGCTGGTGGTGCACGACCCGTCGTCGGCGCCGTACGAGCAGCTGCTGAAGGTGTTCTGGGAGATGCACGACCCCACCCAGGGGATGCGCCAGGGCAACGACGTCGGCACCCAGTACCGCAGCGGGATCTACACGTACTCGGATGCGCAGCGGGAGACGGCGGTGGCGTCGAGGGACCGGTACCAGGCCGCGCTGGCGGCCAGGGGCTTCGGGGAGATCACCACCGAGATCGTCGACGCCGGGCCGTTCTACTACGCCGAGGAGTACCACCAGCAGTACCTGGCCCGGAACCCCTACGGCTACTGCAACCACGGCTTCTGCCAGGTCGGCTACGAGCCCGCCGCGGCGACGGCCGGCTAGCCGCTTCCTTGGTCCTGTAGTTGACAGCCGCCCGGGAGGCTCCAGACCAGCGGTCCGGCGGACCCTCCGGCGCGGGACCAGGCCCAGGCGCAGGGTCGTCCGGCCCGGGCGCAGACCCAGACAGCGGACCCACCGGCGCGGGACCAGGCCCGGGCGCAGACCCAGGCAGCGGGTCGACCGGCGCGGGACCAGGCCCGGGCGCAGGGTCCTCCGGGGGCGGAGTCGGCCGCAGGCGGTCCAGGCGGCTCGGGGCGGCGATGATGCTGGTGTCGGGGCTGGGGTTCGGCGCCACCGGCGCCATCTCCCGCAGCATCGAGGCCGACTCCTGGCAGCTCGCCAGCTGGCGAAGCGGCCTCGGCGGCAGCGCCGTGCTGATCTACGTATGGGTGCGGGGCCGAGTCACCGGCTCGCAGTCCCGCCCGCGGCTCAGGGCGACCCTCGGTCCCCAGGGCCTGGTGCTGGTCGGGCTGTCAGGCCTGTCGATGATCGTCTACATCGACGCGCTGCAGCGGACCGAGGTCGCCAACGTCACCGTGATCTCGGCCACCGTCCCGTTCCTGGCCGCCGGGCTGGCATGGCTGATCCTGCGGGAGCGGCTGCGGCGCTCCACCGTGATCGCGGCCGTGGTCGCGCTGGGCGGCGTGACCCTGACGGTGGCCGGCAACCTCGGTCCCGGCGACCTCGACGGCAACCTGCGGGCCGTGATCCTGGCCTTGACGCTGGCCCTGCTGATCGTGCTGATCCGCCGCTTCGAGGGCGCCGACGCAGTGCTGGCGCTGGGCTCGGCCGGAGTGCTGCTGTTCGTGGTGGCCCTGGTGGTGGCGGACCCGCTGGGGGTGGCCACCGACCAGATGCCGATGCTGGTGTTCTTCGGGGCGGTGTTCGCGGTGTCGCTGGTGCTGTGGACCGAGGGCGTGCGGCTGATCCCGGCCGCGGAGGCCGGGCTGCTGGCGTCCAGCGAGACGCCGTTCTCGATCCTGCTGGCGTGGATCGTGCTGGCCGAGGCGCCGCCGCTGGTGACCGTGGCCGGCGGTCTGCTGGTGCTGGGCGCGGTGCTGGCCCACGCCGGGGCCGACCTGGCCGCCGACCGGGTCAGCCGGCCCTGGTTGCGCCCCCGGACCCGCCCTCGGATCTAGAAGTCGGGCTCGCTCACGCCCCGGTGTCAGCCATCCTCTGCGGGCTCGGGGGGCGGGGGACGGAAGAAGAGCAGGAGCTGGGCCGCGCCGGCGCCGACGCCCAGCAGCAGGGCGATCCAGAGGCCGGTCCAGCCGTCGAGACGGTGGACGATCTCAAGTTCGGCGTCGAGGGATATCCGGCCGGGGCCGAGAATGGCCGAGACCAGGCTCATCACGGCGATCAGGGCCACGTACTCCCAGCCCTCGCCGGTGATCATGAAGCCCCTGCCGCGGTGGACGGTCCAGAACGCCACCACCATCAGGGCGATCAGCCCGGCGGCGGCGAGCTGCGTGAGCAGGCCCAGGACGAGCAGCACGCCCACACCCATCTCGGTGCTGGCGGCCAGGGCGGCGTGGACCTTGCCGGGGCGCATCCCCATCGACTCGAACCAGCGGCCGGTGCCGGCGATCCTGCCGCCCCGGAACGCCTTGTTGTAGCCGTGGACGAAGATCATCATCCCCAGCGCGGCCCGCAGGATCAGCACGGCGACATCAAGCACCCTGGCCGAGTCGGGCTTGACGCTGACCCCGTCGCCGTAGACGATCCGGACGGCCTCATCGCCACTCCACGGGTCATACAGCGCCGCGGCCAGCACCAGGCCGAGGATCGTGAGCGCCGTGAGCGTTCTGATGACGATGTCGGCTGTGCGCTTGCTCACGGTGACCTCCGGGTTGTGCGTCGGCAGGCTGCGGACGGTGCGAGTGTAGGCACGGTGCCCTGACCCGTCACCGGCGCGATCCCCCACCACCGTTCAGCGTGCCGGCATCGGCTGGGGCATCGGCTCGGCCGGGGGGCCGGGGTGGTGAGGGCGACCTGGCCGACAGGCGGGGAGCCGCCACGCCAAGTCCGCGCAGAACGATCGGTACGACGGGAAACCGGCCGATGGCCGGCGCCCACATCCACCGGGCTGCCACGCCAAGTCCGCGCAGAGCGACCGGTACGACGGGAGACCGGCCGATGGCCCGCGTCCACACCCACCAGGCCGCCACGCCAAGTCCGCGCAGAACGACCGGTACGACGGGCGGGGAGTAGACATTCAGTCCGTGGGTGCCGACGTGAGCGTGGCGGTAGTGGCGGTGGCCCGGACCGCGGTGCGGCCGGTGGACGGTGAGCTGGCCGGATGGAACCCGGTGGAGCTGGCCGGGGTGGTGGGCCGGGAGGCGCTGGAACGTGCCCGACTCTCGGCGGAAGACTTGGACGAGGTGGTGGTGGGCTGCGCCGACCCGGTGGGAGCTTGCGGGGCCGACGCGGCCCGGGCGATCGTGCTGGCCGCCGGCTGGCCGGTGACCATCGGCGGGGTGGTGGTGGACCGGGGCGAGACCAGCGGGATGGCTGCGGTGCAGGCCGCGGCGGCCGCCATCCGGGCCGGGCAGGCCCGCACCGTGCTGGTGATCGGGCTGGGCCTGTGCTCGGTGGTACCGCCGGGCGCGTCCGCCCTCAACCGCACCTACGGCGCGCCCTGGGGTGGGGTGGCCGAACGATTCGCCGAGGCGGGCGGGCTGCTGCCCGCGCCCCGGCTGTCGGAGCGGGCCGCGGAAGCCGCCGGCATGGGACGAGCCGAGCTCGACGCCGCGGCCGAGGAGTCCCGGAGACGGCGGACAGAGGCGGCCGATGAGCCCCAGCAGCGGAGCAGAGCGACCGAGAAGTCCCGGCAGCGGGTGCAGGCGAGCGTGAGCCGGGCTGTGGTGGCGGTGGCGGCCCGACCGGGCGACGCCGCAGCACGGGGCGTGTACCCGGGCGACCCGGTGGCCGTCGACGCGGTGCGCGACTGGGGTGACGCTGCCGAGCTGCCCCCTGCCTTCGACGACGAGGGGCTCTTGACTGCCGCCACCCTCGCTCCCCCAGCCGACGCTGTGGCCGCCGTGCTGCTGCAAGCGGCCGGGGACCGGGCCGGACCGCAGAGCGAGTCGTTCGGCACGCCCCCGACCGGGACGGCGACTGCGCCTGCGGGCGCCAGCACGGCCGAGACGGTGACCCCATCGCGAAGCGACCGCGGTTCCGGGGAGGCTTGGGGACACGGCACGGCGCTGGCGACGGTGGCCGGGATGGGTCGGGCGGCGGGCGACCCGTTCGATCCGATCGGCGGTGTGGCGGTGGCGGTGGGCCGGGCGCTGGCCGAGACCGGGACCGAGCTCGACACGGTGGACGACATCGCCATCGCCGAGCAGGACGCGGCCACGGTTGGGCTGGTGGCACAGGCCCTCGACGTCGACGAGTCAAGCATCAACCGGGTCGGCGGGGCGGTGGCCACCGGCAACGCGGCGGCGGCCGAGGAGCTGCGCCTCATCACCGACGGGCTGGCCGGATCGGGCACGGGTCGGCTGCTGCTCACCATCAGCGCGGGCCCTACCGGCTCGGCCGCCATCGTGTGGAACAAGTATATTTAGATGAACTTCATGTTGTTTATGTCATAGCGGCCTGTTACGGTGGCTCCCATGGAAACCGAAGTCCTCGCCACACTGCTGGGAGTTGCGCTCGCCGCTCTCGTCGCAGCATGCGGCGCAGGCTTCCGATTGGTCAATCGCCGTCTCGACAGGCTTGAGGACAAGGTTGATCGGCTCGAGGCGAAGGTGGACAACCTGATCATGGCCTTGGCCCGCGCCGGCATCCTGGTCGATCCCCTCTTTGGCGCGCCCGAACCATCGCCCCCCGCGGCCGGTTCGCCGTCACCCGCACAACCGCCAGCCCGGTCACCGCCGCCCGAGCCGTTCGGGCCCTCGCCGGGGCAACCGGACCAAGCCCCGCCGGCCGACCCGCTTGGGCCCACGACTGCGTCCGCCTGACGTGGCGGGCCCGGGCATCACCGGGCCGTGGCGTAGCATCAGAGTTGTCGGGATCGTCCGCAGGCGGGAGGCCGTCACAGATGCAGCGGGAGAGGGCTGTCAACCTCGGGTTGCTGGTGCTGGCGCTGGGCGGCGTGGTGCTGGGTGCCGTCCTGGCCGACGTCGTGAAGGTCCTGATCGCGGTGGTGATCGCCTACTCGGTGTTGCGCCTGGGGCTGGCCATGCTGCGCAACCTGGCCCGACCGCTGCCGGAGCCGCCCGACCCGGGCATCCTGCGCAAGGTCAAGATCGAGTACCGCTGCGCCATCTGCGGTGCCGAGGTGCGCATGACCGTCGCCCCCGACGAGGACCCCGAACCGCCTCGCCACTGCCAGGACGAGATGGACCTCGTCACTCCCATCGAGTAGGTACGCCCTGCCCGACCCGAGTTATCCACAGGGTGTGGGCAAAGTTGGGGGAAATTACAAAGATGTGATCGTGGGGTGCCGGTTCAGCCGTACCGGTTCAGCGGTACTGCGTGGCGGTGATGATCCCGGCCAGGATCAGGCCGAGCCCCCCAAGGAGCACCACGTTCGACGTGTCCCAGATCACACCCAGATAGTTGACGATGATCAACGCCACGCCCAGACCGAGCAAGCCGAACATCAGGATCGGCACCCAGATCGGGCTCGGATCCTGCACATCGAACCCGGTGTGGGTCTTGGTGTCCGGCTTGTAGTTGTCGGGGCGGGTGCCCTTGGCCGTCACACGGCCGGCCGGCACACGGCGCTTGGTGGGTCTCGGCATGGCCCCGAGGATAGAGGGTTAGAAGCGGCCCAGCAGGAAGTTGGCCGGGTCGGTGGCCGCCGGATACGACCCCGTGACTCCCGAACTGATGTAGCCGGCGTCGCTGATCAACGTCACCCCGGTGATGTGCGCGGCGGCGTCGCTGCACAGGAACAGCAGCGGGTAGGCCTGCTCCATCGGCGTGGACGCCTCCACGCCCGCGTCGGACCGGTAGTCGGCGCCGAAGGTCAGCCACAGATCCCGGTTGGCCTCGGCCAGCGGGGTCACCGTCGGGCCGGGGCAGATGGCGTTGATGCGGACCCCCCGCCGCAGCAGCGGGTAGGCCTGGGTGGCCACGTAGGCGCACACCGCCTGCTTGGTGTGGAAGTAGTCGGCCTTGCGATGGTCGACGAACCAGGCCGCGGCCTCGTCGAAGTCGGCGATGGCCAGCACCTCGGAGAACTCCTCCAGGTTCGTCTCCCAGCCCAGGCCCGCCGCCGACGAGATGAAGCCGATCGACGACCCCGCAGCCAGCATCCCGGCACCGAGCATGCGGTCGATCAGGTGGCGGTGGCCCACGAAGTTGATCCGCTCGAGACCCGGCGTGCCGTCGGCCACGCCGGCGCAGGCCAGCAGGGCGTGCACCGGCCCGCCGCAGCCGTCCACCGCGGCCTCGATTGAGGCCTGCGACGCCAAGTCCAGCCCGATGGCGGTCACGCCGGCCAGGGTCACCTCGGCCCGGTCCATCACCACCACGTCGGCACCCAGATCGAGGGCCAGCTCGGCCGCGGCCGCGCCCATCCCGGTGGCGCCGCCCACCACCAGCACCCGCCTGCCGTCGAAGCGGAACGCGTCAAACAACGTCATTGCGAGGACCAGCCCTCCTGCCTAGCGTGACCGGGGCAATGTCTACCATCCAAGCAGCCGTCGACTCCGACCCGTACTACGACCCGTTCGACTTCGAGATCGACGCCGACCCGTACCCCACCTGGAAGCGGCTGCGCGACGAGGCGCCGCTGTACCGCAACGAGCGCTACGACTTCTACGCCCTCAGCCGGTTCGACGACGTGGCCGCGGCCTTCAAGGACTGGCGGACCTACAGCTCGGCCAGGGGCACCGTCCTCGAGATCATCAAGAGCGGCATGGACGTCCCGCCGGGCTTCATGATCTTCGAGGACCCGCCGGTCCACGACTACCACCGGGGCCTGGTGTCGCGGGTGTTCACCCCCAAGAAGATGAACGCCCTGGAGTCCAAGCTGCGGGACTTCTGCGCCCGCAGCCTCGACCCGCATGTGGGCACCGGCCGCTTCGACTTCATCGCCGACCTGGGCGCGCAGGTGCCGATGCGGGCCATCGGCATGCTCCTCGGCATCCCCGAGCAGGACCAGACCACCCTGCGGGACCTGGTCGACGAGACCATCAAGCTCGACGACGGCACCATGCCCGAGTTCTCCTACGAGACCCCGGGCGACGTGAACTCGGCCGACTTCCTCCGCGGGTACATCAGCTGGCGGACCGACAACCCCGCCGACGACCTGATGACCGAGCTCATCCACGCAGAGTTCGAGGACGAGACCGGAACGGTCCGCCGGCTCACCCGCCGCGAGATCATGAACTTCATCTCGCTCCTCAACGGGGCCGGCAACGAGACCACCACCCGGCTCATCGGCTGGACCGGCAAGGTGCTGGCCGAGCACCCCGACCAGCGCCGGGCCCTGGTCGAGGACCGGGGGCTCATCCCGGCCGCCATCGAGGAGATCCTGCGCTACGAGACGCCCTCCCCCGTCCAAGCCCGCTGGGTGACCGCCGAGGTCGAGCACCACGGCCAGACCGTGTCCCCGGACTCCGTCATGCTGCTGCTCAACGGGGCCGCCAACCGCGACGACCGCAAGTTCGCCGACGGCGACGCCTTCGACATCGGTCGCACCATCGACTTCCACCTGGCCTTCGGCTACGGCATCCACTTCTGCCTGGGCGCGGCGCTGGCCCGCATCGAGGGGCGGATCGCGCTCGACGAGGTGCTCAAACGCTGGCCCACCTGGGACGTCGACTGGGACAACGCGGTGCAGGCCCGCACGTCCACGGTGCGGGGCTGGGAGAGCCTGCCCGTCCTCACCGGCTGACCCCGGGGGACTACTCGAAGTTCTCCCAGTAGCGCGACGGGACCGGGCCCCGCTGGCCGTGGTACTTCGAACCCAGCTCCCCCGACCCGTAGGGCGTGTCGGCCGGAGTGGTCATCCGCTGGAAGCTGATCTGGCCGATGCGCATCCCCGGGTACAGCGTGATCGGCAGGTTGGCCACGTTGGACAGCTCCAGGGTGAGCTGGCCGTCGAAGCCGGGATCGACGAAGCCGGCCGTCGAGTGGATCAGCAGGCCCAGGCGGCCCAGCGACGACTTGCCCTCGAGGCGGGCCACCAGGTCGTCGGGCAGGGCCACCCGCTCCAGCGTCGCCCCCAGCACGAACTCGCCCGGATGCAGGATGAACGGGTCGTCGGCGCGGGCCTCCACCAGCGTCGTGAGCTCCGACAGGTCCCGCTTGACGTCGATGTGGCCCAGGGTGTGGTTGCGGAACACCCGGAAGCTGCTGCCGAGGCGCAGGTCCACCGACGACGGCTGCACCGCGCCCTCGTCCAGGGGGTCGATCACGATGCGCCCGGCGTCGAGCGCCTCACGGATCGAACGGTCCGACAGGATCACCGCGCCGCGCCCCTCCCGGCGCCGCAGCCGGCACCGGCCGGGTCACCGTCCCTAGATTTCTCGGGAGCATGGCGGGGGCTATGCGACACCCAACACTCCCGAGAACCAAGCGAGGGCGGCGCCACCGATTCTCGGGAGAGCGCCTGGGCCTCCACGACACCCAAGACTCCCGAGAACCAGCCAGGGGAAGCGCAGGGGAGCCCACCCCCGGCCGTCGGGCTGCTCGATCCGGAGTCCATGCCAGGAGCGTACGACAGCGCGCCGGCCGATGGCCCGCCGGCTCTGCCGAAGCGTGCTCCCGGGGTGACAAATGTCACTTGATCGCCCTATCCGGGCTGTTAGTTTCGGTCGATGGACTTCCGCCGGATAAACGGCCTTCCTCCCTACGTCTTCACGATCATCAACGACCTGAAGATCCAGCTCCGCCACGACGGCGCCGACATCATCGACCTCGGGTTCGGCAACCCCGACCTGCCGTCGCCCGACATCGCCGTCGACAAGCTGTGCGAGGCGGCCCGCAACCCCCGCAACCACCGCTACTCGTCCAGCCGGGGCCTGCCCGCCCTGCGCCGCAACATCGCCGCCCTGTACCGGAGCCGTTTCGGGGTGCAGCTCGACCCCGACACCCAGGTCATCAACACCATCGGCGCCAAGGAGGGGTTCAGCCACCTCATGTGGGTGCTGCTCCAGCCCGGCGACACCTGCCTGGTGCCCACCCCCAGCTACCCGATCCACATCTACGGGCCGCTGTTCGCCGGCGCCCAGATCCGGGAGGTGCCCCTGGCCGGCGGCGACGAGTTCGTCAACCGCATGCAGCTGGCGTGGCACTACAGCCGGCCCAAGCCCCGGGTGGCGGTGATCTCGTTCCCGCACAACCCCACCACCACCTGCGTCGACCTCGACTTCATGCAGAAGGTGGTCGACTGGGCCCGCGAGCACGACATGCTGATCGTGCACGACAACGCCTACGCCGATCTGGGCTTCGACGGCTACCAGCCGCCGTCGATCCTGCAGGTGGACGGGGCCGCCGAGTGCGCGGTGGAGTTCTACTCGTGCACCAAGTCGTTCTCGATGGCCGGGTGGCGGATGGCGTTCATGCTGGGCAACGCCGAGGTGGTGTCGGCCCTGGCCAAGCTGAAGAGCTACCTCGACTACGGGTCGTTCCAGCCGATCCAGATCGCGGCCGCGGTCACGCTGCGGGAGCAGCCCGACTACCCCCTGGAGGCGTGCGCGGTGTACCAGCGCCGGCGCGACGCCCTATGCGAGGGCCTCAACCGCATCGGCTGGGAGGTCGAGCCGCCCAGGGGGACCATGTTCGTGTGGGCGAGGATCCCCGAGCCGTACCGGCACATGGACTCCATCGAGTTCGCGTCCAAGCTGGTGCGGGAGGCCCACGTGGCGGTGTCGCCCGGTGTGGGGTTCGGGCCCGGCGGCGAGGGCCACGTGCGGTTCGCGCTGATCGAGAACCGCCAGCGCATCGGTCAGGGGATCCGCAACCTGCGGCGCTGCCTGCCCGAGCTGGAACCCACCGCCGGGGCCGGGGCCGCTGCCGACAAGGCTGGTGCGGAGAAGGCTGGTGCGGAGAAGGCTGGTGCGGAGAACGCCACCGCCGCCTGAGCCGGTCCCACCCGAAATTGATGACGAAACCGCCCCTATAGGCACACAAACCGCATCAATTTCGGCGACGGGGGCTGGTCGGGGTATAACGGCGCGATGCTGATCGTGGTCTCCCCGGCCAAGGCGCTGGACTACAGCTCGGCGCTGCCCACCCGCAAGCACTCCCAGCCCCGGATGCTGGACGAGGCGTCGCCGCTGGTGGACGTGATGCGCCAGAAGTCGCCCGACGAGATCGCCAGGCTCATGGACATCTCCGCCGAGCTGGCCGAACTCAACTTCGACCGCTACCAGGACTTCCAGGAGCCGTTCACGACCGCCGACGCCCGGCCCGCGCTGCTGGCCTTCGCCGGCGACGTGTACCAGGGCATGGACGCGGCGGCCACCTTCACCGAGCGCGACTACACCCACGCCCAGAAGGTGCTGCGCATCCTGTCGGGGCTGTACGGGGTGCTGCGCCCGCTGGACCTGATGCAGCCCTACCGGCTGGAGATGGGGTCCAAGCTGGCCACCGAGCGGGGCCGAGACCTCTACGAGTACTGGGGCGAGCGCATCACCGACGTGCTCAACGCCGACCTGGCCGACAGTCCGGGGCCGGCGGTGGTGGTGAACCTGGCGTCGAACGAGTACTTCCGCTCGGTGGACACCGGGCGCCTCGACGGGCGGCTGGTGACGCCGGCTTTCCTGGACGGGCGGGGCGAAAAGGAGCCCAAGATGATCTCGTTCTTCGCCAAGCGGGCCCGGGGGTCGATGGCGGGCTGGATCATCCGCAACCGGGTCAAGTCGGTGCGGGGCCTGCGGGACTTCGACGGCCTCGGCTACGGGTTCGACGCCGAGCGCTCAGCCACCGACCGCCCCGTCTACGTGCGGTACTCCTAGTTACCTGGCCCGGCAACACCCGCTACGCTCGCGGCCCTCTGCGGGTGTAGTTCAATGGCAGAACATCAGCTTCCCAAGCTGAGAATGCGAGTTCGATCCTCGTCATCCGCTCCGTGATGGACAGCGCGCGGGCGCCCCGACTGCTGTCCTACTACCTGGCCCAGGGTCTGTGCATGGGCTCGCTGGCCTCGGTCGTCACCCTGCTGGGCGACCTGCGCGACGAGTTCGGGCTCAGCGAGACCCAGCTCGGGCTGATCGTGGGCGCGGGCTTCTTCACCGCCTTCGTCACCCAGATCACCCTGGCCCGGGTGGCCGACCGGGGGCACGCGCCGCTGATGGTCCGGCTGGGGCTGGTGGCCTCGGGAATCAGCATGGTCGGGTTCGCGGCCAGCACCGGCTTCTGGACGATGCTCGGATCGCGGGCCGTGCTCGGCATCGCCATCGGGGTGGCCCAGCCCGCCATCCGCCGGACCGTCATCCTGGCCGACCCGGCCCACACCGGGCGCAACCTCGGCCGGCTCGGCGTGGTCGAGATCATCGGGTTCGCGCTCACGCCGGCCGCGGCGGCCCTGCTGGCCGACGCCTTCAACCTGGACGTGCCCTTCTACGTCATCGCGGTCGTCGCCGGCGCGACCGTGGTGATGATGGGTCGTCTCGAGACCGACGAGGGCGCCCTCGGCACCCGGACCACCAGCTCGCTGAGGCTGCTGCGAGACCGGGTGGTGGCCGGCACGCTGGTGGTGGTCACCAGCCAGTTCGTGATGGTCGGGGCCTGGGAGGCGGTGTGGGCGGTGAGCCTCGTCGACCTCGGCGCGGCCACATGGGAGGTCGGGGTGAGCTTCACCCTGTTCGCGACCCCGATGGGCTTCCTGGCCCCGGTGGCGGGAGCGTGGGCCCAGCGCACCGGCGGGATGCGGCTGTGCGCGGGCGGGCTGCTCGCATCGGCCGCGGTGGGAGTGCTGCTGGGCGTGTTCGACTCGGTGTGGACCCTGGTGGCGGCGTCCATGGTGATGGGCATCGGCGCGGGGCTGGGCTTCACCGCCGGCCTCTACGCCTACTCCCAGACGGTGAGCGACGACCGCCAGGCGTCGTCCCAGGGACTCATGGGCGCCACCGAGGTGCTGCTGGGCGGGGTGACGTCGGTGCTCGGGGCCTGGCTCTACGACATCTCCGGCCGCGGCCTGGTGTGGACGGTGATCCCGACGCTGATGGCGCTGACGCTGATCGGCGGCCTGTTGTGGAGGGGACTGCGCCTAGCGGAGTACGTCCGGCCGAGCGCCGCCGACTGACCGGCGACTGGGCGTCAGGCCAGGGAACTGACCCGCGACCCGGCGACCGACCCAGGGACCGACCGGCGACCCGGCGACCGACCCAGGGACCGACCGGCGACCCGGCGACCGACCCAGGGACCGACCGGCGACCCGGCGACCGGCCCAGGGACCGACCGGCAACTCGACGACCGGCCCGGGGACCCAGCGCCCCGACCCGGGTTCTTCGCGTCAGCCTCCATCACTAGCTCTCCTCGAATGCTCGCGTCTAAGCGATATATGGACGCCGGGACGGTGCCCGGCCGCCGCCCATACAAATCGGCACAAGCCGTAACACTCGTGTCACGCTATGGTGAGCCTATGGCCGAAATCACCGGGGCTGAGCGATACCTCAAGAACCGTCGGAAGGATCCGGACCACGACCGCGCCTACACCGCCGCAAGACGCCGCGTCGGCCAGATCGACGCCATCATTCGCGCACTGGACGAGCGCCGATGCAACCTAGCTCTGAGCAAAGCTGAGCTTGCCCGCAGGGCAGATCTCCGCCCTGAGGTGATCCGGCGGCTCTTCTCAGCGGAGAGTCCCAATCCGACCCTATCGACAGTCGTCGCTCTCGCCGGGGCATTGGAACTTGAGCTGACAGCCGAACCGTTGGAGGACAGTCGCGCTAGTTGAGGACTCTGCGGTGCCTCTCGAACTCCTCGCGGTACATCTTGATTCGCCGGTAGTCCCGTGGATTCGTCCGCTCCCGACGCGGCTTGGACAGCCCACCCAGGCAGACGATTGAGGAACCGCCCAAGTCTCGGGAGTCGCGGATCAACAGGCACAAGAGGCGGTGGTTCATCCCGCCGCCCTGAACCCGCACCTCGTAGAAGCCAGCCATGTCACCGTGCATCGCCTCCCACTTACCCCCCCGAACGCCGGTGGCGGCGCCTCGGCAACTGCCTCGAGTACAGCGTGGATCTCGGCTGCAACCTTCGGGCGTAGCCCGTCGAGGAACTCGATCGTCGGCACCGACTCCCGAGCATCGTCGACCGAGGCGCGTTGGAAGAAGTGGATGAGCCACGGCCGGCGAACAGTCACACCAGTCACCGCTAGGTTCTACTGGGCTATCCGGGGGTCTGGTTCTGGTCTAGGCGGACTATTCGCTGGTCGGTGACTACGGCGGTAATGAGCTCGGCCGGGGTGACGTCGAAGGCGGGGTTGGCGGCCGCGGTGCCGTCGGGGGCGGTGGCCACCCCGGCCAGCGACACCACCTCGTCGGTGCCCCGGTCCTCGATGGCGATGCCGGCACCGTCGGGGGTGTCGGCGTCGACGGTCGACTCGGGGGCGACCACGATGAACGGCACACCGGCATGGCGGGCTCCGAGCGCCAGCGAGAACGTGCCGATCTTGTTGGCGGTGTCGCCGTTGGCGGCCACCCGGTCGGCGCCGGTGAGCACCACGTCGGCATCGCCCCGGGCCAGCATGAACGGCCCGGCCGAATCGACCAGCAGGCGATGCGGCGCGCCCATGCGGTCCAGCTCCCAGGCGGTGAGACGGGCGCCCTGCAGCAGCGGCCTGGTCTCCAGAGCCAGGGCCTCTGCCAGCCGGCCCCGCTCGTGCAGGGTCTGGATCACGGCCAGGGCGGTGCCCCGCTCCACCGTGGCCAGGCCGCCGGTGTTGCAGATGGTCATGGCCCGCACATCGGGGCGGCCCACTAGGTCGAGCACCAGGTCGGCGCCGAGGTTGCCCATGGCGACCGAGGCGGCCAGCTCCTCGTCGCGGATGGCTCGGGCCTCGGCCAGGACCGCGTCGAAGCCGTCCGGGGCCCGGGCCGCGGCCCGGTCCACCATCCGGGCCAGGTTCACGGCGGTGGGCCGGGCCCGGCGGAGCGAGGCCACCGCGTCGTCGAAGGCCGGGCCGCTGGTGCCGTGGGTCCGCACGGCCAGCGCCACCCCGAAGGCGCCGGCCACGCCGATGGCGGGGGCGCCCCGCACCGACAGCCGCTGGATGGCGGCCACCATCTCGGGCACGTTGTCGATGCGCAGCACGGTGTAGGCGCCGGGCAGGGCGGTCTGGTCGACCATCTCGACCGCGCCGTCGGACCCGCCGACCCAGTCCAGCGTCCTAACCCCGCCGCCATCCATGCCCCGGGCAGGCTAGTTGTCGACCGGTTCTCGCTACGTGTCCTGGAGCCCGTCGACTCTTTGAACGGCCCGAACGCATGCCCGCAGCAGCACTCTGTTCTGCAGGCTGCGTTCCGCTGCCAACTCACGGGGCTTGGCCCGGAGCCGCACGAATTGCAGCACTCTGGCCCGCGTACACGCATCCCGCTGCCAATTCACAGAGCGCCGCCCGGAGCCTCCCGGAATTGGCAGCGCTATGCACGTTATGGGTGCATTCTGCTGCCAATTCGCTCTTGCCGGGATTTCGGGAGGGCAAGGCGCTCTCTAGGGTTGGGCGGCATGAACCGGCACCTGTGCGACCTGCTCGTCACCATGGACGGGCCGGCCGGGAGCGTGCCCGCGCCGGTAGCGGACGGGGCGGTGGATGTGGGCGACGATGGGCGCATCACCTGGTGCGGCCCGGCTGCCGACGCGCCGGATCTGGTCCCGGACGCCGGCGTGCACCGGGCCGGGATCCTCATGCCCAGCCTGATTGACGCCCACTGCCACACGCCGATGGTGCTGCTGCGGGGCGCCGGCGAGGGACTGCCGGTGGACCGGTGGCTGCGAGAGGTGATGTGGCCCCGGGAGTCGAGGCTCGCCGGCGACGACGTGCGGGCCGCGATGCGGCTGGGAGCGGCCGAGCTGCTGTCCAACGGCATCACAACCTCGATGGAGATGTACTTCCACGGCCAGGCCATGGCCGAGGGGGCCACCGACGCGGGACTGCGCTGCCTGGTGACGCCGGGAGTGATCGAGGACCCCGGCTTCACTCTGGCCGGAGCGTGGCCGGACCAGCTCGACGAGATGGTGGCCCTCCGGGACCGCTGGGCCGGCAACCACCTGATCAGGGCCGGGATCGCGGCCCACGCGGCCTACTCGGTGTCGCGGGAGTGCCTCAGCGCCATCGCGGCGCGGGCCGTCGACACCGGCATGCCGGTACACATCCACCTGGCCGAGCAGCAGTGGGAGGACGCCGCGGTGCGGGAACGCTCCGGAGGGCTGGCCGCGCCCGAGTACCTGGAGTCGCTCGGGCTGCTCGAGGGCGACGTGATCGCGGCCCACGGCGTTTGGCTCACGCCCGACGACATCGAGGTGCTGGCCCGCAACGACACCGCGGTGGTGCACTGCCCGTGCTCCAACGCCAAGCATGCCTCGGGGGTGGCGCCGGTCGACGAGATGCGGGCGGCCGGGCTGCGGTTGGCCATCGGCACCGACGGGCCGGCGTCGCATCACCGCCTCGACCTGTTCGAGGAGATGCGCACCGCCATCCGCACCGCCCGGATCCGCTCCGGCGACGCTCAGACCCTGCCGCCGGCCGAGGCGCTGCGGATGACCACCGCAGGGGCGGCCGAGGTGCTCGGCTGGGGCGACGAGCTGGGTCGGCTGGCGCCGGGATGCTGGGCCGACATGATGGCGCTGTCGGCGTCCGAGCCCGCGCTGAACCCGGTGATCGACGGCGAGGACGACCCGCTGTCGCGGATCGTATGGTCGGGCTCGCCCGGCGCGGTCAGCACGGTGTGGGTGGCCGGGCGCAAGGTGGTGGCCGGCGGCCGGGTGCTGACGGTGGACATGGCCGAGGCGGTGGCCGACGCCGAGGCCCGGGCCCGGCGCCTGGCCCGATGACCGGCCGGTCTGGAGCGCACCATGAACGCTGACGAAGTGATCGACCTGCCGTCCACGGCCCCTCACCGACCGCAACGGCAGCAAGGGCACGGCGATGAACGCTGAGGAAGCGATCGACCTGCTGGGGCTGGAGCCGTTGCCGCACGAGGGCGGGATGTGGACCCAGACCTGGCGCGACGGGCGGTCCTCGGCCATCTACTTCCTGATGCGACCGGGCGACTTCTCGGCCCTGCACCGGCTGCCGGGGCCGGAGTTCTGGCACCACTACGCGGGCGCGGCGGTGGAGATGCTGCTGCTGGCACCCGACGGCACCGTCAGCCGGCCGGTGCTGGGCGACGACCTGGCCCAGGGGCAACGACCGATGGTGGCCGTGCCCGCGGGCGTGTGGATGGCGGCCACCACCACCGGCGACTGGTCGCTGACCGGCGCCACTCTGGCCCCCGCCTACCAGGACGACGGATTCGAGTTGGGCGACCGCGACGAGCTGACCGCGGCCTACCCCGAGGCGGCCGCCGACATAGCCCGCTTCACCCGCCCCACCCCGTGACGCATCTGTTCGGCTCCTGACTTAGACCCCTACGGCGAGACACTGCAGGGTTACCATGGCTAGTGCCGAGAAGCCCCGGCCATTCACCATGGGAGGGATGTCATCGAGGACGACCGATTCACCCGGCGGCTCTACACAGTCTCAGCAGCGGCACGTCTAGTGGGCATGAGCCCGTCGACCTTGCGCACCTGGTCGCACGGCTACACGAAGACCTTCAAGGACCGCCCACCTGTGACACAGGGGCCTGTCATCACCTCGCTCAACGGTGCTTCGCGCGACAAGCGATCGATCCCCTTCGTTGGGCTGGTCGAGGCGACGGTGGTCCAGGCATTCCGCAGCACGGGCCTACCGATGCAGAGAATCCGTAGGGCTCTGGAGGTACTTGCCGGCCAAGGAGAACTCGAACATGCACTGGCGTCCCGCCAGTTGTACAGCGACGGCGCGAACGTCCTCTACGACTACGCGAGGAAGCACGCCGACAAGCAGCTACGGCTGCTGACGGTGGTGCAGACGGGCCAGCGGGTCTTTCACGAGGTCATTGCCGAGTACCTGACTCGGATCACCTTCGGCGACCAGTGGGCTACCGAGTTCATTCTTCCGGTGACCGAGCGGCGCCTGTTGCGCGTGTTACCGGAGGTAGCGGGCGGTGACGCGCTGTTCGTGCACGGCGGTGCGCCGCTGTCGGCCGTGCGATCCCGCGCTCTTGCGGGCGAACCTTTGAGGTCGATCGCCGCTGACTACGGGACGCCCGCTGAAGACATACAGGAAGCTCTCCGTGCCATCTGGCCGGAGAAGGCAGCAGCCTGACGCACCCCCTCCAGTCTTCTTCCTGGACCGAGGACTGGGCCGGCGGATGGTTGCCGAGACGACGCTGCGCGTGTTCGCGTTCACCAACGCCAACCTGACAGGTACGGAGATGGTGGATCGGCTCGGAACCAACTTCAACCGAATCCTCCAACGGGCGAAGAAGCCCGGTCCCTACGTGTGGGCGATAACGCCAGACGGCCTTGAGCGTCGATGGCCGAGAGACTGAAGTGATTGGAGGACGTGCATGACCGAACTCTATGAGCGGCTGCAACGGACTGCGGGGGTGCTGGCGGAGCGGACGGGGTGCGAGCCCCACGACGTATGCGTGGTGCTGGGGTCGGGGCTGGGCGGCTATCCCGACCGGATCGGCGACAAGGTGGCGGTCTCGTACCGGGACCTGACCGGGTTCCCGATCCCGACTGCCGTCGGCCACGCCGGCACGGCCTACTCGACCCGGATGGGCGACAACCGGGTGCTGATGCTGTCGGGCCGGGCCCACGCCTACGAGGGCCACGGCATCGACGCCGTCACGTTCGCGGTGCGGACCGCGGTCACGGCCGGATGCCGGGTGGTGGTGCTCACCAACGCGGCCGGAGCCTGCGGCGACGGCATGGCCGCCGGGGATCTGGCCGTGATCACCGACCACGTGAACCTGGCCGGGATCAGCGCGCTGGCCGGGCCCAACGACGAGCGCATCGGCCCCCGCTTCACTGACATGACCGACGTATACACGCCCGAGCTTCGGGCCAAGGCCCATGCGGCCGCGGCCCGGTTGGGCCAGACCCTGCAGGAGGGCGTGTACTTCTGGTTCCACGGTCCGATGTTCGAGACCCCGGCCGAGATCCGCATGGCCAAGGCCCTGGGCGGGTCGATGGTGGGCATGTCCACCGTGCCCGAGGCCACCGCCGCCCGCCACATGGGCGCGCAGGTGCTGGGCATCTCGCTGTGCACCAACCTGGCCGCGGGCATCTCCGATCAGCCGCTGTCGCACACCGAGGTCATCGAGACTGCGGTCGCGGCCTCCGAACGCTTCAGCGCCCTCTTCGACGAGCTCCTACCGACCCTCTAACGACCGGCGACAACTACTAAATTAGTATAGATTAGTACAATTTAGTATTCCATCGATGCCATTCGACACAAGCGTCAAATACTAATCTAGTACATTCTAGTACTGTTTAGTACTCAATGAATGCGTCGTGGCTGAGAGGCCGCGAATTCGGCTTTCCAGACGATCGGCTGGCCAAAACTCGAACGTTCGTCCTACTTGAACCTTGTTGAGCAGGCCGAAGGCCTCCAGGCCCAAGAGGTCCGTACGGGCGGACTGATACGCCACCCGGTGCAGGCGCTTCTGGCCCGCGAAGGTGAAGTACGTGTCGGGATCCCGCAGCGCCTTGCTGAGAATGGCGAACTGACGGTGGTTCAGCCCGGGAACTCCGCGCATGGCCCGCTCCACCTCTGCGATCTCGTCGCTCTTTCGAGTGAGGTATCGCCGAAGGCTCTTGATCGCTCTCCTGATGACCTCCAATTGGTGGATGATGAAGTAGGTGACGTCGTTGGAGTCGGTCTCGGTGTACAGGTACGACCGCGCGTACTCGGCGGGAGCCTTGCGCAGGATCGACGAGATGGAGATGTACTCGGCCAGCCAGTATCCGGAGCGCAGCATCGACCAGTAAAAGAGCGCCCGGGCGGTGCGTCCGTTGCCGTCCGCGAAGGGATGGTCGTAGCCGATCCAGAAATGGAGCAGCACAGCCTGGACGACAGGGTGCAGGAATCCCTCGCCGGTGTCTCCGTTGGCGAAGCCGCACAATTTCTCCAGCCGGGCTGGCAACTCCTCTGCCGGCGGGGGCCGGTGCAGGAGTCGATCATCGTCCCAATAGATAGCGACTCGCTCTTCTCCGGGCTGCTGAAGCCGGCCCGCTTCGGATGGATCTTCGAGCGTTCCGTCCGTAACGATCCGGTGAAGTTCCAGCACACGACCGCGGGTCAAGGGCTCGCCGGAGCTTGCGAGTTCCTCAGCCCGCTGCATCGCAAAGTAGTTGTTGAGCACCATGCGCTCGCTGGGGTCCCTCGGCTCGCGGCCCGTCCTCAAGAGTTCCTTGGCCTTGCGGCGAGTGGTCGCCGCGCCTTCCAGAAGGCTGGATGTGATGGCCTCCTCAACCAGCGACGACACCACGTAGCGGTTACGGGACCCGACGCTGGCGACGATCTCGTCGGTCTGGATGCGACCGCTGGCCTGCTGGTCGATGCGATGAACCATCTCCTGGATCCGGTCGATGTTGGTGAACCTGAAGGGACTGCCGTCCGTGCCAGTGAAAGGGAGCGTCCTAGCCTGGCTGGCCCGACTCGTAGCGGTACCAACCCACCACTCCTCCAGCGTCAGGCAGTCGGGAGGCTGCCGATGCCGCATCTGATCCCAATGCAGGTAGCGGCCCTTGGCGTCTACAGGCCGGCCCGCCGTAACGGCCTGGAACAAGCGTTGAGGATCCTCGTCACTGATCTCAGCGGCCAGCCGAGTCAAGTCCGGCGGCGGTAGGGGTCTCTTCATCGCTGCGCCCTTCGCTCTACACCCGAGTTACTACTAATCATGCTAGAATTAGTAGTAAATTGCAACTACGGGCTGATATGGGCGCGGGTGATCAGGGCGGATTGCTGGGCGTTGGCTTCGGCTCGGATGGTGGGCTCGTCGCCAGTGAGGAGGCAGCCCTCGGCCACGACCACCCGGCCGTCGACCACCACGGTGGCGACGTCGGAGGCGGTGTGGGCGTAGACCAGTTCCGAGTACAGATCGGCGCCGCCGGTCGGGGTGGAGTGGCAGACGGTCGCGCCGGACTACGGCCAGATCGGCCCGCTTACCCGGCTCGATACTACCGATGTCGCGCTCCAACCCAAGCGCCCGGGCCCCGCCCATGGTGGCCATGTCGAAGGCGGGTGCGCGCCGGCACCGCCCGCGGACCGGCCGCCGGCTTGTGCAGCAGAGCGGCCAGGCGCATCTCCTCGAAGCCGTCGAGACGGTTGTTGCACGGGGCGCCGTCAGCGCCGATGGCCACGTTGAGGCCGTCGGCCAGATAGCCCGGCACCGGGGCGAACCCCGACGCCAGCTTCAGGTTGGCCGACGGGCAGTGGCAGACGTGGGGCCTGTACCGGCGGGCCAGGTCGCGCTCGTGGTCGCTGAGCCACACCGCGTGGGCCATCACCAGCCTGGGCGACAGCGCCCCCCACGACTCCAGGGCCTCCAGGTCGCGGCCCTCGGGCGAGGCGCCCAGCAGGTCGGCCTGATCCCGGTTCTCGTTGACATGGGTGTGGAGCCGCAGGTCGGCCTCCTCAGCCAGCTCCACGCAGCGGCGCCAGGTCTCGGGCGTGGCGTTGCGGGGGCCCCGGGGCGACAGCGCCACCCGCAGCCGGCCGCCGTCACGCCCGTGCCAGGTCTCGAGCAGCTCCATCTGATCGGCCCAAGCCGCGTCGGAGTCGGGCACCTCCATCTCGGTGCCGGGTTCGTAGCGGTCCATGAGGGCCTTGCCGATCGTGGCCCGGATCCCGAGCTCCTCGGCGGCCTCGAAGGCGGCGCCGGTGTGCCGGTCCGATTCGATGGTCAGCGCGGCGGTGGTGCCGCCGGTGAGCAGCTCGGCCACCGCCAGCATGGCCGATGCCCGGAGCGAGCGATGGTCGTGGGCCTGTTCCAGGGGCCACACCCGCCGCCGCAGCCACTCGATGACCTCCATGTCGTCGGCCAGGCCTCGCAGCAGGGTCTGGCACAGGTGAACATGGGCCTGAACCAGGCCGGGAATGACCAGGCACCCGGAGGCGTCGACGTCCTCGGTGGCCGCGGCCGGTGCCAGCCCGGGGCCAGCCGCGGCGATGCGTCCACCCTCGACCACCACATCACCGACGAAGGGCTCGGCGTGCGCGCTCGGGACGACGATCCCACCCCGCACCACCAACTCAGCCATCACGCCCCGATCTCCACCCGTCGATCTCGGGAGCGCAGGCCGTCACAGAGCCCATACCAGACTCCCGAGAACCAGTCGGGGGGGAGGCCCACCGATCTCGGGAGCGTTAGCTGTCACAGAGCCCATACCAGACTCCCGAGAACCAGTCGGGGGGGAGGCCCACCGATCTCGGGAGCGTTAGCTGTCACAGAGCCCATACCAGACTCCCGAGAACCAGTCGGGGGGGAGGCCCACCGATCTCGGGAGCGTTAGCTGTCACAGAGCCCATACCAGACTCCCGAGAACCAGTCGGGGGGCGGGTCCATGCTGCTAGGTGCGGGCCAGGTCGGCGGCTGCGGCCAGGGCCAACTCCAGCATGGCCTGCTGGCCGGCGGCGTACTCGTCGAGGCACTGACCCCGGTAGGTGGCGTCGCCGCTGAGCAGGTCGGTGCCCGCGCACAACACCGAACCGGCCTCACAACCCAGCGCGGCGGCCACGGTGAACAGGCACGACGTCTCCATCTCGAAGGCCAGCACCCCCAGCGCCTTCCACTGGCTGATCACCTCGACGGTTCGCTCGCCCTCATAGAAGCTGTCGGTGGAGCGGGTCAGGCCCACCTCTACCGGGGTGCCGTGACGGCCCGCGGCCGCCACCAGCGCAGCCACCACCCGGTGCGAGGCCACCGGCGGGAAGTTCACCGGCGCGTAGTAGCGGCTGGTGCCCTCATCGCTGACCGCACCGGTCGCCACCGCCACCCCGCCGACGGGCATCCCCGGCGACAGGGCCGCACAGCTGCCGACACCCGGATGAAGCACGACACCCCGCAGGCGGCCAACTCCTCCACCGCGATCGCCATCGACGGCGAGCCGACCCCGCTGGTGGCCACAGTGAGGCGGGTGCCGTCGAGGGTGCCGGTGAACACCGCATAGCCCCGGCGGTCCCCCACCCGCTCGGCGTCGTCGAGCAGACCGGCCATCATCTCCACCCGCTCGGGGCTGCCCGACAGCAACGCGACCTCGGCCACGTCGCCGCCGCCACTGATGCCCAGATGGGGGAACGACCCGTCGGGCAGGCGCATGTAGCGCTCGGTCATCCAGGTCGAGGTTTCTTCACTCATGGTCGCCTCCGCGGTACTTGTCGAGGACATGGTCGAGGACCCCGGCCTTGGCCAGCAGATGGCGGGCCTCCCGGGGCGCCAGATCGGCGATCTCGGCCAGGTCCAGGGTGGCCACCCGCCGGTCGTCGAGAAGGACCTCGCCGTCGACGACGGTGTAGCGCACATCGGAGCCCGAGCACGACCACACGAGCTGCTCGATCACGTTGCCGCCGTCGCCGTCGCTGATCACCGGCCAGGTGTGGGGCCGGTCCAGTCCCACCACGGCCAGATCGGCCCGCTTGCCCGGCTCGACGCTGCCGACCTCGTCGCCGAGGCCCAGCGCCCGAGCCCCGCCGAGGGTGGCCATCTCCAGCAGCTGCGCGCACGGCAGCACGGCCGGGTCGCCGGTGCTGAACCGGGCCAGCAGCCCGGCC